>NZ_JBVHWR010000004.1:0-590304 GCF_055564355.1 Streptomyces sp. NPDC029152 | reverse complement strand
GTTGATAGGCCGGATCTGGAAGCACCGCAAGGTGTGGAGGTGACCGGTACTAATAGGCCGAGGGCTTGTCCTCAGTTGCTCGCGTCCACTGTGTTGGTTCTGAAACCACGAACAACCCCATGTGCCACACATGGTGCGGTTGACAGTTTCATAGTGTTTCGGTGGTCATAGCGTAGGGGAAACGCCCGGTTACATTCCGAACCCGGAAGCTAAGCCTTACAGCGCCGATGGTACTGCAGGGGGGACCCTGTGGGAGAGTAGGACGCCGCCGAACTCCTTTTAGAGCTCTGGCTCTTGGGCGAACAGCCCAAGAGCCAGAGCTTTTTTGCGTTGGGGTAAGGTCGGGGAGCATCATTGGTTCGTTTCTTCCAGGAGGCCCCCGCGTGGAGGTCCAGGAGACCCGCGTGCAGACCGACCGGGTCCTCACCATCCCGAACATCCTCAGCATGGCGCGTCTCGCCGGCGTGCCTCTCTTCCTGTGGCTGATCCTCCGGCCCGAGTTCGGCGGCCCGGAGAGCGACGGCTGGGCGCTGTTGGTGCTGGCTCTGAGCGGAGTCAGTGACTACCTGGACGGAAAGCTCGCACGGCGTTGGAACCAGATCAGCAGCCTCGGCCGGCTCCTGGACCCCGCGGCCGACCGGCTCTACATCCTGTCGACCCTGGTGGGACTCACCTGGCGGGAGATCCTTCCGCTCTGGTTGACCCTTGTACTGCTTGCGCGCGAAGCGGTCCTGCTGGTGATGGTGGGCATCCTCCGCCGCCACGGCTATCCGCCGCCGCAGGTGAACTTCCTCGGGAAGGCCGCCACGTTCAACCTCATGTACGCCTTCCCCCTGCTTCTGCTCAGTGACGGCAGCGGGTGGATCGCGTCACTCGCCGCTGTTTTCGGATGGGCGTTCGCCGGATGGGGTACAACCCTCTATTGGTGGGCAGGTGTTCTCTACGTGGTTCAGGTCCGCCGCTTGGTCCGTGCGGACACCACGGCCGATTGAACTCGTCCCTTGCGCGGCCGCCCTGGCCGGATGGCCCGTGCTGCAAAAGTGCGCGATCCTGGACGGGGGAAGTCGGCTAAACCGTCATCTCTTGGAGGAGGACGCTTCCGACATGAAGGCCGTCGTGATGGCCGGAGGGGAAGGCACACGCCTTCGCCCGATGACCTCGAGCATGCCCAAGCCGCTCCTGCCGGTGGCCAACCGGCCGATCATGGAGCACGTTCTGAGGCTGCTCAAAAGGCATGGGCTCAACGAGACCGTCGTCACCGTGCAGTTCCTGGCCTCTCTGGTCAAGAACTACTTCGGTGACGGTGAAGAGCTCGGAATGGAGCTCACCTATGCCAATGAGGAGAAGCCACTCGGTACCGCCGGAAGCGTCAAGAACGCCGAGGAGGCGTTGAAGGACGATGCCTTCCTCGTTATTTCCGGTGATGCCCTGACCGACTTCGACCTCACCGACCTGATCAACTTCCACAAGGAAAAGGGCGCGCTCGTCACCGTGTGTCTGACACGCGTGCCCAACCCGTTGGAATTCGGCATCACCATCGTCGACGAAGAGGGCAAGGTCGAGCGCTTCCTCGAGAAGCCGACCTGGGGCCAGGTCTTCTCGGACACCGTGAACACCGGTATCTACGTCATGGAGCCCGAGGTCTTCGACTACGTCGACCCCGATGTGCCCGTCGACTGGTCGGGCGACGTCTTCCCGCAGCTGATGAAGGAAGGCAAGCCCGTCTACGGCTACGTCGCCGAGGGCTACTGGGAGGACGTCGGCACCCACGAGAGCTACGTCAAGGCCCAGGCCGACGTCCTCGAGGGCAAGGTCGACGTCGACATCGACGGCTTCGAGATCTCTCCCGGTGTATGGGTGGCGGAGGGCGCGGAGGTGCACCCCGACGCCGTGCTGCGCGGCCCCCTCTACATCGGCGACTACGCCAAGGTCGAAGCCGGCGCCGAGATCCGCGAGCACACGGTCGTGGGGTCCAACGTCGTCGTCAAGAGCGGCGCCTTCCTGCACAAGGCCGTCGTCCACGACAACGTGTACGTCGGGCCGCACAGCAACCTGCGGGGCTGCGTGGTCGGCAAGAACACCGACATCATGCGCGCCGCGCGGATCGAGGACGGCGCCGTCATCGGCGACGAGTGCCTGGTCGGTGAAGAATCGATCGTCCAGGGCAACGTGCGGGTGTACCCGTTCAAGACGGTCGAGGCCGGTGCCTTCGTCAACACCTCGGTCATCTGGGAGTCGCGGGGGCAGGCCCATCTCTTCGGCGCCCGCGGGGTGTCCGGCATCCTCAACGTGGAGATCACGCCGGAGCTGGCCGTGCGGCTGGCCGGCGCCTATGCGACCACGCTGAAGAAGGGCTCCACCGTCACCACGGCCCGTGACCACTCCCGCGGCGCGCGTGCGCTGAAGCGGGCGGTGATCTCCGCGTTGCAGGCCAGCGCCATCGACGTACGCGACCTGGAGAACGTACCGCTGCCGGTGGCGCGGCAGCAGACCGCTCGCGGCAGTGCCGGCGGGATCATGATCCGCACCACGCCCGGGGTGCCGGACTCCGTGGACATCATGTTCTTCGACGGGCAGGGCGCCGACCTCTCGCAGGGCAGCCAGCGGAAGCTGGACCGGGTGTTCGCGCGGCAGGAGTACCGGCGGGCGTTCCCCGGCGAGATCGGGGACCTGCACTTCCCGTCCAGCGTCTTCGACTCGTACACCGGGTCGCTGCTGCGGAACGTCGACACCACCGGGATCGCCGAGTCCGGACTCAAGGTGGTCGTGGACGCCTCCAACGGCAGCGCCGGGCTGGTCCTGCCGAGCCTGCTCGGCAAGCTCGGCGTCGACTCGCTGACCATCAACCCCGGACTCGACGAGTCCAGGCCGACCGAGTCGGAGGACATGCGGCGGTCGGGGCTGGTGCGCCTCGGGGAGATCGTGGCGTCGTCGCGGGCCGCGTTCGGCGTGCGGTTCGACCCGGTCGGTGAGCGGCTCTCGCTCGTCGACGAGAAGGGCCGCATCATCGAGGACGACCGGGCCCTGCTGGTCATGCTCGACCTCATCGCCGCCGAACGGCGCAGCGGCAGGGTCGCGCTGCCGGTGACGACCACCAGGATCGCCGAGCAGGTGGCGGCGTACCACGGAACCCAGGTCGAGTGGACGACGACCTCGCCGGACGACCTCACGCGGGTCGGTGGTGAGGAAGGCACGATCTTCGGCGGTGACGGCAAGGGCGGCTTCATCGTCCCGGAATTCAGCAGTGTCTACGACGGCACGGCGGCGTTCGTGCGGCTCATCGGTCTGGTGGCGCGGACGCAGCTCACGCTCAGCCAGATCGACGCGCGGATTCCGCGGGCGCACGTCCTCAAGCGCGACCTGGCCACCCCCTGGGCCGTCAAGGGGCTGGTGATGCGGCGGGTCGTCGAGGCGGCCGGAGACCGCTTCGTGGACACCACCGACGGCGTCCGCGTGGTGGAGACCGACGGACGCTGGGTGATGGTGCTGCCGGACCCGGCCGAAGCCGTCACCCACCTGTGGGCCGAGGGCCCCGACGACGCCTCGGCGCAGGCGCTGCTCGACGAGTGGTCCGCGGTGGTGGACAGCGCGGGCCGGTAGAACACTCCGCACGCGTGCGTGCCGGACAAGTGTCCCCAAAGGGGCCTGTCCGGCACGCCGGTGGGGCCATTCGGAGGTAGTGGCCGTGGCGTGCGACGATGTGCGGCATGCCGCAGCAACCCCCCGTTCGGAGCACAGCCACGCGGCCCGCACGCCCGGACGCGTCCATGTCGTTGCTCACCAACGTGATGGACCACAGTCTCGACGACGGATACGCCGAAGCCGCCGCGCGGAAGAAGGCCGAGGGCGCCGGCGGCATGCCCCGCACACTCCGCGCCAAGCTCGCCCTGGCGGCAGGGCTCGTGCTCGCCGCCCTGGTGGTCACGGTCGGAGCGGCGCAGGCACGCGTCGCGGCCCCCGTCGTCGCCAAGGAGCGGGAGGAGCTGATCGACCGCATCGAGGAGGAGACCTCTGCGGCCGACGAGCTCGAGAAGAACGTCGACGAGCTGCGCGACGAGGTGAGCGCGCGGCAGCGCGAGGTGCTGGCGAAGAGCGGCGACGGCGAGCGGACCGACCTGGTGGGCGTCCTGGCCGGCGCGGTCGAAGTGCACGGTCCCGGCGTGAAGCTCGTGGTGGACGACGCCAAGGAGGTCGGCGCAGGCGTCGACGGTCGGCCGCGCGGCACCTCCGGATTCTCCGACACCGGCCGGGTGCGCGACCGGGACATGCAGCGCGTGGTCAACGGGCTGTGGGAGTCGGGGGCCGAGGCCATCTCCATCAACGGACAGCGGCTGACCGCGCTGTCGGCCATCCGTGCCGCGGGGGACGCGATACTGGTCGACAACAGACCGCTCGTGCCGCCGTACACGGTGCTCGCGGTGGGGGACGGCAAGCAGCTCAGCAGCAGGTTCCAGGACAGCGCGGACGGGCTTTACCTGCATGCCCTCCAGGAGAGCTACGGCATCCGGACGGCCCTCTCCACGGAGGACGGGCTCCGGCTTCCGGCCGCACCGAGCGTGATCGTACGTACAGCACAACCGATATCCGAGAAGGGCACATCGTGATCGCCGTACTGGGCCTCGTCGTGGGAGTCGTGGCCGGCCTCTTGGTCCGGCCCGAGGTGCCGGCGGCCGTCGAGCCTTATCTGCCGATCGCCGTCGTGGCGGCGCTCGACGCCGTCTTCGGCGGTCTGCGGGCCATGCTCGACGGCATCTTCGACGACAAGGTCTTCGTGGTGTCGTTCCTGTCGAACGTGGTCGTGGCCGCGCTGATCGTGTTCCTGGGCGACAAGCTGGGTGTGGGTGCCCAGCTGTCCACCGGTGTCGTGGTCGTCCTCGGCATCCGCATCTTCTCCAACGCCGCGGCGATCCGTCGGCACGTGTTCCGGGCGTGAGGCCGATGAGCGATCACGACGAACAGCCCGCGCACAGGCTGCGCAGGGAACTGCCCGAGGAGGTGCCGGCCGCCGGCCCGCCCGCCGGAGGCGCCCCGCAGGAGGACGGGACGCGGCCGCGGCCCGGGCTCACCGGCCGGCAGCGGCTGGTGAAGGGGCTGTGGCCACCACGCGTCACCCGGGCCCAACTGATCGTCGCGCTGCTGTTGTTCGGCCTGGGATTCGGCCTCGCGGTCCAGGTCGCGTCGAACAGCGACAGCGACAGTGCGCTGCGCGGCGCCCGGCAGGAGGATCTCGTACGCATCCTCGATGAACTGGACGACCGGACTCAGCGTCTTGAAGACGAGAAGCAGGGCCTCGAGAAGCAGCGCGACGAGCTGGAGAACAGCTCGGACCAGGCCGAGGAGGCCCGCAAGCAGACGCTGGAGAAGGAGCGGCAACTCGGCATCCTGGCGGGCACGGTGGCCGCGCAGGGGCCCGGCATCACGGTGACCATCGAGGACACGAAGGGAGCGGTCGAGGCGGACATGCTGCTCGACGCGGTCCAGGAACTGCGCGCGGCGGGAGCGGAGGCGATCCAGGTGAACGGGGTCCGGATCGTCGCGGGCACCTACCTCGCCGATGCCGACGAGAGCGTGAGCGTCGACGGGAACAAGATCAACGCGCCCTATCGTTTCCAGGTCATCGGCAAGCCGCAGGACCTGGAACCGGCGCTCAACATCCCTGGAGGCGTGGTGCAGACTCTGGAGAAGGAACAGGCCACCGTTACTGTTGAGCGGTCGAGCAAGATCGTCGTGGACGCCTTGCGAGCGACGAAGCGGCCTGACTACGCTCGGTCGTCCTCGCGGTGAACCGGCGGTGCATGGGGGGTATGCGGCGAGGGCATGAGGTTGCGGGGGGTCGGCGCACCGTTTGGGTGGTGCGTGGTGGAAACTGTCTGGTGGAAACGGACGTTGTGAAGGTGTCCGGGTCGGCCAGTACGTTCAGTCAGGGTTCGTCCTGCCCCACGGGCGGGTCTGTTTCGGTCAAGGGGAATCGCCCGTGAAGTTGTTTGCGAAATTGTTCGGCAAGAGCGCGCGAGAGGGCAGCGACAACGCGACCGCCCGCCATCGCGCACAGCCTGACGCAGAGGGTCCGCGCCCGATGTTCCGGGACCAGGTGGCTGGTCCGGGCGGTGGCATTTCCGGTGGTCAGGGCGCGCCGTCTGTTGACCCTGCGCAGTCCGGCGACATAGGTTTCGGACAACCGTCAACCTCAGGTGCGGGTGGAGGGTTTTCCCCCGGCCCGTACGCGTCGAATGCCCCGGCGGGGCAGCCGCGGCAGGAGGATCCGTCCATGTCGGCCCTGGTCTGCACGAGGTGCGGTAACCGCAACGCGGAGAACAGCCGCTTCTGCTCCAACTGCGGCGCCCCGCTGCGCCCCGGGGCGGTTCCGGAGCGTGCGTCCGAGACGACCTCGACGATCTCCATCTCCGGCCTGGAGGCGTACGACGCCGAAATGACCGGTCAGACGGCGGTGCCGGCGCTCTCTCCCGAGGCGCAGGCTGCCGTGGACGCGCTGCCCCTGGGCTCGGCGCTCCTGGTCGTGCGCCGTGGCCCGAACTCCGGCAGCCGCTTCCTGCTGGACGGCGAGCTGACCACGGCCGGGCGCCATCCGCAGAGCGACATCTTCCTGGACGACGTGACGGTCTCGCGCCGGCACGTGGAGTTCCGCCGCGGTCCGGACGGCTCGTTCACGGTCGCCGACGTCGGCAGCCTGAACGGCACGTACGTCAACCGCGAGCGGATCGACCAGGTCGCGCTGTCGAACGGCGACGAGGTGCAGATCGGCAAGTACCGGCTGGTCTTCTACGCGAGCCAGCGGGGCTACTGACCGAACCCGGACTTGTTCCGGGGGAGACCCAGGGAAGGTCCATGCTTCGAACACCGAGCGGCGGTGCCGTGCCCGGCGCCGCCGCCCCGGACAGCGGGCTGATGAGTATCGGCTCGGTGCTGAACACGCTGCGCGACGAGTTCCCCGACATCACCATCTCCAAGATCCGCTTCCTGGAGTCGGAGGGGCTGGTCGAGCCGCAGCGTACCCCTGCGGGGTACCGCAAGTTCAGTGCGAACGACGTCGAGCGCCTCGGCCATGTCCTGCGCATGCAGAGGGACCACTACCTGCCGCTCAAGGTGATCCGCGAGCATCTGGACGCCATGGAGCGCGGTGAGGCGGTGCGGCTGCCGGCCCTGGGCCGGCAGCGGGACGGGGAAGCCGTGCCGGAGCCCGACGAGGGACCCACGGCGGCCCGGATCGGACGGGACGAGCTGCTCGCCGCCGCCGGTATCGGGGAGCAGGAGCTGGCGGAGTGGGAGTCGTACGGGCTCGTCGCTCCACTGGCCGACGGGGCGTACGACGCCGAGGCGGTCACCGTGGCCTCGCTCGTGGTCCAGCTGGGCCGGTTCGGGATCGAGCCACGGCACCTGCGGCTGATGAAGGCCGCCGCCGACCGGGAGGCCGGGCTGGTGGACCAGGTGGTGGCTCCGCTCAGGCGGCACCGCAACCCGCAGACCAGGGCGCATGCCGAGGCCCGTACCAAGGAGCTGGCCGGGCTGGCGGTGAAGCTGCACGCGGCACTGGTGCAGACGGCTCTCGGGGTGCGGCTGCCCTGAAACGGAGCGTCGCCGGGCACCCGGATCGCCCACCTGTTCCTGGCCCGACTACCCAAACGTCCCGGGCACGGCCTAGGGTTGCTGTGTGAACGAGCTCGATGTCGTAGGTGTCCGGGTCGAGATGCCCTCCAACCAACCGATCGTGCTGCTGCGCGAAGTGGGAGGCGACCGCTACCTCCCCATCTGGATCGGGCCGGGGGAGGCGACGGCGATCGCCTTCGCCCAGCAGGGCATGGCCCCCGCGCGGCCGCTGACCCACGACCTGTTCAAGGACGTGCTGGAGGCCGTCGGCCAGGAGCTCACGGAAGTACGCATCACGGACCTGCGTGAGGGGGTCTTCTACGCCGAGCTGGTCTTCGCCAGCGGCGTCGAGGTGAGCGCCCGGCCGTCCGACGCCATAGCGCTCGCGCTGCGCACCGGGACGCCGATCTACGGCAGCGACACGGTGCTCGACGACGCCGGCATCGCCATCCCGGACGAGCAGGAGGACGAGGTGGAGAAGTTCCGCGAGTTCCTCGACCAGATCTCGCCGGAGGACTTCGGCACCAGCAACCAGTAGTCACGCACACGGGCCGGCGACGGCACGACAGCGTCGTACGGCCCCTTCCGGACACATTCGGCTACCTTTTCCCCGTGACGGGGTACGCGAAACCACTCTTAGGGTGATTATCACCCGGCGTGCCGAGTGTGGCGATCGTTGACGCACCCTTGGTGACTGCCTACCGTCGAGGAGGCAGGTCAAGGACGGAGGTCGGCGTGAGAATGAGCGGCGACGGTACGGCTGGGGGTGGCCCCGGGCGCGGCCTCGGGGTGGGTGGCTCGTACTCTTCCCCGAGCCCTCGGCTCCGCTCGAGCGGGGGGTATCCCCAGCACGGCAGCGCGGCCGATCACGCTCCGCAGCGGCCGGCGGCCGTGCCGAGCAGCGGAGGGGCGACGTCCATGGCGTCCGAGCAGATCGGCTACCGCGGGCCGACGGCCTGCGCCGCCGCAGGCATCACCTACCGGCAGCTCGACTACTGGGCCCGTACGGGCCTCGTCGAGCCCAGCGTGCGGCCCGCCCACGGGTCCGGCACCCAGCGCCTCTACAGCTTCCGCGACGTCGTCGTGCTGAAGATCGTCAAGCGGTTCCTCGACACCGGGGTGTCGCTGCAGAACATCCGCACCGCCGTCCAGCACCTCAGGGAACGGGGCTTTCGTGACCTGGAGCGCATGACGCTGATGAGCGACGGCGCCACGGTCCACGAATGCACCTCGCCCGACGAGGTGCACGCCCTGCTCCAGGGCGGTCAGGGCATCTTCGGGATCGCCGTCGGCGTGGTGTGGCGGGACGTGGAGAGCGCGTTGTCCCAGTTGCACGGGGAGCGGATCGACACGGGGGAGACCCTGGTCGGGCCCAACCCCGCGGACGAACTGGCGCGGCGCCGCAACCGGGCGGTCTGAACACCGCGGCGGGCGGGGCGTTGTCAGTGGCGTAGGGCAGCATCAAAGACGTGAGAACCGCGCCCACGATCCTGCATCTCGACATGGACGCCTTCTTCGCCTCGGTGGAGCAGGCATCCAAGCCGAGCCTGCGCGGGAAGGCCGTCGTCGTCGGCGGGCTCGGGCCGCGGGGAGTGGTCGCCACGGCCTCCTACGAGGCGCGGGTCTTCGGCGTCCGCTCGGCGATGCCCATGGGCCAGGCCCGGCGGCTCGCTCCCCACGCCGCCTATCTCGTCCCGCGCTTCGAGCTGTACCGGTCGATCAGCGGGCAGGTGATGCGGCTGCTGCGGGCCCTGTCGCCGTTGGTCGAGCCGCTGAGCCTGGACGAGGCGTTCGTGGACCTGGAGGCCGGTGGCGCGGCCTGGGACGCGGCGTCGGCGCGACTGGCCGGGGCGAAGCTGCGCGCGGACATCCGGGCCGTCACCGGCCTCACCGGTTCCGTCGGTCTGGCCGCCTCCAAGATGCTCGCCAAGATCGCCTCGGAGGAGGCCAAGCCGGACGGGCTGGTGCTCATCGATCCCGGGACCGAGCGGGCCATGCTCGGCCCGAAGTCCGTCCGGATCCTCCCCGGGGTGGGACCGGCGACGGGTGACCATCTGCGGAGGGCCGGGATCACGACGGTCGAGGAGCTCGCCGAGGCGGGCGAGGACGAGCTGGTGCGGCTGCTCGGCAAGGCCCACGGGCACGCCCTGTACGCGATGGCGCTGGCGCGTGACGACCGTCCCGTGGTGTCCGAGCGGGAGACCAAGTCGGTGTCGGTCGAGGACACGTACGACGTGGACATCCACGACCGCCTGCGGGTCGGTGTGGAGGTGGCACGGCTCGCCGACCGGTGCGTGCGGCGGCTGCGCACGGCCGGGCTGTCCGGCCGGACCATCGTGCTCAAGGTGCGGCGGTACGACTTCTCCACGCTGACGCGCTCGGAGACCCTGCGCGGGCCCACGGACGACCCGGCGGTGGTGCGGGAGGCGGCGGCCCGGCTGCTGGACTCGGTGGACACCACGGGCGGTGTGCGGCTGCTGGGGGTCGGCGTCAGCGGGCTCGCCGACTACACGCAGGAGGACCTGTTCGCGCAGGCGGCGGGGGAGCGGGCCGAGGAGCTCCCGGAGGAGCCGGACGACGGGCCCGCCGAGGAGCACCGGCAGGCGCCGGCCGAGCGCCGATGGCCCTCGGGGCACGACGTACGGCACACGGAGCTCGGGCACGGATGGGTGCAGGGCAGCGGCCTGGGACGGGTCACGGTGCGCTTCGAGACGCCGTACTCCGGGCCCGGCCGGGTACGGACCTTCTCCGTCGACGATCCGCGGCTGGCGCCGGCCGAGCCGCTGCCGCTGGTGGTGTCCGCGCCGCGAGACCCCGGGGAGGGCGGGGTGACGGCCTCCGCCGGAGAGGGAGCCGCACACCCTCCGGCCGCCGAGGCCGCCGAGCAGAGGGGTGCGAGGGCGGCCCCGTGAGCCGTTCACCGGGAGGCGGGGCCTCAGTTCTCCTCGTTGCCCGTGCCCGCCAGCTTGCCGAAGTCGTGGTCCGGGAGCGGGGGAGCGGCGGCCACGTCGAGGCCGTAGTGGTGGTAGAGCTGGAGTTCCTGTTCCGGCGAGAGGTGGCGGCCGACGCCGAAGTCGGGGGCCTCCTTGATCAGGGTCCGGTCGAAGGGCACGCGCAGGGCGCCGTCGACCAGTTCGCTGGGCTCCAGGGGCACGAAGGCGTCCCTGCTGAAGAGGCCGGTGCGGATGGCCGCCCACTCGGGGACGCCGGTGGCGTCGTCGAGGTAGACCTCGTCGACGGTGCCGATCCTGGCTCCGTTGCGGTCGAACGCCTTGCGTCCTATCAGACTGCGCGGATCGATGTCGGTACGCACGGGCCCTCCACTTGGTCGCACTCCGGTCGCAAACCATCCGGCGAATCATCCACCAGTACTACAAAAGGGCACATTGGGGAGAGTGGCCACTCGAAGGTCCGTGCGTTCCCCTCGCTGGTAGGCTGGCAGACGGCTGCTGACCCCGTGCGGGAGAGTCCTCCAGGCATCATCGGAGGCGCCGAAGGAGCAAATCCTCCCCGGAATCTCTCAGGCACACGTACCGCACGGACGAGGTCACTCTGGAAAGCAGGGCGGGTGCCGACGGCTTCCGCCCTCACCGACGGTGAAAGCCGGCAGCCCTCGGGCGGCCCGGTGAAGCTCTCAGGTCGAGATGACAGAGGGGGAGGCCGTCCGGGCACCCGCGCCGTGGTGCCCCTCGAAGGTCGTCAGACCAGGAGGCCTCCGCAATGACCGCCCCTCGCACTCCGCTCTCCGAGCTCGAACAGGCAGCACCCTTCGAGCAGCGCCACATCGGCCCCGACCACGAGGCCCAGGCCAAGATGCTCGCGCAGGTCGGCTACGGCTCGCTCGACGAGTTGACGGCCGCCGCGGTGCCGGATGTGATCAAGAACGCCGACGCGCTGGACCTGCCGGGCGCCCGCTCCGAGGCCGAGGTGCTGGCCGAGCTGCGTTCGCTGGCCGACCGCAACCAGGTCCTCGACTCCATGATCGGCCTTGGCTACTACGGCACCTTCACCCCGCCGGTCATCCTGCGCAACGTCATGGAGAACCCGGCCTGGTACACCGCGTACACGCCGTACCAGCCGGAGATCTCCCAGGGCCGCCTGGAGGCCCTGCTGAACTTCCAGACCATGGTCGCCGACCTGACCGGTCTGCCGACCTCCGGCGCCTCGCTGCTCGACGAGGGCACCGCCGCCGCCGAGGCGATGGCCCTGTCCCGGCGCATGGGCAAGAACAAGAAGGGCCTGTTCCTGGTCGACGCGGACGCGCTGCCGCAGACCATCGCCGTGATCCAGACCCGCGCCGAGCCGACCGGCGTCGAGGTCGTCGTGGCCAACCTGAGCGACGGCATCCCGGCCGAGGTCGCCGAGCGGGAGATCAACGGCGTCCTGATCCAGTACCCGGGCGCCTCCGGTGCCGTCCGCGACATCAAGCCGGTCATCGACCAGGCGCACGAACGCGGCGCGCTCGTCACCGTCGCCGCCGACCTGCTCGCCCTCACGCTGCTCACCTCGCCCGGCGAGCTGGGCGCGGACATCGCCGTGGGCACCACCCAGCGCTTCGGTGTGCCGATGGGCTTCGGCGGGCCGCACGCCGGCTACATGGCCGTGCACGAGAAGTTCGCGCGCAGCCTGCCCGGCCGCCTCGTGGGCGTCTCCGTGGACGCCGACGGCAACAAGGCCTACCGCCTCGCCCTGCAGACCCGCGAGCAGCACATCCGCCGGGAGAAGGCGACCAGCAACATCTGCACCGCCCAGGTGCTGCTCGCCGTCATGGCCGGCATGTACGCCGTGTACCACGGGCCGGACGGGCTGCGGGCCATCGCGCGCCGCACCCACCGGTACGCCTCGGTCACCGCCGCGGGCCTCGCGGCCGGCGGCGTCGAGATCGTGCACGCCGCCTACTTCGACACGGTCACCGCGCGGGTGCCGGGCCGGGCCGGCGAGATCGTGCACGCCGCCCGCGAGAACGGCATCAACCTGCGCCTCGTCGACGCCGACCACGTGTCGTTCGCCTGCGACGAGACCACCACGCGCGCCCAGGTCGGCGGCGTGTGGAACGCGTTCGGCGTCGAGGGCGACATCGAGGCGCTGGACGCGAGCGCCGAGGACACGCTGCCCGAGGCGCTGCTGCGCACCGACGACTTCCTGGCCCATCCGGTCTTCCACGCGCACCGCTCCGAGACCGCGATGCTGCGCTACCTGCGCCGTCTCGCCGACCGCGACTACGCGCTCGACCGCGGCATGATCCCGCTGGGCTCCTGCACCATGAAGCTCAACGCGACCACCGAGATGGAGCCGGTCACCTGGCCCGAGTTCGGCGCGCTGCACCCCTTCGCCCCCGCCGAGCAGGCGCAGGGCTACCTGACCCTCATCCGCGAGCTGGAGGAGCGGCTCGCCGAGGTCACCGGGTACGACAAGGTGTCGCTGCAGCCCAACGCGGGCTCGCAGGGCGAGTTCGCCGGCCTGCTCGCCGTCCGCGGCTACCACCGCGCCAACGGCGACGACCAGCGCACCGTCTGCCTCATCCCGTCCTCCGCGCACGGCACCAACGCGGCGAGCGCGGTCATGGCCGGCATGAAGGTCGTCGTCGTCAAGACCGCCGAGGACGGCGAGGTCGACGTCGAGGACCTGCGCGCCAAGATCGAGAAGCACCGCGACGAGCTGGCCGTGCTGATGATCACGTACCCCTCGACGCACGGCGTGTTCGAGGAGCACGTCGCCGACATCTGCGCCCAGGTGCACGACGCCGGCGGCCAGGTCTACGTGGACGGCGCCAACCTCAACGCCCTGGTCGGCCTCGCCAAGCCCGGCCACTTCGGCGGCGACGTCTCCCACCTGAACCTGCACAAGACGTTCTGCATCCCGCACGGCGGCGGCGGTCCGGGCGTCGGCCCGGTGGCCGTGCGGTCGCACCTGGCGCCGTACCTGCCCAACCACCCGCTCCAGCCCGCGGCCGGACCGCAGACGGGCGTCGGACCGATCTCGGCGGCGCCCTGGGGCTCGGCCGGCATCCTGCCGATCTCCTGGTCGTACGTCCGGCTGATGGGCGGTGAGGGACTCAAGCGCGCCACCCAGGTGGCCGTGCTGTCCGCCAACTACATCGCCAAGCGCCTCGAGCCGCACTTCCCGGTGCTGTACACCGGTCCGGGCGGTCTGGTCGCCCACGAGTGCATCATCGACCTGCGCCCGCTGACCAAGGCGACCGGCGTGAGCGTGGACGACGTCGCCAAGCGGCTGATCGACTACGGCTTCCACGCGCCGACGATGTCCTTCCCGGTGGCCGGCACGCTGATGATCGAGCCGACCGAGTCCGAGGACCTGGCCGAGCTGGACCGGTTCTGCGACGCGATGATCGCCATCCGCGCGGAGATCGACAAGGTCGGCTCCGGCACCTGGCCCGCGGACGACAACCCGCTGCGGGGCGCTCCGCACACCGCCGGAGCCCTGGGCGGGGACTGGGACCACGCGTACACGCGCGAGGAGGCCGTGTTCCCGGCCGGAGTGTCGGTGGCCGACAAGTACTGGCCGCCGGTGCGCCGCATCGACCAGGCCTTCGGCGACCGGAACCTCGTGTGCTCCTGCCCGCCGCTGGACGCCTACGCGGACTGACCAGGCCGCGGTGAAGGCCCCGTCCCCGTCCGGGGCGGGGCCTTCACCCTTGCCGCGTCGTGGCGAGCGCGACCTCGGTCGACTTGATCAGGGCGACGACGTCGGAACCCACGAAGAGGCCCAGTTCCTCGGCCGCTTCCCTCGTGATCACGGCGGTGAGTTCGGCGTCGTCCACGGCGACGTGGACGGCCGCCATGGCCTCGCCGAGCGTGATCCGGGTGACCGCGCCGGGCAGCTTGTTGCGGATCGACAGGCCTTCGGTCCGGCCGGTGGCCAGGGAGACCTCCGTCGACTTCACCAGGGCGCGGACGGCCGTTCCGGCGCTCAGGCCGAGGTCGTCGGCGGCCTCCCGGGTGATGGCCGCGGTGAGGTCCCGGCCGCCGGACAGGCGGACCCTGACCGTCGTCATGACCTCGCCCGGGGTGAGGGCGGTGACGGTGCCGGGGAGCTGGTTACGGATGCTCAGGCTCATGGGGGCACCGTAGCCCGGTGGTGCCGTCATGCCGGGTATGCGTGGGTCTGCGCCGCCTTGACCGTCGCCCATACCGGTGCGCCCGGGTGGAGGCCGAGCTCGGCCGCGGCGACCGTGGTGAGGTCGGCGGCGAGTGCGAGTTCGCCGGTCAGGTCCGCGCGGATCTGGTCGCCGTGGGTCTCCAGGCCCGCGACCTCGCACCGCCACAGGTTGCGCGCGCTGGAGCCGGCGGGACGCTCCCCGTACAGGGTCACGGCGCTCGGCGGGAACGCCACGAAGACCGGTCCGGACAGGTCCTCCGTGGTGGTGATGACCGGGCCGCCGTCGAGCCGGACGGTGTGGGCGTCGGCCAGACCGCGGTAGAGGTTCAGGCCGACCAGTCGCGCGATGTAGTCGGTGCGGGGCCGGCGGGCGATGTCGGCGGGGCCGCCCTCCTGGACGACCGCGCCGTGCTCGACGACCACCAGGCGGTCGGCCAGCACCATGGCGTCCAGCGGATCATGGGTGACCAGGACCGCGACGGCCTCGAAGTCGGCCAGGTGGCGGCGGAGCTGGGCGCGCACCTCGAGCCGCGTCCGGGCGTCCAGCGCGGCGAGCGGCTCGTCCAGGAGCAGCAGCCGGGGGCTGGTCGCCAGGGCTCGGGCGAGGGCGACGCGCTGCGCCTGGCCACCGGAGAGACGGCGCGGCTTGGCGCCCGCGTGGCCGGCCAGGCCCATCCGGTCCAGCCACGCGGCGGCCAGGGCCCGGGCCTCGGCCTTGGTCGCGCCCCGGCAGCGCGGGCCGAAGGCCACGTTTTCGAGCGCGGTCAGGTGCGGGAAGAGCAGGTAGTCCTGGAAGACCACGCCGACCGGACGGGACTCGGGCGGCGTGCCGTCCAGGGCGACGCCGTCGAGACGCAGATGACCGCCGGTGAGCGGGAGCAGACCTGCCAGGGCGCGCAGCGCGGTGGTCTTGCCGGCGCCGTTGGGGCCGAGCAGGGCGACGACCTCGCCGGGCGCGGCGGCCAGCGACACGTCCAGGCGGAAGGCGCCGCGGTCCACCACGAGCCTGGCGTCGAGGCCGCCGCCGGGCGCGGTGACGGCGGTGGGCTCCGGTCGGTTCACGTCGTCCTCATCCACCGGTCCCGCAGACCGGCCAGTACGGCGATGGAGACGGCCAGCAGCACCAGGCTGAGGGCGATCGCCGCCGCCGGATCGTTCTGCAGCGCCAGGTAGACCGCGAGCGGCATGGTCTGGGTCCGTCCGGGGAAGTTGCCCGCGAACGTGATCGTCGCCCCGAACTCGCCCAGTGCCCGCGCCCACGCCAGGACGGAGCCCGCCGCGACGCCCGGCGCGATCAGCGGCAGGGTGACCCGGCGGAACGCGGTGAAACGGGAGGCGCCCAGCGTCGTGGCGGCCTCCTCGTACCGGGGGTCGGCGGCCCGCAGGGTGCCCTCCACGCTGATGACCAGGAAGGGCATGGCCACGAACGTCTCCGCGAGGACGACGCCCGTCGTGGTGAACGGCAGCGTGATCCCGAACCACGCGTCCAGCCACTGCCCGATCACGCCGTTGCGGCCGAACGCCAGCAGCAGCGCCACGCCGCCGACCACCGGGGGCAGCACCAGCGGCAGCGTCACCAGCGCCCGCACGAGACCGCGGCCGGGGAAGTCCGTGCGGGCCAGCAGCCAGGCCAGGGGTACGCCGATCAGCAGGCTCAGCGCGGTCGCCGAGGTGGCGCACACCAGCGACAGCCGCAGGGCCTGCCACACCTCGGCGCTGGTCAGCTGAGCGGGCAGGCTCCGCCAGGGGGCCCGCACCAGCAGGGCGACGAGCGGGAGCAGCAGGAACGCCAGGCCGACCAGGGCGGGCACCAGCAGGGGCACCGGCACGGTGCGGGCGCCCCCGCGGGAACGCCCGCGGCGCGGCCCGCCCTCCACGGCGTCCGCCCCGGGCCCGGCGGACTCGGTCACCGCAGGCCTCGTCACGGCGCGAGGAACCCGGCCTCGGTGAGCACCTTCTGCCCCTCGGCGGACTTCACCAACGCGATGAAGGCCTTGCCTGCCTCCGCGTTGGGCGCCTGCTCCAGCAGGGCGATCGGGTAGTCGTTGACGGCCCCGGCCGACTCGGGGAAGTCCACGCCCGCCACCTTGTCGCCGGCCGCCTTCACGTCGGTCCTGTAGACGACGGCGGCGTCGGCCTCCTTCAGCTCGACCTTCGTCAGGGCGCTCTTGACGTCCTGCTCGTACGAGGCGGGGGTGAGCTTCAGGCCGCTCGCCCCCAGGGCCTTCTGCGCGGCGGCGCCGCACGGCACGGTCCTGTCGCACAGCACGACCTTCAGGCCGGAGCGGGTGAGGTCCTTCAGGGAGGAGATCCTGTCCGGGTTGCCGGGCAGCGTGGCGATCTCCAGCCGGTTGCGGGCGAAGGTCGCCGGGGTGCCGGCCGCGTCCCCGGCGTCGGTCACCGTGGCCATCGTCCTGGGGCTGGCGGAGGCGAACACGTCCGCGGGCGCGCCGCTGGTGATGCTGGCGGCCAGGGTGTCGCTGCCGCCGAAGTTGAAGGTGACCCGGGCGCCCGGGTGCTCCTTCTCGAACGTCTTCCCGAGCGCGGTGAAGCTCTCCTTGAGCGAGGCGGCGGCGAACACGGTGACGGTGCCGGAGACCTTCGAGGACGAGGAGGAGGAACCGGCCGTGCCGGAACCGGAGTCCGAGCCGGACGACGACGAGCAGGCGCTCAGGACCAGCAGTGCGGCGACTCCCGCGCCGGTCACCGCCACGGTCCGGCGGATGCTGCGGGTCCTGCGCGCGGAACGGGTCATCACGGGCCACTCCCTCTGTCACGGGTGGGGAGTCCGGCGGGTCCGGCGGCCGGGCACACGTCGGACTCCCGATGCGCCGATCATACTTCCGCATCTGCGAGGGGTAAGTCTCCTGTCTCATCGCATGAGCGAGCCCAGGCGATCGAAAGGCTTGCATGTGCGTTCGTACGGATGTCGGGTGCCGGATGCCCTGTCCAGGGACGGGTCACGCCCTGTCGATATGGACGTTCGTCGACTTGACGCGGGCGGTGGCCTCCATCCCGACCTCCAGGCCGAGTTCCTCGACCGCCTCGCGGGTCAGCAGGGAGACGAGCCGGTGGGGGCCCGCCTGGATCTCGACCTGGGCCGCGACGTCGCCGAGCTTGATCGCGGTCACGATCCCGGGGAAGGCGTTGCGGGCCGACGTGTACGGGGTGCCGTCGTCGGCGGCGCCCGACCGGGCCAGGTCGACCGAGAACGCGGCCAGGTCCCGCCCGTCGACGAGCCGCCGTCCGCCCTCGTCGCGGTGTGTGGTGATCCGGCCCGCGTCCGCCCAGCGGCGGGCGGTGTCCGGGCTGACGCCGAGCAGCCGCGCCGCCTGGCCGATCGTGTAGGACTGCATGCCGGTCACGATAGGCGGAGGCGGAGGGAGGGGTGCGCGGAGGGGTCCCGCCGCGCTGTGGATGCTCGCGACCGCGCCGCCGGGTCGGCCGCGCCGGCGCGGCCGTGTCCGGCAGCCGCCCCGCCCACGCCTGCCGGTGGTTCGTGCTCCGGCGCGGCCTGGAGGGAGTCGGCGTGCTCCGCGATCGCGGGCACTCGGCGGAAGGTGAGTGCCCGTACGCGTCGGGCCGGTCCGCGAAGGTGTCCGCGGGCCGGCCCGGATGCCGGGCGGAGCGGCGTCGTACCGCCCGGTGGGTGCTCAGGCGGCGGTCATCAGCCCGGCGCCGAGCGGGCGGTGCGGGGCGATGATCCTGCCGTCCGGCAGCAGTTCACCGGTGTCCTCGAAGAGGACGACGCCGTTGCACAGCAGGCTCCATCCCTGCTCCGGGTGGTGCGCCACGAGGCGGGCGGATTCCCGGTCGGCGGAGTCGGCTGGAGGGCACGGTGGCTGGTGCTGGCACATGAGTGGGGTCTCTCGGTCCGTCGTGATGGGTGAGTGCGTCGTCTCGTCTGTTCCGCGGCGTGAAACGTCGTCCATGGCCGCCCCCCGTGGTGATGAGTCGGTCCGGTCCCAGTGTTGCCCCGCAGGCGTCGATCCGCAGGTATTTCGCAGGACCGCTTCTTATGGAGGGGAGACGCGTCACCCGCGCGGACGGTTCAGCGCAACTGCACTGTCACTTCGGGTGGTTCACCGTGGCCGGTTGGGACTAGTCCGCCCGGACCGCCGTCCGGGCGGACGGGCGGTCAGGCGGGGGAGCGCAGCAGTCGCGCCGGTGTCACCCGGTGGGTCAGGAGCGGGAGCAGTTCGGTCACCCGGTGCGGCCGGTGGGCCGCGATGCCGGGCGGCGCCGGCGCGAGCGGCACCAGCAGGTCGGTGCCGGCGGGGCACCCCTCGGCCGGGTCCGCGGCCGGGTCGCCGTGCAGCCACAGCGTGAGCATGTAGAGGCCGGGGACCGACAGGAGGCGCGGCTGGTAGGGCTGCGGCACCGTCTCCGCCTGGCGCAGTGCCCTTTCGGTCGAGGCGAGGTAGGGGCCCTCGAAGAAGCGGGAGAAGGTCCACCCGTCCGGGGTCGGCACGGTGTCCGCCGCCGCCACCGTCCGGTCGCCGCTGCGGATCAGGAACCGCCAGCCGGTCAGCCGGGTGGCCGTCACGCCCTCGGCGGATACGCCGTCCAGGACGTGCACGGGCAGCGGCAGTTCGGGGGTGACGGGCCCCTGGGTGCCGAGCAGGGACGGGGTCCGGGCCTCACGGACCGCGGTGGGGGACGACAGGGCGGTCAGGACGGAGCGCAGGGCGGGCGCGGGGGCCGGGGGGACATGCAGGGGCATGGTGGGTCGCCTCTCATTCGAAGGCACGGTGGCGCGAGGGCGGTGCGTGACGGGGCGGGGTGTGCGGGGCGGACGACGCTGTCAGCTCGCGAGCTGGAGAGGCAGGAGCCGGGGTCCGAGAACCGAGAAGTGGGGTGAGGCCTGCCGGCGTGGGCCCGGCGGCAGGATCCTTCGACCGTGGGCGCCGGTCTTCTGCCTTGTCCGCGAAGTTTATACGACATGTGTTCAGACTGTGTTTCAGCTAGCCGTCTGCGGCAAGCAGTACAAGAGCACATTCGGTCGTTGTTATGCGGGAATCCTCCGGATTTCGCACCCGGAACAAGGTGGTGACCTCGGGAAATGTTCACCGAACGGTCGGCCAATTGTCGTCGGCGTTTTTCACTAGACGCCGCGCCCCGAAACTGCGGGATGCGCCATGCCCGGTGAATGTGCCACCGGTCACATCGGTTCAGCGTAACGGGTGCCGGGGCCGCGCGGGGACGTTATCGATCGCTTCGGCTGGGCATCATCCCATCTGACCGGCACACCGGCGGCCGGATCTTCAACCCACCGCTCCGAGAAGGGACTCTTCCATGGGGGAGAAGGTCGTGGCAGGTCAGTTCGACCTGTCCGATCGCCAGCGCTACCGCGACAAGCTCCAGCGGTGCCTGACGGGCCTGGAGCGGCTGCTGGCGGAGAAGAGGTTCGACCGCCCGAAGAACCTGATGGGGCTGGAGATCGAATTGAATCTCGTCGGGTCCGACGGGATGCCGCGAATGTTGAATGCGCAAGTCCTCGAGCGCATCGCGAGCCGTGACTTCCAGACGGAGCTCGCCATGTTCAACCTGGAAGTCAACATCGCACCACACCGATTGGGCGGCCGGGTATTCGACCGGCTCGCCGAGGAGATCCGAACGTCGCTGGCGTACGCGGACCGGAAGGCGGGGGAGATCGACGCGGGAATCGCGATGATCGGTATTCTGCCGACCCTCGACCGGGACGACCTGGTCTCCTCCAACCTCTCGGCCGTCGACCGCTACGCACTGCTCAACGAACAGATCGTGGCCGCCCGCGGCGAGGACTTCACGCTCGACATCGAGGGCGTCGAACACCTCACCTGCACGTCCAAGTCCATCGCCCCCGAGGCCGCCTGCACCTCGGTGCAACTGCACCTCCAGGTCACCCCGGACCGCTTCGCCGACGTGTGGAACGCGGCCCAGGCGGTCACCGCCGCGCAGATCGCCCTCGGCGCCAACGCGCCCTTCCTGTTCGGCCGCGAGCTGTGGCGCGAGTCGCGGCCCCCGCTGTTCCAGCAGTCCACCGACACCCGCCCGCCCGAGCTCCAGGCCCAAGGGGTGCGTCCGCGCACCTGGTTCGGGGAACGGTGGGTGACCTCGGCGTACGACCTGTTCGAGGAGAACCGGCGCTACTTCCCGGCTCTGCTGCCGATCTGCGACGACGAGGACCCGCTGGAGGTCCTGGACGCGGGTGGCGTGCCCAGGCTCGCGGAACTCGTCCTGCACAACGGCACGGTCTACCGCTGGAACCGCCCCGTCTACGACATCGCCGACGGCGTCCCGCACCTGCGGGTGGAGAACCGCGTCCTGCCCGCCGGCCCGACCGTCACCGACGTCATCGCCAACGCGGCCTTCTACTACGGCGTCGTCCGCGCGCTCGCCGACGAGCCCCGGCCGGTGTGGACCCGGCTGCCCTTCGAGGCCGCCGCCGCCAACTTCGACGCGGCGTGCCGCCACGGCATCGACGCCCGCTTCGAGTGGCCCCGGCGCGGCCGCCTGGGCGGTACCACCGAGGTCGACGCGGCCGTCCTCGTACGCGACGAACTGCTGCCGCTCGCCGAGGCCGGGCTGGACGCGTGGGGTGTGGAGCCCGCCGACCGGGACCTGTACCTCGGGGTGATCGAGGAGCGGTGCCGACGCCGGGTCAACGGCGCTTCCTGGCAGGCGGCCACGTTCCACCGGGCCCTGGAGACGGGTCTGTCCCGGGAGGCGGCACTGGCCGCGACGACCAGACGCTACGTCGAGCTGATGCACCAGGGCGATCCGGTGCACCTGTGGCCGGTGGGCCTGCCGGAGCCGGCGCCGCTGGGCTGACCACCGCCGGGCCCGCCCCCCGCCGCGCGCCGCCTCATACTGATCGGGCAAGCTGTGACGTCCCAGCTGGAGGCAGGTGTGCATGGCGGAGGCGGGCCCGGTGGACGACGCGTTCCCTCAGAAACCACTCGACGGGGGACCCCCGCGCGAGGGGCGGCTCTCGCGGCGGATCCTGCGTGACGAGACGCTGCTCGTCCTGGCGCTGTCGCTCGGCGCGAGCGGGGTGTCCGCCCTCATCAGCTTCATCGGCTCGCTCACCCGGCCCGGTGGCCTCAAGGACCAGGCGGCCACCCTCAACGCCTCGGCCGCGCCCGGCCGCCCCTGGCTGGACCTGGCCTGGCAGCTCTTCGGGATCACCACCGCACTGGTCCCGGTCGCCCTCGTCGCCCACTTCCTGCTGCGCGAGGGCAGCAGCCTGCGCGCCCTCGGCTTCGACCGCACCCGCCCGTGGCCGGATCTGGGCCGCGGGGCCGTCGTCGCCGCCGTCGTCGGCAGTACCGGCATCGCCTTCTACCTGGCCGCCCGGGGCCTCGGTTTCAACCTCACCGTGGTGCCCGAGGCGCTGCCCGAGGTGTGGTGGAAGCACCCCGTGCTCATCCTCTCGGCGGTGCAGAACTCCGTCCTGGAGGAGGTCATCGTCGTCGGCTACCTGCTGCGCCGGCTCGACCGGCTGGGCTGGAGCCGGGGCGCCTCGATGGCGGCCAGTTCGGTGCTGCGCGGGTCGTACCACCTCTACCAGGGCATCGGCGGCTTCGTCGGCAACATGGTGATGGGCGTGGTGTTCGTGTACCTGTACCGCCGCTGGGGCCGGGTGGGCCCGCTCGTGGTGGCGCACTCGCTGCTCGACATCGGGGCCTTCGTGGGCTACGCGCTGCTCGCCGGGAAGGTCGACTGGCTGCCCACGGCGTGACGGGGACCCGGGAGGCTTCCGCGTCCCGGTCACGCAGGTCCCAGGAGGCGTCGTCCGGACCGGACCGGGCCGGCTCCGGGCTACGGTGCCCCGCGACCGGCCCGGGCGGGATCCGGATCGGGCCGGACCCCGCGGCCCCGGCACGATCCGAAGTCCCTAGGCCAGCAGCTCGCCCTCGATCACCGTCACCGCGCGTCCGCCCAGCAGCGTGCGGTCCCCGCGCAGTTCCGTGCGGACGCGGCCGGAGCGGGGCGAGGCCTGGAGCCCGGTGAGGACCGGGCGGCCCAGGCGTTCGGCCCAGTAGGGCGCGAGCGCCGTGTGGGCGCTGCCGGTGACCGGGTCCTCGTCGATGCCGACGTTCGGGAAGAAGCAGCGGGAGACGTAGTCGTAGCCGCGGGCGGGGTCCTCCGCGCGGGCCGTGGCGATGATGCCGCGCCGCGAGTGGGCGGCCAGGGCCCGGTGGTCCGGGGCCAGTCCGCGGACGGTCCCCTCGTCGGCCACCTCGACCAGCAGGTCACCGACGTCGGGCCCGGTGTCGAGGGCCGCGCGCGGTTCCGCGCCCAGCGCTTCGGCGATGCCCGCGGGGACCTCGACCGGCGTGAGCGGCGCGGTCGGGAAGTCGAGGGTGATCGAGCCGTCCTCGCGGGGTGTGGCGATCAGGACGCCGCTGCGGGTGGCGAACCGCACCGGACCCTCGTGGGCGCCCGTGGTGTGCAGGACGTGGGCCGTGGCGAGCGTCGCGTGGCCGCACATCGCGACCTCGGTGACGGGCGTGAACCAGCGCAGCGCCCAGTCGGCCTCGGCGCCCGCGGGCAGCGGGTGGGCGAAGGCGGTCTCGGCGTGGTTGACCTCCAGGGCGACCTCCTGGAGCCGGCCGTCCTCCGGGAAGGCGTCGAGGAGCAGGACCCCGGCGGGGTTCCCGGCGAAGGGCCGGTCGGTGAAGGCGTCGACGATTCGGATGCGCATGTCCCTGACGCTAGGCGCTCCGCGAAGCCGCGGGCCAAGGCCAATCCGCGAGTCCTGGCCCGGTTTCCGGCGATGCTCGGCGGGATCCGCTCGGGTCCGGAGCGGATCCCGCCGAGCGTCGCCGGACCGCGGCCCGTCCCGTCGAAGCCGGTCGGTGCCGCGGCACGCCCGTCGTCTTCGCCCGGTCCGTACCGGCGTCCGCGTCCTCACCCGCGGCGGTTGCCCATGGTGCGGGACGAGTCGGCGGGCCGGGGGTCTCGCCGCGCGCCTTCGCGTGCGGGGCGCCGGGGGAGGGAAGCGGTGGTCCGCCCGCGCTCCGGGGGCGGTTCGGCCGCGGGGCCCGGCGGGGACCGTGGCGCAGGCCGTCCGTGTCGCCGGGGCCGCGCGGGCCGTCACGTCCTCGGGGCGGGCGGCCGGCGGCATCGTCGTGTGCGCGTCCCGTCCGCCGATCCGGGGTACTCGCGCTCGCGGCCCGCGCCCGGTCGCTGATCCGGGCCACATCCCCCGGGTGGTGTCGCTGATCCCGGCCCGGGCCGCCTCGCCCTCCGCGCCGTGGCGGAGCTCGAGGCCGGTCCGGGGGCCGGTGCCCCCGGACGCGGTCACCGCTTCCGGGCGGCACACGCTGTGACCGGGCTCCGGACCGAAGCACTCCTCGCCCTCGCGGGCGGCGAGTTCGGCCGCGGGGCGCTGGGAGGCAGCCGGAGGAGCCGCGGCGCCGGTGGTCCGGGCGGCGGCAGGCGAGCCCTCGCCCGGGTCCCAGGCCTGCTGCGCGGCCGTACGGGCCGTCCGGCGCCAACGGGCCGCCCGCGGACACCAGATGGCGGCGGACGGCCGCTTCGGCCCGGAGACCGCCCGTGCCGTACGCGCCTTCCGGCGCGGTCAGCACCCGACCTCCGGCGGCGTCACCGGGCCCGCCGTCCCGCGGCGTCTGCTCACCGCCGTCCGATGCCACCGCTCCGGGCCGGCGCGGTCCGTGCGCGGAGCCGCCTCCACGTCCGGCCGGACGGATCGCCGGGCTGTCGGCAGGGGCTTGTCGGCCGATAGTTATCGATATATCGTTGAAGCATCGCGACAGATCGACGACTGAATGGAGTGATGGCGATGCGCACCCACGGGTTCGAGCGTGGACACGGGGGACACGGACGTGGCGAGGGCGGCCCCTTCGGCTCCTTCGGACGTGGCGGCTTCGACGGCCGGCGCGCGGCGTTCGGCCCCTTCGGGCCGGGCGGTCCCGGTGGTCCCGGCGGTCCTTTCGGGCCGGGCTTCGGTCCCGGTCCGTGGGGCGGCCGGGGGCGGGGCGGCCCCAGGGGGAGGGCGCGGCGCGGCGACGTGCGCGCGTCGATCCTCGCCCTGCTCAAGGAACGCCCCATGCACGGCTACGAGATGATCCAGGAGATCGCCGAGCGCAGCGGCGGGGCGTGGAAGCCCAGCCCCGGTTCGGTGTACCCCACCCTCCAGCTGCTGGAGGACGAGGGCCTGATCGTCAGCGAGAGCGAGGGCGGAAAGAAGCTCTTCTCGCTCACCGGGGCGGGCCGCACCGCGGCCGAGGACGGCCCCGAGGCGCCCTGGGAGGAGGCCTCCCGGGGTGTCGACTGGGAAGCGCTGAACGACATCCGGCAGGCCGGCTTCGGGCTGATGGAGGCCTTCGGCCAGGTCTGGAAGACCGGCAGCAAGGAGCAGCGGGAGAAGGCGCTCGCCGTCATCGGCGACGCCCGCAAGAAGCTGTACCTGATCCTCGCCGACGAGGACTGACCGGTACGGCGCGGCCGGGCGCCCCGCGGAGCGGTCCGCGGGGCGCCCGCGCGTGCGCGCCGCGCCGCGTTCGGTCCGTCCGCCGTGTCGCCGCCGCGTCGAACAGGTCCCACGCGCGCGGGGAGGCGCTCTCGTCGTGGCGGTGCCGGGCCCGCCGGAACGGGCCGGCGGCCGGCGCGTCCTCGGCCGCCCGCACCCGGTACACGTACTGCCGGCCCTCGACCGCCGGCGGTGCCACCGGCCGGCACGCGCACCCGTTCCCCGTGCCCCTGCCGGACCCGCGGCGGCCCGTCGGGGTCGTGCCGCGGGGCGGCGCGCGGGGACCAACGGCGTGATCTCATCCGTAAGGAGGATATTCCGGTTCGCCGGGTCCACTCTGCGTGGGACGCCGAAATGCTTCCGTCCGGGGATGCCCCGGGCCGGAGGGGCTGATGTGCTGGGGGACGTGCAACCCCGTATCCCCCGGCAGTCGGCCGGCGAGCAGGGCGGCCGGCGCCCGGACGGTGCCGACGCCGACGCGTCGTCCAGCGCGGAACTGGCGCCGGTGGTCTCCGGTGCCCGCCGCAGAGCGGTGCGGGACGGGGACCGGCAGACCGACACGGCCCACCTGCTGCACTCCCTCCTGGAGTACGACCCCGAGGCGCGGGCCGTCCTCGGCGAGGGGCCGCAGCTCGCCCGCCTGCTCGGCTACCTCGTGCAGCGCAGCATCGGGTACGGCCTGCGCTGGCAGAGCGCCGTCGAGGACTCCGGCGCCGTGCCCGCGGTGACCGGGGCCGCCGGATTCTCGCCGCTGGCCGCGGCGGCCATGGAGGACGCCCGCGCCCGCGCCGCCCGGCGGGGAGCGGCCGAGGCCAGCGGCGTCGACCTGCTCGCCGCCCTGGTCGCGGATCCGCAGGCCCGGGCCTGCGAGGTGCTCGGTCGCGCCGGCGTCGATCCCCGCGCGGTCCTCGCCCGGGTGGAGAACCACTTCGAGCCGACGCCCTGACCCCACGGCCGGCGCCGCGCCGGATGTCCAGCCGGTGAGACAGGTGTCATCAGGGATGACGCTCATGTCGTCCCCTGTCATCATGTGCCGGTGCAGACGACTGACAGCCCTCGCGGCAGCCGGGGAAAGGGTGCCGGGCTCGGGCTCGCGCTCGCCTCGGCGGTCGCCTTCGGAGGTTCCGGTGTCGCGGCCAAGCCGCTGATCGAGGCGGGTCTCGACCCGCTCCACGTGGTCTGGCTGCGGGTGGCCGGCGCGGCCCTGGTGATGCTGCCGCTCGCCGTGCGCCACCGCGCGCTGCTGCGCCGCCGCCCCGGACT
The DNA here is from genome assembly GCF_055564355.1 of Streptomyces sp. NPDC029152. Classification (NCBI taxonomy): domain Bacteria; kingdom Bacillati; phylum Actinomycetota; class Actinomycetes; order Kitasatosporales; family Streptomycetaceae; genus Streptomyces; species Streptomyces sp. NPDC029152. The sequence goes on along the minus strand of NZ_JBVHWR010000004.1, from coordinate 563,837 downwards.
GCTGGCCGGCTTCGGACTCTTCGCCGTGGCGGGTGTGCAGGCCTGCTACTTCGCCGCGCTCTCCAGGATCCCCGTCGGCGTCGCCCTGCTCGTCGAGTACCTGGCACCCGCCCTGGTCCTCGGCTGGGTGCGGTTCGTGCAGCGCCGGCCCGTGACGCGGGCGGCGGCGCTCGGCGTGGTCCTCGCGGTCGGCGGACTCGCCTGCGTCGTGGAGGTCTGGTCCGGCCTCGGCTTCGACGCCCTCGGGCTGCTGCTCGCGCTGGGCGCGGCCTGCTGTCAGGTCGGCTACTTCGTCCTGTCCGACCAGGGCAGCGACGCGGGCGACGACGCGCCCGACCCGCTGGGCGTCATCGCGTACGGGCTGCTCGTGGGGGCCGCCGTGCTCACCGTGATCGCCCGTCCCTGGACCATGGAGTGGTCCCTCCTCGCGGACACCGCGCCCATGAACGGCACCCCCGTCGCCGCCGCCCTGCTGCTGGCCTGGATCGTCCTCGTCGCCACGGTCCTCGCCTACGTCACCGGCGTGCTCTCCGTGCGCCGTCTGTCACCGCAGGTCGCGGGCGTCGTGGCGTGCCTCGAAGCGGTCATCGCCACCGTCCTGGCCTGGGTCCTGCTCGGCGAACACCTCTCGGCGCCGCAGATCGTCGGCGGCGTGGTGGTCCTCGTGGGCGCCTTCATCGCCCAGTCCTCGGCGCCCGCCAAGGGGTCCGCGGAACCGGTGGCGAGCGGCGGGCCGGAAAGGGAGTTGTCCGGCCGGGGAACGGCGGCCTAGGGTGCCGGTCATGCACGCGACCGCACTCGTCCTTCCGCCTCCGGCCGCCTGAGGCGGGCCCCGGTGGCCGCCCGGCGCACGGTCGCCCGGGCCGGTCGGTGCTGCCCGCAGACGCCAGTCCGTCCACCCCCGCCCGAGGGGTGGTCCCCGACGTCCGCGCCCCGTGCGCGTCTGCGGAGAAACTCGTGTCGAACGCCGTCCCCGGCCTGCCCGTAGGGCGTGGCCTCCTGTACCTGATCGTCGCCGGTGCCGCCTGGGGCACCGCCGGTGCCGCCGCCTCGCTGGTCTACCGGTCCAGCGACATGGGGCCCTCGGCCCTGTCCTTCTGGCGCTGCGCCGCAGGTCTCCTGCTGCTGCTCGCCGTACGCCCGCTGCGCCCCCGGGCGCGGCCCGCCGTGCCCGAACCGCCGCGGCGCAAGGCGCTGCGGGCCGTTCTCACCGGTCTCGGCCTCGCGGTGTTCCAGACCGCCTACTTCGCCGCCGTCCAGGCGACCGGACTCGCCGTGGCCACCGTCGTCACCCTCGGCGCCGGCCCGGTGCTCATCGCGCTCGGCGCCCGCCAGGTCCTCGGGGAGCGGCTGGGCCGGGGCGGAGCGGCCGCCGTCGCCGGCGCCCTCGCCGGGCTCGGGGTGCTCGTCCTCGGCGACGGCAGGGCGTCCGTCGAGCCCCGGGGCGTCCTCCTCGCCCTGGTGTCGGCGGCCGGGTACTCCGCGATGACGCTCCTCACCCGCTGGTGGGGGCGCGACGGATCGGCGGACGCGGCCGGCACGTCCGTCGGGGCGTTCGCCGTCACCAGCCTCTGCCTGCTGCCCCTCGCCCTCGCCGAGGGGCTGGTGCCGCACACGGCCGAACCGGTCCGGCTGCTGTGGCTCCTGGCCTACGTCGCGGCCGTCCCGACCGCCCTCGCCTACGGCCTCTACTTCGCCGGAGCGGCCGTCGTCCGGTCGGCCACCGTGTCCGTGATCATGCTGCTGGAGCCGGTCGGCGCGGCGGCGCTCGCCGTCGTCCTGCTCGGTGAGCACCTCACGGCGGCGACGCTGGCCGGCACGGTGCTGATGCTCGGGTCGGTCGCCGGGCTCGCGGTGGCGGAGGCGCGCCGGGCGCGGAGGCCGCCGGCGCTCGCCTGACGGCGTCTCCCGCGCGGGGCCCCCGCCCCGACGGCGTCACCCGCTCCCACGGGCGGAGCGAAGTCACAGGGCGGTCAGGTAGCCGGGCAGCCCGACGCCCGCTTCCAGGCCCGGGTCGGCGACCGGGGCGTCGTAGCCCTTGCGCAGCGGGACGAGGCCGGCCCAGTGGGGGAGGGCGAGGTCCTCCGGCTCGTCGTTCACGCCGCCGGTGCGGAGCTTGGCGGAGACCTCGTCCAGGTCGAGGCGGATCACGGCGGTGGCGGCCAGTTCCTTCCTGCTGGCCGGCCGGGAGTCGTGCGAGCGGCCGGGGACGACGTGGTCGACCAGGGCGTCCAGGGCCGTGCGCTTCTCCTCCGGGTCCGTCACGTCGTACGCGGTGCCGTGCACCACGACCGACCGGTAGTTGATCGAGTGGTGGAAGGCCGAGCGGGCCAGCACCAGGGCGTCCACGTGCGTCACCGTCAGGCACACGGGCAGGCCCGGGTCCGCCTGACCCGTCATCCGCAGCGGGCGCGAGCCCGTGGAGCCGTGCACGTAGAGGCGCTCGCCGACCCGGCCGTACAGCGTGGGCAGGACGACGGGGGCGCCGTCGCGGACGAAACCGAGGTGGCAGACGTAACCCTCGTCGAGTATCGCGTGTACCAGCTCCTTGTCGTAGGAGGCCCGGTCGGCGGAGCGGGTGGGGACGGTGCGGTCGGTGGGCGAGTAGGCGGTGGCGGGCTGCGACGGCGTCCGCGTGGTCCCCTGCATGGCACTCTCCATTGCACTAGTACATAATCGTGTTTGTGCTAGGAGAGTATCGGATCACGGGACGCGGCGCGGCGGAGATTTCCGCGAGCGTCGAACGCGCGGTCAGCGCGGGCGAGCTGAGTCCGGGCCAACCACTGCCTCCCATGCGGGAGTTGGCCGAGCGGCTGGGAGTGAACCCCAATACCGTCGCCGCGGCCTACCGCACGCTGCGGGAACGCGGGGTCATCGAGACCGCCGGCCGGCGGGGCAGCCGGGTGCGCGCGACGCCGGCGACCACGGGGCGCGAGTTCATCCGCGTCGAGGTGCCCGAGGGCGTGCGCGACGTGTCCGAGGGCAATCCGGACCCCGCGCTGCTGCCCGCGCTCGGCCCGGTGTTCGCCGCGGCCGCCGGGCAGGGCGACCGGGAGCCGGTGCTGTACGGGCACGCGCCCGTGGAGCCGGAGCTGGAGCGCCTGGCACGCGCCGAACTGGCCGCCGACGGCGTGCCGGACGGACCGGTGGCCGTCACGTCCGGCTCGCTGGACGCCATGGAACGGGTGCTCGCGGCGCACCTGCGGCCCGGCGACGCCGTCGCCGTCGAGGACCCGGGCTGGGGCAGCCTGCTCGACCTCGTGCCCGCGCTCGGCCTGCGCACGGTCGCCGTCGGCGTCGACGACGAGGGGCCGCTGCCCGACGACGTGCGCCGCGCCCTGGCCGCCGGGGCCCGCGCCCTGGTCGTCACGGACCGCGCGCAGAACCCGACGGGCGCCGCGCTGAGCGCCACGCGCGCGCGTGCCCTGCGGTCCGTCCTGCGGGACCACCCGGAGACGCTGCTGATCGAGGACGACCACGGCCACCGCATCGTCGACCTGCCGCTGCACCCGCTCGCCGGTGCGACGCACCGCTGGGCCTTCGTCCGCTCGGTGGCCAAGGCCTACGGACCCGACCTGCGGCTGGCCGTGCTCACCGGCGACGCCGTCACGCTCGACCGGGTGCGCGGCCGGCAGCGGCTGGGCCCCGGCTGGGTCAGCCGAGTCGTCCAGCGGGCCGTGGTGCTGCTGTGGACCGAGGGCGCGGTGGACACGCGGGCGGTGGCGGCGGCGTACGGGCGGCGCCGGAACGCGCTGCTCGGCGCGCTCGGACAGCGCGGGGTCACGGCGCAGGGGCGCAGCGGCATGAACGTGTGGATCCCCGTGCCGGACGAGACCGGCGCCGTCGCCCGTCTGCTGCACGCCGGCTGGGCCGTGGCACCCGGAGCCCGCTTCAGGATCGGCGCCCCGCCCGGCGTCCGGATCACCGTCTCGGCCCTGGCCGACGGGGAGGAGCGTCCCCTGGCGGACGCGGTCGCGGCGGCGTTGGGGCCGGGGCGGCGCTACGTCTGACGCGCCCGGGCCGGCGCCGGTGCGGTGCCGTGCCCGACGCGCGGTCGGACCGTCGCCTTCCGGTTTTCCCGGACCGGACGCGCCGGCCCCGCGGGGCGGGGCGCCCTGGGCCGTGCCTGGGTCAGCGCCGCGCCTGCGAGGACGACGACCGCGCCGACCGGCGTCGACCAGGACAGCGACTCGCCCAGCAGCGCGACGCCCGCGGCCGTGGCGATGACCGGCGTGAAGTACGTGACCATCTGGGCCGTCGTCGGGCCCACCTCGGCGACCAGGTCGTACTGGATCAGGAAGGCGAGCCCGGTGCCGAGCGCGCCCAGCGCCGCGACCGCCAGCACGGGCAGCACCGGGAAGCTCGTCGGCGCCGAGGTGAACAACGGGGTCACGAAGGCCAGTTGAAGCGTCGCGAGCAGCAGCTGCGTCCCCGTCAGGGACAGGTGCGAGTGGCTGGAGCCGGCCAGGGTGCGGCGGACGTGGATCCAGCCGACCGGGTAGCTCAGCGAGGCGAGCAGGGCCAGCGCCGTACCTGTGGCGTCCAGGCCGTGGAAGCCCTGCCAGACGCCCAGCACCGTGAGGACGCCCAGGAAGCCGATGCCGAGGCCGGCCACCCGCAGCCGGGTCGGCCGGTCCTCGGACAGGGCGACCAGGGACAGGGCCATGCCCCACAGCGGTGAGGTCGCGTTGCAGATACCCGCCAGGGACGACGGGATCGTCAGCTCCGAGTAGGCGAAGAGGGAGAACGGCAGCGCGTTGAGCAGGAACCCGGCGACCGCCAGGTGCGCCCACGTCCGCGCCCCGCGCGGCAGCCGCTCCCGCCTCACCGCCATCACCACGGCGAGCACCGCCGTACCGAACACCAGCCGGCCCAGCGTGACCTGGAACGGGGCGAAGCTCTCCGTCCCCACCTTCATGAAGAGGAAGCTGAAGCCCCAGACGAGGGCCAGGATCCCGAAACGCAGCCGCCAGTCGAGGGCGCGGCGGGGTGCGGGGGAGGGGGCGACGCTGTTCATGGGGGCAACGATCCCGCAGCTCTTTTCGTAGCACAATCGAGATTTCACGCGTAGTATCTCGTAGCATCGCTTACATGTTGAACCTGGAGCGCCTGCGCACCCTCGACGCCCTCGCCCGGCACGGATCGGTCAGCGGCGCCGCCGAGGGCCTGCACGTCACCACCTCGGCCGTCTCCCAGCAGATGTCCAAGCTGGAGCGCGAGGTCGGCCAGCAGCTGCTGGCCAAGAACGGCCGGGGCGTGCGGCTGACGGACGCGGGCCGGCTCCTCGCCGAGCACGCGGCGCGCATCCTCTCCCAGGTCGAACTCGCCCAGTCCGACCTCGAGGCCCACCGCGGGCAAGTGGTGGGCGAACTGAGGCTGTCGGCGTTCCCGACCGCCGCCCGCGGGCTGTTCCCCGCCGCGCTGTCCGCCCTGCGCGCCGAGCACCCCGCCCTGCGCATCCGCTCCAGCGAGCTGGAGCCCGAGCGCGGCATCGCGGGCGTCGTGCGCGGCGACCTCGACCTGGCCGTCGTGCTCGACTGGTACAACAAGCCGATGCCGCTGCCCGACGGCCTGGTCAAGGCCCCGCTCCTCGACGACCCCGCGGACGTGGCCGTGCCGGCCGGACACCGGCTCGCGGGCCGGGACGAGGTGGACCTCGCCGAGTTCGCCGAGGACGAGTGGATCACGTGGGCCGAGGGCGAGTTCTGCCACGAGTGGCTGGTGTTCACGCTGCGCTCGAAGGGCATCGAACCGATCATCGGCCACCGCGCCGCCGAGACCCACACCCAGCTCGGCCTGGTCGCCGCGGGGCTCGGCGTGTGCATCGCCCCGCTGCTCGGCCGCCATCCGATGCCCGCCGGAGTGGTCACCGTGCCGCTGCGCCAGCGGGTGCGCCGGCACGTGTACGTCGTCTGGCGCGCGGACGCCGACCGCCGCCCGTCGATCCGCGCGGCGGTCGGCGCGCTGCGGGCGACGGCCGCGCAGCAGGGCTGAGGGCGGGGTTTTTGGACCTCTTCGCGGACGGGCCCGTCGCGGGCGGCCCCTCAGGCGAGGCGGATCGAGTCCCCGCTGACCGTGATCGGCACGGCGGGCAGCGGCTCGGGCGCGGGGCCGCCGCGCACGCTGCCGTCGGTGACCGAGAAGGCGCTGTTGTGACAGGGGCAGTGGATGGCCCCGTCCGCGACGCTCCTCACGGCGCACCCCTGGTGCGTGCAGACGGCCGAGAACGCCTTGAACTCGCCCGCCGTGGGCTGGGTGACCACCACCTTCCGGTCGGCGAACACCTTCCCGCCGCCCTCGGGGATGTCGGCGGTCGCCGCGAGCACGGTTCCGCCGCCCGTGTCCCCCGTGCCACCGCCGCCCGGGCCGCCGTCCTCCGCCGTGCCGGACGTGCCGCTCCCCGAGTCCGAGGAGCCCGAGCAGGCGGTCAGGGCGGCGGCGAGGCCGGCCGCCCCCGCCGCCACGACCGTACGGCGGGCCGGTCCCGATGTGGGGTGAAACGATGCGCTGGTCATGCCGATGACGTTCCTTTCCGGGGCTGGACGCGTGGTCTGCCCGGAGGTACGGGCGCGGGGCACGGACCGTTCAGACCGTGCCCCGCGCCCCGTGCCACCGGCCGCCTCAGTGGTCCGCGGACGGGAGCGTCGGCAGGTACCTGGGCGCCCGCCAGGCGTCCAGCCGGTGCTCCACCGCCGCCCCCAGGGACAGCAGCGCGCCGTCCTGACGGTCGCCGGCCATCAGCAGCAGACCGACCGGCAGTTCGCCCACGAACCCGGCGGGCACGGACAGCGAGGGGTACCCGGCGACGGCGGCCGGGGTCGAGGACGGGATCACGTCGTTGTCGCCGCGCGCGCAGTCGGTCGTCCACGCGGGCGGATTCGCCGGGGCGGCGATGGCGTCGAGGCGGTGGGCGGCCATCGTCTCGTCGATGGACCGCCGGGACAGGTCCGTCAGCTCGGCGCGCGCGGCCAGGTGGTCCGGGTCGGTGGGCGGCGGCGCGGCCAGGGCCTGCTCGAACAGTTCCTGACCGGCGAAGCAGGTCCGCTCCCCGGGGTGCGCGCGGTTGAACTCGATCAGCTCGGCGAGGTCGCGGGGCCCCTCGCGGGTGGCGAGGTAGGCGTCGATGTCCCGGTGGAACTCGGTGATCAGCGCCGGGAACTCCAGCTCGCCGAGCCGGTCCTGGTACGGCGGAGTCACCTCGACGACCTGCGCCCCGGCCGCGCGCAGCCGGGCCGCGGTACGGGTCATCAGGGCGTCCACCTCGGCCCCGAGCGAGGGCAGGCGCCACAGGCCGATCCGCTTGCCGCGCAGGGCGCCGGGGCGCGCGGCCGCGTCCGCGAGACCGAGGGCGGCGTCGGTCTCCACGCCCCGGTGGCCGCTGAGCACCGCGAAGGTGATCGCCGTGTCGATCACGGTGCGCGCCATGGGGCCCGCCGTGTCCTGCTCGGCGGAGATGGGGACGACACCCGACTGGCTGACCAGCCCGAGGCTGGGCTTGTGGCCGACGACGCCGTTCATCCCGGCCGGGCACACGATGGAACCGTCCGTCTCGGTGCCGATCGCCACCTGTGCCAGCGACGCGGCGAGCGCGGCGGCCGAACCGGAGGACGAGCCGCAGGGGTTGCGGTCCAGGACGTACGGGTTGTTGGTCTGCCCGCCCACCGCCGACCAGCCCGAGGTCGGCTTCGCGGCGCGGAAGTTGGCCCATTCGGACAGATTGGCCTTGCCGAGGATCACCGCGCCCGCCGCCCGCAGCCTGCGCACCAGCTCGGCGTCCCGCACCGGCGGCTTGCCGGCCAGGGCCAGGGATCCCGCCGTCGTCGGCATGTCGTGGGTGTCCACGTTGTCCTTCAGCAGGACGGGGATGCCGTCGAGCGGGCCGAGGGTGGTCCCGCGCCGGTGCCGGGCGTCGCTGGCGGCCGCCTGGCGCAGGGCCGTCGGGCTGGTGCGCAGCACGGCGTTGAGCTTCGGGTCGACGGCGTCGATCCGCCGCAGGTAGGCGCGGGTCAGTGCCGTGGAGGTCAGCGATCCGCGCTTCATGCGCGTCTGGAGTTCGGGGATCGTGACCGTGTCGAGGTCCACGCCGCGGAGGAGGGGTGTTCCGGCGGGCGCCGAGGCGTCGGCGGCACCCGCCTCGGAGGCTTCGGAGGCCTCGGCGCGGGGGCCGGGCGAGGTGGCCAGCAGAGCGGGCACGACCACGGCCGCGGTCAGCGCCGTGATGCTTCGTCTCTTCATGGGGACAGCCCACTGCATACGGCCGTCCGGTGCAAGGGCCCGCCGTGGCAAGGGAGTTCGCGGGAGAACGGGTCTGCGTCAGGTGCGGTGCGGCGATGCCGCCCGGCGCGTCCACGTGTCCGTGGTCGGCACCGGCCGCGGGGGACCGGCCGTGGTCGCGCCCGCCCTTGCGGACTGCCCGGACCGGCGAGGACGCGTGCGTCGGAGGAGCGCCATGGAGTCCCGGGCGGTCGACCGGTGCGTCGCCGGGCCGGGAAGGGCGGCGCGCGGCCCGCGGACGGCCGTCCCGGCCCGGCGGAGAAGGCCGAGGACGGCGGAGAAGGCCGAGGACGGTGAGCCGAGAACATCGTTCCCCGGCGATGATTTCGCCCCGGCAGGAGAGTCTTCCCCGGGCAAGACCCCGTCGGGAGACCGATGTCCGGCCCGGGGGGAATCACGAACCTCGACAGGAGTCCCGCCGATGACCGAACCGGCCCTGACAGCAGACCGCGACCGCGAGAGCGGGATCTGGTCCCTCATCCGCGCCGAACGGGCCGCGCTGGCGGCCGATCTCGCGGACCTGACCGACGGACAGTGGGCGACGCCGTCGCTCTGCGCCGGCCTGACGGTGCGTGAGGTGCTGGCCCACCTCACCGCGGGTGCGAGCCTCAACGCCGTGAGATGGCTGGCGGGGGTGATCCGCTGCCGGTTCGACTTCGACGAGCAGGTGGCCGTGCGGCTGGCCGAGCAGCTCGGCGCCGGCCCGGCCGAGACCCTGGAACGGTTCCGGCGCGTCGTCCCCAGCACGACCAAGCCCCCTCTGCCCGCCATCGCCATGCTGGGCGAGACGATCGTGCACGGGGAGGACATCCGGCGACCCCTGGGCATCCGCCGCGACCACCCGATCGGGACCCTCACCAGGACGGCCGAGTACTACCGGGGCTCGGACCTCGTGGTCCTCGCGAAGGGACGCGTCGCCGGCCTGGGGCTCGTGGCGGACGACGGCCCGTTCACCGCCGGTTCCGGCCCCCTCGTGACCGGCCCGACCCTGGCCCTGGTGATGGCCATGACGGGGCGCGCGGCGTACTGCGACGATCTCGGGGGCGACGGTGTGGAACTGCTCCGCGGTCGCTGCGGGACGGCGTGACGCGACGGCGCGGCGTCCGGACCGCCCCCGGACCCGCGGCCGGCACGGTCCGGGGTGCCGTCCGGCGCCGGGCCGGGGCGGAACCCGGTCGCAGGCGGGGACGAGTGCGCCGGCGGGGACGAGTGCGCCGGCGGGGACGAGGTGTGCGGCCGGGTGACCGGTGCGGGTGACCGGCACCCGTTTACTATGCTCCCTTCATGCCCGGGGCCGGGAGCGAGGGGTGAACGGCCGCAGACGGGCCGCTCCGCCCCTCCGAGGTCGAGCGTGCGCTGCGAGGACGAAGAGATGGGTGACCCGGGAACGTGCTGAAAGAGGTCACCGCGACCCGTTACATCACGCCCTTGCGTGAGGGCGGTTCGCTCCCCGGTCTGGTCGAGGCGGACGACCTCGGCACCTACGTCCTGAAGTTCACCGGCGCCGGGCAGGGCCGCAAGACGCTCGTCGCCGAAGTGGTCTGCGGCGAACTGGCCCGCCGGCTCGGCTTCCGCGTGCCGCGGCTGGTGACGGTCGAGCTCGACCCGGTGCTGGGGCTCGGCGAGCCCGACCAGCAGGTGCAGGAACTCCTCAAGTCCAGCGGCGGCACCAACCTCGGCATGGACTTCCTCTCCGGCGCGCTCGGTTTCGACCCGCTGGCCTTCGCGGTGAGCCCGGAGGAGGCCGGCCGCATCGTCTGGTTCGACGCGCTGGTCAACAACGTCGACCGCTCCTGGCGTAACCCGAACCTGCTGCGGTGGCGGGGCGAGGTGTGGCTCGTCGACCACGGCGCGACGATGATCTGGCACCACAACTGGCCCGGCGCCGAGGCCTCGGCCGCCCGCCGCTACGACGCCCGCGACCACGCCCTCGCGCCCTTCGCGCCGGACGTCCGCGCCGCCGCCGACGCCCTCGCGCCCCTGGTCACCGAGGAACTCCTCGCCGAGGTCACCGCCGAGATCCCGGACGTCTGGCTCGTGGACGAGCCAGGCTTCGCGACCCCCGACGACCTGCGACGGGCCTACGCCCGGCCGCTCCTCGCGCGCGCCGCCACGATCCACGACCGCATCGAGGGGGGCCGGTGAGCGACCGCCACGTCTACGAGTACGCGCTGCTGCGCGTCGTGCCGCGCGTCGAGCGCGGCGAGTGCGTCAACGCCGGAGTGCTCGTGTACTGCCGGGCCGAGTCCTACGTCGGCGCCCGCACCCACCTCGACGAGAACCGGCTGCTGGCCCTCGACCCGCACGTGGACCTGCCCGGCGTGCGCGCCGCGCTGCGCGCCGTCGAGGGCGTGTGCGCCGGCGGGGAAGCGGCGGGACAGGCGGCTCCCGACGATCCCGGCCGCCGCTTCCGCTGGCTGATCGCCCCCCGCTCCACGATCGTCCAGCCGGGCCCCGTGCACACCGGCCTCACGACCGATCCGGCCGCCGAGGCGGAACGGCTCCTCGACCTGCTGGTGCGGTAGTACGCCCCCTTCACCGGGCCGCCCCGGCGGGACACGCGTGTCCCGGGCCGCTCGGCCGGGGCGGGGACGCGCGTGCCCCGTCCCCGCCGGACACGGCCCCGTGCCTCGGCGCCCCGCCCCCGGCGGGCCCCCGCCCCTCGAACCGCCTGCGACGCGCCCCGCGGCCCCACGGCGCTGGGCCGTCCGGGGGAGCCCGGCGCGGCCGGCACACCGGGGAACCCAGGGAATGGATCACACCGGCCCGGTGTCCCGTTGACACCGGGTGCCAGGGCTTCTAGCGTCACGTCTGCGGAAGGTACTAAGCGGTCGCTCACCCATGGGCGCGCCGAGGGGCCCCGCACGGGCCGCATCCCCAGGACGAGGAGAAGCAGCAATGTCCACCAATGAGCAGCGGGTCGCCGTCGTCACCGGAGCCGCGCGCGGCATCGGTGCCGCCACCGCCGTACGACTGGCCGCCGAGGGCCGCGCCGTCGCCGTGATCGACCTCGACGAGGCCGCCTGCAAGGACACCGTGGAGAAGATCACCACGGCCGGCGGCAGGGCGATCGCGGTCGGCTGCGACGTCTCCGACGAGGCGCAGGTCGAGGCGGCCGTCGCACGCATCGCCGAGGAGCTGGGCGCGCCCACGATCCTCGTCAACAACGCGGGCGTCCTGCGCGACAACCTGTTGTTCAAGATGAGCGTCTCCGACTGGGACACCGTCATGAACGTGCACCTGCGCGGCGCCTTCCTGATGTCGAAGGCCTGCCAGAAGCACATGGTGGACGCCGGCTTCGGCCGTATCGTCAACCTGTCGTCCTCCTCCGCGCTCGGCAACCGCGGCCAGGTCAACTACTCCGCCGCCAAGGCCGGTCTGCAGGGCTTCACCAAGACCCTCGCCAAGGAGCTCGGCAAGTTCGGCGTCACCGCCAACGCCGTCGCCCCCGGCTTCATCGCCACCGAGATGACCAAGGCCACCGCCGACCGCGTCGGCATGGGCTTCGAGGACTTCAAGGCCGCCGCCGCCACCCAGATCCCGGTCGCGCGCGTCGGCGAGCCCGAGGACATCGCCAACGCCATCGCCTTCTTCACCGGCGAGGCCGCCGGCTTCGTCTCCGGCCAGGTGCTGTACGTGGCCGGCGGACCGCTCGACTAGGGACAGGGACATGACTGAACTCCCCGCACTCTCCGGCGAGGTCGCCCTCGTCACGGGCGCCAGCCGCGGCATCGGCTACGGCGTCGCCGAGGCGCTCGTCGCGCGCGGCGACCGCGTCTGCATCACCGGCCGCAACGAGGACGCCCTGAAGGAGGCCGTCGAGAAGCTCGGCGCCGACCGGGTCATCGGCGTGGCCGGCAAGGCCCACGACGAGGCCCACCAGGCCGCCGCCGTCGAGCGCACGATGGAGGCCTTCGGCCGCGTCGACCACCTGGTCAACAACGCCGGCACCAACCCGGTGTTCGGACCGATCGCCGACCTCGACCTGAACGTCGCGCGCAAGGTCTTCGAGACCAACGTGATCTCGGCGCTCGGCTTCGCCCAGCGCACCTGGCACGCCTGGCAGAAGGACAACGGCGGCACGATCGTCAACATCGCCTCCGTCGCGGGCCTGTCGCCCTCGCCCTTCATCGCCGCCTACGGCGTCAGCAAGGCCGCGCTGATCAACCTCACCGCGCAGCTGGCGCACGAGTTCGCGCCCGGCGTGCGGGTCAACGCGATCGCCCCGGCCGTCGTGAAGACCAAGTTCGCCGCCGCCCTGTACGAGGGCCGCGAGGAGGAGGCCGCCGCGGCCTACCCGCTGGGCCGGCTCGGCGTGCCCTCCGACATCGGCGGCGCCGCCGCGTTCCTCACCTCGGAACAGTCCGCGTGGGTCACCGGCCAGACCCTGGTGGTCGACGGGGGCATCTTCCTGAACGCCGGCGTGGCCTGACACGCCACCCGCCGCACGTCACCGCGGCACGGGCGCCATGGACTCCGACGGCGCCCGTGTCCGTGTACTGAGATCATCCGGGCCATGACAACGTAGTCATCGCGAGAATGATCAAAACCCCTGTTCACAGGGGGTTCAGGGCGCCCGGTGCTGCGGTATGGTCTGCCGACCCTTGGTACGGCGGATCGAGGAGCGTGCGCGTGTTCAACCGGAACCGATGCCTGCGGAGAGTCGTGGCCATCGCGTCCATGTCATCGCTGGTCGCCGGATGCGGCATCCTGTCGTCCGACAGTTCCGAGGACGGGGGACCGATCGTCGTGGGAACGACCAGCGCGCCCAGCACGCTGGATCCCGCGGCCTCCTGGGACGGCTCCTGGGAGTTGTTCCGCAACGTCTACCAGACGCTGCTCAGCTACCCCGACGGCGCGACCACGCCCCAGCCCGACGCCGCCAAGAACTGCGCCTTCACCGACACGGCGAACCAGGTGTACCGCTGCGAGCTGCGCGACGGCCTGACCTTCTCCGACGGGCACCCGCTGGACGCGCAGGCGGTCAAGCACTCCGTGGACCGCATCAAGCGGATCAACGTCAACGGCGGTCCCGCCGGTCTCCTGGGCAGCCTCGACCGGGTCCAGGCCCCCAGTGAGCGCGAGGTGGTCTTCCACCTCAACAAGCCCGACGCCACCTTCCCCTTCGTCCTCGCCACGCCGGCGATGTCGATCGTGGACCCCGCCGAGTACCCGGCGGACGCGCTGCGCGAGGGCGACGGGATCGTCGGCTCCGGTCCGTACGCGCTCCAGGCGTACCGGGACGGGGAGCGGGCCGAACTCGTCCGCAACGACCGCTACAAGGGTTTCGCGGAGCGCCACAACGACGCGGTGACCATCCGGTACTTCAAGGACTCCGCCGGCATGGTGAAGGCCCTGCGCGACCACGAGATCCAGGTGACCTACCGGGGTCTCGCGGCCGACGACGTCATCACGCTCCAGGGCAGGGCCGGCAAGGAGGAGGAGCTCCAGCTGGTCGAGGGCACCGGCGCGGAGATCAGCTACCTGGTGTTCAACCCGAAGGACCCCTGGGCGGGCCGCAAGGCCGTGCGCCAGGCCGTCGCCCAGGTGATCGACCGGGCGGCGATAGCCCACAAGGTCTACCAGGACACCGTCGACCCGCTGTACTCGATGGTCCCCAAGGGACTGACGGGCCACACCACGGGCTTCTTCGACGACTACGGCGACCCCAGCGTCTCCAAGGCCCGCGAGATCCTCTCCGACGCCGGCATCACCGAGCCCGTCCCGCTCACCCTCTGGTACACCACCGACCGCTACGGCTCGGAGACCGAGGCGGAATTCAAGGAGCTCGCGCGGCAGCTCGACGACTCCGGCCTGTTCACGGTGACCCTCAAGAGCCGGCCCTGGAAGACGTACGTCGAGGGGTACCAGGAGGGCGAGTACCCGGTGTTCGGCCGCGGCTGGTCCCCGGACTTCCCGGACGCCGAGAACTTCATCGCCCCCTTCGTCGGCGAGCAGAACGCGCTCGGTACGCCGTACCCGGCCCCCGAGATCACCGGCGACCTGCTGCCCCGGTCCCGGCGCGAGAGCGACCGCGCCAACGTGGAGAAGGACTTCGAGCGTGCGCAGCAGATCCTCGTGAACGACGCGAGGCTGCTGCCGTTGTGGCAGGGCAAGCAGTACGTGGCCGCGAGCGACGACATCTCGGGCGCGGAACGGGCGCTGGACCCCTCGACGATCATGATGATGTGGCAGCTGTCCCGGAAGACCAGCTGGTAGCCGGTCTGCTCCCGGCCCGGCCGGGCGCCCCCGGGAGCGGATTGTCAGTGGCCGCCGGTAGGTTCTGAGGACTGGAAGCGACCGCCCACCGTGAGGAAGTTGACGTGACCGACAACGCCGTGCTGCCCGAGTCCTGGCGCGAGGTGCTGGGCGACGAACTGCAGAAGCCCTACTTCAAGGAGCTGATGGAGTTCGTCGAGGAGGAGCGGGCGAAGGGCCCCGTCTACCCCCCGCGCGAGGAGGTCTTCGCCGCGCTGGAGGCCACGCCGTACGACCAGGTGAAGGTGCTGGTCCTCGGGCAGGACCCGTACCACGGCGAGGGGCAGGGCCACGGGCTGTGCTTCTCGGTCCGGCCGGGCGTGAAGGTCCCGCCGTCGCTGCGCAACATCTACAAGGAGATGCACGCGGAGCTGGACGTCCCGATCCCGGACAACGGCTACCTCATGCCCTGGGCGAAGCAGGGCGTCCTGCTGCTCAACGCGGTGCTCACGGTCCGGGCCGGCGAGGCGAACTCGCACAAGTCCCGGGGCTGGGAGCTGTTCACCGACGCGGTGATCCGCGCGGTCGCCGACCGGCCCGACCCGGCGGTGTTCGTGCTGTGGGGCAACTACGCGCAGAAGAAGCTGCCGCTGATCGACGAGACGCGGCACGCGGTGGTCAAGGGCGCGCACCCCTCGCCGCTGTCGGCGAAGAAGTTCTTCGGCTCCCGCCCGTTCACGCAGATCAACGAGGCGGTCGCCGAACAGGGACACGAGCCGATCGACTGGACCATCCCCGACCTGGGCTGAACCGGCGTCCGGGGCCGGTCGTCCGCCGGCCGGCCCGCGCGTCACGGGCCGCCTGACCTGGAAGACCCGTGCCTGCCGTTAGCGTCGTCGGGGACAGCCGACGAGGGGCACGGAGGACGTGGTGGCCAAGGGACAGGAGCAGGCGGCGCCGGACACCGTGCCGACGCGGATCGGACAGGCCGTCATGCTGCACCACGCGGGCGACCGCGAGGAGGCCCGGCACCGCTACCTCGCCCTGTGGGCGGAGATCGGCGAGCACGGCGACCCGTTGCACCGCTGCACCCTGGCCCACTACCTGGCCGACACCCAGGACGACCCGGGGGACGAACTGGCGTGGGACCTGAGGGCCTTGGCCGCCGCCGAGGAGATCACCCAGGGCCGTGGCGGCGAGCACCACGAGGGCGTGCCCGCCGCCCGCGCCCTGTATCCCTCACTGCACCTGGAGCTGGCCGCCGACTACGACAGCCTCGGCCACCACGAGGCCGCCCGGGTGCATCTGCGGCGGGCCCGTGACGCGGCCGAGGCCCTGGCCCACGACCGCTACGGCGAGGGCGTGCGTGCGGCGATCCGCCGCCTGGAGTCGCGGCTCGGCGACGGCGGGCCCGCGACGGACGGGCCCTGGGGGCCGCCGCGCCGGCGGCCGTAGACGGCGCGCGCCGTGCGGTCCCGGTCGGCGGGGACTCAGCGGCCGTACGTCTGCTCGCAGATGGCCGCCTCCGGACTGCCGGGCCGCCAGCCGCCGTACTGCCTGCCCAGGGAGCACAGGTCCGCTCCCGTGCCGGCGCCTCCGCCGGCCGGTCCGGAGAGGCCGGGGACGTCGACGCGGGGCTCCTGAGCGAATCCGCCCGGCAGCCGGGGCGCCTCGGGGCGTGCGTGCCGTGGCTGCGGATCCGGGCGGGCGGCCGGGGGCTTGCGCGGCGCCGGGCGCGCCGTACGGCGCGGCTCGTCCGAGACGCGGCCGGAGGACGGGGAGGAGCCGGTCCTCTCCAGCGCCTCGCGGGCCGGGTCCTGCACGGCCCGCGGCCCGGCCGGGCCGTCCGTGCGGGGCGCGGAGGGGCGGGCGCCGGCCGCCGGACCGGACGCGGGCTGGACCGTCGTACAGCCGGTCAGGGCCGAGGCGGCCACGGTCAGCAGCAGCGTTGTGGTGGTCGTCGTTCGATGCACCCGCGCCACTCTGGCGGGTCGGGCCCGCTCCGCGACGGCGGACGGGCGGAGTTTGCCCCGCACGGGTGATCTCCGGCCCCGTACGGAGGCACCGCGTCCGCGATGGGTGACGTCAGTCGCCGGTGGTGCCGTCGAGGCACTCGCGGATCAGGTCGGCGTGGCCGTTGTGCCGCGCGTACTCCTCGATCAGGTGCGTGTGGACCCAGCGCAGGCTGTACCGCTCACCGGTGCGCCGGTGCTCTCCCCGGGAGATCTCGTCGAGCCGGAAGCCGGCCGCGATGCGCCGGGCGGCCTCGATCTCGGCCTGCCAGGTGGCGTACGCCTCCTGCCAGGTGTCCGCCTCGGTCAGGTGGAACTCGCCGTCCGGGTCCTCGTCGCTGTAGTAGATCGGCTCGGCCTCCTCGGCCGCCAGCACCCTGCGGTACCAGCTCCGCTCCACCTCGGCCATGTGCCGCACCAGTCCCATCAGGGACAGGGCGGAGGGGGCCACGGCGGCGGTCCTCAGCTGAGCGTCGGTCAGGCCCTCGCACTTTTGGGCGAGGGTCTGGCGGTGGTAGTCCAGCCAGCCCTCCAGCATGGTGCGTTCGTCGGCGTCGGTCGCGGGTTCCCGGCGGTCGGTGGTCATGTCCTCATCCTGGCCCGACCCCACGTGATCCACCAGGGAATTGTGCGCGTCACCGCCTCAGCATCCCGCCGATCAGCTCCCGCAGGTCCGCCCGTACGTCGTCCAGCGGCGGCGCCTCGGCGCTGAACGACCCGGCCACGCAGGAGAACATCAGCCCGTCCGCCCAGGCGACGAGGGACAGCACGTGACGGGCCGGGTCGGTCGAGCCCATCGCCGTGACGAGGGCGCCGAGCTGGTCGCGGAAGCGGGCGCCGGCGGCGTCGAAGTAGGCCCGCAGTCCGGGTCGGCGGGTGGCTTCCAGGGCCAGTTCGTAGCGCGCCAGGGTGAGTTCGCGGTTGCGGGTCAGGGCACGGTGCGTCGCCAGCGCCAGCGCGTCCACCAGGGCGTCGAGGCCGTCGCGCGGGTCCGGCATCTCGTGCAGGGCCAGTACCCGCGCCTCCCGTTCGGCCAGTCGCCGCACCGCGAGTTCCAGCAGGGCCTGCCGGGTCCGCGCGAGGTTGGAGGTGGAGCCCTGGGGGAGTCCGGCCGCCTCGTCGACCGCGCGGTGCGTGAGGCCGCGCATCCCGCGCTCGGCGAGCAGGGCGAGCGCGGCGTCGGCGACGAGGCCGGCGCGGGCGGGGGATGCGGTGCGGTCGGGCATGCGGCCAACCTACCGGGCGCACTACGGCTGTAGTACAGTCGAGGCATCGGTTCACTACATCTGTAGTGCCGACGGGGCGGACGCGAGGAGGAACCATGGCAGGGACCGGGCGGGCCGTCGTGATCGGCGGCGGGATCGGCGGACTCACCGCGGCGGCGGCCCTGCACGGCGCCGGTGTGCGGGTCACCGTGCTGGAGCGTTCCCCGGCCCTGGAGCCGGCCGGCGCCGCCATCTCCCTGTCGCCCAACGCGCTGCGGGCCCTGGACGTCGTCGGCCTCGGCGACGAGATCCGCGACCTCGCCGCCTGGCAGGGTGACGGAGGCCTGCGCACCCCGGGCGGGCGCTGGCTCTCCCGGTCCAGCGCCGAGGCCGCGGCGGCCCGGTTCGGCGGCCCCCTCGTGCTGCTGCACCGGGCCGGCCTCGTCGACCGCCTCGCCGCGCGGCTGCCGCCCGGCGCGGTCCGCACGGGCGCCGCCGCGACCCTCGCCGACCCCGGCGGCCGCGACCGGCCGGCCCGCGTGCGCACACCCGACGGCGAGCTGGAGGCCGACCTGGTCGTGGCAGCCGACGGCATCCGCTCCGCCGTACGCCGCACGCTGTTCCCGGGCCACCCCGGACCCGTCTACTCCGGCTTCACCACCTGGCGGATGGTCGTCCCGCTGCCCGGCGTCGCGTTCGCCTCCCACGAGACCTGGGGCCGGGGCCGCATCTGGGGCACCCACCCCCTCGAGGACGGCCGGGTCTACGCGTACGCCGCCGCCGTCACCGCGGCGGGCGGGCACGCCGCGGACGAGCGGGCGGAGCTGCTGCACCGGTACGGCGACTGGCACGACCCGATCCCCGCCGTCCTCGCCGCCGCCCGCCCCGAGGACGTCCTGCGCCACGACGTCCACCACATCGCCGAGCCCCTTCCCGCCTACCACCGCGGCCGGGTCGCCCTCCTCGGGGACGCGGCCCACGCCATGCCGCCGACCCTCGGCCAGGGCGGCAACCAGGCGATCGAGGACGCGATCGTGCTCGCCCACCACAGGGACGACCTCGCCGCCTACACGGCCGCCCGGCTGCCCCGCACGACCGCGATCGCGCGGCAGGCCGTCAGGGTCGCCCGGCTCAACATGGCCGGCAACCGCGCCGTGACCGCCGTACGCGACGCCATGATCACCGCGGTGTCGAGGACCGGCCCCGCGCTGTTCCTGCGGAGCTTCGACGGCATCGCCGACTGGCGGCCCCCGCAGGCGCCGTATGCTTCGCAGCGGACCCGGGCCGGCGAGCGTTAGAGGAGCACATCCCGTGAAGGTCGGTTGCATCGGACTCGGCGACATCGCGCAGAAGGCCTACCTGCCGGTGCTCGCCGTCCTGCCCGGTGCCGAGCTGCACCTGCAGACCCGCACCCCCGCGACCCTCACCCGCGTCGCCGACGGCCTGCGCGTCCCGCAGGCGCAGCGCCACGCCGACCTCGACTCCCTCCTGGCCCAGGACCTCGACGCCGCCTTCGTGCACGCGCCGACGGCGGTCCACCCCGAGATCGTGACGAGACTCCTGGAGGCGGGCGTGCCGACCTACGTCGACAAGCCGCTCGCCTACGAACTCGCCGACTCCGAGCGGCTGGTGGAGCTCGCCGAACGGCGCGGCACGAGCCTCGCCGTCGGCTTCAACCGGCGCCACGCCCCCGGGTACGCGCAGTGCGCCGAGCACCCGCGCGAACTGATCCTCATGCAGAAGAACCGCACGGGGCTCCCGGAGGAGCCGCGCACGATGATCCTCGACGACTTCATCCACGTCGTCGACACCCTGCGGTTCCTGGTGCCCGGCCCGGTCGACGACGTCACCGTGCGCTCCCGCGTGGAGAACGGCCTGCTCCACCACGTCGTGCTCCAGCTCGCCGGGGACGGCTTCACCGCGCTCGGCGTGATGAACCGGCTCAGCGGCTCGGCCGAGGAGATCCTCGAGGTCTCCGGCCAGGACACCAAGCGTCAGGTGGTCAACCTCGCCGAGGTGATCGACCACAAGGGCCAGCCGACCGTGCGGCGGCGCGGCGACTGGGTCCCGGTGGCCCGGCAGCGCGGCATCGAGCAGGCGGTGCTCGCCTTCCTCGACGCCGTGCGCTCGGGCACGGTGCTCAGTGCCCGGGACGCGCTGGAGACCCATGAGCTGTGCGAGCGGGTGGTACGCGCGGTGCTGGATCCGACCGCCTGAGCCGCAGCGTCCGCACCCCGTCGCCGACGGCCCACGCCGCCAGGACCAGCAGCGCCGCGTGCACCGTCCAGTCGCCGAACCGGACGTACGGGGTGGTGCCGTGCGCGAGCGGCACGTCGTAGACCCGTGCCGCGCTCGCGTCGGTGCCGAGCCGGGGGCCGATCCGCGCACCCGTCGCGTCGTGGACGGCCGAGACACCGGTCAGCGTCGCGTGGACCATCGGGCGGCCGGTCTCGGCGGCGCGCAGCGCGGCGAGCGAGGCGTGCTGCGCGGGCGCCCAGGTGTCCTGGAACGTCGACGTCGACGACTGGGCGAGCAGCACCTCGGCGCCGTCGGCGGCCAGATGCCGGCTCATGTCGGGAAAGGCGCTCTCGAAGCACACCATCGGGCCGATCCGCAGCCCGTTCCCCACGTCCATCACGACCTGCTCCGAGCCGCGCCTGCGGTCCTCGCCGGCCGCCTTGCCGACGGAGGTGGCCCAGCCGAGCAGCGAGCGCGCCGGCACGTACTCCCCGAAGGGCACCAGCCGCATCTTGTCGTACCGGTCGCCGGTCGGGCCGTCCGGGCCGACGAGCACCGAGCTCTTGTAGATACCGGGCTTGTCCGAACGCCGCGCGTCCACGTTGACCAGGACGTCCGCGCCGGTCTCCCGGGACAGGGCCGCCAGCCGCCGCGCCAGGTCCGGCCGTTCGTCCAGGTCGAAGCCGACGCTGCTCTCACCCCAGACGATCAGGTCGGCGCCCCGGCCCGCCAGCCCCCGGGTCAGCTCCTCCTCCCGGTCGAAGCGCCGGTCGGCGCTGTCGCGGCCGGCGACGACGCCGGGCTGCACCACGGCGACGGCGACCCGCTCCCCGGTGTCGGGTCGCGGCGCCCACACCCAGGCGGCGGAGGTGGCGGCGGCGGTGACGGCGAGCCCGGCCACGGCGGGCACCCGGGCCCGGCGGACGGCGACCAGGACGGCGACGGCCACGTTGACGGCCACCACCAGGAAGCTCAGCAGCCACACCCCGCCGACCGAGGCGAGCCGCAGCGCCGGGGCGACCTGCCACTGACTGGAGCCGATCATGCCCCAGGGACCGCCGAGCCCCTGCCAGGACCGGACCAGCTCCACGGCCAGCCAGCCCGACGGCAGCACCACCAGCGCCGCCGCGACCCCGCCGCCCGACGGGGCCCCGCCCAGCAGCCGCCGTACCAGCCATCCCCACGGCGCCCACAACGCGCCGAGCAGCGCGGCGATGACGAACGTGAACACGTGCAGGCTGGGCAGCAGCCAGTGGTGCATGGCCAGCATGAACCCGAACCCCGCGCACCAGCCGTCGTACGCGGCCCGCCTGCCCGTCGGCGCGCTGCGGGCCAGCAGCAGCCAGGGGACCAGGGCCGCCCAGGCCCACCACCACAGCGACGGGGCGGGAAAGGCGAGGACGGGCAGCGCGCCGGCGAGCGCGGCGACGGCCGAGCGCCGCAGGGGGGAGGTGAGCCAGTGGCCGGGCGTCTTCATGGGCGGCTCCCTACCCCGTGGTGCCTTCGGTGTGCGCTCTCGGTACGAACCCGTTCAGTTGATCACACCGGCGGCGCGCCGACCGGGCGGGCACCGCCCCGGGGCGATATCCGGTGGCCCCGGGCGGGTGCGGGCGCCGATGCTGTCCGGCATGAACGATCAGCAGGAACCCCGTTTCCGCGTCCGCGCCCGCCACACCGGCTCCACGGTCACCGTGTACCAGGCCTACCGCCCGGAGATCGGCCGCGCGGCGGCCCGGGAGGGCCGCTTCCCGCCGTCCTGGAAACGCGACCGCATGACCTGGATCAAGCCGTCGTTCCTGTGGATGATGTACCGCTGCGGATGGGGCACGAAGGAGGGCCAGGAGACGGTCCTCGCCGTCGAGATCCGGCGGGAGGGCTTCGTCTGGGCACTGCGCAACGCCTGCCTGTCCCACCACGTCCCCGAGCTGCACGGCGACAAGGAGTCCTGGCGGCGGCGGCTGCGGCAGGCCCCCGCGCGCGTGCAGTGGGACCCCGAACGCGATCTGCGCCTCGCCCCGTTGCCGTACCGGTCGCTGCAGCTGGGCCTGGCCGGGGAGGCGGCGGCGCGGTACGCCGACGAGTGGATCGTGGGCATCGAGGACGTGACGCCGCTCGCGGCCGAGATCCACGGGCTCGTCCGGGCCGGCCGGGACGGGCGCGCCGCCGCGCTGCTGCCGGAGGAACGGCCGCTTCCCCTCGACGAGGACGCTCTGGCGCATCTGGGCGGATGAGGAATCCCCGCCTAGGATGATCGATGATCGATCAAACGAACTCGCCCAGGAGGTTCTCATGACGCGTCCCGTCACGGTCGTCACCGGAGGCGGTCGGGGAATCGGCGCGGCGACCTGCCTGCGCCTCGCCTCCGACGGGCACGACGTCGTCGTCGGCTGTGTCCGTGACGAGGCGGCCGCCGGGACGGTCGCGGACGGGGTGCGGGAGGCCGGCGGCCGTGCCCTCGTCGTGCGGGCGGACACGTCGGCCGAGGCCGACGTCGAGCGCCTCTTCGAGGTGGCGGAGCGGGAGCTCGGCCCGGTGACGGGCCTCGTGAACAACGCGGCGGTGACCGGTCCGCTGGGGTGCCTCGCCGACAGCGACACCGCGGACCTGCGCCGGGTCCTCGACGTCAACCTGCTCGGCGCGCTGCTGTGCGCCCGCCGCGCCGCTCAGCTGATGACCGCGCGGGGGAGCGGCGCGATCGTCAACGTGTCGTCGGGCGCCGCGACCCTCGGCAGCCCGGGGGAGTACGTCCACTACGCGGCGTCCAAGGCGGGCGTCGACGCCCTGACCGTGGGCCTGGCCAAGGAGCTCGGCCCGGCCGGTGTCCGCGTCAACGCCGTCGCCCCCGGCGTCATCGACACCGAGATGCACGCCGCCATGGGCGACCCGGACCGGGCCCGGCGGATGGGGGCGGCCGTTCCCCTGGGCCGCGCGGGCCGGGCCGAGGAGATCGCCGCGGCCGTCGCCTGGCTGATGTCGCCGGACGCGTCGTACACGACGGGGACGGTGCTGCGTGTCGCGGGAGGGCGCTGAGACGTCGACACGGCCCGGAGCGCCTGCTCACGGGCCGGCCTTCCGGCCGCTCAGGCGGCCTCGATGATCTCGCAGCGGATCGCGGCGGCCCACTCGACCACCAGCAGCTCGTACTCCACGCGCTCCTGAGCCGACAGGGATCCGCCCGCACGTCGCCACAGGGCACGGATCTGGTCGTTCAGCTCCGCGGCGGAACGCACGGAACCAGGGGTCACGTAATCGGGGGACATGCGGACAAGCCTAGGGGCAAGCACTGACACTGCGCTACCGGACGGCTACGCAGGCATATGCCCCTCAGCCCGAGGACTCCGCGGCGTGCGGACTGAGGACTCCCGCCGCGACCAGGGCGATGATGACGACGCCGAGCGCGATGCGGTACCAGACGAAGGGCATGAAGCTCTTGGTCGAGATGAACTTCATGAACCACGCGATGACCGCGTAGCCGGTGCCGAAGGCGATGACCGTCGCGAACAGCGTCGGACCCCAGGAGACGTGGTCGCTCTCCATCGCGTCCTTGAGCTCGAACAGGCCGGAGGCGAGCACCGCGGGGACCGCGAGCAGGAACGAGTACCGGGCCGCGGCCTCGCGCCGGTAGCCCATGAAGAGGCCGCCGCTGATGGTCGCGCCGGACCGGGAGACGCCCGGGATGAGGGCCATGGCCTGGCAGAACCCGTAGATCAGGCCGTCCCTCACGCCCAGGTCGTCCAGCTCCTTGCGCCGCTTCGGCGCGCGGTGCCGGCCGCCCTGCTCGTCGCGCGCCGCCAGGCGGTCCGCGATGCCGATGACCACGCCGACGACGATCAGCATGGTCGCGGTGACGCGCAGGTCGCGGAACGGCCCCTCGATCTGGTCCTTCAGCGTCAGGCCGAGCACACCGATCGGGATGGAGCCGATGATCACCAGCCAGCCCATGCGGGCGTCCGGGTTCCCGCGCATCTCCCTGCTCGCGAGCGAGCGGGTCCACGCCGAGATGATCCGCCCGATGTCCTTGCGGAAGTAGATGAGGACGGCGGCCTCCGTGCCGATCTGGGTGATCGCCGTGAAGGCCGCTCCCGGGTCGTGCCAGCCGGAGAACGCCGCGGTCAGCCGCAGGTGCGCGCTGGACGAGACGGGGAGGAACTCGGTCAGCCCCTGGACGAGTCCGAGGACGAGGGATTCAAACCAAGACATGAAGTTACGGAGTCCAAGTGCCGATCGAGGAACGGTCGATGGACACACCGAGCCACCGTCCGCGGTGATCAGGATCAGGCGTGTCGAGGGGCAGCGTAGCGCCCCGGAATGAAGGCCGGACGACAGGGGTGACGGGCCCGGGACCACGGCCGGGCCCCTTCGCGCACCCCGTCGGCCCGGACGGGCCCTCCGTCAGCGCCCGCGCAGCCGGTGACGCCTGCGCCAGGCCACCACCGCGCCCGCCAGCCCGGGCAGGGCGATGCAGGCCAGGGCGATCAGGAAGGCCGGTGAGGTCGGCGTCGAGGCGCGGGCCCCGGCGACGGCGTAGGCGGCGGTGTTCGGGATCGAGCCGAGGGCCGTCGCCAGCAGGAACGGCAGCAGGCCCATGCGCGAGACGGCCGCGCAGTAGTTGGCGGCGGCGAACGGCACCCCCGGGAACAGCCGCGCCGCCAGCATCGAGCGGAAGCCGTGCCGGCTGAGCTGCCCGTCCGCCGCCTTCAGCCACTTGCCCCGCAGCAGCGGACGCAGCGCCTCCTGGCCGAGGACCCGGCCCAGGCAGAAGGCGACCCCGGCGCCCAGCACCGTTCCCGCCAGGGCGGAGGCGAGGCCCAGCTGCGAGCCGAACAGGGCGCCCGCGGCCAGGTTCAGCAGCGGACGCGGGACGAAGGCGACGGTGCACAGCCCGTACGCCACCGCGTAGGCGAGCGCCGCGGCGGCGCCTCCGAGCTGTGGCGGCCAGCCGTTCGTCAGCAACCGCTGCGGCTGGAACAGCACCACCGCCGTCCCGGCCGACGCGAGCAGGGCGACGAGCAGGGAGAAGCGGGACCACGGGGAGAGCAGGACTCTCGTCACGCGGGCGATGGGACCGGTCGGTGCGACGGGCCCGGCGGCCGCGGCGACGGCGAGCTCCGTCGCGGCGGCCCGGGGAGAGGCCGTGATGGTGCCCCCAGAGCGGGTGGTGGCATCGAGCATCCGGTGACACTAACCGACATATGTGTGTGATCGCCGTAGGGTGCGTCTCATGAGCGTCACAGACACGGGAATTCCGGACGTGCCGCACAGCCCCCTCGCCGACACCGTGCTGGAGCGGCTCACCGCCGTGCACGCCGGTGCCGCCGACCCTGGACGGGCCGCCGGGACGCGGGCGCACATGAGGGACGTGGCCCCCTTCCTGGGCCTGACCTCGCCTGTTCGCCGCGCCCTGTCCCGCACGGTCCTGGACGGCCTGCCCGCCCCGGCGAGGCGGACTGCGCCGCGATCGCGCTGCGCTGCCGGCGCCTGCCCGAGCGCGAGCACCACTACTTCGCCGTCGATCTCCTGCGCCGTCATGTGACGCACTACTCCTCCGGTTTCCTCCCCGTGGTCCGGCATCTGCTCACCACCGTCCCCTGGTGGGACACCGTCGGCCTGCTCGCCGCGCACGTCGCCGGAGGACCGGTCGCGGCCGGCCGCGGCCTCACGGCCGGCGTGGACGCCTGGATCGCCCACGAGGGCCTCCGGCCGGTGCGCGCCGCCCTGCTCCACCGACTGCGCTACGAGCAACGCACCGACACCGACCGCCTCTTCGGTTACTGCCTGCGCCGGTCCGGCCACCCCGACTTCTTCGTCCGCAGGGCCGTCGGCTGGTGCCTGCGCGAGTACGCCAGGACCGGCCCCGTGCGCGGTCCGCGCCTTCGTGACCGCGCGCGGGCGGGCCCTCGCCCCGCTGTCCGTGCGGGAGGCGCTGCGGAACACCGGCCCGTAGCGCCGGACGGGAAGCGCGTCGATCGAACACCCGTGCCGTAAAAAAGCATTCGACGTGGGACAAAGCGTCGGCGATGATCGGCGTCATGCTCCGGTACGCCTTCCCCCTCGCAGCATCCGCGGTCGCGGATGTCCCGAAGGCCGCCGTCCCCTTCTTCCCGCTCTTCCCCTTC
This sequence comes from Streptomyces sp. NPDC029152, assembly GCF_055564355.1. NCBI lineage: Bacteria > Bacillati > Actinomycetota > Actinomycetes > Kitasatosporales > Streptomycetaceae > Streptomyces > Streptomyces sp. NPDC029152. The sequence continues at coordinate 537,794 of NZ_JBVHWR010000004.1, read as the reverse complement.
TTCTCGTTCCTCCCGTTCCTCCCGTTCTTCCCGGCCGCCGCCGACGGCGCCCGAGGCTGACCCTCCCCGGATCGTCCGGCGGACCCCGCAGGGGGAGGGGCGGCCGGCCCCAGGGGTCCCCACCACCGCCACGAGGCTTCGAGGTACCGCCATGCCCAAGACGGCGTACGTCCGCACCAAACCGCACCTGAACATCGGGACGATGGGCCATGTCGACCACGGCAAGACCACCCTGACCGCCGCCATCACCAAGGTCCTCGCCGGGCGCGGCGCCGGCACCTTCGTGCCGTTCGACCGCATCGACCGCGCCCCGGAGGAGGCGGCGCGCGGCATCACCATCGACCTCGCGCACGTCGAGTACGAGACCGACACCCGGCACTACGCGCACGTCGACATGCCCGGCCACGCCGACTACGTCAAGAACATGGTCACCGGCGCCTCCCAGCTCGACGGGGCGATCCTCGTCGTCTCCGCGCCGGACGGGATCATGCCGCAGACCGCCGAACACGTCCTGCTCGCCCGGCAGGTGGGCGTCGACCACATCGTGGTCGCGCTCAACAAGGCCGACGCCGTCGAGGGCGGCGAGGACGCGGTGCTGACCGACCTGGTCGAGCTGGAGGTCCGCGAACTGCTCACCGCGCACGGCTACGGCGGCGACACCGTGCCCGTCGTCCGGGTCTCGGGGCTGAAGGCCCTGGAGGGCGACCCGCGCTGGACGGCGTCCGTCGAGGCGCTGCTCGACGCCGTGGACACCTATGTGCCCATGCCCGAGCGGTACCTGGACGCGCCGTTCCTGCTGTCCGTGGAGAACGTGCTCGCCATCACCGGCCGCGGCACGGTCGTCACCGGCGCGGTCGAGCGCGGCACCGTCCGCGTCGGCGACCGGGTCGAGGTGCTCGGGGCGTCCGTCGGGACGGTCGTCACCGGTCTGGAGACCTTCGGCAGGCCGATGGAGGAGGCGCGGGCCGGGGACGACGTGGCGCTGCTGCTGCGCGGTGTCGCCCGTGACGCGGTGCGCCGCGGCCATGTGGTCGCCGCCCCCGGCAGCGTCGTGCCCGCCCGGCGCTTCTCGGCGCGGATGTACGTGCTGTCGGCGCGCGAGGGCGGGCGGTCGACGCCGCTCACCACCGGATACCGGCCGCAGTTCCACATCCGGACCGCGGACGTGGCCGGCGCCGTGGACCTCGGGGAGACCGCCGTCGCCCGGCCCGGTGACACCGTCACGATGACGGTCGAGCTGGGGCGTGAGGTGCCCCTGGAGCCGGGGCTCGGGTTCGCCGTCCGCGAGGGCGGGCGGACCGTGGGCGCGGGCACGGTGACGGCCGTCGGGTGAGCCCCCCGCGCCCCTGCCGGTGCTGCCCGGCCGCACAATGGAGGAGTGGACCATGAGGGAGTGAACGAAGCCGTACCCGTCGGTCGCGTCACCGACCACGGCACCGTCAAGCTCATGCCCGACGTCGACCGGCGGCGGGCCTGGCTGCTCACCGTCGACGGGGCGCCGCAGTCGTACGTCGACCTGGACGAGCCGGCGCACCTGGAGTTCGAGTACGCGCGGCGGCTCGGCCACGCCCTGGACACCGTGGCGGAGCCGGGCCGTCCGCTGGACGTGCTGCACCTCGGCGGGGGCGCGCTCACCCTGCCCCGGTACGTGGCCGCGACCCGGCCCGGCTCGAGGCAGGACGTCGTGGAGGCCGACCTCGGTCTGCTGGACCTGGTCGCCGAGCACCTGCCGCTGCCGGACGGCGCCGGCATCACCGTGCACGGCGCGGACGCCCGGGCCTGGCTGGAGGCGGCGCCCGCGGACTCGGCCGACGTCCTCGTCGCCGACGTCTTCGGCGGCTCCCGCGTGCCCGCGCACCTGACGTCCCTCGCGTGGGCCCGCGAGGCCGAGCGGGTCCTGCGGCGCGACGGCGTCTACCTGGCCAACCTCGCCGACGCGGCGCCGTTCGCGTTCCTGCGTTCGCAACTCGCCGCCTTCGCCACGCTCTTCGAGGAACTGGCGCTCGTCGCCGAACCGGGCGTGCTGCGCGGACGCCGCTTCGGCAACGCCGTGCTCGTCGCCGCGCACCGGCCCCTCGACACGGCCGCGCTGGCCCGGCGCACCGCCGCCGACGCCTTCCCGGCCCGCGTCGAACACGGGCCGGCCCTGCGGGACTTCATCGGCGACGCGCGGCCGGTGCGGGACGAGGACGCCCGGCCGTCGCCCGAGCCTCCCGCCGGGGCGTTCGGCATCGGCTGAGCGGCGGGTGCGGCACGCCGGCAGGCCTCAGGCCTCCGTCGGCGGGTCCTCGGTCAGGCGTACGGTGCTCAGGATCTTCTGGACCGTCGCCTCGGGGATCTCGTCCTTGACGCCCTTGGCGCCGTAGAGGTTCCAGGTGACGAAGTCGCCCGCGCCGTTCTTGAACGCGAAGGTGATGGCCTTGCCCTCGCTGTCGCACTTCCCCTTCTGCGGGGTGCCCTCCGAGTGGGCCGTGGCGACGCTGCCCTTGATGCCGGAGGCCGTGGTGTAGTCCTTCGGCTTGTCGTACTTGACGCTCTTCCTGTCCGGCTCCGTGTAGCCGCCGTAGATCCACCACGGCACCCGGGTCTCGGCCGCCATGGCGGTGTCCTTGGCGCCGTCCTCACCGCGGGTGCCGGCGGTGACGAGGGCGGTGCTCTCCTTGCGGCCGTCCTTGTTCGCGTCCTCGGTGCACCACTCGGACTTGAGGTAGGCGGGGGCGGTGACGGTGGTGCGGTCCGTCTTCCCGTCCTCCTCCCACTCGAAGCCGACGCTCGTGTCGGTGCTGTCGATCTCCCAGTCGGCGGGCACGTCGAACAGCGTGCCGAAGCGCGGGTTGGCGACGACCTTCCAGCCCTCGACGGTCGGCTTCAGTTCGCCGCCGGCACGCGGGTTGTCGTCGCCGGACGCGCTCGGACCGGCCGTCGGGGCGTCGGACCCGTCCGCGGACGAGCTCGCGGACGGCTTGGTGCCCTTGCCGTCGTCGGCCTTGTCGTCCTCGTCGCCGCCCAGCACCAGGAATCCGGTCACGCCGGCGGTCACCACCACGGCGAGCGCCGCGACGATCGCGACCAGCTTCGTCCGGTTGCCGCCACCGCCGCTGCCGCTGCCGCCGCTGCCGACGACGGTCGGCGGCTCCGGCCTGCCCGGGGGCTGGCCGGAGCCCCACTGCGGCTGCTGTCCGTACGGGCCGGGCTGCTGCTGGTAGCCGGGCTGCTGGTACGGATTCGGCTGCTGGTACCCCGGCTGCTGGTACGGGTTGCTCTGCGGATTCTGCTCGCCCCCGGGCGGCTGCTGTCCTGGCCACATGAGCAGTCACCCTAGTGCGGCGCCGGACACGATTCGGTCACCGGGCCTCGTCAGGGCCGTACCGAAACCGGTCCGGCGCGGCCGGCCGCGCCGTGGTTCCTCAGGAGTCCGACGGCGTGAACTCCCGGACGGTGGGGGCGATCTCCCGCGCCGTCGCGTCCGGCGCCTCGTCGCCGACCCGCGCCGGGCCGGCGGACGACCAGGGGACGAGGCCGCCGTCGGCGGACCCGAAGGCGAACGTCGTGGCCTTGCCGTCCACGTCGCATCCGCCCTTCTCCACGACCCCGGCCGGCCGGGAGGCGGCCAGGCCGCCCGTGATGCCGGAGGCGGTGGGGAAGGGGACCACCGGCTCCGTCGTGGTCTTCTCCCGGCCGGGCCGGGCGAGCGCCCCGCAGACCCGCTCCGCCGGGTCGGACCGGCCTGCGCCCGGTCGTCCTCGCCGCCGCCCGGAGTGCGGACCCCGGCGGACGGCTGCTCCCTTGGCCATCCGGGCGGCGAGCACACGGCGGTCGCCGAGGGCGTCCGGGCCTGGCCCTTGGATGCTACTCGTGGGTAACCTGCTGCCATGAGCGCAGATCAGATGTCGATCGGCGAGTTGCTCGCCGCCACGGTGCCGATGGTCCGGACCCTGAACCTCGAGTACCTGGAGACCACCCACGAGAAGGCGGTCCTGGCCCTGCCGGACCAGAGCGAGTACCGCAACCACGTCGGCGGGCCGCACGCCGGAGCCATGTTCACGCTGGGCGAGTCGGCCAGCGGAGCGATCGTCCTGGCCGCCTTCGGCGACCAGCTCTCCCGCGCCGTGCCGCTGCCGGTCACCGCCGAGATCGCGTTCAAGAAGATCGCCCTGGGACCGGTCACCGCCACCGCCACCCTCGGCCGGCCGATCGCCGAGGTCGTCGCGGAACTGGACGAGGGCAGGCGCCCCGAGTTCCCGGTGAGCGTCGCCATCCGGCGCGAGGACGGGGCGGTCACCGGGGAGATGACCGTGGTGTGGACCCTGCGGCCCAACGGCTGAGCCGCGGGCCCGCGGCCGGGGCCCGGGCCGGGCACGGACGCGCGGACCGGTAGGCTTCCCGGGTGCGCCTCGGCTGAGGCGCACCCGGGAAGCGGCGGGGCAGGCACCCGCGCACGGCAGGGACGCGAATCGGAGGGTGTGGCGTTGCACGTCCAGGAGTGGCTCGACACGGTGCCCGCGGCGGCCGTCTACGCCGTCGTCGGACTGGTCATCGGTCTGGAGAGCCTCGGCATCCCGTTGCCCGGCGAGATCATCCTGGTCTCGGCGGCCCTGCTCTCCTCCCAGCACGGCGGCGTCGACCCGGTGATCCTCGGCGCCTGCGCCAGCGCGGGCGCGGTGATCGGCGACTCCATCGGCTACGCCATCGGCCGCAGGGGCGGCCGGCCCCTGCTGGCCTGGCTGGGAAGGAAGTTCCCCAGGCACTTCAGCGAGGGGCACGTCGCCACCGCCGAGCGGTCCTTCCAGAAGTGGGGCATGTGGGCGGTGTTCTTCGGCCGCTTCGTCGCCCTGCTGCGCATCTTCGCCGGGCCGCTGGCCGGCGTGCTGCGGATGCCCTACTGGAAGTTCCTGATCGCCAACGTCCTGGGCGGCATCGTCTGGGCGGGCGGCACCACCGCCGTCATCTACTACGTGGGCGTCGTCGCCGAGTCCTGGCTCAAGCGCTTCTCGTGGCTGGGCCTGGTGGCCGCGGTCGTCATCGGCGTCGCCTCCATGCTCGTCGTCAGGCGCAAGGCGGCGAAGGCCCGGCCGGAACCGGAGCCCGTCACCGCCGGCGACTGACGCGCCCGGCGGGGTCCCTCCGCTCAGTCGTGGAGCTCGCCGTGGGCCTTCGCCAGCTCCGCGTACATCGTCCCGTTCAGCGTGACGCCCTGACGCTCCTCCTCCGTCAGCTCCCGCCGCACCTTCGCCGGCACACCGGCGACCAGGGAGCCCGGCGGCACCCGCATGCCCTGCGGGACGAGCGCCTGGGCGGCAACCAGCGAACCGGCGCCGATCACCGCGCCGTTGAGGACGGTGGCGCCCATGCCGACCAGGCAGTCGTCCTCGACGGTCGCCCCGTGCACGACCGCGTTGTGCCCGATGGAGACGCGCTCGCCGACCGTGACGGGGAAACCGGGGTCGGCGTGGAGCGTGCAGTTGTCCTGGACGTTGCTGCTCGCCCCGACGGTGATCCGTTCGACGTCGCCGCGCAGCACCGCGCCGTACCAGACGCTCGCCCCCGCGTGCAGCGTCACGTCCCCGATGACCGAGGACGTCGGCGCCACGAAGGCCTCCGCGTCCACCTTCGGGTCCTTGCCGCCGATGCCCTTGATCAGTGCCTTCTGCGTCATCATCGCCTCCTGGTCGGGTGATGCAGTGCACCGTACGCCACCCGGTGGGGTGAAGATCACAGGCCTCCGGCGCCTCCCCCGCACCGCGTGCTGAGTACCGTGTGCGGGTGCCGAAGCGCAAGAACACGTTCTCGTCCTGGTCCAGCCGCCTCGCGCAGCGCGCCGTCCACGCGGGCTGGGCCTGGGTGCAGCGCACCGGCTCCGTCACCGCCGCGCACCCCGGGCGCTTCCGCTTCGGCGCCCTGGGCACGGGCACCCGGCTCGCCTTCCCGCTCGGCACGGTCTTCGGCGAGCCCTGGATCCACGTCGGCGCCCACTGCATCATCGGCGAGCAGGTCACCCTGACCGCCGGCCTCATGCCGGACCTCGACCTGGGCCCCGAGCCGATCCTGCGCATCGGCGACGGAGTCGTCCTCGGCCGCGGCAGCCACGTCATCGCCGACACCGCCGTCACCATCGGCAGCGACTGCTACTTCGGCCCGTACGTCTACGTCACCTCCACCAACCACTCCTACGACGATCCGCACCAGCCCATCGGCAAGCAGTGGCCCCGGATGGAGCCGGTGGAGATCGGTTCCGGCTGCTGGATCGGCACCGGCGCGGTGATCCTGCCCGGCGCGCGGATCGGACGGAACGTGGTGGTCGCCGCCGGCGCCGTGGTCCGGGGCGCGGTCCCCGACCATGCCGTGGTGGCGGGCGCGCCCGCCCGCGTCGTGCGGCGCTGGACGCCCGCGGAGGGCTGGCAGCCGCCGATGCGGACCCCGCCCCCCGTGCCGGTGCCCGACGGGGTCACGCCGGAGCAGTTGCGGGCACTGGCGCGGCTGGACGAGGAGGCGGTGGCCCGGCTGGCCGAGCTGGACGAGGGGACCGCGGGGAAGCTCGCGGAGCCGGCGGCCGAGGGCTGAGCCGCAGGCGCGGGGGAGGGCACCGGTGCCGCCCCGTCAGCCTCAGCCCGCCGCCAGCAGCAGCGTGCCCACCAGGGCGAGACCCGCGCCCGCCGCCTGGATGCCGCGCAGCCGTTCGCTCAGGAATCCGCGTGCCGCCAGCGCCGTCACCACCGGGTAGAGCGAGGCGAGCACCGCGGCCACCGTGACGGGCCCGTGCCGGGCGGCGATCGAGTAGGTGCCGTTCGCCGCGACGTCCGCGAGCCCGACGAAGGCCAGCGCCGGCAGCGCACCCCAGGGGAAACCGCCCGGCGGCAGCGCGGACGCGCCGCGCCGGACGGACACCCACAGCGCGAGACCGCCCGCGGCGACGTTGGTGACGCGCTGCACGAACAGGGCGAGGAAGAGACCGGTGAGCGTGGTCGACGCCTCGGCGATCAGGGCCATCACCGCGCCGAAACCGAAGGCCGCGACCAGCGTGAGGAGGACCGCCCGGCGCTGCACCGGAGCGCCCCGCAGCTGGGGCCCGCCGGCGAGCACGACCCCGGTGACGGCGGTCAGGATGCCGGCGAACTGCGGCAGGCCCGGGCGTTCGCCCAGGACCAGGCCGACGGTGACCGGGACGACGACCCCGACCGAGCCGAGCGGCGAGACGACGCCCATCGGACCGAGGGCGAGCGCCTTGTAGAAGGCGAGCATGGCCACCGGCCCGACCAGCCCGGCGGCAACGGCGAACCACAGGTGCGGTGAGACCTCGCTCCAGGCCCCGGTGAGAGCGACGATCGTGCCGAGCACGGCGACGGCGATCGACTGGGAGACGACGACCACCGTGAGCGCGGGCGTGCGCCGGGCCAGCGCCCCGCCTCCGAAGTCGGCCAGGCCCCACAGGAGGCTGGTGGCCAGGGCGAAGAGCGCTGTCATGATCCGGCCGCCTCGCAGTACAGTTCAGTGAACGATCAGGTGCAGTCCACCGTAGTTCAATGAACTGCACCGTGTCATCCAAAATAATGGACGGAATGTGTCGGACCTCGACCTGCTGACCCAGTCCCTGGCGCGGAACGTCAAACGCTGGCGCACCGAGCGCGGCTTCACCCTGGACGCCCTGGCGGCGCGGGCCGGCGTCAGCCGCGGCATGCTCATCCAGATCGAACAGGCGCGGACCAACCCCAGTCTCGGCACGGTCGTCAAGATCGGTGACGCGCTCGGCGTCAGCATCACCACCCTGCTCGACTACGAACAGGGTCCCGTTGTCCGCGTCGTCCCCGCCGAGCAGGCCGTACGGCTCTGGCACACCGACGCCGGCAGCTACAACCGGCTGCTCGCCGGCGCCGAGGCCCCCGGCCCCCTGGAGATGTGGGACTGGCGCCTGATGCCGGGCGAGAGCAGCCCCTCCGACCCCCACCCCGTCGGCACGGTCGAACTCGTGCACGTCACGGCCGGGGAGCTCACGCTCACCGTCGACGGCGTGGCCCACCGCGTGCCCACGGGTGCGAGCGCCTCCTTCGAGGCGGCCACCCCGCACGCGTACGCCAACGAGGGGGACGAACCGATGGAGATGATCATGGCGGTGTCGGTGCCGCCCGTCCGCTGAGACGACCGGCCGCGCGGCGGCCCGGAATTGTTAGCGTGCGGCCATGCACGCACCCATCGGACACTTCGACAGGGCCACCCCCGCCCCGGACTGCCTCGACGAGCTGACCGCCCCGGTCGCCGACGCCGTGCGCCACTGGCGCGGCGGTGTCCCCGCCGAGCGGATCGTCTACGTCGACACCGACCCGCAGTGGGCCGACACCGCCGTCTTCGTCGAGCACTACGGCCGTGAACTGCTGGAGCGGTCCGCGAACTGCGTGGTGGTCTCCGGCAGGCGGGGCGGCGAGACCACGCTCGCCGCGTGCGTGGTGCTCTCCACGACCCGGGTCGACGTCAACGGCGCCGTGCGCCGGCACCTCGGCGCCCGCAAGGCGTCGTTCGCCCCGATGGACACGGCCACGGGCGAGACCGGCATGGAGTACGGCGGGATCACTCCCGTCGGCCTGCCCGCCGGCTGGCCGGTGCTGGTCGACGCGGCCGTCGTCGACCTGTCCTACGTCCTCGTCGGCAGCGGGCGCCGGCGCGGCAAGCTGCTGGTGCCCGGCAAGGCCTTCGCCGAACTGCCCGGGGCCGTGGTGCTGGAGGGGCTGGGCGTCGCCTGACGCCCCGGCCGGGGCCGCCGCTCGACGGACCCACGGCTCCCGGCCTCCGGGGCCGGGCGGTCGACGCCGGTGGTGCGCGGGACGTCGCCGGCGGTGAGCCCGGCGGTACCGGCGCCCACGACGACCGGACGGCGTCGCGCGGTACCGGAGCCGGCGCGCAGGGGGCCCGGTCACGGGTGCCTCACGTCGGCGCCCCGCGCCGGGGAACACCCGCGGCGACCGTGCGTCGCGGCCTAGCCGAGCCGCGGGATCTCGATCGCCGGGCAGCGGTCCATCACCATCTCCAGGCCCGCCGCCCGGGTCCGCCCGTACGCGGCCTCGTCGACGACGCCGAGCTGGAACCAGACCGCCCCGGCCCCCTTGGCGACCGCCTCGTCGGCCACCGCCCCGGCGAGGTCGCTGTTGACGAACACGTCGACCACGTCCACGTCGAACGGGATGTCCGCGAGGGAGGCGTAGCCCCGCTCGCCGTGCACCGTCTCCGCCTTGGGATGCACCGGCACCACCCGCTTGCCGAAGCGCCGGAGCACCTCGGCGACGCCGTACGCGGCGCGCTGCCGGTTCGACGACAGGCCCACCACGGCCCAGGTGTCACCCAGCTCGGTGAGGATCTTGCGGACGGTCGTCTCGTCGCCGTACACCGGCGGCCTCCTCGGACTCCTGGACGGACGGTCGTCACCGACAACCGAGGACGGCGGGCGGTGATTCCCCGGGCACCTCCGGCGCGCGCCCGCGGTGCGGCGGGGGCGCGGTCCGCCTACGCTCACCCCGTGCTGCGCATCATCGACGCCCGGACCGGCGATCCGGCCCCCGCCGCCCCCGTCCGGCGGGGCCTCACCCGTGTCGAGGCGCACGCGCCGGACCGGGACGCCACCGGTCTGCGCGTGCTGCTCGTCGCCGACGTCCTCGTCCGCGCCCTGGAGCTCGGCGGCACGCCCGTGTGGGCGGTGCTGGCCGGCGCGGGGGAGCGGGACGGGCTGCGGGCGGACGCCGCCGCCCTCGGCGTCCGGCCCTTCGAGGACGGACCCGGCGGACCCGGCGGACCCGGCGGGCCGGGCGGCCCGGGCGCGGTCCAGTCCCTCCACGTCGTGCCCGCGGGCGTCGCCGCCCCCGACGGTGCGACGGTCGCCGTCGCACCCGTCGGCCCGGCGCGGCGGGGCCCCGTGGCCGGCGCCGACCCCTACGCCCTGCGCCTGGCCCTGCTGGAACGGCACCGGAGCACCCCCGTGCGGCTCGACGCGACCGTGCTGGACGACGCCGGAGCCACCCTCGCGCGGCTGCGCCGCACGGTCGCCGCCTGGGCACGGCAGCCCTCCCGGCCCGTCCCGGGCGAGGTCCGCGACCGGCTCCGGGCCGCCTGGGAGGACGACCTGGACACCCCCGCCCTCCTCCGGGTGCTGCACCGCGTGGCGGCCGACCCGGGTGTCCCGGACGGCGCCCGCTTCGAGACCTTCGCCTACGCGGACCGGCTTCTCGGCCTCGACCTCGCCCGTGACGTGGGCTCCCCGGCCTGACCACGCGCCGGGCGGCGTCCGGAAGGCCCGCGGCCACGGACTAGGCTGGCCGGATGCAGGACGAGTACCGCACGGTGCCCCGGGCGGGCGTGCACGAGACCGAGGTCAACCGCTCGCGCTTCCTGTGCGCCCTCGCCCCGGCGGCCACCGAGGAGGAGGCCCAGGCGTTCATCGCGTCCGTGCGCAGGGAGCACGCCGACGCCAACCACAACTGCTGGGCGTACGTCATCGGCGCCGACGCCTCCGTGCAGAAGGCCGGCGACGACGGGGAGCCCGGCGGCACCGCGGGCGCCCCGATGCTCCAGATGCTGCTGCGCCGGGACATGCGGTACGTCGTCGCCGTCGTCACCCGGTACTTCGGCGGCGTCAAGCTGGGCGCGGGCGGCCTCATCCGCGCCTACGGCGGAGCGGTCGGCGAGGCCCTGGACGCCCTCGGCACCCTCACCCGCCGCCGGTTCCGCCTGGCCACGGTGACCGTCGACCACCAGCGGGCCGGCAAGCTCCAGAACGAGCTGCGCGCGACCGGGCGGGAGGTGCGCGACGTGCGGTACGCCGAGGCCGTCACCATCGAGATCGGCCTGCCGGACGCCGACGTGGACGCCTTCCGGGGCTGGCTGGCGGACGCGACCGCGGGCTCCGCCCGGTTCGAGCTGGGCGGGGAGGCGTACGGGGACGCCTGAGGCGGGGAGCCGGACCGGGACGCCGGTCGGGAACCTCACCCTCGAGACGCGAGGAAACGGACGTTTCGCCACAACCCCGGCCGACGGGCGCCGTGTGGACGGGCGTTCGTGGGAGGCGAGGGGCGCGGACGTATTAGCGTGGTGCGGACCGGCCGCCATCAGGCGGTCGTTCGTGCTGACGGTGAGGCTGCGGTGGGAGTGGGCGTGCGGGGCGGAGCGGACTCGTGAGACTGCTGCACACGTCCGACTGGCATCTGGGCCGGTCGTTCCACCGGGTGAACATGCTCGACGCCCAGGCCGCCTTCATCGGCCACCTCGTCGAGACGGTGCGTGAGCACCACGTCGACGCCGTGCTCGTGTCGGGGGACGTGTACGACCGGGCGGTGCCGCCGCTTGCCGCGGTCGAACTGTTCGACGACGCCCTGCACCGCCTCGCCCGCCTCGGGGTGCCGACGGTGATGATCTCCGGCAACCACGACTCGGCCCGCCGCCTCGGCGTCGGCGCCGGGCTCATCGACCGCGCCGGCATCCACCTGCGCACCGACCCGGCGGGATGCGGCACCCCGGTGGTGCTGGCCGACGAGCACGGGGACGTGGCCTTCTACGGGCTGCCCTACCTCGAACCCGCCCTGGTGAAGAACGAGTTCGGAGTCGAGAAGGCGGGGCACGAGAGCGTCCTCGCCGCCGCCATGGACCGGGTCCGCGCCGACCTCGCCCCACGCGCGCGGGGCACCCGCTCCGTCGTCCTCGCGCACGCCTTCGTCACCGGCGGCGAGCCGAGCGACAGCGAACGGGACATCACCGTCGGCGGAGTCGCCGCCGTACCCTCCGGCGTCTTCGACGGCGTCGACTACGTGGCGCTGGGGCACCTGCACGGCTGCCAGACCATCACCGAGCGCGTCCGTTACTCGGGCTCCCCGCTGCCGTACTCCTTCTCGGAGGCCGCCCACCGCAAGAGCGTGTGGCTCGTCGACCTGGACGCCGGCGGCTCGGTGACCGCCGAGCGCGTCGACTGCCCCGTGCCGCGCCCGCTGGCCCGGCTGCGGGGCGCCCTGGAGGAGCTGCTCGCCGACCCGGAGCTGGCCCGGCACGAGGACGCGTGGGTCGAGGCGACCCTCACCGATCCCGTACGGCCGGCCGACCCCATGGCCCGGCTCACCGAGCGCTTCCCGCACACCCTCAGCCTCGTCTTCGACCCCGACCGGGCCCCGGACGACCCGGCGGTGTCCTACGCCCGGCGCCTGGCGGGCCGCAGCGACCAGCAGATCGCGGAGGACTTCGTGGCGCACGTGCGCGGCGCGGGGCCCGACGACCGCGAGCAGACCGTGCTGCGGGACGCCTTCGACGCGGTGCGCGCGGACGAGACCGTCCGGGAGGTGGCCCGGTGAGGCTGCACCGGCTCGACATCACGGCCTTCGGGCCCTTCGGCGGATCGCAGAGCGTCGACTTCGACGAACTGTCGGCGGCCGGGCTGTTCCTGCTGCACGGACCGACGGGCGCCGGCAAGACGTCCGTCCTCGACGCCGTCTGCTACGCGCTGTACGGCTCCGTCCCCGGCGCCCGGCAGAGCGGCCAGGGCATGACCCTGCGCAGCGACCACGCCGCCGTCGGCACCCGCACCGAGGTGCGCCTCGAACTCACCGTCGCCGGACGGCGGCTGGAGGTCACCCGGCAGCCGCCCTGGGAACGCCCCAAGCTGCGCGGCAGGGGCACCACCGTCGACAAGGCCCAGACCTGGCTGCGCGAGTACGACGCGACGGCCGGGGCCTGGAAGGACCTCAGCCGCTCCCACCAGGAGATCGGCGAGGAGATCACGCAGCTGCTCGGCATGAGCCGCGAGCAGTTCTGCCAGGTCGTGCTGCTGCCCCAGGGCGACTTCGCCCGCTTCCTGCGCGCCGACGCCGAGGCCCGCGGCAAGCTGCTCGGGCGGCTCTTCGACACCCGCCGCTTCGCCGAGGTCGAGAAGCGCCTCGCCGAGCGGCGCCGCACGACCGAGGCCCGGGTGCGGGAAGGGGACGCCGCGCTGCTCGCGGACGCCCACCGGATGCAGCAGGCCGCCGGCGACGCCATGGTCCTGCCGGAGCTGGCACCCGGCGATCCGGGCCTCGCCGAGGCCGTGCTGAGCGCGGCCGCCGTCGCCCGCAGCACCGCCCGGGAACTGCTGGCCGTGGCCGACTGCCGGCTCACCGCCGCCGAGTCCGCCCAGGCCGCCGCCGAGCGCGACCTCGCCGGCACACGGGAACGGGACCGGCTGCAACGGCGGTACGCCGAGGCACGGGAGCGGGCCGGACGGCTGGCGGAGCGGGCCGACGCCCACCGCGCCGCACAGGAACGCATGGAGCGGGCCCGCAAGGCGGAAGCGGTCGGCCCCGCCCTGGGCCTGCGGGACGCCGCCGACGCCGAACACCGCAGGGCGGCCGAAGCGGAGGCACGGGCGCGGGCCCTGCTGCCCGAGGCCCTCGCCGGCGCCGGCGCCGCCGGACTGGCCGCCGCCGCCCGCCGGACCGCCGAGGAACTGGGCTCACTGGAGTCGGCCCGGCGGGCGGAAGGGCGTCTCGCCGGACTCGCCGCGGAACGCGCCGGGCTGGACCGGCAGGAACGGGCCGACGAGGACGTCCGGCACGAGGCGGAGGCCTGGCTGGCCGACTGGGAGGCGCGCCGCGGCGGCCTCCAGGCCCGCGTCGACTCCGCGCAGGAGGCCGCGACCCGCGCCGAACAGCTCGCCGTGCAGCGTGATCCGGCGCGGCGGCGGCTGGACGCGGCCCGGGAACGGGACCGGCTCGCCGTCGAGGCGGACGCGGCGGAGCGGCAGGCGCTGGCCGCGGCACAGGACGCCGTCGAGGCCCGCGCCCACTGGCTCGGCCTCAAGGAACAGCGGCTGAACGGCATCGCCGCCGAACTCGCCGCACACCTCACCGACGGCGAACCCTGCGCCGTGTGCGGCGCCACCGAACACCCCGCCCCCGCGCGACGGGTCACCGGGCACGTCGGCCGGGAGGCCGAGGAGCAGGCCCTGACGGACCACCAGGACGCGGAGGAGAGGCGCGCCGCCGCCGAACGGCGCCTCGGCTCCCTGCGCGAGGCGCTCGCCGCCGCCACGGCGGAGGCGGGGGACACCCCCACGGAGCGACTGGCCGAGGCGGCCGAGGAACTGGAGCGCGGGTACGCGCGGGCGCGGGCCCTCGCCTCCGGGCTGCACGCCGCCCAGGAGGAGCTGCGCCGGGCGGAGCGTGAGCGGGAGCAGCGCATCGCGGCCCGGCAGGAGGCCGCCGTCCGGGCCGCCTCCCGCGTGGCCCACCGGGAACGGCTGCAGCGCGAACAGGCCTCCCTGGAGGAGGAGCTGGCCCAGGCGCGCGGCACGGCCGACAGCGTCGCCGCGCGGGTCGCCCAGCTGGAGCGGCGGGCCGCCCTGCTCACCGGGGCCGCCGACGCCGCGCGCGTCGCCGAGGACACCGCCCAGCGCCTCAAGGACGCCGACGCCCGCCTCGCGGACGCCGCCTTCCGGGCCGGGTTCGACACACCGCGCGAGGCGGCCGACGCGCTCCTGGACGACGCCGCCCACCGCGACCTGCAACGGCGGCTGGACGCCTGGCAGGCCGAGGAGGCCGCCGTCCGCGCGGTCCTCGCCGAGGCCGACACCGCCGACGCCGCCCGGCAGCCGCCGGCCGACCTCGCCCGCGCGGAACGCGACGCGGCCGAGGCGGGCCGGCGGCTGAGGGACGCCTCCTCCGCGCGCGACGCCGCCGCCCGGCGCTGCGCCGAACTGGGCCGGCTGTCCGCGCACGCCACCACCGCGGTGCGCCGGCTCGCCCCCCTGCGCGAGGAGTACGACCGCGTCGCCCGCCTCGCGTCCCTCGCCGCGGGCACCTCGGCGGACAACGACCGCCGGATGCGCCTGGAGTCGTACGTGCTCGCGGCCCGTCTCGAACAGGTCGCCGCCGCGGCGACCGCACGGCTGCAGCGGATGTCCTCGGGCCGCTACACCCTCGTCCACTCCGACGACCGCACCGGCCGCGGACGCAGCGGCCTCGGACTGCACGTGGTCGACGCCTGGACCGGCCGGGAGCGGGACACGGCGACCCTGTCCGGCGGCGAGACCTTCTTCGCCTCCCTCGCCCTGGCGCTGGGCCTCGCCGACGTCGTCACCGACGAGGCGGGCGGGGTCCGCCTGGACACCCTCTTCATCGACGAGGGGTTCGGCAGCCTCGACGACCAGACCCTCGACGAGGTCCTCGACGTCCTCGACTCGCTGCGCGAGCGGGACCGCAGCGTCGGCATCGTCAGCCACGTCGCCGACCTGCGGCGCCGCGTCCACGCCCAACTGGAGGTCGTCAAGGGCCGGTCGGGTTCCGTGCTGCGGCAGCGGGGCGCGGGCTGAGCCGGGCTCAGCGCCCCAGGGGGCGGCGGGGCAGCGGTGAGGAGTAGACGACGCTCGTCGTCACCGAGCCCAGCGCGCCGATCCGTCCCGACACCTCCTCCAGGTGCCGCATCGAACGGGCCGCGACCTTGATCACGAAGCAGTCGTCGCCCGTGACGTGGTGCGCCTCGAGGATCTCGGGCGTGACGGCCACCAGGTCGTGAAAAGGCTTGTAGTTGCCGGTCGGGTACCGCAGCCGCACGAACGCCAGGATCGGCAGCCCCAGCCGGTCCGGGTCGACGACGGCCGCGTACCCCTGGATGATCCCGGCCTCCTCCATGCGGCGCACCCGCTCGGTCACCGCGCTCGCCGACATGGAGACGGTCCGGGCCAGCTCGGCGAAGCCGGTCCGCCCGTCCCGCTGCAGGACGTCCAGGATGAGCCAGTCGGTGGCGTCCGGGGAATACGTGGTCATCCCGGATGGATAGCAGGGGAATCCCCGGCGGATCAAGAGGAAGGCCGGGGATCGTCCCTTCTGGGTGCCGCGTCCCGCTCGTAGGTTTCTGGCCAGGAGATCCACCGAGAAAGGCCGGACCATGACCGCCACCACCACCAGTCCCGTGCTGCGCGTCGCGCCCGCGGCCCCCGCCGACGCCGCCGCGTACTTCCGGGCGAGCCTCGCCTTCCACGCCGACGCCTCCGACGTCGCCGCCGCGCTGGCGGCCGGCGGCGACCCGGGGTTCGTCGTCGTGGACTCCCGGTCCACCGAGTCCTGGGACCAGGGACACGTCCCCGGCGCGGTCCACCTGCCGACCGCGCTCGTCCCCGAGCGGGCCGCCCGGCTCCTCGACCCCGCCGTGCCGGTCGTCACCTACTGCTGGGGCCCCGGCTGCAACGGCGCGACCCGTGCGGCGCTCGCCCTCGCCGAACTCGGCTACCGGGTCAAGGAGATGCTCGGCGGCTTCGAGTACTGGGTGCGCGAGGGCTTCGCGTACGAGACCCGGCAGGGCACCGAGCGCCACCCCGCCGACCGGCTCACCGCCCCGGTGGACGCGGCCGACTGCGGCTGCTGACGGGCGCGCGGGACCTGCCGCACGGGTGCGGCACGCGGAGCCGGGCGGCGCTCCGCCCACGGCGGTGCCGGAGAGGGTCCCGCCGTTCCGGACCACGGACGAGGCGGAGCGGGTCACCGGTCAGGTCGTCGACGCGGAGGGCGGCTTCGGACGGTGGGCCGGGCTCACAGCCGCGACAGCTCGTCCACCAGGTCGTCCAGGCCCAGCGAACCCTGGGAGAGCGCCGCCATGTGCCACGCCTTCGCGTCGAAGGCGTCGCCGTGCCGCTTACGGGCGTTCTCCCGGCCCAGCAGCCACGCCCGCTCGCCGAGCTTGTAGCCGATCGCCTGGCCCGGGATCGTCAGGTACCGGGTCAGCTCGCTCTCCACGAAGTCCGCCGGGCGGCTGCTGTGCGCGCCGAAGAACTCCTGCGCCAGCTCCGGCGTCCACCGCTCACCCGGGTGGAACGGGGAGTCCGCCGGGATCTCCAGCTCCAGGTGCATGCCGATGTCCACGATGACCCGGACGGCCCGCATCATCTGCGCGTCCAGGTAGCCGAGCCGCTGCTCCGCGTCCGTCAGGAAGCCCAGCTCGTCCATCAGCCGCTCCGCGTACAGCGCCCAGCCCTCGGCGTTGGCGCTGACCATGCCCACCGAGGCCTGGTACCGGGAGAGGTCCTCGGCGACGTGCGCCCACTGGGCGAGCTGGAGGTGGTGGCCCGGGACGCCCTCGTGGTACCAGGTGGAGACCAGGTCGTAGACCGGGAAGCGGGTCTGGCCCATCGTCGGCAGCCAGGTGCGGCCGGGGCGCGAGAAGTCCTCCGACGGGGGCGTGTAGTACGGGGCCGCCGCGCTGCCGGGCGGGGCGATGCGCGACTCCACCTTCCGCACCCGCTCGGCGAGTTCGAAGTGGGTGCCGTCCAGCGCGTCGATCGCCTGGTCCATCAGGCCCTGGAGCCAGTCGCGGACCTCGTCCACGCCCTCGATGTGCTTGCCGTGCTCGTCCAGGTGCGCCAGCGCCACCCAGGGCGTCCCGGCGCCCGGCAGGACCTTCTCCGCCTCCTGCTTCATCTCGGCGAGCAGCCGGCGGTACTCGGCCCAGCCGTACGCGTACGCCTCGTCCAGGTCGAGGTCGGTGCCGTTGTAGTAGCGCGACCAGCGGGCGTAGCGCTCGCGGCCCACCGTGTCCGGGGCGCCCTCGATCGCCGGCGCGTACACGTCGCGCATCCAGTCCCGCAGCTCCACCACGGCCGCGGTGGCGCCCCGCGCCGCCTCGTCCAGCTCGGTGCGCAGCGCCTCGGGGCCGGCGGCGGCGAAGTCCTCGAACCAGCCGCGCCCCCCGCCCGTGTCCGCCCACTCGCCGAGCTGCTCGACGAAGGTCGCGGTCGGCCGCGGAGCCGCGTACAGCTTGCGCTCGAGGCCCAGCGCCAGGGACTCGCGGTAACCCGCCAGCGCGGCCGGCACCGCGCGCAGCCGCTCGGCGATCCGCGCCCAGTCCTCGTCCGTCCCGGTCGGCGTCACCGTGAAGACCTCGCGCACCGAGTGCGCGGCCGTGCCCATGTTGCCGACCGAGCGCAGGCCCTCCTCGGCCTCGTGCACCGCGAGTTCGGCGGTCAGGCGCTCCCGCAGCAGCCGGGCGCAGCGCCGCTCCACGTCGCTGTCGCCGCCCGGCCGGCGCTCGGCCTCGTCGAGCCGGGCGAGGGTGGCCCGCGCCAGCTCCGCGAGGGCCTCCTGCCCCGCCGGGGAAAAGTCGGGCAGGTGGCTGGAACTCTCGGCCACACCGAGATACGTGCCGGTCACCGGGTCGAGGGCGATGAGCTCGTCGACGTAGGCGTCGGCGACCTCGCGGGGCAGCGGGCTCTTGGTCTCTGACATGCGGACATCCTCGTACGGATACCGGTGCCGCGTCAGCCCGCTTCGCCCGGCCCGGTACCGCGGGCGGCCGGATTTCGCTCAGGGCGTGGTGCCCGGGGAGGCGGGCGGCAGCAGGGGACCGCACTCCCACTGCTGGAAGATCAGCCGCGTCTCGACGCGGGCCACCTCCCTGCGGGACGTGAACTCGTCCAGGACCAGCCGCTGCAGGTCCGTCATGTCCGCGACCGCGACATGCACGAGGTAGTCGTCCGGGCCGGTCAGGTGGAAGACGGTGCGCGACTCCGGCAGCGCCCGGATGCGCTCCACGAACGGCCCCACCAGCTCCCGCCGGTGCGGGCGCACCTGCACCGACAGCAGCGCCTGGAGCCCCCGTCCCAGCTTCGCCGGATCCAGTTCCAGCCGGTGGCCGAGGATCACCCCGGCCCGCCGCAGCCGGGTCACCCGGTCCAGGCAGGTCGACGGCGCGACCCCGACCTGGGCGGCGAGGTCGCGGTAGGTGGTCCGGGCGTCGTTCTGCAGCAGCCGCAGCAGATGGAGATCCACCGGATCCAGTACGACGGAATCGGCCATCTGCCGAACGTAGCACGGGGATCGCCCCCGGTGGCCCGTCCGCTGTTCACTCTTCCGCCCATGGACTCTGCGCGCACGCCCACGTCACCCTCCGACGACGCACGCACCACCGCACCCGGGAACAGGGCACTGGCCACCGAGGCCGTGCACGCCGGCCGCGACGACCTCGCCCGCCAGGGACTGCACGCCCCGCCCATCGACCTGTCCACGACCTACCCGTCGTACGACAGCCGCGGCGAGGCCGCCCGCATCGACGCCTTCGCCGCCACCGGCGCCGACCCGGACGGCCCGCCGGTCTACGGCCGTCTCGGCAACCCGACCGTCGCCCGTTTCGAGACCGCGCTGGCCCGGCTGGAGGGCACCGAGGCCGCGGTCGCCTTCGCCAGCGGCATGGCCGCGCTGAGCGCCGTCCTGCTGGTGCGCGCCTCGGCGGGACTGCGGCACGTCGTCGCCGTGCGGCCCCTGTACGGGTGCAGCGACCACCTGCTGACCGCCGGGCTGCTCGGCTCCGAGGTCACCTGGACCGACCCGGCGGGCATCGCGGACGCGCTGCGCCCGGACACCGGCCTGGTGATCGTCGAGTCCCCGGCCAACCCGACGCTCGCCGAGGTGGACCTGCGCGCCGTCGCCCACGCCTGCGGCTCCGTGCCGCTGCTCGTGGACAACACCTTCGCCACCCCCGTCCTCCAGCGCCCCGCCGGGCACGGCGCCCGCCTGGTGCTGCACAGCGCCACCAAGTACCTCGGCGGGCACGGTGACGTGCTGGCCGGCGTGGTGGCCTGCGACGAGGAGTTCGCGGGACGGCTGCGGCAGGTCCGGTTCGCCACCGGCGGTGTGCTCCACCCGCTGGCCGGCTACCTGCTGCTGCGCGGCCTGTCCACCCTGCCGGTGCGGGTGCGCGCCGCCTCCGCCAACGCCGCCGAACTCGTCGCGCGCCTCGCCGCCGACCCCCGCGTGGCCCGCGTCCACTACCCGCGCATCGGCGGCGCGATGGTCTCCTTCGAGGTGCACGGCGACCCGCACGACGTCATCGCCCGCGTCCGCCTGGTCACCCCGGCCGTGAGCCTCGGCAGCGTCGACACGCTCATCCAGCACCCGGCGTCCATCAGCCACCGCATCGTGGACGCCGACGACCGCCGCGGCGCCGGCGTGAGCGACCGGCTGCTGCGGCTGTCGGTCGGCTTGGAGGACGTCGAGGACCTGTGGGCCGACCTGGACGCCGCGCTGGGGGAGCGGACGGAGGCGGCCCCGGCGCGACAGGCGCTGTCGGGGACCGGGTGACCGGCCCCCCGCTCCCGGCGCCTACTCCCCGCCGACGCGCTCGCCGCGCGGCAGCCGCGCCGCCGGCCGGCCCGTCCGGTCCAGGCGGGCGGTGATGACCAGGGTCCCCTCCTCGATCTGGTACTCGAGGGGGAGGCCCAGGCCGCGCATCGCGGCGACCATGCCGGTGTTCGACGCCTGCGTCACCGCGTACACGCTCGCGCAGCCCGCCTCCGCCGCCATCGCCACGAGCCGCCCGAGCAGTTCGCCGCCGATGCCCCGGCGCTGCCAGGAGTCCTCGACGAGCAGGGCGACCTCCGTCTCGTCCCCGTCCCACAGCAGGTGACCGAGCCCGACGATCCGGCCCGAAGCGGTCTGCACGGCGAGGGTCCGGCCGTGGCGCGGGCCGAGCAGGTGGTTCAGGTAGCGCTCGGCGTCCCCGACCGGGCCGTGGTACCGCATCCCGAGGGTCCGGTCCGAGCACCGTTCGTGCATCGCCTTCGCCGCCCGCAGGTCACGGGTGTCGGCGCGGCGGACCGTGATGTCGTGCCCCTCGGGCAGCGTCAGGACGTCCCGGCCGCGAGGAACGCGCGGACCGAGCCGGGCGTCCAGCTCGACCAGCGCCCGCGCCCGGGCGAACTCGGCGGGCGTGAACGGCAGGTACGGCCGCTCCACGCTGATCACTCCGCCCTCCGGAGCGCGCAGCCGCAGCACGGTGCCGTCGAGGGCGCCCTCCGCCGGTACCCCGGCTTCCGCGCGTCCTTCGGCGGGCAGCGACCGTATCGTGCACCGGCCCAGCAACTGGCGCAGCGCCAACGGAAGTTCCGCGGCGTCCAGCGCCGTGCGGGCGGCCAGCCCCAGGACCCGGGTCGGCGCGTCGACCAGGTCGTGGGCGTCGGCCCGCTCGGTCCAGGTGTCGGCGCCGCCCGCCGCCGCCACCGCCTCGGCCAGCTCGGAGCCGGTCAGTCCGCCCGGGGCGCGGAGCAGGAACTCGTCCACCGTGCCGTCGGCCAGCGGATGCGTCTGGAGACTCAGGATGTCCACCCGCCGGCCGGCGAGGGCCGCGCACAGGGCGGCCAGTGACCCCGGCGCGTCCCGCACCGTCGTCCGCATCCGCCACAGCGCGCTGTCCCCGGAGCCGTCCTCCGCCGTCCGGTCCGGCCCGGGCACCGCCGCGGCGCGTCCGGACGGCCCGTCCCCCGGCCCCCCGGACGGCGGCCGGGCGCCCGTGTCGTCCGCCGGCGGGGCGTGTCCGTGGCGCCGTACCCACCACGTGTGGAAGCCCGCCGTGGCGAGCAGGGCGGCCATCGAGGCCACGAGCATGAGGCCCGGTGTCCCGAGGTCGTGCTCGACCGTCCGTGCCAGGGCCGCGGTCACTTCAGACATGTCTGGACTCATACGACCACTGTGGAGGAACCGTGTTGCGTGGTCACGAACGCCCTGTGACCGATGGGTAAAGAGCGCCGGCGCCGGGCCGCGCACCGGGGGATGACGCCGGTGCGCGGCACGACCGACAGGTTACGTGAGCTACTGGCCGACCAGCCCCGGCCGGAGCACCTTGGTGAACAGCACCGTGCCGTCCTGCTCGCGCAGCCGCACCGTCATCTCGGCGCTGTCGCCGTCGATGTCGACCTCGCCGAAGAACTGGTAGCCGCCCGCGGGCGAGACGTTCGAGGCGGTCGGTGCCTTCACGAACACCCGCTCCGGACCGAAGGTGCCGTCGAGCGGGACGGCCGGGAACGCGCCCGCGTTGAGCGGTCCGGACACGAACTCCCAGAACGGCTCGAAGTCGGTGAACGCGGCCCGCGAGGGCTGGTAGTGCTGGGCCGAGGTGTGGTGCACGTCGGCCGTCAGCCACACCGTCCCGGTGATCCGCCGGTGCTTGACGAAGCGCAGCAGCTCGGCGATCTGCAGTTCGCGCCCCAGCGGCGCGCCCGGGTCGCCCTGCGCCACCGCCTCGATGTCCGCCCGGCCCTCGGTGGCGTCGGGCACGACCAGACCGACCGGCATGTCGGCGGCGATCACCTTCCACACCGCACGCGAGCGCGACAGTTCCCGCTTGAGCCACTCCAGCTGCTCGCGGCCCAGGATGCCCTGCGGGTCCACGGTCTGGTCGCCGGGCGAGTTGGCGTTGCGGTACGTCCGCATGTCCAGTACGAACACGTCCAGCAGCGGGCCCCGGCGCAGCACGCGGTGCACGCGTCCCTCGCGCGCGCCGGGCCGCAGGGTGGAGACCGGGAAGTACTCGGCGAACGCGCGCCGGGCCCGGGCGGCCAGCGCGTCCACGCTCTTCTCGGTGTAGCGGCCGTCCGTGTCCGCGATCACCTGTCCCGGGTACCAGTTGTTGCGCACCTCGTGGTCGTCCCACTGGACGACGGCCGGGACCCGGGCGTTGAAGCGCCGGAGGTTCTCGTCGAGCAGGTTGTAGCGGAAGTTGCCGCGGAACTCGGCCAGGGTCTCGGCGACCTTGGACTTCTCCTCGGTGGTGATGTTCCGCCAGGTGCTCCCGTCCGGCAGGGCGGCCGTCGCCGCGATGGGCCCGTCGGCGTAGACGCTGTCGCCGCTGCACAGGAAGAAGTCCGGGTCCAGGGCGCCCATCGCGTCGAAGATGCGGTAACCGCCGAGGTCCGGGTTGATGCCCCAGCCCTGGCCCGCCAGGTCGCCGGACCACACGAAGCGCACGCCGTCGCGGCGGCGGACCGGCGCCGTGCGGAAGGTGCCGGTGACCGGTTCGCCGGTGCGGCGGGGATCGTCCGGGTCGGCGAGCAGCACGCGGTAGTGGATCTGCTCGCCCGGGGGCAGTCCGCGCAGCCGGGTGGTGCCGGTGAAGTCCGTGTCCCGGCCGAGCAGCGGTCCGTGCCACCGGCGCGGGTCGCGGAACGACTCGGTCGCGGACGTCTCGACGATCATCCGGGCCGGCCGGTCGGAGCGCACCCACACCAGTCCGGAGTGCGCGGTCACGTCGCCCGTCTGCACGCCCCAGCCCGCGGACGGCCGGCCGGAGCGGGCGAACGCCGGTGCCGCCCCGGGGGCGGTGGACAGGGTCAGGGCCGCCGACGCGGCGAGGGAGCCGCGCAGTACGCTGCGGCGCCCGGGGAGCGGACGAGGGGACATGGACGCGCCTCCAGTGACGGGATCCGGCCGGTGTGCGCAGCAAGACCTACTGGGGCGGGGCGGCGCGCACGCGAACCCCGGGTGAACAACCGGCCGCACGGGCCCGGGCGAGGACGACGCGCGGCCTCACCGGTCCCCGGACCGCACCGCCCGGGCCATCAGCCGCGCCCCCTCGCGGACCCGGGCCGGCGGCAGGTGCGCGTACCCCAGCACCAGCCGCACCTCTGGCCCCGCCCCGTCACCGCCGCCCGCGTGCCCGTACGCCGTCAGCGGCCGCACCGCGACGCCGGCCCCGGCCACGCGCGCGAGGAAGCGCTCCTGCGGGCCGTACCGGCCGGGCAGCGCGGCGATGGCGTGGAGTCCGGCGGCGATCCCGGAGACCCGTGCGCCGGGGAAGTGCTCCTCCAGCGCGGCCACCAGCGCGTCGCGCCGCTCGCGGTAGGCCCGCTGGCACAGGCGCAGCTGACGGTCGTAGTCGCCGCGCTCCAGGAACCGGGCGAACACCGCCTGGTCGAGGGCCGGATGCCCGAGGTCCGTGGTCCGCTTGCGCTCGACCACCTCGTCCACGAGCGACGGGGGCACCAGCAGCCAGCCCAGCCGCAGCCCCGGGGCGAGGGACTTGCTCACCGAGCCCGTGTAGGCGACGCGTTCCGCGTCGAGCCCCTGGAGCGCGCCCACGGGGGCGCGGTCGTAGCGGAAGTCGCCGTCGTAGTCGTCCTCCAGGACGAACCCGTCCACGGACCGTGCCCAGTCCAGCAGTTCGGCGCGCCGCCGCGCCGAGTAGGCGATCCCGGTGGGGAACTGGTGGGCCGGCGTCGTCACGACCGCGCGGACGCCCGAGGCGCGCAGCGGGCCGACGGCGAGCCCCTCCTCGTCCAGGGGCAGCGGAACGGTGCTCACGCCCGCCGAGGCGTACAGGGCGCAGTGCTGCGGACTGCCGGGGTCCTCCACGCCGACGGCGCGTGTGCCGCGGGCGTGGAGGACGCCGCCGAGCAGCGCCGAGGCCTGGGCCACCCCGGAGACCACCACGATCCGCTCCGGGTCCGCGACCACGCCGCGGCGCCGCGCGAGCAGTTCGGCCAGCGCGGTCCGCAGCCGGGGCAGCCCGCGCGGATCCGGGTAGCCGAGGCCCGCGTGGGGCAGTTCCGTCAGCACGCCGCGCTGCGCGGCCGCCCACGCCGCGCGCGGGAACAGCGACAGGTCCGGCGTCCCCGGCACGAAGTCGACGCGGGCGCCGGGGGAGCGCGGGGCGAGATCACGCGCGCGCGGACGGGCGGCCCGCACGGCATCGCCCACCCAGGTCCCCGCGCCCCGCCCGCTGCGCAGGTAGCCCTCGGCGGTCAGCTGCTCGTACGCCTCCGTGACCAGCCCCCGCGACACCCCGAGGTCGGCCGCGAGGTCCCGGCTCGACGGGAGGCGGGTGCCCTGGGCGAGCCGGCCCGAGCGGACCGCGTCCCGCAGCGCCGCCTGCAGGGCGCGGCCACGCGCGCGTGCCGGTGCCGAGGCGGCGGGCAGCAGCAGCTCCCACGCGGCGGTGCGGCCGGCGGAACCCGGCCCGCCGGCCGGGCCGGTCGACGGCGTCATGAAAGCGGTCCCCCCGAACATCGCGTCTCCCGGTCGCCCCCACTCTACGAGGGGCCGGACCCGCGACACGGCGGACCGCGCACCGCCGGGCCGCCGTACCGGCCCGCGCGGTCCACGCCCTACGACCCGACCGTGCCGGCCGGGACCCCCGGGGCGCTCGCCTCCCGGGCGCGGCTGCCGTCCAGGATCACCCGCGCGACCAGCGCCGGGTCGTCGTTCATCGGGACGTGGCCGCAGCCGGGCAGCCGCACCAGCCGCGCCCGCGGGACGGTGTGCTTGGCGCGTACGCCCTGCCGGGGCAGGAGCAGCCGGTCCCGGTCGCCCCACGCCACGGTGACGGGGACGCCGGGGACGTCGTCGGTGAACCGGACGCTCCGTCCGGCCCGGAGCGTCTGGGCGAACCCCTCGGCGTGGGCGAGTGCCAGGGTCTCGGCGACCACGGCCTCCGGCGGGCGGCGGCCGGGGCGGGCGTAGATCGTGCTGGTCAGGACGGTGCGTCCGGCCGCCGTGCGGGACAGCCGTTCGACCAGGGGGAGGGGCAGGCTCCGGGCGGTCCGGCGCATTCCCGTCAGCACGGTGAAGGCGTAGCGCCGCTCGGCCCGCGACCAGAAGCCGGCCGGGGACAGGGCCGTCACCGACCGCACCAGGCCCTGCCGGCCGAGCTCCAGGGCCAGCAGACCGCCCAGGGAGTTGCCCGCCACGTGCGGCCGGTCCAGCCCCAGGGCCGCGCAGAAGGCGCCGAGCACGGCGTTGGTCGTCGGCAGGTCGTGCGGCAGCCCGTGCGGCAACGGGGGCGACTGCCCGAACCCGGGCAGGTCCACGGCCGTCACCTCGCGTTCCGTCGCGAGGATGTCGACCACCGGGTCCCAGGCCTGCCGGTGGTGACCTATGCCGTGCAGCAGGAGCAGCGGCTCACCGGCGCCCACGCGCGCGTAGGCGAGGGTGACGTCCTGCGGACCGTGCTCGGTGGGGGCCGTGAAGGAGAGCGTCTCGGACATGGGGCTCCTTGTCGGGAACACGTGGTGCCGGGGAACGCGCGAACGGTGCCCGCGTCGTGCGGACAGCCTGTCAGCAGGAGCTACCGACGGGTAGCCCCCCGGTCGCCGCCGTTCCCGGGCGGCCTGCGGCACCGGCGGTTCCGCCTGGACACGGACGCACGCGTCCGCTGGGATGGGACGGTGACCACCGACACCGCGACCGACGTCTTCGAAGAGCACCGGCCCGTCCTCCTGGGCGTCGCCTACCGCATGCTGGGCCGCCTCGCCGACGCGGAGGACGTGGTCCAGGAGGCCTGGCTGCGCTGGTCCCGGGCCGACCGGACCGCCGTCCGCGAGCCGCGCGGCTACCTGGTGCGCGTCACCACCCGCCTCGCCGTCGACCGGCTGCGCCAGATCACGTCACGGGGCGAGAGGTACGTCGGCCCCTGGCTGCCCGAGCCCTGCGTCACCGACTTCGGCGACGTGGTGCCGGACACCGCCGAGCGGGCCGTGCTCGCCGACTCCGTCTCGCTGGCCGTCCTCGTCGTCCTGGAGTCGCTGTCACCGCTGGAGCGGGCGGTGTTCGTGCTGCGCGAGGCGTTCGGCTACCCGTACGCCGAGATCGCCGCCGTGCTGGAGCGCGAGGAGGCCGCCGTGCGCCAGCTCGCCGCACGGGCCCGCAAGCACGTCGACGAACGCCGGCCCCGCTACGACGTCGACCCCGTCCAGCGCCGCGACCTCACCGAGCGGTTCCTCGCCGCGGCGGCCGACGGCGACCTCGAAGGGCTGATGGCGATGCTCGCCCCCGACGCCCGGCTGGTCGGGGACAGCGGCGGCAAGTCCCGGGCACCGCTGCGCGTGCTGGAGAGCTCCGACAAGGTGGCCCGCTTCCTGGTCGGCATCGCGCAGAAGGGCGTCCCGGACGCCGGGTTCCGCATCCTGGAGCTCAACGGCGGCCCCGCCCTGCTGGTGCTGTCGGCGGGCAAGCCGGACTCCGTCGTCCAGCTGGACGTCGCCGACGGGCGGATCCAGTCGGTGTACATCGTCCGCAACCCCGACAAGCTGCGGTCCCTGCCCACCGGTTGACGACCGCCGCCCGCCCAGGCCGAAGCCCCCGTCCGCGCGACGGGGGCTTCGCCGTCGCGTCACCCGCGACACGGCCCCGTGCGAACACCCCGTGAACACCGCCCCGCTCCGCTCCCCCGGGGCGCGCAAGGGATCGAGGATTGGTCTTGACCAAGGGGGTGGGCCGTCCTATCGTCGCAGAGAACTGAAACAACCTTTAATAAACAAGGGCGCCGAAACGCCGCCGGGCACGGCGATTGCGGAGGACAGGGTGGGGACCACGCAGCTGGAATCGGTACCGGAACCGAAGTACTGGCACCTCAGGACCAAGCTCAGCGAGGCCCTGGACTCGGAGTTCTCCGTGGGCGAGGTCCTGCCCAACGAGCGCGACCTCGCCGCACGCTTCGGCGTCGCCCGTGCCACGCTCCGCCAGGCCCTGGAGCAGCTCGAACTGGAGGGCAGGCTCCAGCGTCGCCGCGGCGTCGGCACGACCGTCGCGCCGCCTCGCGTGGGCGTGGCCGTCGGTCCCCGGCAGCACGCCTGGCCCGGCACGGCCGACGACGCCTGGCAGCCGGCCGACTGCGTCGCAGCGGCGCCCCCCGCGGCCGTCGCCGACGCCCTGGGGACGGGCCGGGACGAGCCCGTGCACACCGTCCGCCGCTCCCGCGTGTCCCAGGGCCGGCCCGTCGCGGCGGAGCTGTTGTACATCCCGCCGGCGTCGGTGCCCGACCTCACCGCCATCGACGCCCCGTCCGGTGCGGCACGCGCGCGCGCCGTGCTGCGCGAGCTGCAGCGGCTGGAGCTGGAGCGCCGGGAGAACGCCGTCGAGCTGGGCTCGGCCGGCGCCGAGGACGCCAAGGAGCTCGACCGTCTCCCCGGAGCGCCGGTCCTGGTCGTCACCACCCGCTACCTCGCCCAGGGCCGTACCGCGGCGCTCTCCGTCGCCACCTACCGGGCGGACACCTGCCGGCTGACCTTCGGGGACTCGGGCGACATGGAGATCCACCACGGCCCGCACGCCCAGGCCTCCTGACCCGCGGTCCGGGACGCGGCGGACCCGGCCCCCGGCGCGTTCCCGCGCGAGGAGCCGGCCGGAGCGACGGGACCGCCCCGCCGCGAGCGGCTCAGCGGCGGGCCGTCGCGCCCTCCACCGCGAACAACTGCTCCTCCACGTGGTCGAGGGCCAGCCGCAGCGCGCCGGTCGCCACGGCGGCCTCGCCGAGCAGCGACAGGGTCACCCTCGGCGGCCGCAGGCAGTAGCGGGCCAGCTCCCGCCGCAGCGGCTCCAGCACGCCGTCCAGTCCGGCCGCCCAGCCGCCGATGACGACCAGCTCCGGGTCCAGGGCCAGCGCCAGCGCCGCCACGTCGTGCACCAGCCGCCGGAGGAAACGCTCGACGGCGGCGCGGGCCCGCTGGTCGCCGTCCCGCGCCTGGGCGAAGACCTCGGCGACCGCCTGCTCGTCCAGCGGGTGCAGCGGCTGGTCGGTGGTGGACAGCAGCGTCTCCGGCGTCACGTCCCGGCCCAGCAGGTGCAGCGCGCCGATCTCGCCCGCCGCCCCGCCGTACCCCCGGTGCAGCCGCCCGCCGATCAGCGCACCGGCCCCGGGGCTCAGCCCGGCCAGCACGAACACCACGTCGTCGGACTCGGTGGCGGCCCCCTTCCAGTGCTCGGCGACCGCCGCCGCGTTGGCGTCGTTCTCCACCAGCACGGGGCACTTGAAGGAACGCCGCAGCCGCTCGCCCAGACGCAGCCCCGTCCACCCGGGCAGCGCGGTGCCCAGCCGGACCGTGCCGTCCGCCTCGACGATCCCGGGCGTGGCCGCTCCCACGGCCCGCAGGGACCCGCGCGCGACACCGGCCCGGCGCAGCAGCTCGGCGACCGCGGTGCGAAGCCGCTCCAGACGCTCGTCGGCCGAGGCGGTCTCCTCGACGTCCTTCGCCTGGGCGCCGATCACCCGCCCGTCCAGATCGGCGAGGAGCGCGGCGACACGGTGCGGCCCGATCTCCAGGCCCAGCAGATGCCCCGCCTCCGCCCGGAACCGGAACCTCCGCGCGGGCCGCCCCTGCCGCCGGGCCGTGCCGTCGACGGCGGCCGTCTCGACGACCAGACCGGTCTCGATGAGCCCCTCGACGACGCCCTCGACGGTCGGCCGGGACAGCCCCGTCACCCGGGTGATCTCGGTCAGCGTCGCACAGTCCGTGGCACGCAGCGCGTGCAGCACCACCGCGGAGTTGATCCTCCGCAACAGCGACGGATCCCCGCCGGTCAGCCCGCCCACCGTCCGTCCTCCCAGCTCGTGCGCGTGTTGGCCGGATCGTACTCGGCCCGTTCCCCCCGGCGAACGCCGGTCCGCCCGTCCCCGGTCCGCGGGCGTGCCTCACCCCGGGGCCACGAACCCGGACTCGTACGCCGTGATCACCGCCTGTGTGCGGTCCCGGGCCCCCAGCTTCGCCAGCACCGCGCTCACATGCGACTTGACCGTCTCCGTGCCGACGACCAGCCGGGCGGCGATCTCCGCGTTCGACAGTCCGCGCGCCATCAGCCGCAGCACCTCGCCCTCCCGTCCGGTCAGCCGCGCCCGCTCCAGCACGGCACGGGCCGCGCGGTTCCCGCCGCCGTCGCCGTACTCGGCGGCGAGCTGCCGCACCGAGGCGGGGAACAGCAGGGACTCGCCCTCGGCGATCAGCCGCACCGCGTGCACGATCTCGGCCGGCCGGGCCCGCTTCAGCAGGAACCCGTCGGCCCCCGCGCGCAGCGCCTCGTACACGTACTCGTCGTTCTCGAAGGTCGTCACCACGAGGATCCTCGGCGGGTCCGGCACCGTCCGCAGCAGCGCGCGCGTCGCCTCGATGCCGTCCAGCAGCGGCATGCGGACGTCCATGGCGACCACGTCCGGCCGCAGCTGCCGCACCAGCGGGATCACCGCGGCCCCGTCGGCGGCCTCCCCGGCCACCTCGATGTCGGGCTGCGCCTCCAGCACGGCGCGCAGGCCCGCGCGTACGAGGGGCTCGTCGTCGACGAGGAGGACTCTGACCGGCATCCGCCCAGCGTAGATCAGCCCAGCGGCAGCTCGACGTGGACCTGCCAGTCACCGGCGTCGTCGGGCCCCGTGCGCGCCCGCCCGCCCAGCAGCGCGGCACGCTCGCGTATGCCGCGCAGGCCGCTGCCGCGTCCCGGTCCGGCCCTGCCGTCCGGCAGCGGATTGCGCACCTCCAGACCGAGGCTGCCGTCCGCCACCCGGACGCGGACCCGCACGGGGACCGCCCCCGCGTGCCGCAGCACGTTGGTCAGCGCCTCCTGGAGGATGCGGTAACCCTCCCGCGAGACCGGACCCGGCAGGGTCTCCAGCGGGCCCGTCACCTCGGCGTCGACCTTCGCCCCGGAGGCGCGGGCGGACTCCAGCAGCCGGCCGGCGTCCACGAGCGTCGGCCGGCCGCTCACCGGCCGCTCCGCCTCCCGCAGGACGCCGAGCACCCGCTCCAGGTCCTCCAGGGCCGCCCGGCCGGTCTCCTCGATCGCGGACAGGGCCCGGTCGGTGAACTCGGGACTGTTCGCCGCGCGGGCGGCCCCGGCCTGCAGGACGGCGACGGTCAGGGCGTGCCCGATGGAGTCGTGCAGCTCGCGGGCGATGCGGGTGCGCTCCAGGAGCTGCTCGGTGCGTTCCTCCAGGGCCGCGAGGCGCTCGGCGGCGGACGGGCCGAGCAGCCGGCGCGCGACGGCGGTGGCCAGTTCACCGAGGCCGGTCACCAGCGCGTACAGCACGACCAGCGGGAACGGTGTCAACAGCGCGTAGGCCCAGTGCGGTTCCGCATCCGCCAGACCGGGCAGGTCCTCGGTCCCGTGCCCCACCGCGTGCGAGGCGAGGGCGTACGACAGGATCGGCAGCCAGACCGTGGCGTACGCCGTCACCCCGCCCATCAGCATCCGCGTCTCCAGCCACAGCACGGTCCGCCACCGGTCCCGCCAGGACCTGGCGGGCCGCACGGAGAAGCCCGGCTCCGCGTCGCCCGGCGTCAGCAGCAGCCGCGCCTGCACGCCCTCGCCCACGCGCACGGCCGGGATCAGGCCCACCCCGGCCAACAGGACCAGCGGCACCCAGGGCAGCCCGGGCGCGACGAACATCCACAGGCTGAAGGCCGCGTTCGGCACCCACAGGTGCAGGAAGCGCGTGTACGTCGTCCCGCGTACCAGCGGGCGCAGCAGGCGGAGCACCCCGCCATCGTGACACCCGGCACCGACAGCGAGGCTCCCCCGCACGGGGGAGAAACCGTCCACCGGCGGGGGAGGACCCGCCCCCTCACGGGACGTCACGCTGCTGCCATGACCAGCATCGACGTCCAGCACCTCACCAAGGAGCACGGCACCCGGCGAGCCGTCGACGACCTCACCTTCACCGTGCGCCCCGGCCGCGTCACCGGATTCCTCGGCCCCAACGGCGCCGGGAAGTCCACCACCATGCGGCTGGTGCTCGGTCTCGACCGGCCCACGTCCGGGACCGCGACCGTCGGCGGGCGCCCCTACGCGACGCTCGACGAGCCGCTGCGGCACGTCGGCGCCCTGCTCGACGCGCACGCCGCGCACGACTCGCGCACCGCCCGTGACCACCTGCGTGTCCTCGCGGTGAGCAACCGCCTTCCCGCGCGCCGGGTCGACGAGGTGCTGGAGGAGACGGGCCTCTCCCCGGTGGCCCGCCACCGGGTGAGGACGTACTCCCTGGGCATGCGCCAGCGGCTGGGCATCGCCGCCGCGCTGCTGGGCGACCCCGGGGTGGTGATGCTGGACGAGCCCTCCAACGGGCTGGACCCCGAAGGCATCATCTGGATCCGGGGGCTGCTGCGCCGGCTCGCGGCCGAGGGCCGCACGGTCCTGGTCTCCAGTCACCTGATGAACGAGACCGCGTCCTTCGCCGACCACCTGGTGGTCCTCGGCCGGGGCCGCCTGCTGGCCGACACCCCGATGCGGGAGTTCATCGACGCGCGCGTGCGGCCGCGCGTCCGGGTCCGCACCTCGGACCCCTTCGCCCTGAGGGCCGTCCTCGCCCGGCACGGCCACGACGCGGTGGAGCACGACGACGGCCACTGGACCGTGGACCACGCGCGCGTGGAGGACATCGGCCGTGCCGTGTCCGAGGCGGGCGTCCCGATCCTCGAACTGGCCCCGGACGAGGGCACCTTGGAGCAGGCCTACCTGGACCTGACCGCCACCGAGACCGAGTTCGCCGCGCAGCCCGCACAGTCGCAGGAGGCCTGACCATGCCGTTCACGCCCGTACTCCGCTCCGAGGCGCTCAAGGTCCTCACCCTGCGCTCGCTGTACGGCACGCTGGCGGCCGTGTTCGCCGTCACCACGGCGTTCTCCGCGCTGGCCGGGGCCTCCGACGCCTCGGACCCGGACTTCGACCCGCTGTTCACGGCCTTCTCCGGGGTCATGCCCGGTCAGATCGCCGCCATCGCGTTCGGCGCCGTGGCCGTCTCGTCCGAGTACCGGGCGAACGGGATCCGTGTCTCCCTGGCCGCCGTCCCCCGGCGCGGACGGTGGTTCGCGGCGAAGCTGGTCGTCGTCGCCGTACCGACGCTCGTGGTGGGTCTGCTCTCCGCCCTCGCCGCCCTGGCCGCGGCCCGTGCGGGTCTCGGCGGGGCCGCGGACGGCCTCACCGTGGGCGAGCAGGCGCGGGGCGTCGTGGGCTGCGGGCTCTACCTCACGCTGACGGCGCTGCTCGCGGCCGGTCTCACCGCCCTGTTCCGCAGCGGCGTGGCGACCCTGTCCACCCTGGTCCCGTTCATCCTCATCGTCTCCTTCGTGATCGGGGACGCGGCCGGCGGCGCCGTCGACTTCCTGCCGGACAGGGCCGGGCAGGTGGTCCTCCACCGGACGTACGACGGCGCTTTGGGGCCGTGGACGGGACTCGCCGTGACCGCGCTGTGGACGGCGGCCGCGCTCCTCGCCGGAACCTGGCGGCTGCGCCGCCGGGACGCCTGAGCCCGGGGGCCGGCCGCCGCCCCGCCCGCGGTCAGGGGCGGCCGGCCCACCGGACCGCGACCGCCGGCTACGCCTCCGCGTCCGCCGCGACCCGCAACCGGGCGAACTCCTCCGCCATCGTCGCGGCCGTCCAGTGCGCGTTCAGACCGCTGGGATTGGGCAGCACCCACACCCGGGCGCCCCCGATCGTCCGTTCCTGCGGCCCCACCTGGGCCCTGCGGTCGTCGAACGCCGCCCGGTACGCGGTGACGCCGACGACGGCCAGCCAACGGGGCCGCAGCCGCTCCACCTTGAGCGCCAGCAGCCGGCCGCCCTCCCGGTACTCCTCGGCGGTCAGCTCGTCCGCCCGCGCGCTCGCCCGGGCCACCACGTTGGTGATGCCGAGGCCGTACGACAGCAGCTCCTGCTGCTCCGACGGCTTCAGCCGCCGCGGAGTGAAGCCGGACAGGTGCAGCACCGGCCAGAACCGGTTGCCCGGGCGGGCGAAGTGGTGCCCCGTCGCCGCCGACAGCAGACCGGGGTTGATGCCGCAGAACAGCACGCGGAGGCCGTCCGCGACGACGTCCGGTACGAGACGGTCGCGGGCGGCCTCCAGCTCGGCCCGGGTGAAGCGGGTCAGAGGATCGCTCCGGGGGTGTAGGCCGCGGCCGCGGGGTGCTGCTTGACGATCTCCTCGATCCGGCCGACGACGGCGCCGACCTGATCGGCCGCGGCGCCCGTGAAGGACAGCTTGTCGGCCATCAGCGCGTCCAGCCCGGCACGGTCCAGCGGGATGCGCTCGTCGGCGGCCAGCTTGTCGAGCAGCTCGTTGCGCTCGGCGCCCTGCTCGCGCATCGCCAGCGCGGAGGCGACCGCGTTCTCCTTGATCGCCTCGTGCGCGACCTCCCGGCCCACCCCGGCCCGCACCGCGCCCATCAGCACCTTGGTGGTGGCGAGGAACGGCAGGTAGCGGTCCAGCTCGCGGGCGACGACGGCCGGGAAGGCGCCGAACTCGTCGAGCACGGTCAGGAACGTCTCCAGCAGCCCGTCCAGCGCGAAGAACGCGTCCGGCAGCGCGACCCGGCGCACCACCGAGCAGGACACGTCGCCCTCGTTCCACTGGTCGCCCGCCAGCTCGCCGGTCATCGACGCGTAGCCGCGCAGGATCACCATCAGGCCGTTGACGCGCTCGCAGGAGCGGGTGTTCATCTTGTGCGGCATCGCCGAGGAGCCGACCTGGCCGGGCTTGAAGCCCTCGGTGACCAGCTCGTGCCCGGCCATCAGCCGGATCGTCTTCGCCAGCGACGACGGCGCCGCCGCCAGCTGCACCAGCGCGGTGACGACCTCGTAGTCCAGCGAGCGCGGGTAGACCTGGCCGACCGAGGTGAACGCCTGCGAGAAGCCGAGGTGCCCGGCGATCCGCCGCTCCAGCTCCGCGAGCTTGCCGGCGTCCCCGCCGAGCAGGTCCAGCATGTCCTGGGCGGTGCCGACCGGGCCCTTGATGCCGCGCAGCGGGTAGCGGCCGAGCAGCTCCTCCACCCGGCCGTACGCCACGAGCAGCTCGTCGGCGGCGGTGGCGAAGCGCTTGCCCAGCGTCGTGGCCTGCGCGGCCACGTTGTGCGAGCGGCCGGCCATGACCAGCTCGCCGTACTCGCCGGCCAGCTTGCCGAGGCGGGCCAGGACGGCCACGGAACGGTCGCGGATCAGCTCCAGCGACAGCCGGATCTGGAGCTGCTCGACGTTCTCCGTCAGGTCGCGGGAGGTCATGCCCTTGTGCACGTGCTCGTGCCCGGCGAGGTCGTTGAACTCCTCGATCCGCGCCTTCACGTCGTGCCGCGTGACCTTCTCGCGCTCGGCGATGGAGGCCAGGTCCACCTGGTCGAGGACGCGCTCGTAGTCGGCGATCGCGGCGTCGGGCACCTCGATGCCCAGGTCCTTCTGGGCGCGCAGCACGGCGAGCCAGAGCTGCCGCTCGAGCCTCACCTTCTGCTCGGGCGACCAGAGCGTGGCGAGCTCGGCGGAGGCGTAGCGTCCGGCGAGGACATTCGGGATGCGGGGCTTGACGGGAGCGGAAGTCACGTGAACGGATTCTACTGGCGATTCGTGCAGGCCAGCGCCGCGGGGTTGTTCGTCGGAAGCTACGAACGCCGCCCGGGGCCGGGAGCGGTCACGCCGGATCCTCGTACGGCAGCAGCTCCGGGCGCTTGGGCGGCAGGCCGTCGCCGGAAGAGCGGCCCGTCAGCCTGCGGCCTATCCAGGGCAGCAGGTGCTGCCGGGCGAACCGGACGTCCGCGGTGCGGCGCGTGACCCAGCCCGGCGGCGGCGTCGCCGGGACCGGCGCGTGCCAGTCGGGGTCCTCGGGCTCGTAGCCCAGCGTCTGCCACACGGCCTCCGCGACCCGGCGGTGGCCCTCGGCGGTCAGGTGCAGCCGGTCCACGTCCCACAGGCGCGGGTCGGCCAGCGACCGGGCCCCGTACAGGTCCACGACCACGGCGTCGTGCTGCCCGGCGAGGTCGTCGATGATCGCGAACAGCGCCTCCATGCGCGGCCGGAACCGCTCCAGCACCGGGCCCTGCCGGCCGGGGCTGCGCATCAGCACCAGCTGCTTGCAGTTCGGCGCCAGCCGCTCCACGGCCTGCGTCAGCAGGTCCCGCACCCGGGCCATGTCGCACTTGGGCCGCAGGGTGTCGTTGAGCCCGCCGACCAGCGTGATCACGTCGGCCCCCATGGCCGCCGCGACGTCCACCTGCTCGTCGACGATCTGCCCGATCAGCTTCCCGCGCACGGCGAGGTTGGCGTACCGGAAACCGGGGGTGCGGGCGGCCATCCGCGCCGCGAGGAGGTCGGCCCAGCCCCGGTAGGAGCCGTCGGGCAGCAGGTCGGACATGCCCTCGGTGAAGGAGTCGCCGACGGCGACGAGGCTGGTGTGGGTGGGGTTCGTCTGCATGGCGACGACGATGGTAACCCGGCTCCATACCCGCCGGTCGGTCGCCCTCCGCGGGGACGGCCGGGTCAGGTCCGCCGGCCGAACAGCTCCCGCAGCACGTCCTCCATGGTCACCAGCCCCGCCAGCCGCCCGTCCGAGCCGAGGACCGCCGCCAGGTGGGTACGGCTGCCCCGCATCGCCGTGAGCACGTCGTCCAGCGGCGTGCCCTCCCGCACCCGGGCGATGGGCCGCATGTCCCGCAGCCGGAACGGCACGTCGCGGGGGGAGGCGTCCAGGGCGTCCTTGACGTGCAGGTAGCCGACGATCCGCCGCCCGTCGTCCACCACCGGGAAGCGGGAGAACCCGGACTCGGCCGACAGCCGCTCCAACTGCTCCGGCGTGATGCCCACGCGCGCGTGCACGACGCGTTCCAGCGGCAGCACCACGTCCCGCACCGGCCGGCGGCCCAGTTCCAGGGCGTCGTGCAGCCGTTCCTGGGCGCGGTCGTCGATCAGCCCGGCCTCGCTGGCGTCCTTGACGATTTCGGCCAGCTCCGTGTCCGTGAAGGTCGCCGAGACCTCGTTCTTCGCCTCCACCCTGAGCAGCTTGAGCAGCGCGTTCGCCAAGGCGTTCACCGTGAAGATCACCGGCCGCAGCGCGCGGGACAGCCCCACCAGCGGCGGCCCGAGCAGCAGCGCGCTGCGCACCGGCTCGGCCAGCGCGATGTTCTTCGGGACCATCTCGCCGAGCAGCATGTGCAGATACGTCGCCAGCACCAGGGCGATCACGAAGGACACCGCGTGCCCCGCCCCCGACGGCACGCCCACCGCGTGGAACACCGGCTCCAGCAGGTGCGCGATCGCCGGTTCCGCGACGATGCCGAGGACCAGGGTGCACAGCGTGATGCCGAGCTGGGCCGCCGCCAGCAGCGCGGACACGTGCTCCAGGCCCCACAGCACGCTCTTCGCCCGCCGGTCGCCCTCCGCCCCTTCCGCGACGTACTGCTCCACCTGGCTGCGGCGCACGGAGATCAGCGCGAACTCCGCGCCCACGAAGAACGCGTTGACGACGAGCGTCGCCAGACCGATCAGCAGCTGTACGGCGGTCACCGTCCGGCCCCCCCGTCCTCGCCGGCCTCCGTCGGGCCGTCGTCGAGCGGCGCGCGCAGCAGCACCCCGGCGGCCCGGCGTCCCGTCGCGTCCACCACGTCCAGCCGCCAGCCCGCGATGTCGACGGTGTCGCCGACCGCGGGGATGCGGCCCAGCCGGGCCGCGACCAGCCCGGCGACCGTCTCGTACGGGCCCTCCGGCACCCGCAGGCCGAGGCGGGCGAGCCGGTCCACCCGGGCCGATCCGTCGGCCCGGTACAGCGCGCGGCCCCGCTCGTCGGTGCCGGCCGGATCCAGCTCGGGGATCTCGTGCGGATCGTGCTCGTCGCGCACCTCGCCGACGACCTCCTCGACGATGTCCTCCAGCGTGGCCACACCCGCCGTCCCGCCGTACTCGTCGATGACGACGGCCATCGTGCGACGCCCGGAGAGCCGGTCCAGGAGCCGGTCCACGGTCAGCGTCTCCGGGACGAGCAGCGGCTCGCGCATCAGCTCGGCGACCGGCACCCGCGGCCGGCGTTCGGCGGGCACCGCCAGCACGTCCTTCACGTGGGCCGTCCCCACCACCGTGTCGAGGCTGTCCCGGTAGACCGGGAACCGGGACAGGCCGGTCGCCCGCGTCGCGTTGGCCACGTCCTCGCAGGTCGCCCGCCAGTCCAGCGCGATGACCTGGACGCGCGGGGTCATCACGTTCTCCGCCGTCAGGTCGGCGAGGTTCAGGGTCCGCACGAACAGTTCGGCGGTGTCGGCCTCCAGGGCCCCCTCCTTGGCGGAGTGCCGGGCGAGCGCCGCCAGCTCCTGCGGTCCGCGCGCGGACGCCAGCTCCTCCGCGGGCTCCACGCCGAGGCGGCGCACGACGCGGTTGGCCGAGTTGTTCAGATGGGTGATGAAGGGCCGGAAGGCCGTGCTGAACCAGCGCTGCGGGCCGCCCACCCGCTTGGCCACGGCCAGCGGCGAGGAGATCGCCCAGTTCTTCGGCACCAGCTCGCCGACGATCATCAGGAAGACCGTGGACAGGGCCGTGCCCAGCACCAGCGCCACCGACGAGGCCGCCGAACGGGACATCCCGGCGTCCTCCAGCGGACCCGCGAGGAGCGCCGCGACCGACGGTTCGGCGAGCATGCCGACCACCAGGTTGGTGACCGTGATGCCGAGCTGCGCCCCGGACAGCTGGAACGTCAGGTTCCGTACGGCCTTCAACGCGCTCGCCGCGCCCCGCTCGCCGCGCGCGGCGGCCCGCTCCAGCTCACCGCGCTCGACGGTGGTCAGCGAGAACTCGGCCGCGACGAACGCGCCGCACGCGAGCGAGAGCAGGATCGCCACCAGCAGCAGGAGCAGTTCGGTCATCGGGTCACCTCGGCTCCATGATCGGACAGGACGTGGAGGTTCGCGCGATGTCGTGCGCCGGGACACTCGCTCATGCGCCGGTGCTCACTGCCTTTCAGTCGGTGAGGGGCTTGACCCAGCGTCGCCACTGCTCCTGGGGCGCGTACCCGGCCGCTCGCCACGCATGCTGCGCCCGCTCGTTGCGCACCAGCACCATCGCGTCGGCGCGCCGCCCGCCGAGCCGTACGAACCGCTCCTGAGCGGCGTCCAGCAGGGCCGAGCCGATCCCCTGGCGGCGGTGGCCGGGGTGCACCGCCAGCCGGTACAGATGGCAGCGCCAGCCGTCGAATCCGGCGATCACGGTGCCCACCAGTGCGCCGCCGCGCTCGGCCAGGATCAGCGCGTCGGGGTCGCGGGCGACCAGGCGCTCCACACCCTCCCGGTCGTCGCTGATACTCGTCCCCTCCGCGGCCGCCTTCCAGAAGGCCAGCACGGCGTCCAGGTCCTCGGGCCCGGCGGCCCGCATCCGAAGATCACTCATGCCGTGATCCCACCACGCGCGCCGGAGCGCCGGACGCGAATTCCGGCATGCGGACGGCACGCGGACCCTCAGGCGTCGCGCAGTGCCCGCATCACCGGGGCGAAGGCCTCCATGTACGGCTCCAGCACCGTCAGGTACGTGAACCCGTACCGCTCGCGCTGCGCCCGTACCTGCGCGGTGATCTCCTCCAGGGTGCCCAGCAGCACGATGGGCAGTTCCAGCGCCTGGCCGGCGGTCAGGTGCGGCACGTGCTCCAGCAGGGGGCGGAGGGCGGCCTCGCGGTCCTCGGTGACGACCACCATCTGGATGAGCAGGTTCCGTTCCGCCGGTTCCCGGCGGCCCGCCGCCAGCTCCCCGTAGCGGGCGACGCGCTCGTCCAGCTCCTCGGCCGTGAGGGGCGCGAGCTGCCCCGTCGCGCTCCCCGGCACGGAGCGGCCGCCCGTGAATGCGGCGATGTCGGCGTGCCGGGCGGTCAGCTCCAGCATCCGGTCGCCGTTGGCGCCGATGAGCAACGGCACCCCGGGCCGCTGCACCGGCCGCGGCAGGTGCTCCTCGTCGCCGAGCAGCCGTTCCAGTTCCTCCACGGTGCGCCGCAGGTGATCCACGCGTTCGCGCGGCGAGCCGAACGGCAGCCCCGCCGCGTCGTGCTCCGTCCGCACGTAGCCGGTGCCGAGCCCCAGCTCCAGGCGCCCGCCCGTGAGGGCGTCCGTGGTCGCCACCTCCCGGGCCAGCAGCGCCGGGTTCCAGAAGCCCGCGTTGAGCACGAACGTGCCCACCCGGGGCCGCCCGGTGGCCCGGGCTGCCGCGACCAGCGCCGGGAACGGGGCCGGCATCCCGAGGTGGTCCGGCACCAGGATGACGTCGTAGCCCAGCTCCTCGGCCCGCCGGCACTTCTCGCTCCACTCCGCGGCCGGGGCGGAGACCGTCAGGTTGACACCGAAGCGGAACGGACGTGACATGAACCCTCCTCGCGCACAGGTGACTTCGGTCCCGACGAGTCAATCACCCGAGCGCCGCGGCCGCCGGTGCGCCGGCTGCCGCCCCTGCCCCTGCCGGCGTTCCGGCGCCGGCTTCGCGGTACGGCGAAGACCCGGAGGGCCCGGCTGGACGTGCGGGTGGACCAGGACACCGCCCGGGAACGGGCCGCGGCCCGGGGGGTGGGCGTCGACCGCTCCCTCGAGGAACCGGCCCGGCAGGACACCGGCGGGGCGGGCCGCGCCTTCGTGGAGGCCGCCGCCGACTTCATGCGGCAGTACGGGAAGGTCTTCGCGAAGGAGGCCGGCGAGCGCCGCCGCTGAGCCGTTGAACGATCCCACCGTCGACCTCGCCGGCTGCCGACGCCCGCCGAACAGCGCACCCCGGGAGACCCCCGGGTCACCGACCGGGGTGCTCTCGTCGCCGCCGTCGCCCGCCGCCGCGCCGAGACATGCGACGTCCCCGTCCACGACGGTCCGTACGCCCGCGCCGCCGCGCTGCTCCAGCTCCCGGTCCACGTCCCCGCGCCGGAGCGCTCCAACGCCCTGTCCGTCTCCGCGGTCGCCTGCGCCCGCCTGGTCGCCGGCGGCGTCGAGGCCGCCACCACGGCCGAGCGGGTACGGGACCCGGCCCTGCTGGTCAAGAGCGGCGAGGCGTCGGTCGACGACATCGCGCGGGAACCGCGCCGACGGAGCGTGTGACGTCCCCTAGGGCCTGTCGTCACCCTCGGGCGGTCGCCAGGCCGTGCCGAGGACGCAGTAGGACATCGGCAGGGCCGGCCCGTTCTCCGGCATCAGCGTCCGCCGGTACGGCCCCAGGGCGAACCCGGCCTCCCGCAGCGCGGCGACCGGGTCCCGGGACACGTGACAGCCGCCGGCCAGCGACGGCCACACCGTCCGGTCCAGCGCCCGCTGGGTGAAGGTCATCACCCGTCCGCCGCCCCGCCCGTGCTCGAAGAACCGCAGCTCGCCGCCGGGCCGCAGCACCCGCCGCAACTCCCCGAGCGCCCGCGGCACGTCCCGGACGCTGCACAGCACCAGCGACACGACGGCCGCGTCGAAGGCCTCGCTCTTGACCGGCAGCGCCTCCGCCGTACCCGGCGCCACGTCGACCGGCACCGGGGCGCGCAGCGCCGCGTCCACGGCCAGCCGCCGCAGGGAGCGCTCCGGTTCGATGGCGACGACCTCCGAGACGGTGCCCGGATAGTGCGCGAAGTTCAGGCCGTTGCCCGCACCGACCTCGATCACCCGCCCGGACACTCCGGCGAGCAGCCGCTCGCGCACCCGCGCCATGCCCATCCGGGTCTCGGCGCTCGTGCTGAACCGGGCGTAGTAGCGGGCGAAGAGCGGATGGCGCACGGCGTCCGGGGGCACTGCCCGGGAACGGTCGGATCGCAGCGGCATGGGACCTCCCTCACGAGGTGGTGCCTCACCGCGATTGTCCCCCGCCCGAGCACCGCGCACTCACCCGTCGGCGCCCCGTTCGCGCGCGGTGGTCCGGCCGGCGGTCGTTCAGGGGGCCTCCCGGAGACGGAACGCGTCCGCGTCCCAGGTGCCCTCCAGGCGGGGGGCCAGCCAGTGCGGCGCCGCCGACCGGAAGGCGGCCGGTGCGAGGGCGCCCGCCCCGGCGGGCAGGGCGCCGAGCAGCGGTGCCCCGGACACGTCCGGCAGGTCCACGAGGTTGCAGCGCGAGGCGAGGTCCGGTTCCGTGGGCCAGCTGCCGATCACCACGCCCGGCAACTCCAGCCCCCGCGCCGCGAGTTCGCGCGCCGTCAGCTCGGTCGTGTTCAGCGTGCCGAGTCCCGCCGACGCCACCACGACCACCGGTGCGCCGAGCAGGGCCGCGACGTCCGCCAGCGTTCCGCCCGCCTCGTCGAACCGGACGAGCAGCCCGCCCGCCCCCTCGACCAGCACCAGATCGTGCTCGGTGGCCAGTTCGGCCGCGGCCTTCGCCACCTCCCCGGGACGCACCGGCGTCCGCCCGGCCCGCCGCGCGGCGGTGGCGGGCGCCAGCGGTTCGGGGTAGCGGGCGACCTCGGCCGCCGTCACGGCGCCCGCCAGACGTGCGACCTCCTGGACGTCCCCGGGCTCGTCGGGCCGTACGCCGGTCTGGGCGGCCTTGAGCACGGCCACCGACCGGCCGGCCGCCAGCGCCGCCGCGGCGACGGCGGCGGTCGCGACCGTCTTGCCGACCTCGGTGCCCGTCCCGGTGATCACCAGTACCGGCATGTGTCATCCCTCCTTCGCCGCCGCGCGGACCGCGCGGGTGATGCGGGCGACGTCCGTGTCGCCGGTGATGTAGGGCGGCATGGTGTAGACCAGGTCGCGGAACGGGCGCAGCCAGACGCCCTCGCGCACGGCCGCCGCCGTGGCGGCCCGCATGTCGACCGGATGGTCGAGCTGGACGACGCCGATCGCGCCGAGCACCCGCACGTCCCGCACGCCCGGCAGGGCGGCGGCGGGGGCGAGCCCCTCGGTGAGGCCGGCCTCGATGCGTTTGACCTCCGCGCGCCAGTCGTGGCCGAGCAGCAGGCCGAGGGAGGCGCAGGCGACGGCGGCGGCGAGCGGGTTGCCCATGAAGGTGGGCCCGTGGGCGAGGACCGGCACCTCGCCCCGACAGATGCCGTCGGCGACGCGCG
Source organism: Streptomyces sp. NPDC029152 (assembly GCF_055564355.1). Taxonomy (NCBI): domain Bacteria; kingdom Bacillati; phylum Actinomycetota; class Actinomycetes; order Kitasatosporales; family Streptomycetaceae; genus Streptomyces; species Streptomyces sp. NPDC029152. Next base: position 495,543 of record NZ_JBVHWR010000004.1, on the reverse strand, counting down.
CGGTGCACAGGGTGGCCGCCATGGTCAGGTAGCCGCCGGTCAGCGCCTTGCCCACGCACATCACGTCCGGTGTCACCGCGGCGTGTTCGGCGGCGAACAGGGCGCCGGTGCGTCCGAAGCCGGTGGCGATCTCGTCGAACACCAGCAGCACGTCGTGCGTGTCGCAGGCCTCGCGCAGCACCCGCAGGTAGGCGGGGGAGTGGAACCGCATCCCGCCCGCGCCCTGCACCACCGGCTCGACGATCACCGCGGCCAGCTCGTCGGCGTGCCGCTCGATCATCGACGACAGGTGTGCGGCATAGGTGTCGTCGTATTCCGCGGGCGGGGCGTCGGCGAACAGCTGGCGGGGCAGGACGCCGCTCCACAGGTCGTGCATGCCGCCGTCGGGGTCGCACACGGACATGGGCTGCCAGGTGTCGCCGTGGTAGCCGCCGCGCCAGGTCAGCAGCCGCCGCTTGGCGGGGCGGCCCAGCGAGCGCCAGTACTGCAGGCACATCTTGACCGCGACCTCGACCGACACCGAGCCGGAGTCGGCGAGGAACACGTGCTCCAGCCCCTCGGGCGACATGTCGACCAGGAGCTTCGCCAGCCGCACGGCGGGCTCGTGGGTGAGGCCGCCGAACATGACGTGGCTCATGCGTCCGAGCTGGTCGCGCACGGCCTCGTTGAGGACCGGGTGGTTGTAGCCGTGGATCGCCGACCACCAGGACGACATCCCGTCGACCAGCTCCTGCGAGGTGCCGGCCAGGCGCAGCCGCACCCCGCTCGCCGACTCCACCACCAGCGGGTCCTGCCGGCCGGGCATCGGTCCGTACGGGTGCCAGACGTGCTGCCGGTCCAGGGCCAGCAGCGCGTCCACGGTCGGCGTGGGCTCAGGCATTGGGCGCCAGGTCCGTTCCCGCGCCGCGCCGGCGCACCGCGACCAGATCGGTGCGCGCCTCGCCCGCGGGGGCCACCGGCTCCGCGGCCGTCGCGGAACCGCACCCGCCCCCGGCCGGGACGGACCCACAGACGCTCCCCCCCTCGTGGGACCCGCAGCCACCGCCCTCGTGGGATCCGCAGCCGCCCCGGCCCGCCGCGCGGTGTTCGGGCAGGGTCACCCGGTCGGTGCCCTCCACCTCGAAGCCGGCGTCCGCGATCATCTCCAGGTCGGCCCTGCCCGCCTGGCCCTCGCTGGTGAGGTAGTCGCCCAGGAAGATGGAGTTGGCCAGGTGCAGGGCGAGCGGCTGCATCGTGCGCAGGTGCACCTCGCGGCCGCCGGCGATGCGCACCTCGACGTCGGGGCACACGAACCGGACCATCGCCAGGATCCGCAGGCACCGCTGGGGGGTGAGGTTCCACTCCTTGGCCAGCGGGGTGCCCTCGAACGGGATCAGGAAGTTGACCGGCACCGAGTCGGGGTCCAGCTCGCGCAGCGAGAAGACCACGTCGACGAGGTCCTCGTCGCTCTCGCCCATGCCCGCGATCAGCCCCGAGCAGGCGGACAGCCCGGCCGCGTGCGCCTTGGTGACCGTGTCCACCCGGTCGGCGTAGGTGTGGGTGGTGGTGATGTCCCCGTACACCGACTCCGAGGTGTTGAGGTTGTGGTTGTAGGCGTCGGCGCCCGCCGCGCGCAGCCGCTCCGCCTGGCCGTCGGAGAGCAGGCCCAGGCAGGCGCACACCTCGACGCCCTCGTTCTGGTCCTTGATGGTCTTGATCGTCTCGGAGACGCGGTCCACGTCCCGGTCGGTCGGACCGCGTCCGCTGGCCACCAGGCACACCCGCTTGGCGCCGCCGGCCACGCCCGCGGCGGCGGCCTCGGAGGCCTGGCCGGGTTTGAGCCAGGTGTACTTGAGGATCTCGGCCTTCGAGCCGAGCCGCTGCGAGCAGTAGGAGCAGTCCTCGGGGCACAGGCCCGACTTGAGGTTGACGAGGTAGTTGAGTTTCACCCGTCGGCCGAACCAGTGACGGCGCACCCTGCCGGCCGCGGCCACCACGTCGAGCAGGTCGTCGTCGGACGTGGCCAGGACGGCCAGCGCCTCCTCGCGGGTCGGCGTCTCGCGCCGAAGCCCCTTGTCCACCAGCGTGTTCAGCAGATCCATGAGAGCCGATCCTGTCCTACGGGGCCACCCGGGGCCAAGGAGAGTTCGCACAACAGTGACAGATCGCCGTGTGGGTATCGCCACACCTCGGACGAGCCGTCGTGCCGCTAGTGTCTGTCCACTGCCTACAAAATCCCCGGAGGGTGACTCATGGCGTTCGGCTGGATCGACGAGCAGGCCGGGGCACGCCGCCGGGCCGGGCTCGTACGGACGCTGCGGCCCCGTCCGGCCGACTCGCCGCTGCTGGACCTGGCGAGCAACGACTACCTCGGTCTCGCCCGGCATCCGGAGGTCGCCGAGGGGGCGGCGCGGGCCGCGCGTGCCTGGGGCGGCGGCGCGACCGGTTCCCGGCTCGTCACCGGAACGACCGAACTGCACACCGAACTCGAGCGCGAACTGGCCGCCTTCTGCGGCTTCGAGGCCGCCCTCGTCCTCTCCTCCGGCTACGCGGCCAACCTCGCCGCGGTCACCGCGCTGGCCCCGCACGGTTCCCTCGTCGTCTCCGACGCCGCCAACCACGCCTCGCTGATCGACGGCTGCCGTCTGGCCCGGGGCACGACCCAGGTGGTGGCGCACGCCGACCCGGACGCGGTGCGCAAGGCGCTGGCGGCGCACGACGGGCCCGCCGTCGCCGTCTCCGACACGGTCTTCTCGGTGGACGGCGACGCCGCGCCGCTGGCCGCCCTCGCCGAGGCGTGCCGGGAGCACGGCGCCGGGCTGGTCGTCGACGACGCCCACGGTTTCGGGGTCCTCGGCGAGGGCGGACGGGGCGCCCCGTCCGCGGCGGGGCTCGCGGGCGCCGACGACGTCGTCGTGACGCTCACGCTGTCCAAGTCGCTCGGCAGCCAGGGCGGTGCCGTGCTCGGCCCCGCCCGGGTGATCGACCACCTCGTCAACACGGCACGGTCCTTCATCTTCGACACGGGGCTCGCCCCCGCGGCGACGGGGGCGGCCCTCGCCGCTCTGCGCCTGTTGCGCCGTGAGCCCGAACGGGCGGCCCGGGCACGCGCGGTGGCGGCCGAGCTGCACGCACGCCTGACCGCCGCGGGTCTGGAGGCGGTACGTCCGGACGCCGCGGTGGTCTCGGTGCGCGCCCCTTCCCCGGAGGGGGCCGTCCGGTGGGCGGCCGACTGCCGTGCGGCCGGCCTGTCCGTGGGCTGCTTCCGTCCTCCGTCCGTGCCCGACGGCATCTCACGGCTCAGGCTGACCGCTCGTGCGGACCTCTCCGGGGAGCAGATCGAACGCGCTGTACGGGTGATCGGCGAAACGCGGCCATGAGTCGGCGTGGCACGGCCGTGCGTCGCGCGGCGCGGTCGGATCAGTGCGGCCGGCCGCGGCGGACCGCGGCCGTGAACGACGCCCAGCTCCCCGGGGAGAAGAGCAGCGCGGGCCCGGCCGGGTCCTTGGAGTCGCGCACGGCGAGCAGTCCGGCCCAGGGGCCGGCCGACGGCCGTGCCGTCTCCACGCAGTTGTTGGCCCCGGTGCTGTAGCTGCTGCGCAGCCACCGCACACCGTGCAGATCGGTACTCGCGGGGGTGTTCCGAGGAAGTGCGGACATGGTGCCTCCTTACGCGCCGGCCGCTGTCGCGGCGATGTAGTCCAACGAGTCGTCGGGCGAAAGGGCATGGAGCAGGAGGGCGTTGAAGGCCTCGGTGTAGGCCTCCAGGTCTTCTTTCCGCTCGAGATGGAGACTACTCGTCAAGTGGTCGAGAACAACCACGTCGAGATCGGAAGTGCTCGGAAAGGAGAAGATGACGAAAGGACCGGTGACGCCGATGTGCGCCCCGGCGGTGAAGGGGAGCACCTGGAGCCGGACGTGGGGCAGCCGCGCGGCCTCCACCAGCCGGGTCAGCTGCCGGGCCATCACCCCCGGCCCGCCCACCTCCCGGCGCAGCACCGCTTCGTCGAGGACCGCGTTCAGCTCCAGCGGCGGATCGGCCCGCAGCACGTCCTGCCGGGCCAGCCGGACCTCCACCAGCGTGTCCAGCCGCTCCTCCGGCAGCCCGTCCACCGCGGCCCGCGTGACCGCACGGGCGTACTCCGGCGTCTGCAGCAGCCCGGGCACGACGGTGGTCTCCAGGGTGCGCATCGCGCTCGCCTGCGACTCCAGGCTGATGAAGTCCCGGTACGTCGGCGGCAGCACCCCGCGGTAGGCATGCCACCAGTGGTGCCGGCCACCCGTGTCCTCGGAGCCCGCCAGCACCACCAGCAGCTCCCGCAGTTCCCGGTCGTCCACGCCGTAGGCGTCCAGCAGCAACCGCACATCGGCCGGTTTCGCCCCGCTCGTCCCGGTCTCGATCCGGCTGACCTTCGACTGGTGCCAGCCCACCAGCCGGGCCGCCTCGCCGCTGGTGATCCCCGCCGACGTGCGCAGGGCGCGCAGTTCCGCGCCCAGCTTTCGGCGGCGCACCACCGGACCGTGCTGCATGGGCCACTCCTTTACTCCCATCGAGGCGCGCGCATACGGTCTGTCGTCGCAGAGTTCACCGCTTCGAGCGACAGATATATGCATATCTTGGTGGATCGCCGCTCTGCGCCGGGTGATGGTGGCAGTCTGGCGACGAAGCACCAGTCCGGGACCGTACTCGAACCATCCGCTCCGTGTCGGACCGCGGTCTCGTGGGAAAGGGACGGCGTCGCCATGGCAGACCATCTGGAAGCATCCGTCACTCTGCCGAGCGATCCCGCCTCGGTGGCCGCCGCGCGCGCTTATGTGGTGGGCACCCTGGCGGAGTGGGGTCTGCCCGCGGACGCGGAGGTGTCCGAGACCGTCCGGCTCATCGTCTCCGAGCTGGCCACCAACGCGGTCCAGCACACGCTCGGGCAGTCGCCGACCTTCACGGTGGACCTCGTGCTCGACCGCGACGAACGGCTGTGCGTCGGCGTCACGGACAGCCACCCGCGTCTCCCCAAGCGCCTGCCCGCCGCCGTGCAGCAGGACAACGGCCGGGGAATGGTGATCATCCGCTGGCTGACGGCGGAGTACGGCGGCAGGCTGAGGGTGCGGCCCACGCGCGAGGGCGGCAAGACCGTCTCCGTCGAACTGCCCTGGAGGACACCGGGCCCGTCGGCGCCCGCCGAACCGGTCACGGTCGTGGGCCGTCCCCGGGGCGAGGCCGTGGAGCAGCGGAGGCCCCAGCGGTGAGGCCTGGACGGCACCCGGCGCGCGACGGGCGGCGAGCGCCGTGCCGTGCGGCTCCGCACCGCCTTCTCCCGGCCCCCGGCGGCCGGTTCCGCCGCCGGGCGCCGCTCGGGGGGCACGGAGCCCACCGGAGACGCGGGTCCGCCGGGCCAGGCGGGGGAGCAGCCACCACGGGCCGAGGCGGACCAGCGAGGCCGCCGCGCCGGCGGCCGCTTCGCCGATCCGGCCGGTGGACACGTCGACCACGAGCGTCACCGAGCCGGTGAACGCGAGCACCGCCGCGCCCGTGCCGGGCGCGGCGAGCCGCGAGGACACCCGCACGGCGCGCTCCTCGGCGCCATGCCCGAAGAAGGAGGGGGACGGCGCGTCAGGACGCCGTCACCGCCCCGGGCGGATCACTTCACCCGGCCGTACCAGACGCTGTTCGTCCAGATCTTCTGCAGCCGCACCACGTCCCCGGTCTTCGGGGCGTGCCAGATCTTGCCCTTCCCGGCGTAGATGCCGACGTGGTACACGCTCCGGCCCGAGTGGAAGAACACGAGGTCTCCGGCCCTGCGGCTCTTGGCGGAGATGTGGCGGGTCTTGTTGTACTGCTGCGCGGCGGTCCGCGGCAGCTTCTTGCCGGCCTTCTTGAACGAGTACAGCGTCAGCCCGGAGCAGTCGAACCGGTACGGTCCGGTGGCGCCCCACGCGTAGGGCGAGCCCTTCTTGGAGGCCGCGATCTTGAGGGCCTTCGACGCGTGGCTCGCCGCGGCGGCCTCGGAGGAGGCGCCGGGAACCACGAGGGAGCCGCCCACGGCGGCGATGGTCAGGGCCGAGGCCGTACCGGCACGGGCCATCAGCGACGGGACACGATTGAGCGCAGTCATGCGCAACCCTTCGTCAGCCGCCTGTGAAGGATGACCTGTCGGATTCGGGCTGGCGAAGTTGCCCGGCCGCACGAGTGCGGCTTCACCCCAAGGGCTGCTCGGCCCGGCGCCTGTCGTGAGACGTCCGTTCCGGCGACCCGTCGTGCTTGGGTCCTCCACTCCTGCCGATCCACTCCTGTCGACCGGTCGTCCGGGCGGCGGCAGGACTCGGCGTCCGCCCGGACCGCCCCACCGCTGTGGCGGGGGCTTGTCGTCAGTCATGGATCTTGTCTCACCGAAGTCGGAAAATCCCAACGGAACCGGGATGTTGTGTGGTTACTCACCTCTGGGCCGTCCGGGTGGACATGTCGATGTCCGCCTCTCCGCCGACTGTCGCGACGACCCCGGGACCAGCGGCGGAATGACAAATTCCGCCGTTCGGGCGTGCGGATCGCGCAAGTGCGGGGGACCGGAAATCCGTGGTGTTCCTACGCCGAAAGGGGGTACGTCGTTTGGCTGGTTTCGGCTCCGGCGCGGCGGTGGGTGCGCCGGGCGCGGCCACCGGGCCGCCTCGCGGGCGACGGTGGTGTCCGGGGGTTCGCGGGCATGCGGAAGCGCGCCGGCCGGGACCGGTAATCGATCGGTCAAACCGGTAATCAGTCAGTCAAAACCGTGTGACGGGGCGGAAACACTCCAGCCCTACTCTGTACCCCGTTCCACCTGCGGTTTTCTGACCGACGACGGCGCGTTCGGGTCCCTTCCTGTGTGTTACATCTAGAGCCGCCGCGGTGGACGCGGCAGCCGGACCGTCCGGTCCTGGCGCGAAGTTCTGTGAGGTGGTACGTGCAACTGACCCCGCACGAGCAGGAGAGACTGCTCATCCACGTGGCCGCGGACGTGGCCGAGAAGCGTCGCGCGCGCGGTGTGAAGCTCAACCATCCCGAGGTCGTCGCGCTGATCACCTCGCACATCCTCGAAGGCGCCCGCGACGGCCGTACGGTCAGCGAACTCATGGCCTCGGGCCGCAAGCTGATCCAGCGTCACGAGGTCATGGAGGGCATTCCCGAGATGATCCACGACGTGCAGGTCGAGGCGACCTTCCCCGACGGGACCAAGCTCGTCACCGTCCACGAACCGATCATCTGACGGGAACGACAGCCATGATTCCCGGAGAGATCCTCTTCGCCGACGAGCCGGTCGTCTTCAACGAGGGGTGCGAGACCACCCGCCTCACCGTGCTCAACACCGCCGACCGGCCCGTCCAGGTCGGCTCCCACTACCACTTCGCCGAGGCCAACCCCGGTCTCGACTTCGACCGCGCCGCGGCGCACGGCAAGCGGCTGGACATCGCCGCCGGCACCGCCGTCCGGTTCGAGCCCGGCATCCCGGTCGACGTGGAGCTGATCCCCCTCGCGGGTGCCCGCGTCGTCGTGGGTCTGCGCGGCGCGACCGGAGGTGCCCTCGATGCCTGAACTGTCCCGAGCCGCCTACGCCGACCTGTTCGGCCCGACCACCGGCGACCGCATCCGCCTGGCCGACACCGACCTCTTCGTCGAGATCGAGGAGGACCGCTCCGGCGGCCCCGGCCGCTCCGGCGACGAGTCGGTCTTCGGCGGCGGCAAGGTGCTGCGCGAGTCCATGGGCCAGTCGCGCGCCACCCGCGCCGAGGGCGCCCCCGACACCGTGATCACCGGCGCCGTGATCATCGACCACTGGGGCATCGTCAAGGCCGACATCGGCATCCGCGACGGCCGCATCACCGGCATCGGCAAGTCCGGCAACCCGGACACCATGGACGGCGTCCACCCGGAGCTCGTCATCGGCCCCGAGACGGAGATCATCGCGGGCAACGGCAAGATCGTCACCGCCGGCGGCATCGACACGCACGTCCACTTCATCGCGCCGGGCATCGTCGACGAGGCCCTCGCCTCCGGCGTCACCACCCTCATCGGCGGCGGCACGGGCCCGGCCGAGGGCAGCAAGGCGACCACGGTCACCCCCGGTTCGTGGCACCTCGCGCGGATGTACGCGGCCCTGGAGTCGAGCCCCGTCAACATCGGCTTCCTCGGCAAGGGCAGCACCATGTCCAAGGAGTCGATGCGCGACCAGCTGCGCGCCGGCATCCTCGGCTTCAAGATCCACGAGGACTGGGGCGCCACCCCCGCCGTGATCTCCGCCTGTCTGGACGTGTGCGAGGAGTCCGGCGTCCAGCTCGCCGTCCACACGGACACCCTGAACGAGGCCGGATTCGTCGGCGACACCTTCGACGCGGTCGCGGGACGCACCCTGCACGCCTTCCACGTCGAGGGCGCCGGCGGAGGCCACGCACCTGACATGATCACGGCGGTATCGCTGCCGAACATGCTGCCGGCGTCCACCAACCCGACCCGGCCGCACACCGTCAACACCGTCGAGGAACACCTCGACATGCTGATGGTCTGCCACCACCTCAACCCCGCCGTCCCCGAGGACCTGGCCTTCGCCGAGTCGCGCATCCGGCCGAGCACCATCGCGGCCGAGGACATCCTGCACGACATGGGGGCCATCTCCATCATGTCGTCGGACTCCCAGGCCATGGGACGCATCGGCGAGGTGATCCTGCGGACCTGGCAGACCGCGCACGTGATGAAGCGACGGCGCGGCTTCCTGCCCGGCGACACCCGCGCCGACAACCGGCGCGCGCGTCGCTATGTCGCCAAGTACACCATCAACCCCGCCGTCGCCCAGGGCATCGAGCACGAGGTCGGCTCCGTCGAGTCCGGCAAGCTCGCCGACCTGGTGCTCTGGGAGCCCGCGTTCTTCGGCGTGAAGCCCCAGGCCGTGCTCAAGGGCGGACAGATCGTCCACGCGCAGGTGGGCGACGCCAACGCCTCCATCCCCACCCCGCAGCCCGTCCTGCCGCGTCCGATGTACGGCGCCCTCGGCAGGGCGCCGGCCATGAACTCGCTGAACTTCGTGGCCGAGGCGGCGATCGAGGACGGGCTGCCGGAACGGCTCGGACTCGGGAAGGAGTTCGTCCCCATCCGCTCGACCCGCGGCCGCACCAAGGCCGACATGCGCGAGAACGACGTCCTGCCACGGGTCGAGGTCGCCGCGGACTCCTTCGCGGTGACCATCGACGGAGAGCTCGTCGAACCCGCACCGGCCACCGAACTGCCGCTCGCGCAGCGGTACTTCCTGTTCTGAGCGCCGTGATGAGCCGCGCAGCACTGCTCGTCCTGTCGGACGGCCGTTTCCCCGCCGGAGGGCACGCCCACTCCGGCGGGGCCGAGGCCGCCGTCAAGGCCGGACGCATCACCGACGCCGCGAGCCTGGAGGAGTTCTGCCGGGGGCGGCTGCACACGAGCGGAGCCGTGACGGCGTCCCTCGCGGCGGCCGCGGCCCTCGGCGTCGACCCCGGGGAACTCGACCGGGCCGCGGACGCCCGCACGCCGTCACCCGCCCTGCGGACGGTGGCGCGCAGACTCGGCCGGCAGCTCATGCGGGCCGCCCGCGCCACCTGGCCGGACCCCGGACTCGACGCGCTGGCCGGACGCTTCCCCAAGGGCGCCCACCAGCCCGTCGTCCTCGGTCTCGCCGTCCGCGCGGCCGGGCTCGGACCTCTGGACGCGGCGTACTGCTCCGCCTACGAGGGGGTGAGCGGACCGGCGACCGCGGTCGTCCGGCTGCTCGGCCTCGACCCGTTCGACGCCACCGCCGTCCTCGCGCGGCTGGCGCCCGAGGTGGACCGCGTGGCCCAGGACGCCGTGGAGGCGGCACACCGGGCCGTCGACGAGGGGGCGGACGCGCTGCCGGCGCGGTCCGCGCCGCTGCTCGAGATCGAGGCCCAGGCGCATGCCGCCTGGGCGGTGCGGTTGTTCGCCTCGTAGCGGTCGCCCGCCCCCGCCGCCCCTTTCCTTCCCGACCCCGGGGGGGCACCGCCCCCTGGGCCCCCGTCGGCCTGAACGGCCCCGTCCTCGAACGCCGGACGGGCCGACAGCGCCGGACCAGCTTCACAGGAGTCGCACCATGCACCTCGACCATCACCACGACGGCCCCGCCGCCGTGTCCGCCGACGCCCGCCGGCCCGACGGGACCCGCCGCGCGCTGCGCATCGGACTCGGCGGCCCCGTCGGCTCCGGCAAGACCGCCACCGTCGCCGCCCTCTGCCGCGCCCTGCGCGACGAACTCTCCCTCGCCGTCGTCACCAACGACATCTACACGCGCGAGGACGCCGAGTTCCTGCTGCGCGAGGCGGTGCTGCCGCCGGAGCGGATCAGCGCCGTCGAGACGGGCGCCTGCCCGCACACCGCGATCCGGGACGACATCTCCGCCAACCTCGAGGCCGTCGAGGACCTGGAGGACGAGGTCGGGCCGCTCGACCTGGTGCTCGTGGAGTCCGGTGGCGACAACCTCACCGCCACCTTCTCCCGGGGACTCGTCGACGCCCAGGTCTTCGTGATCGACGTGGCGGGCGGCGACGACATCCCGCGCAAGGGCGGCCCCGGTGTCTCCACCGCCGACCTGCTCATCGTCAACAAGACCGACCTCGCCCCGTACGTCGGCTCCGACCTCGCGCGGATGGCCGCCGACGCCAAGGCGCAGCGCGGCGAACTGCCCGTCGTCCTCCAGTCGCTCAGGAGCGAGGCCGGCGTGGGGGAGGTCGCCGACTGGGTGCGCGCCCGGCTCGCCGCGTGGACGGCGTGAGGGCGCCGGGCGGCGTCCGGGCGCGGGCGCGGATCCTCGCCCGCGGCGACGGACGCGGCGGCACCGGCCTGCCCGTGATGGAGGGCGAAGGGCCCCTCGCGGTGCGGCGGACCCGGGGGAGCGGGGCCGAGGCCCGGGTGATGCTGGTCGGCGCGATGAGCGGACCGCTCGGCGGCGACCACTTCACGGTGAGTGCCGAGGCGGTGCAGGGCGCCCGGCTGCGGGTCGGCTCCGCCGCCGCCACCCTCGCCCTGCCGGGCCAGGACAAGGAGGGGGCCCGCTACGACGTCCGGCTCGTCGTCGCCGACGACGCCGAACTGCACTGGCTGCCCGAGCAGTTGATCTCCGCCGACGGCAGTGACCTGCACGTGACCACCCGCGCCGACCTCGCGCCCACGGCCCGGCTCGTGCTGCGCGAGGAACAGGTGCTCGGGCGCTTTGGAGAGGAACCGGGACGGCTCACCAGCCGTCTTGCCGTACGGATCGCGGGCCGCCCCGTCCTCGACCAGGAACTGTCCTGCGGCCCCGGCGCCCCGGGCGGCTGGGACGGTCCCGCCGGACTGGCCGGTCACCGTGCCGTCGGCCAAGTCGTCGTCGTCCGGCCGTCCTTCGCGACCGCGCCGCCGGCCGCCCGCACGGTCGGGGAGGGCGCGGCCGTCATGCCGCTCGCCGGACCGGCCGTGCTGGTGACGGCCGTGGCGCCGGACGCGCTGCGGCTGCGGCGGCTGCTGGACGAGGCGCTGGCCTCCCTGGACTGAGCATCTCCGCCCCTCGGACACACCTATCCGTTTATCGGATTGGCAAAGAAGTGGTGTCGGCCCTGTTCTCAGGGAGTGCACAGCCGCGAGGATCCCCGTACTTGTCGACCCATGTACGGGGAGGGCCACTTGAGGAAGACCAGGCTGCACCGGAGAGCCGCGGCGTTCGGCTCGGCCGGAGCACTCGTCACCGCCACGCTGATAGCCGGCGCCGTCACGGCACCCGCGGCCAGCGCCAGCCCGGCCGCCGGCCGGGACCACGGGCAGGGCCAGGACCGCGAAGCCCGCGGCGCCGCCATCGCCGCGGCCCGCGCCGCGAAGGCCGGCATCGACTGGCAGGACTGCCCCGCCGACTGGAACCTGCCCAAGCCCATCCAGTGCGGCTACGTCACCGTGCCGCTCGACTACGCCAAGCCGTACGGCAAGCAGATCAAGCTCGCCGTCGACCGCATCGGCAACACCGGCACCGCGTCCGAGCGCCAGGGCGCGCTCGTCTACAACCCGGGCGGCCCCGGTGGCTCCGGCCTGCGCTTCCCGGCCCGCGTCACCGGCAAGAACGCGGTGTGGGCCGACACGGCCAAGGCCTACGACTTCGTGGGCTTCGACCCGCGCGGCGTCGGCAGGTCCGCGCCCATCTCCTGCGTCGACCCGCAGGAGTTCGTCAAGGCGCCCAAGATGGACCCGGTGCCCCGCTCCGAGGCCGACAAGCGCGCCCAGCGCAAGCTCGCCGCCGAGTACGCCGAGGGCTGCTTCGAGCGCAGCGGCGAGATGCTCCCGCACATGACCACGCCGAACACCGCGCGCGACCTGGACGTCATCCGCGCCGCCCTCGGCGAGAAGAAGCTCAACTTCCTCGGCGTCTCCTACGGCACCTACCTCGGCGCCGTCTACGGCACCCTCTTCCCGGACCACGTGCGCCGGATGGTCGTCGACAGCGTCGTCAACCCGTCGCGCGAGAAGATCTGGTACCAGGCCAACCTGGACCAGGACGTCGCCTTCGAGGGCCGCTGGAAGGACTGGCAGGACTGGGTCGCCAAGAACGACGCGACCTACCACCTCGGCGACACCCGCGCCGAGGTCCAGGAGCAGTGGCTCAAGCTGCGCGCCACCGCCGAGAAGGCGCCTCTCGGGGGCGTCGTCGGCCCGGCCGAGCTGATCTCCTTCTTCCAGAGCGCCCCGTACTACGACTCCGCGTGGGCCCCCACGGCGGCGGTCTTCAGCAAGTACGTGGCCGGCGACACCCAGGCCCTCGTCGACGCCGCCGCCCCGGACCTGTCCGACACCGTGGGCAACGCGTCCTCGGAGAACGGCAACGCCGTCTACACGGCGGTCGAGTGCGCGGACGCCAAGTGGCCCACCAACTGGCGCACCTGGGACCGCGACAACACCCGGCTGCACCGCGACCACCCGTTCATGACCTGGGCCAACGCGTGGATGAACCTGCCGTGCGCCACCTGGCCGGTCAAGCAGCAGACCCCGCTGAACGTGAAGACCGGCAAGGGACTTCCGCCCGTGCTGATCGTCCAGTCCGAGCGTGACGCGGCCACCCCGTACGAGGGCGCCGTCGAACTGCACCAGCGGTTCAAGGGCTCCCGCCTGATCACCGAGCGGGACGCCGGCTCCCACGGCGTCACCGGTCTGGTCAACCCGTGCGTCAACGAGCGGGTGGACGCCTACCTGCTCACCGGCAAGCTGGACGCCCGGGACGTGACCTGCGCCCCGCACGCCACGCCCAAGCCGTAGTCACCGCGGGGAGAGCCCGAGGGGGCGGCCGGTCCGACCGGTCGCCCCCTTCCCGTCTCCTCAGCCGGGCCGCGCGGCCAGCCAGGCGTCCTCCGCCGCGTAGTCGAAGAGTTCGCCGTAGTTCTGCGCCGTCTTCGGGAACGCCTCCCGCCAGTCCCGTCCGGCGAGGCGCTCCTCGAGGAAGGCGACCGTGTCGGGCAGGGTCTCGGCGTACCGGGCCACCGGGCGGTACCCCAACTGCCGCCCGGCCGCCGTCATGTCGCACACCACCGGCGCCGGAACCGACCACGGGGTGTCACCGACCCCGGGCGCGGGCGGCGGCCCGTCCACCAGCACGTCCTCGGCCCGCACGCCCATGGCCGCGTCGATCGCCGCCGCGATCTCCGCCACCGTCGGCGCGTCCGGATCGACCGCGTTGAGCACGCGGGTCCCCGGCCGCGGGGCGGCCAGCCGGACCAACTCGGCGATGTTGTGCACGCTCGCCGGGTGGAAGCGGCTCGCACCGCCGTACGCGAGCACGCGCCGGCGCCTGCCGTCCAGGTTGCGCTTGACGAAGTACAGCTCCCGCGGGGTCCGGCAGTGCGGCCCGTGGACCGCCCCCGCGCGCAGCACCGTGACCGGCAGCCGGTCGCCCGCGGCCAGCAGTTCGCGCTCCAGCGCCGCCTTGCGGGTGCTGTACGAGGTGTCGCCCGGCCGGACGGTGCGCTGCTCCTCGGTGAGCGGTACCGGGTACTCCGGGAAGCCGCCGGGCTCGGACTGCGTGTCGAAGTTCCGGCCCTTCGCGTCCTCGTAGACCGAGACGCTGGAGATCACCACCGCCGAGCCGACCCGCCCGGCGAGGGAGACCAGCTGCCGGGCGTGCCCGGCGCCGAAGGCCACCATGTCCACCAGGACGTCGCAGCCGTCGCCGACCGCCGCGGACAGCGCCGCGTCGTCCTCCCGGTCGGCACGCACCACCCGTACCTCCCCGGGCCAGTCCGCGTCGCGGCCGCCGCCGCGCGAGACGGCCGTCACCTCCCAGCCGTCGCGGGCCAGCGCCCCCACGGCCACCCGTCCGATCTGCCCCGTCGCCCCGATCACCACAGCTCGTGTCATACGGGGACCGTAGGCGCTCCGGCGCCCGCCGGGCACGCCCTTCTGCCGACGGCAGAGGCACTCCCTACCGGTGCGGCAGCCGGGGGAACCTGCGGTCCTTCGCCGTCCGCTCCGCCTCCTCGGCCTTGACGTCCGCCGCGTACCGGTCGACGTACTCCTGCTCGGACAGCGCCAGGACGGCATACATGATCTCGTCGGTGACGGCGCGCAGCACGGCCTTCTCGCCTTCCATCCCGGCGTAGCGGGAGAAGTCCAGCGGCTCGCCGAAACGGATCACCACGGGGTGCGCCTTCGGGATCTTCCGGCCGGGCGGCTGGGCCTCGAAGGTGCCGATCATCGCGCACGGCACGACCGGCACCCCGGCCCTGAGCGCCATCACCGCGACGCCGACCTTGCCCTTGTAGAGCCGGCCGTCGTGCGAGCGCGTGCCCTCCGGGTAGATGCCGAGCAGCTCGCCCCTGCCCAGCACGCCGAGCCCTTCGCGGATCGCGGCCTGCCCCGCCTCCTTGCCGGAGCGGTCCACCGGGATCTGTCCCGCGCTGCGGAAGAAGAAGGCGGTCAGCCGGCCCTTGAGGCCGGGGCCGGTGAAGTACTCGGCCTTGGCGAGGAAGGTGATACGGCGCCGGAGCACGGCGGGCATCAGGAAGTGGTCGGAGAACGACAGGTGGTTCCCGGCGATGATGGCCGCACCCGAGTCCGGCACGTGGTCCAGCCCCTCGATCCGGGGGCGGAAGACCAGCCGCAGCAGCGGGCCGAGCAGTACGTACTTGAGCACGTAGTAGAACATGGTTCGCCCTCTCACCCGGATGGTCGCTCCCCCCATGCTGAGCCACCTGACGGCCCATCACCAGACGTTCCGGGCGTGGTGGTGCGGGGCGGTCCCGGGGCGTGTCCGGAAACGCCCGAAGTGTGTGGGGGATTCTCCTCGTTGATCTGTCGCCCTCGAGCAATCTTTCCCTGAGAAAGTTCGGTCTTTGTCCTTGACGTGTTGAAAGTGGGCGCTCTAGCGTCCAACCGACTCACTCCGCACGGGTTTTCACCTGTTTCACCTGCAGCGGCCGGCCGGGGAGCAAACCCCGGTGCCTCGCGGCCGTCGACCAGCTCAAAGGAGTTGTGAGTGCGCAACAGACGGATCGTCACCCTGATAGGGGCAGCGGCACTGGCCGGGACCGCCGGGCTCCTGACCGTCCCCACCGTCCAGGCCGCCCCGTCGGACCCGGCGCCGCCGGCCGCGTCGGCCTTCCAGAAGGTCACCCTCAACGACCGTCCGGGCGAGCCCATGGCACTCGCCGTCCTGCCCGACCGGCGGGTGCTGCACACCGCGCGCACGGGCGAGGTGCGCATCAACGACCCCGAGAGCGGTGTGAACTTCCTCGCCGCCGACATGAAGAAGAGCCCCGCCGGCCTCTACCAGCACGACGAGGAGGGCGTGCAGGGCATCGCGGTCGACCCCGACTTCAGCAAGAACAAGTGGGTCTACCTCTACTACTCGCCCCGCCTGGACACCCCCATGGACGACCCGGCCACCCCGGGCGTGAACGAAGGCGACGCGCCGGAGTACGGCACGGCCGCGGACTTCGCCGAGTACAAGGGCGTCACGCGACTGTCGCGGTTCAAACTCGAGGGCAACAAGCTGGACTTCGCCACCGAGCAGAAGATCCTCGACGTCCCGGCCGACCGCGGCATCTGCTGCCACGTCGGCGGCAAGATCGACTTCGACGGCAAGGGCAACCTGTTCCTGTCGACCGGCGACGACTCCAACCCGTTCGCCTCCGACGGCTACGCCCCGCTCGACGACCGCCCCGACCGCAACCCGGCCTACGACGCGCGGCGCACCGCGGGCAACACCGACGACCTGCGCGGCAAGGTCCTGCGCATCAAGGTCAAGAAGGACGGCCGGTACACGATCCCGGGCGGAAACCTCTTCAAGCCCGGCACGCCGAAGACCCGCCCCGAGATCTACGCCATGGGTCTGCGCAACCCGTTCCGTTTCGCCGTGGACGACAGAACCGGCGAGGTCTACGTCGGCGACTACTCACCCGACGCCAACAAGGCGAACCCCGACCGCGGCCCCGCCGGTCACGGCCGCTGGACGGTCATCGACCGCCCCGCCAACTACGGCTGGCCCTTCTGCGTGACCCGGGACATGCCGTACCAGGACTACGACTTCGCCACCAAGAAGTCGAGCGGGGCGTTCGACTGCGCCAAGCCGGTCAACGACTCGCGCCACAACACCGGCCTGAGCAAGCTGCCGCCGGTCACGGACGCGGCGATCGTCTACGGCTACGAGGCCTCCGCGCAGTTCCCCGAGCTCGGCACGGGCGGCATCGCCCCCATGGGCGGCCCGGCGTACCGCTACGACAAGCGGAACAAGGCCGAGAACCGCTGGCCCGCGTACTTCGACGGCAAGCCGCTCTTCTACGAGTGGACCCGTGACCAGATGCTCGCCCTCACCCTGGACCGGAAGAACCAGGTCACCAAGATCGAGAACGCGCTCCCCTCGATCACCACGGACGGCCCGATCGACGCCGAGTTCGGCCCGGACGGCGCGCTGTACGTCCTCGAGTACGGCACCGGGTACTTCGCGGAGCTGCCCGAGGCCCAGCTGGCCCGCATCGACTTCACGCGGGGCAACCGCACCCCGGAGCCCAAGGTCACCGCGGACGTGGTCAACGGGACCAACCCGCTGACCGTCCAGTTCTCCAGCGCCGGCACGAAGGACGCCGACGGTGACGCCCTCAGCTACGCCTGGGACTTCGACGCCGACGGCACCGTGGACTCCACGGAGGCGAACCCGAAGCACACGTTCACCGAGAACGCCGTCTTCGACGCCACGCTGAAGGTCACCGACAGCACCGGCCGCTCGGCCGCCGCCTCGGTCCCGGTCGTCGTCGGCAACAAGGCGCCGGTCGTCTCCCTCACGACCGACCCCGCGCCGCACGGCGGCACGCCGTTCCACTGGGGCGACACGGTCACCTGGAAGGTCACCGTCACCGACGATCAGCCGGTGGACTGCTCGAAGGTCAGCGTCTCGTTCATCCTGGGCCACGACACGCACGGCCACCCGCTCTCCTCGAGCACCGGCTGCTCCGGGTCGTTCAAGACGTTCGTGGACGGCGGTCACGCCGGCGCGGACAACCTGAAGGCGGTCTTCAACGCCACCTACAGGGACACTCCCCCGGAGGGCCTGCCGTCCCTCTCGGGCAGCGCCGAGGTCGCGCTGACGCCGGCCGGCTGACCGGCGGCGAGGACGCGTAGGCGCGGACACGGAGGCGGGGCGCCACCCCCAGGGGTGGCGCCCCGCCGAGTTCGCCGGTCGCTCAGAACCTCGGCGACGGCGCCTGCGCCTCCACGATCTCCGCGGCCTCCTCCTCGGTCTGCACCGAGGGCGGGGACCCGGCGAGCGGCTGCTGGGCCGTCTCCTTCATGCAGGCCACCGCCACCACACCGACCAGGGCCGCGGCCATCGAGTAGTAGGCGGGCATCATCTCGGAGCCGGTCACGCTGATCAGGGCGGTGATGACCAGCGGCGTGGTCCCGCCGAACAGCGACGTCGACAGGTTGTAGCCGACCGAGAGGGACCCGTACCGGACGTTGGTGGGGAACATCGCCGGGAGCGCCGCCGACATCGTGCCGAGCAGACAGACCAGGGACAGGCCGAGCATCAGCATGCCGCCCGAGACGGCGAGCAGACTGCCCTCCTGCACCAGCGCGAAGGACGGGGCGGACAGGACGAAGAAGCCGACCATGCCGGTCATCAGCACGGGCTTGCGGCCGAACCGGTCCGAGAGGCGGCCCACCTGGTTGATGACCAGCATCAGCAGCACCATCGTGGCCACCAGGATCAGCAGACCGTGGCTCTCGCTGTAGTCCAGTTCGTCCGACAGGTACGTCGGCATGTACGACAGCAGCATGTAGTCCGTGATGTTGTACGCGCCGACCAGCGCGATGCACAGCACCAGCGTGCGCCAGTGCGTGCGGAAGATCTTGGCGAGGTCGCCCCGGGCGGTGGTCTCCACCGCGTTCGCCGCCTCGGAGACGTGGACGCTGGAGTCCTCCAGCCTCAGGAACGCGGGCGTGTCGTCCAGCTTCAGCCGCAGGTAGATGCCGACGATGCCGAGGGGGGCGGCCAGCAGGAAGGGGATGCGCCAGCCCCAGGCGTCCATGGTGTCACCGCCGAGCCCCGCGGTGAGGGCGGTGACCAGACCAGCGGCGCCGGTGTAGCCGGCCAGTGTGCCCAGCTCCAGGAAGCTGCCGAAGAAGCCGCGCCGCTTGTCGGGCGCGTACTCGGCGATGAAGGTGGACGCACCGCCGTACTCGCCGCCGGTGGAGAAGCCCTGGAGCAGGCGGAAGAGGATCAGCAGGAGCGGCGACCAGAAGCCGATCGCGTCGTAGCTGGGGATGAGCCCGATGGCGGCGGTGCCGATCGCCATGAGGATCATCGTCAGCGCGAGCACCTTCTTGCGGCCGATCTTGTCGCCCATCGGGCCGAAGACCATGCCGCCGAGCGGACGCACCAGGAACGCCACGGCGAAGGTGGCGAACGAGGACAGCAGCTGCGCGGTGTCGCTCCCGGACGGGAAGAACACGCGGCCGATGGTGCCGGCCAGGTAGGCGTAGATGCCGAAGTCGAACCACTCCATGGCGTTGCCCAGCGAGGCCGCCTTCACGGCTCGCTTGACCGCCGCCTCGTCCGTGACGGTGATGTCCGACCGGCGGAGCCTGGGGTTCTGCCGACGCCTGATGGCCCGGAACAGCGCCGGGTGGCGGCGGATCGCCGCGGCGTCGGGCTCTGGGCCGTTCTCGTTGGGGGACGTGGCGGACTCCCTTTCCACGCGCAGACGCTCCGGCGGAGCGCTGCTCGGTCGTACGTTTCTCGGGTCGTACCGTTCCCCCGATGATGCTGGTTATGGCCGTGACGTCGGTCATGCGGCTGGGCCGATGAGGTGAGCGGCCGCGAGTGAGTACCCTTCGCACATGCGGATCGCCGTCTCCTCCGACATGGACGAACCCGTGGCCCGGCTCCTCGTCGAGGAACTGCGCGCACGGGGACACGAGGTACGGGCGCACGGCGCCCTGAGCCCCGGGGCCGACCCCCGGTGGGCGGTGTGCTCGGAGCGCGCGGCGCGCGACGTCGCCTCGGGCGGGGCCGACCAGGCGGTGGTGTGCTGCTGGACCGGCACGGGCGCGTCGATCGCCGCGAACAAGGTGCCGGGCGTGCGGGCGGCCCTGTGCACCGACGCGTACACGGCCGACGGGGCGCGCCGCTGGAACGACGCCAACGTGCTCGCCCTCAGCCTGCGGCTGACGTCGGCGCCGCTGCTGCGGGAGATCCTCGACGCCTGGTTCGCCGGCGAGGCGAGCGCGGACGCCGAGGACCTGGGGAACGTGGACCACGTGGAGCGGCTCGACCGGGGCCGGGCCGCTCCCTGAGGGCCGTCGTCAGGACGTCAGGACCTTCTCCAGCGTCGCGAGCGCGCCCTGGAGCTCCTCGCCGGTCACCGTCAGCGGCGGCGCCAGGCGGATCGTGGACCCGTGGGTGTCCTTGACCAGGATGCCCTCGCGCATCAGCCGCTCGCTGACCTCGCGGCCGGTGCCGAGCGCCGGGTCCACGTCGACGCCCGCCCACAGGCCCCGCGCGCGGAAACCGACGACGCCCCTGCCGACCAGCGCCTCGAGGCCCTTGCGCAGCACCACGCCCAGCTCGGCGGCCCGGCGCTGGAACGTGCCGGTCTCCAGCAGTTCCACCACCGCCGTGCCGACCGCGGCGGCCAGCGGGTTGCCGCCGAAGGTCGAACCGTGCTCGCCCGGGTGCAGCACGCCGAGCACCTCGCGGCGGCCGACCACCGCCGACACCGGCACGATGCCGCCGCCCAGCGCCTTGCCCAGCAGCACCACGTCCGGCACGACCGACTCGTGCTCGACCGCGAGGGTGTGCCCGGTACGGCCGAGACCCGACTGGATCTCGTCCGCGACGAACAGGCAGCCCGCCCGCCGGGTCAGCTCCCGCACCCCCGCCAGATAGCCCTCGTCCGGGATGTTGACCCCGGCCTCGCCCTGGATCGGCTCGATCAGCACGGCCGCCGTCGTCTCGTCGACGGCCGCCTCCATCGCCGCCAGGTCGTTGTACGGCACGATCCGGAAGCCGGGGGTGAAGGGACCGAAGCCGCCCCGGGCCGTCTCGTCCGTCGAGAAGCTCACGATCGTCGTCGTACGGCCGTGGAAGTTGTCCGCCGCGACCACGATCGTCGCCCGGTCCGCCGGGACGCCCTTCACGTCGTACGCCCACTTGCGGGCCACCTTGATGCCGCTCTCCACCGCCTCCGCGCCGGTGTTCATCGGCAGCACCATCTCCGTGTCGGTCAGCGCGGCCAGCCGCTCGGCGAACCCCGCGAGCCGGTCGTTGTGGAAGGCCCGCGAGGTCAGCGTCAGCCGGTCCAGCTGGCGGTGCGCGGCACCGATCAGCGCCGGGTGGCGGTGGCCGAAGTTGAGCGCCGAGTAGCCGGCCAGCATGTCCAGGTAGCGGCGGCCCTCCACGTCCTCGACCCAGGCGCCCTCCGCGCGGGCCACCACCACGGGCAGCGGATGGTAGTTGTGGGCGAGGACGGGCTCCTCCGCGCGGATGAGCTCCTCGGAACCGCGGGTACGGGCGGGTGCGGTCATGAACGGGCCTCCCGGATCTCCTGGGTGCAGCACTTGATGCCGCCACCGGCCTTGTGGAACTCGGACAGGTCGACGGGGACGGGGACGTGACCGAGGCCCGCGAGCCGGCCGGCGAGTTCCCCGGCCCCGGGCGAGATGAACACGTGCCGTCCGTCGGACACGGAGTTCAGCCCGAACGCCATGGCGTCCTCACGGGTGGCGAGCACCGCGTCCGGATAGAGCCGCTCCAGCACCTCACGGCTGCCGGGCGAGAAGGCCCCCGGGTAGTAGACGATGTTACCGTCGCCCCCCTCGTGGCCGTCGTCGAGGACGAACAGGGCCGTGTCCAGATGGTAGAAGTACGGGTCCACCAGCGTCAGCGACACCACGGGCCGCCCGAAGTACTCCTGGACCTCGCGGTGCGCCTCGGGGGTGGTGCGGAAACCGGTGCCGGCCAGGATCCAGCGGCCCACCGGCACGAGGTCGCCCTCGCCCTCGCAGACCGCCGCGGGCAGGTGGACGTCGAAGCCGGCACCCTTGAACCACGTCTCGTAGGGGACGGACTCGGGGCGGCGCTGCGGCGCGTGGAACAGCGAGCCGAAGACCCGGCCGTCCACCACGAGCGCCGCGTTGGCGGCGAAGACCATGTCGGGCAGCCCGGGGACCGGCGCCACGGTCTCCACGGTGTGCCCGTGGCGGCGGTAGGCGTCGATCAGCGTGCGCCACTGGGTGAGCGCACGGCCCACGTGGACGGGCGCCCCGGAACGCATCCACGGGTTGATCGCGTACTGCACGGCGAAGTGTCTGGGTTCGCAGACGAGGAAGCGCCGCCGGCGTGGCACACGGGAGTCGGACACAGAGGGGTTCCTCCGTTTCCTCACGGATGGTGACTGCGGGATGACTCCACGGTAGGAAGCGACCGGGACGGGCGACAAGCGACGAGAGCTGCGTGTCGACGCACGATCGCTGCGTACTCGGGCAGGTCAGCGCACGTCTGCTGCGCCCTGGGGCGCCGGATGGTTCGCCCCGGCCTCCGGGCTGTCCGGCAGCAGGTGCGACAGCACCATCACACTGATCGTCTTCCGGATGAACGGCTCCGCCCGGATCCGCTCCAGCACCTCCTCGAAGTGCTCCACGTCCCGCGCCCGCACGTGCAGCAGCGCGTCCGCCCCGCCGGTCACCGTCATCGCCGCCGTGACCTCCGGATAGCCCCGCACGACCTCGGCCAGCCGCCGCGGCGGGGCCGCCCCCTCGCAGTACACCTCCACGTACGCCTCGGTGCGCCAGCCCAGCGCGGACGGCCGCACCGTCGCCGTGAACCCGGTGATCACACCGGTCTCGCGCAGCCGGTCCACCCGGCGCTTGACCGCCGTCGCGGACAGCCCGATCCCCACGCCGATCTCCGCGAAGGACGTCCTGGCGTTCGCCATCAGGGCGGTGACGATCTTCCGGTCGAGCTCGTCGAAGGGCGAGGGCCTGCTGTTCATGCCCGCACTGTAGCCAGCCATGTCCAGGCGTCCCGATTCCACCTACACTCCACGTTCATGCTGCGCGCCCTCGCCATCGACGACGAACGCCCCTCGCTGGAGGAACTGCTCTACCTGCTGGGCGCCGATCCACGGATCGGCAGCGCGGAGGGCGCCGGCGACGCCACCGAGGCGCTGCGCCGCATCAACCGGGCCCTGGAGTCCGGGCCGCACGGCCCCGAGGCCATCGACGTCGTCTTCCTCGACATCCAGATGCCCGGCCTCGACGGACTGGACCTCGCCCGGCTGCTGACCGGCTTCGCCCGGCCGCCGCTGGTCGTGTTCGTCACCGCGCACGAGGACTTCGCCGTCCAGGCCTTCGACCTCGAGGCCGTCGACTACGTCCTCAAACCCGTCCGCACGGAACGGCTGGCCGAGGCGGTGCGCCGCGTCGTCGAACAGCGCGGCGCCGCCGCCACCGCCCCCCGCATACCCGTGCACGAACCGGACCCCGACCACATCCCCGTCGAACTCGGCGGCGTCACCCGCTTCGTGGCCGTCGACGACATCACCCACGTCGAGGCCCAGGGCGACTACGCCCGCCTGCACACCGACAGGGGCAGCCACCTCGTCCGCATCCCGCTGTCCACCCTGGAGGAGCGCTGGCGCGCCCGCGGCTTCGTCCGCATCCACCGCCGCCACCTGGTCGCCCTGCGCCACATCGGCGAGCTCCGCCTGGACGCCGGCACCGTGAGCGTCCTGGTCGGCGCCGAGGAACTCCAGGTCAGCCGGCGCCACGCCCGCGAACTGCGGGACCTGCTCATGCGGAGGCCGTGAGCCGTGCCCCAGGACCCCGCCGAACGCCGTGTCACCGTCACCGGCCCGCCCAGGCGCCCCCTCCGGGCCTCCGCCTACCACCGCCCGCGCACCGAGATCGACGAGCAGACCACCCTCGGCCACACCTACGTCCGCTCCCTGATGCGCAGCCAGCTGCGGGCCGGCCTCACCGCGTTCGCCGTGCTCGGGCTGCTCGTCGGCCCGCTGCCGCTGCTGTTCGCGGTGATGCCCGCCGCCCGCCGCCTGGAATGGGCCGTCCTCGGCTTCGGCCTGTACGCCCCGCTCGTCCTCCTCGCCCGCTGGTACGTGCGCCGCGCCGAACGCAACGAACGCGACTTCGTCCGCCTCGTCGAGGACCGGTGACGAGAAGAGCCGTGACACACCGATGAACCCGACCTACGCGATACCCGCCGTCGCCCTCGTCGCCGTCGCCACCGTCCTCGTCGGCGCGTTCGGCCTGCGCGTCTCCCGCACCACCTCCGACTTCTACGTCGCCTCCCGCACCGTCGGCCCCCGCCTCAACGCCGCCGCCATCAGCGGCGAGTACCTCTCCGCCGCGTCCTTCCTCGGCATCGCCGGCCTGGTCCTCGTCCAGGGCTCCGACATGCTCTGGTACCCGGTCGGCTACACCGCCGGATACCTGGTCCTGCTCCTGTTCGTCGCCGCCCCGCTGCGCCGCTCCGGCGCCTACACGCTGCCCGACTTCGCCGAGGCCCGGCTCGCCTCCCGGGCGGTGCGCCGGCTGGCGGGCGCCTTCGTCGTCGGCGTCGGCTGGCTGTACCTGCTGCCCCAGCTCCAGGGCGCCGGGCTGACGCTGGCCGTGCTGACCGGAGCGCCCGACCGGCTCGGCGGAGTGATCGTCGCCGTCGTCGTCATCGCCATCGTCGCCGCCGGCGGCATGCGCAGCATCACCTTCGTGCAGGCCTTCCAGTACTGGCTGAAGCTCACCGCCCTGCTCGTCCCGGCGCTCTTCCTGGTCCTGGCCTGGCAGGGCGACGGCGCGCCCGGCCGCGCCTTCGAGGAACCGGCCGCCTTCCGCGAGCAGCGGTCCGCCAGGGTCGGCGACACCCTCACCCTCGAGCTCGACCGGCCGCTCGCCGTCACCGTCGACGGCACCGTGGACGGCCGCGCCCTCGACGGGGCCCGGGTCCAGCTCCCCACCGGCACCCACCGCATCGAGGCCGGCACCCGCCTCACCTTCGCCGAGGGCACCCCGGTCCCGGCCGCCGGACGCGGCGCCGACGACGCCCTGTCGCCGTCGCGGGCCGAGAGCCGCACGGAACGCCCGCTGTACGCGACGTACGGGCTGATCCTCGCCACCTTCCTCGGCACCATGGGCCTGCCGCACGTCGTGGTCCGCTTCTACACCAGTCCGCACGGGGTCGCCGCCCGCCGCACCACCGTCGCCGTCCTGGGCCTGATCGGCGCCTTCTACCTGCTGCCGCCCGTCTACGGAGCCCTCGGCCGCCTCTACGCCCCCGAGCTGACCCTCACCGGCGACGCCGACGCCGCCGTCCTGCTGCTGCCGGACCGGATGATCGGGGGAGTGGGCGGCGACCTGCTCGGCGCCCTGGTCGCGGGGGGTGCCTTCGCCGCGTTCCTGTCCACGGCGTCCGGGCTGACCATGGCCGTCGCGGGCGTCCTCACCCAGGACGTGCTGCCGTCCCGGGGCGTACCGCACTTCCGCCTCGGCACCGTCCTCGCCATGGCCGTCCCCCTGGCGGCGAGCGCCCTGGTCGGCGGACTGCCGGTCGCCGACGCCGTCGGCCTCGCCTTCGCCGTGTCCGCCTCCTCGTTCTGCCCGCTGCTCGTCCTCGGCATCTGGTGGCGGCGGCTGACCCCGCCCGGCGCGGCGGCCGGGATGCTGGTGGGCGGCGGCTCCGCGCTGCTCGCCGTCGCCGCGACCATGGGCGGCTTCCCGGGCGGCGGCGCCCTGCACGCGCTGCTGGCCTGGCCCGCCCTGTGGTCGGTGCCGCTGGGCTTCCTCACCATGGTCCTGGTCTCCCTGGCCGCCCCGGGCCGGGTGCCCGCCGGGACGGCGGCGATCCTGGCCCGCTTCCACCTGCCCGAGGAGCTCGGCGCCGAGGAGCTGCGCACCGTGGAACGGCGCGCGGTCGAGCCGCGCGAGGAGGCGGCGTCATGAGCGGCTTCCTGGCCGGCCTGGTCGTCGCCGTACCGCCCCTGCTGGCCGCGGGCTTCTGGCTGGGGCGGCGCACCGCCCGGCCGCAGCACCTCGGCGGCCTCGGCACCCCGGTCGAGCACGCCACCTTCCAGACCCTGCACACCGCCTCCCTCGCCACCCCGCCGCTGCGCGCCGGCCTGACCGAGGAGACCGCCCGCAAGTCGGCCCGCAAGCTGCGCTCCCTGCTCGGCACCGACGCGCTGTGCCTGGCCGACCACAAGGAGGTCCTGGTCTGGGACGGCGTGGGCGCCCACCACCGCGCCGAGATCATGGAGCGCCTCGCCGGCCCGCTGGAGACCGGCCGGGGCGAGGCCTTCCCGCTCACCTGCGACACCCCCGACTGCGCGGTCCGCTGGGCGGTCGTGGCCCCGCTCACCGTCGACGACCGGGTGCACGGCGCCCTCGTCGCCTGCGCGCCCCGCGAGTCCGCCGTCCTGGCCCGGGCGGCGGGGGAGGTGGCCCGCTGGGTGTCGGTCCAGCTGGAGCTGGCCGACCTCGACCAGTCCCGCACCCGGCTCATCGAGGCCGAGATCAAGGCGCTGCGGGCCCAGATCTCCCCGCACTTCATCTTCAACTCGCTCGCGGTCATCGCGTCCTTCGTGCGCACCGACCCCGAACGCGCCCGCGAGCTGCTGCTGGAGTTCGCCGACTTCACCCGCTACTCGTTCCGCCGGCACGGCGACTTCACCACCCTCGCCGACGAGCTGCACGCCATCGACCACTACCTGGCGCTCGTGCGGGCCCGCTTCGGCGACCGCCTCTCCGTCACCCTCCAGGTCGCCCCCGAGGTGCTGCCGGTCGCCCTGCCCTTCCTCTGCCTCCAGCCGCTCGTCGAGAACGCCGTCAAGCACGGCCTGGAGGGCAAGGCCGTGTCCTCGGGCACGTGCCGCATCCAGATCACCGCGCGGGACGCGGGCGCCGAGGCCCTGGTCGTCATCGAGGACGACGGCGCGGGGATGGACCCCGCCCTGCTGCGCCGCATCCTCGCGCGCGAGGTCAGCCCGTCGGGCGGCATCGGCCTGTCCAACGTCGACGACCGGCTCCGCCAGGTCTACGGAGACGACCACGGCCTCGTCATCGAGACGGCCGTCGGCGCCGGCATGAAGATCACCGTCCGGCTGCCCAAGTACCAGCCGGGCGTCCACTCGGCCGGACGGCTCGGCCGCGAATGAGGGCGGCCGGCGCGGCTCAGGTGCTGCGCGTGGCGACCATCGCGACCGTGATCAGGCCCAGGACGACCCAGCCGAACCACAGCCAGCCGTTGCTGCCGAGCGCCACCGTGTAGGCCGTCACCGCGACCAGGCCGCCGATGGTGAGCGCCCCCATCGTCTTCGTGGAACTGTCCGTGGAACCGGGCATCGCGACACCCTCCTCATGGTCCGTTGCCCTCCATGGTGCCCCCGTTCCGCCGTCGTACGGTGCATACGGCGAGATGCGCACCGTTTTCCCAGGTGCCCGGGGAGGTCCGGGAGCCGGCCTCGTAGCGGGAGGGGTCGAATCCGTAGTCGCGCGGCGGCACGTCCCGCGCACACGCCGCGTCCGCCGCGGAGGGCGCCTCGGCGGGCGTGACGTCGGCGGCCAGCCGCGTGAAGCCGAGCACCTGCTCGTCGTACGGGCCCGCGCACGACACCAGCCGTGCCTCCCGGGCGGAGCGCACGTCCAGGCAGTCCCGCCGCTGCATGGTCGCCGTGTCGGCGAACACCGACCCCGGCGCGCGGTGCCGGCCCAGCGGTCCGTGCACCGGCCCGTACACGCCAAGCACCAGGCAGGCGGTGCGCCGCCCGGCGGCCTCGAAACCGTCCCCGGCCGGCACCACGGCGACGCTGCGCACGCTGGCCGGCCGCTCCCGGACCCCCTGCGTCCGCTGTTCGCACCGCACGGGTCCCAGCTCGCGGACCTCCTCGGCGGAGGAGGCGGGCACGAACGCCATCACCTGCCCGTCGGGAGCCCCGCCCCGGCAGGTCCCGTCGACGGTGAGGCGGGGCGTCCCGGCGAACCGGGCCCGGCCAGTCGGCGCGGACGCAGTCCCCGTCCTCCAGCGGCGCCACGAGCCCCACGGCGTCGCCGTACGGCGTCCCCGCCCCGTCGGCCGGGTGGCCGGCCAGGGCGTACCAGACGCCGCCGAGGGCCAGGACCACTCCGAGGGCTCCGGCGAGGGCGGCCCGCAGGGGCCGGGAGAGCGGACGCCGGCGCCTGTGAGCCGCGGGGGCGTGCCGGCCGTCGGACGTGACCGGGGGGACCGCGGCCCACGAGGGCTGCGATCCCGGGTCGGACCCGGGCCAAAGGTCCGTCTCGGTCTGCGGCGTGACGATCCACGCCGGTTCCGCCTCCGCCTCGGCGACGGTGACACGCCGCGCCGGATCGCGGGCGAGGAGCCCTTCGAGCAGGGGCCGCAGCGCTCCGGCCCGCACGGGCGGACGCGGTGCCCGGGGGGCCTGGCCGAAGGGATCGCGGCCCTCGACGCCGTGGTACAGCGTGCGGCCCAGCGAGAACAGGCCGTCGTCGTCCTCCGGGCCGGCGAGGCGGTGGCCCGCCGGCAGGACCCGCCCGTACGGCGCGCCGGCGCGGTCGGGCGCGAGCAGGACGTCCGCCGGTGTCACGTTCCGGTACGGCTCCCCCCGCCCGCGCCCGGCGGCGAGCGCGCCGAGCACGGCCAGCCCGACCCTGGCGCACTCGGCCGGAGCCAGCGGGCCGCGCCGGGCCACCAGCTCCCGCGGACCGACCGCGCCCGGGACGTACTCCACGACGGCCCAGCACCGGCCTTCGCGCTCCACCACGCCGTGCACGGTCACCGTGTGCGGACAGTGGTGCGGCCCCGGCGCGACCCGGGTACCGGCGCGGACGGCCTCGAGCACGACCTCACGGCTTTGCTCCCGGTCGTGGGCGAGCCACACCCGGCCCGGCCGGCCGTCACCGAGCGGACGCAGCAGCAGGTAACGGCCGACGACGACGCGGCCCGCTGCGGACGGTGGTGGTTCCGACGGCGCATGACGTGACATACCGCTCCCCCCGGGCGGTTCCCCCGACGGGCGTCATGCTGCTGAACCCGGCCGCCGTTCAGCTGCCGCGTGTGTTCAGTGAGGCCAGATAGGCGTTGTACGCCTCGAGTTCCTTGTCGCCGTCGCGGTCGGCGGCCCGGTCGGTGCGCCGGGCCTGCCGCTGGTCCGACGCGTACCACTGGGCCACCAGGGCGAGCAGCACCAGGACGGACGGGACCTCGCTGAACGCCCAGGCGATGCCGCCCGCCGCGTTCTGGTCGGAGAGCGCGTCGATGCCCAGCGACGCGGGCGGGTTCTCGAAGGTCTCGACCATGGGGGAGGAGGCCATCATCAGCGCGATGCCGAAGAACGCGTGGAACGGCATGCCCGCGAACAGCTCCAGCATCCGCATCAGGTAGCCCGGCCGGTGCGGGCCCGGGTCCACGCCCATGATCGGCCAGAAGAAGACCAGGCCGACGGCGAGGAAGTGCACCATCATCCCGACGTGCCCGACCTTGGAGCCCATCAGGAAGTCGAAGAGCGGGGTGAAGTACAGCGCGTACAGGCTGGCGATGAACAGCGGGATGGTGAACACGGGGTGCGTGATGATCCGCATGTAGCGGCTGTGCAGCAGCATCAGCAGCAGTTCGCGCGGTCCCTTGCGGCCCCGGCCCGCCGTGGGCAGCGCCCGCAGCGCCAGGGTGATGGGGGCGCCGAGCAGCAGCAGGATCGGCGAGACCATGCTGATCACCATGTGCTGCACCATGTGCACGCTGAACATGACCATGCCGTAGTCGTTCAGCCTGGTGCACATCATCAGCCCGATGCTCAGCACACCGGTGACGAAGCCGACGGTCCGTCCCACGGGCCACTTGTCGCCGCGCCGCGTCAGACGGACGACACCCCAGCCGTACAGCGCCAGACCCACCAGGCAGGCGATCAGGAAGAAGGGGTCCGCCGACCAGCCGAGACCCCGCCCCAGCGTGAACGGCGGCAGATCCATCGTCATGCCGTGCCCGCTGTGATCCATCCGCCGGCTCCTGTTTCGTGGGGGTTGAGCGCTGCTTGTCCGGACCAAGACTAGAACCGCCCCCGGCGACGAGTGTCACCGGGGGCGTCGGAGCGCCCCGTCAGGGGCGCGGGGCGGTGCCGGCGTGCGGCCCCGCCGCGTGGGCGCGAGCGGCCACGGACCGGCCGCGGCCGGCCGGCGCGACCTCAGAGAACGCACTCCGCTTCCGCGTACCGCGCGTCCGGCACGGTCTTCAGGCTCTCCACGGCCTCGGCCAGCGACACCATCGCGATGTCCGTCCCGCGCAGGGCCGTCATCATCCCGAACTCCCCGCGGTGCACCGCCTCCACCGCGTGCCACCCGAACCGCGTGGCCAGCACCCGGTCGTACGCCGTGGGCGTCCCGCCCCGCTGGACGTGCCCGAGGATCACCGGCCGGGCCTCCTTGCCGAGCCGCTCCTCCAGCTCGACCGAGAGCTGGCGGGCGATCCCGGCGAAGCGCTCGTGGCCGTAGACGTCCTTGCCGCCCTCGTCGAAGTCCATGGTGCCCGGCTTCGGCTTGGCGCCCTCCGCGGCCACCACTATGGCGAACCGCTTGCCCGCCGAGAACCGCTCGCCGACCTTGGCGGTCAGCTCGTCGATGTCGAAGGGCCGTTCCGGGACGACGACGGCGTGGGCGCCGGCGGCCATGCCCGAGTGCAGGGCGATCCAGCCGGTGTGCCGGCCCATGACCTCCACGATGAGCACCCGCTGGTGGGACTCGGCGGTGGTCTTGAGCCGGTCGAGGGCCTCGGTGGCGACGGTGACGGCCGTGTCGAAGCCGAAGGTGACGTCGGTGACCGCTATGTCGTTGTCGATGGTCTTCGGCACGCCCACGATCGGCAGGCCGTTGTCGGACAGCAGCCGGGCCGCCTTCAGCGTGCCCTCCCCGCCGATCGGGATGATCGCGTCGAGGCCGAGTTCCCCGACATGGCCGCGGGCCCGCTCCACACCGTCCCGCAGGTGCTCGGGACGGACCCGGGAGGAGCCGAGGATGGTGCCGCCGCGGGCCAGGATGCCGCCGACGGCGTCGAGGTCGAGCTTGAGGTAGTCACACTCCAGGAGGCCCTTCCAGCCGTCCCGGAAGCCGATGACCTCGTCGCCGTGGTCGACGACGGCGCGGTGCACGACGGACCGGATGACGGCGTTCAGGCCGGGGCAGTCACCGCCGGACGTGAGGACACCAATGCGCATAGCCCGAATTACCTTCTCAACGTGGCACGGGTCCGGACCGCGCTGTCCGGTTCGGTTCCCCGCCACCCTAGCGGTACACAGGGGCGGGGCCGAACCGTGCGTCCGCCTACTGGACGTACCCGCTCACCTGTGCGGACGCATCATCAGACGGGCTGGAGCGAGGGCGTCAGGCGGGCTGCTGCGCCGCCGCGATGCGCTCGTTGCGCAGCGCCTCGTACCACCGGTCGTCGGTCGGCGGCAGCGCGTTCACGTCGAGGGCCAGCTTCAGCAGCAGGTCCGCGATCTGCGGGTTGCGGGCGAGCACGGGCCCGTGCATGTACGTGCCGAAGACCGTGTCGTTGTACGCGCCCTCCGTCCCGTCGCCCGTGCCGTTGCCGTTGCCGAAGCGGACCTGGGCGAGCGGGCGGGCGGTGGGGCCGAGGTGGGTGACGCCCTGGTGGTTCTCGAAGCCGGTCAGCGGGGGCAGGCCGAGGCGCGGGTCGATGTCGCCGAGGACGTCGCCCACGCACCGCGCGCCCTCGCCGCGGGTCGAGACCACGTCGAGCAGGCCGAGGCCCGGCTCGCGCTGGCCGAGGTCGTTGATGAACTCGTGGCCGAGGATCTGGTACCCGGCGCAGACGGAGAAGACGATCGCGCCGTTCTCCACCGCCCGGTGCAGGCCCCCGTCGCGGCGCAGCCGCTCGGCCGCGAGCCGCTGCGGCCGGTCCTCGCCGCCGCCGATCAGATAGATGTCGCCGGAGGTCGGGATCGCCTGGTCGCTGCGCACGTCGAGCCGGGCCACGTCGAGGCCGCGCTGCCGGGCCCGGCGCTCCACGACCAGGGCGTTGCCCTGGTCGCCGTACGTGCTGAGCAGGTCCGGGTAGATCCAGACGATCCGCAGTTGGTTGTCGCTCACGAAAATCCCCTGAGGTTACGCGGTCAGTTGCCGACGCGGCGGCGCAGGTCCTGGAAGGCGGTGTAGTTCGCGATGACCTCGATCCGTCCGGGCGGGCACATCTGCACCGCCTGGTCGAGGTTCTCGCACACCTGGAACTGCTGGTCCGCGACCTCGAGGCGTACCGCGAGGTCCAGCTTGCGGTCGCCGATCACGCAGATCGGGTGGCCGGTCAGCCGGGTGTAGTCCACGTCCCACAGCCAGGAGGTGTCGGTGCCGTCGGCGCCGCGCGCGTTCACCGACAGGATGACCGGGGTCGGCGGCGGGTCGATCAGGGAGAAGGTCTCCAGCCAGCCCGCCGGGTTCTTGGCGAGCAGCAGTCGCAGGTCGCGGCCCTGGAACTGCACGACGTCGTAGCGCCCGGCGACCGCCTGCACCTGGTACATGCGCTCCAGGGCGACCTGCGGCGGCACCCCGAAGACGGCGGCGACGGCGGCCGAGGAGGCGGCGTTGGCCTTGTTGGCGCGGCCCGGCAGCTGGAGGTGGATCGGCCAGGCGGAACCGTGCGGGTCGAGGACGTGGTCGCCGGACAGGGCCCAGCTCGGCGTGGGGCGGCGGAAGCCGCACTCGCCGCAGAACCAGTCGTCGCCCGGGCGCTGCATCACGCCGCCGCAGGACGGGCAGGACCAGGCGTCGTCCTTCCACATCTGCCCGGCGGCGACCCAGATCACGTTGGGGGAGGAGGAGGCGGCCCACACCACCAGCGGGTCGTCGGCGTTGGCGACGACCACGGCCTTCGAACCGGCCAGGCCCTCGCGCCAGTTCTCGGCGAGCATCCGGGTCTCGGCGGCGCGGTCGAGCTGGTCGCGGGAGAGGTTGAGCAGCGCGATGCACTTCGGCTCGGTGGCCTGGGCGACGCCGACGAGGTACTTCTCGTCGACCTCGATCACGCCGTAGCGGGCGTCCGAGCCGTCCGCGAGGGCGGAGGTGATGCCGGCCGGCATGTTGGCGCCGAGCGCGTTGGACACGACCGGTCCGGCCGCCTTGAGCGCCTCGGCGATGAGCCGGGTGGTGGTGGTCTTGCCGTTGGTCGCCGAGACGAGGGTCACGTCCAGGTGCTGGGCGAGCCGGGCGAGGAGGGCGGGGTCGAGTTTCAGCGCGACCCGGCCGCCGATCACCGAACCGCTGCCGCGCCCCGCGGCGCGGGACGCCGCCGCGACCGCTTTGCCCGCGGTCACGGCCAGCTTGGCCCGCGGCGTGAGCGGGTCCGAGTTGCCTGCCATCAGTTCTCGATCCTCCTTGCCGTACGCGCCGCGCCTGAAGCCTGTGAAGCCTGACGGCCACGTGGTGTGGACCTCAGCCTATCGAGATCCATTCGCACTCCCGAATCGCGGCACCGGCCACGCGGCCCCGACGGTGGGCGCGCGCCGCCGGGGAACACAGGGACCTTACTCTGACCGTCATGCGACACGGTTCCATCCCGGGCGTCCACGGGCGCGTACGGCCCCTCACCCTCCTCGGCGACCCCGTCCTGCACACCCCCTGCGACGAGGTGACGGACTTCGGTCCGGAACTCGCGGCGCTGGTGGAGGACTTGTTCGCGACCATGTACGCCGCC
Source organism: Streptomyces sp. NPDC029152 (assembly GCF_055564355.1). NCBI lineage: Bacteria > Bacillati > Actinomycetota > Actinomycetes > Kitasatosporales > Streptomycetaceae > Streptomyces > Streptomyces sp. NPDC029152. The sequence goes on along the minus strand of NZ_JBVHWR010000004.1, from coordinate 462,352 downwards.
CGCGGCGTCGGCCTGGCGGCGAACCAGATCGGCGAGCCGGTGCGCGTCTTCGTGTACGACTGCCCGGACGACGAGGACGTGCGCCACCTCGGCCACGTGGTGAACCCGCGGCTCGTCGAGACGGACGGGGTGGTGGTGCGCGGCCCGGAGGGCTGTCTGTCACTGCCCGGTCTGGAGGCGGGCACCGAGCGCCACGACCACGCGGTCGTCGAGGGCTTCACGGTGACCGGGGAGCCGGTCACCGTGCACGGGACGGGGTTCTTCGCCCGGTGCCTCCAGCACGAGTGCGACCACCTGGAGGGCCGGATCTACGCCGACCGGTTGTCGGGCCGGCGTCACCGGAAGCTGATGAGGCAGGTGGCGCGGGCGTCCTGGAACCGCTGACCGCGCCCCGGCGGCGCGGGGCCCGGGCGTCAGAACCCCGGGCCGCCCGCCCTGTCCCCGGCGACGGACAGCCGCCCCCACAGCAGATCGGCCAGACTGGTCACCAACTCCGCCCGGGAGCAGGGGCGTTCGCCCAGCCACCAGTCGCCGGCGGCGTGCATCATGCCGACGATGCCGTGTCCCCAGACCCGGGCCAGCCGCTCACTGCCGGGGCCCATGTCGAGGCGCTCCTCGATGACCTTGCCCAGCTCCTCGCCCATGCGGCGCAGCAGCGGGGCCGAGTGCTTGCCCACGTCGAAGCCCTGCTCGGTCTGGTCGCTCGCGGTGGCGCCGGCCTCCGCCGGATGCATCAGGAAGCGGTACACCTGCGGGCGTGCCTCGATGGCCGCCAGATAGGTGTCGAGCGTGGCCTCGACGCGCTCGCGCCGCTCCGCCGGGGCGTCCAGGGCGGCCCGCAGCGAGGCGAGGAGGGCGTCCGTGTGCCGCTGGGCGAGGGCGGCGTACAGGCCGCCCTTGTCGCCGAAGTGCCGGTAGAGGATCGGCTTGGTGATGCCCGCCTCGGCGGCGATGGCGTTCATCGAGGCCTGCGGACCGTCGCGCAGCACCACCCGGTCGGCGGCCTCCAGCAGCTCGCGCCGTCGGCGGTCGGCGGACCGCTGCTGCTCGGTCCGCTGCGTGGTGTCCATGTGCTCTCCCCACCCGTGCTGTTTCGGTGACGCCTGCGCAAACTAACACCAGGCAGGCGACCGGCACCGAACGGGAGGTCGGCGGCCGTCGGGAGTTGACTTTTCCTACCCACGGGTAACAGACTCCTGTTACCGCTAGTAACAAGCATGTGCGCCACTGGAGGGGACATGGCCGAGTTCACCATGGAGCTCAACGACGAACAGAAGGAGGTCCGGGACTGGCTGCACGGCTTCGCCGCCGACGTCATCCGTCCCGCGGCCGCCGAATGGGACGAGCGTGAGGAGACTCCCTGGCCGGTCATCCAGGAGGCCGCCAAGGTCGGCATCTACTCCCTCGACTTCTACGCCCAGCAGTACTTCGACCCCACCGGCCTCGGCATCCCCATGGCGATGGAGGAGCTGTTCTGGGGCGACGCCGGCATCGCCCTGTCGATCGTCGGCACCGGCCTCGCCGCCGTCGGCGTCCTCGCCAACGGCACCGAGGAGCAGATCGGCACCTGGATCCCCCAGATGTACGGCGACGCGAACGACGTGAAGGTGGCGGCCTTCTGCTCCTCCGAGCCCGACGCCGGCTCCGACGTGGCCTCCATGCGCACGCGCGCCGTGTACGACGAGGCCAAGGACGAGTGGGTGCTCGACGGCACCAAGACCTGGGCGACCAACGGCGGCATCGCCAACGTCCACGTCGTCGTCGCGGTCGTCGACCCGGAACTGGGGTCCAAGGGCCACGCCTCCTTCATCGTCCCGCCGAACACGCCGGGGCTGTCCCAGGGGCAGAAGTTCAAGAAGCACGGCATCCGCGCCTCCCACACCGCCGAGGTCGTCCTCGACCGGGTGCGCGTCCCCGGCTCCTGCCTGCTCGGCGGCAAGGAGAAGCTGGACGAGCGGCTGGCCCGCGCCCGGGAGAAGGCCAAGGCGGGCGGCGAGCGAGTGAAGAACGCGGCGATGGCCACCTTCGAGGCGTCCCGCCCGGCCGTCGGCGCGATGGCGGTGGGCACCGCCCGTGCCGCGTACGAGGTGGCGCTGGAGTACGCCCGGACCCGCGAGCAGTTCGGGCGGCCGATCATCGACAACCAGGGCGTCGCCTTCCAGCTCGCCGACATGCGCACGTCGATCGACGCGGCGCGGCTGCTGGTGTGGCGGGCGTCCTGGATGGCGGTCAACGGCAAGCCGTTCACGGCCGCCGAGGGCTCGATGTCCAAGCTGTTCGCGAGCGAGACGGCGAAGAAGGTGACCGCCCAGGCGGTCCAGATCCTGGGCGGCAACGGCTACACCCGGGAGTACCCGGTGGAGCGGATGCACCGCGACAGCGCCATCTACACGATCTTCGAGGGCACCAGCGAGATCCAGCGGCTGGTGATCGCGCGGACCCTGGCGGGGATGCCGATCCGCTAGAGCGGGGCGGGCGTCAGGTGGACCGGCCGCTGCTGTGGGCGATGCAGGCCACGTCGATGCGGTCGGCCAGCTTGGCGAGTTCGATGGTGAGGGCCGCCACGGTGTCCTCGTCCAGGTCCTCCTCGCCGGCCTCCACCAGCCTCAGCCACCGCCCGCCCACCGTGCGCAGCAGCTTGCTCACGTCGGCCGCGGACACCTGCAGGGTGCCGCGGTCGTCGACGATCAGAGGCAGGGTCACTTCGCGGGTCACAAAAAGGGATCGTAGCCCCGGAACCCTCACGCCCCGTGCCATACGGTGGTGATGTTGCAGAACTCGCGGATTCCGTGCCCGGACAGCTCACGCCCGTAGCCCGACCGCTTGACCCCGCCGAACGGGAAGGCCGGGTGGGACGCCGTCATCCCGTTGACGTAGACCCCGCCCGCCTCCAGGTCCCGGACGAAGCGGTCCACGTCGGCGTCGTCGCGCGTCCACACGTTGGAACTGAGCCCGAAGTCCGTGTCGTTGGCGATCAGCACGGCCTCGTCCAGGTCGGCCGCCCGGTAGACCGTGGCGACCGGGCCGAAGGCCTCCTCGCGGTGGATGCGCATCTCGCGGGTGATGCCGGCCAGCACCGTCGGCGGGTAGTACCAGCCGGGCCCGTCGGGGCGTTCGCCGCCGCACAGCACCCTCGCGCCGCCGCGCACCGCGTCCTCGACCAGCTCCACCAGGTCGGTCACGCCCTGTTCGCTGGAGAGCGGCCCGACCTCGGTCTCCTCGTCCATCGGGTCGCCGACCCTGAGCGCCTTCATGCCCTCGGTGAAGCGCTCGACGAAGGCGTCGTGGACGTCCGTGTGCACGATGAACCGCTTGGCGGCGATGCAGGACTGCCCGGCGTTCTGCGTGCGCGCGGTCACCGCGACCTCGGCGGCCCGGTCGATGTCGGCGGACGGCATGACGACGAACGGATCGCTGCCGCCCAGCTCCAGCACCGTCTTCTTGATCATCTCCCCGGCGGTGGAGGCAACGGCGCGGCCGGCGGGCTCGCTGCCGGTGAGGGTGGCCGCCCGCACGCGCTCGTCGCGCAGGATGTCGTCGACCGCGGCGGAGCCGATCAGCAGGGTCTGGAAGCAGCCCTCGGGGAAGCCCGCGCGGTGGAACAGGTCCTCCAGGTACAGCGCGGTCTGCGGGACGTTCGAAGCGTGCTTGAGCAGGCCGACGTTGCCCGCCATCAGCGCGGGCGCCGCGAAGCGGATCACCTGCCACAGCGGGAAGTTCCACGGCATCACCGCCAGCACCGGGCCGAGCGGCCGGTAGCGCACCAGGGCGCGGGAGGCGCCGGAGTCCTTCACGTCCGCCTCGGCGGGCTCCTCGTCGGCGAGCAGCTCCGCGGCGTGATCGGCGTACCAGCGCATCGCCTTGGCGCACTTGGCCGCCTCCGCGCGGGCCTGCTTGACCGGCTTGCCCATCTCGGTGGTGATGACCTTGCCGATCTCGTCCTGGTCCGCCTCCAGGAGATCGGCGGCCCGGTGCATGAGCCGGGCCCGCTCCTCGAAGGACGTCGTCCGGTACGTGCGGAACGTGGCCTCCGCGAGCTGGAGCCGGCGTTCGGTCTCCTCCTCGCCCATGGCCTCGTACGTCCTGAGCGTCTCGCCGTTCGCCGGGTTCACCGTCGCGATGGGCATGGCCGACCTCCCTGGGTGCGCGATCGTGCTTCGACCTTGGCGCGCGGCGGGGGGTGCCGCAACGCGGAGGGTCTCGTCAGTGCGAGTGCTCAGCCAGCCGGTCGAGAAACGCGGACTGGGCCTTCACGATCACCTCGCGCGCCCGGTCCACCGGGAACCACGCCACCCGGTCCAGCTCGGGGAACTCCTCGGTCCGGCCCGACCTGGGCGGCCACTCCATGCGGAAGGTGCCGGGGACGATCGTCGCCGGGTCGAGGTCGGCCTCGACGGCCCACGCCGTGACGACCTTCCCGCCGGCCTGGCGGACCTCGCCGAGCGGCACGGCCTCGCCGTCGGGCGGCGGCAGTCCGAGCTCCTCCTCGAACTCGCGCCGGGCCGCCTCCCAGGCGGGCTCCGCCGGGTCGTACTCGCCCTTGGGGATCGTCCACGCCCCGGCGTCGCGGCGGGCGTGGAAGGGGCCGCCCATGTGACCGAGCAGCACCTCGGTGCCCCCGTCGCCGGGGCGGTGCAGCAGCAGGCCCGCGCTGCGCCTCACGGGGCCACCCCGGGGTGGGCCGCGAGGAGGGTCTCGACGGTGTCCGCGTCCTCGGGCCGCTTGTCCTCGCGGTAGCGCACGACGCGGGCGAAGCGGAGGGTGACGCCGGCCGGGTAGCGGGGGGAGCGCTGGAGGCCGTCGTAGGCGATCTCGACGACGAGTTCGGGGCGCACGGTCACGCCCCACCCGTGCTCCTCGACGGCCAGCTCCCCGAGGCGCCCCGTCTGCCAGGTCAGCAGCGCGTCGGTCATGCCCTTGAAGGTCTTGCCGAGCATGACGAACGAGCCGTCCTCGGCGCGGGCGCCCAGGTGGAGGTTGGACAGCTTGCCGGTACGGCGGCCGTGTCCCCACTCGGCGGCCAGGACGACCAGGTCGAGGGTGTGCACGGGTTTGACCTTCAGCCAGGAGGCGCCGCGCCGGCCCGCGCTGTAGGCGGCGTCGAGCCCCTTGACCACGACGCCCTCGTGGCCGCGTTCCAGTGTCCGGGCGAGGAACTCCTCGGCCGCGGGCGTGTCGCCGGGCCCCGCCACCAGGGTGCGGCGCACCCGCATCGGCTCCGGGACCAGCCGGGCCAGTTCCGCGTGCCGTTCGGTCAGCGGCAGGTCGAGCAGGTCGCGGCCGTCGACGGACAGCGCGTCGAAGAACACGACGGAGACGGGGACGTCCCGCGCGGCCGTGGGCACGTCCGTGCGGGAGCCGACGCGTCCGGCGGTCTCCTGGAACGAGCGGGGGCGGCCGGCCCCGTCGAGGGAGATCACCTCGCCGTCCAGGACGAACCGCTCCCCGGGCAGCGCGAGGGCGGCCCGCGTGACCTCGGGCAGCCGGTCGGTGATGTCGTCCAGGGTGCGGGTGTGGATCCGTACGGTGCCGCCGTCGCGGTGCACCTGGACGCGGATGCCGTCCAGCTTCTCCTCGACGGCGCAGCCGCCCAGCCTGCCGACCGCCTCGGCGACCGAGGACGCGCTGTGCGCCAGCATCGGCAGCACCGGGCGGCCGACGGTGAGCCGGAACCGGGCCAGGGCGTCGGGCCCGTCGGCGAGCAGGGCCTCGGCCACGTCCTGCAGCGAGCCCGCGAGCATCACCGCACGCCGTACGTCCGCCGCCGGCGCCCCGGTGGCCAGGGCCAGTCCCTCCACGGCGGCCGCGTCCAGGGCGCCCTGCCGCACCTCGCCGGTGAGCAGCCCCAGCAGGAAGCGCTGCTCGTCCTCGGTGGCCGCGCCCATCAGCGCGCCGACCAGCCGCGACCGCTCGGCCCGCGAACCGGCCCCGGAGACCGCGCCGAGTTCCGTGAGCCGGGCGTCCACCTCGCGCACGGTCAGGCTCGGCCCGGCGGCCGGCGGGACCCGTTCGCCCAGCACCTTCCAGCCGACGCCGATCCGGCCCTGGGGGAGGCGTCCCGCCAGGTACGGGATGACGATCGGCACGTCCTCCGCCTCCGCCTCCCGGAACAGCTCCGCGAGCAGGGCGGTCTTCCGGGACCGCGCCGACGTGGCAGCGATCTCCCGGGACACCTGGGCCAGTCGGGCGAGCAGCATGCAGTCAGGGTGCACCGGGAGGGCCCGGCCCACACCCGCACGGACGCCCGGCCTTCCGGCCGGCGCTCCACCACGGCCCGCTCCGGCCTGCCCGGCTGCCGCCGAGCCCGCCGCCCGCGCCAGGCCCGCCCGGGCCCCGCGCCCCGGCGGAAGCCGCAGTCGCGCCCGCAGTCCGGCGCCGGTCGGCCGGGGCCCCGCCGGTCCGCGGCGCGGGGCCCGTCCGGGGGCGGCCGGTCCTGCCGCCGGTGTGACCCGCGCCGCGTCCTACGCGTCGACGCGTGCGTCCAGGTCCGACATGATCAGGTCGCCGACGACCGCGGAGGCGGCGCGGTAGCCGCCGCTCGCCGCGTGGACGACCTGCTCGGAGAAGCCCATCGCGTTGCCGGCGGTCCACACGCCCGGCACGGTGGTCCGGCCCGTCGGGTCGACCACGGGGTAGGCGCCGAACGGGGTCTCCCGGAGCTCGGCGCCCAGCCGCTCCATCAGGCCGGTCCGCGGCACGGGGCGCGGGGCGACGAAGAGCACCGAGCGGTCGTGGACGGAGCCGTCCGCCAGCCGGACGCCGGTGAGCCGGTCGTCCGCGACGCGCACTCCCGCGACCTCGCCGGGCACCACCTTCACCCCCGCCGCGGAGAGCCGGCGCAGGTCCTCGTCGGACAGCTCCTCCTCGGCGACGGTGTGCAGGAAGAGGGTCACGTCGTCCGACCACCCGGACACCATGAGCGCCTGGTGGACGCTGAGCGGACCGGCGGCGAGGACGCCGAACCGTTCGTCGCGGACCTCCCAGCCGTGGCAGAACGGGCAGTGCAGCACGTCCCGCCCGAAGCGCTCGGCGACCCCGGGGACGTCCGGCAGCTCGTCCTCCAGACCGGTGGTGACGATCAGCCGCCGGGCGCGCACGGTCCGTCCGCCCGCCAGCTCCACGGCGAAGTCCCCGTCCCGGGTCACGTCCACCGCGCGGTCCCGGACGAGCTCGACGCCGTAGCGCGCGACCTCCTCCCGGCCGAGGGCCAGGAACTCGGCGGGCGACATGCCGTCCCGGGTCAGGTACCCCTGCATGTGGTCCGAGGGGGCGTTGCGCGGCTCACCGGCGTCGACGACCAGGGCGCGCCGCCGCGCCCGGCCGAGGACGAGCGCGGCGGACAGCCCGGCCGCGCCGCCGCCGACGACGATCACGTCGTACTTCTCCGCGGGCTTCCCCGGTTCCTTCTCCGGCAGATCCTGCTTCTCGGTCATGGTGACCACCTCCACGTCAGAAGGTCGCCCCCACACCACCGGATCGACAAACGTATTTGCCGGTTCTGCAAGAATGGATCCATGACTGCAGACGACGTACTCGCGGGAGTCGGGCCGCGGCTGAGGCAGATCCGCAAGGAGCGCGAGGTCACCCTCGCCGCCCTGTCCGAGTCGACCGGCATCTCGGTCAGCACCCTGTCGCGGCTGGAGTCGGGGCTGCGCAAGCCGAGCCTCGAACTGCTGCTGCCGATCGCCCAGGCCCATCAGGTGGCGCTGGACGAGCTGGTCGGCGCCCCGCCGGTCGGCGACCCCCGGGTGCGCGCCCGGCCCATCGTGCGCCACGGCCGCACCCACTGGCCGCTCACCCGCCAGCCGGGCGGCCTCCAGGCGTTCAAGGTGCTGGAGCCGCAGCGGAAGGAGGAGCCGGACCCGCGGACCCACGAGGGGTACGAATGGCTCTACGTCCTCTCCGGCCGGCTCCGTCTGGTGCTCGGCGAGCACGACGTGGTGCTCGGCGCGGGGGAGGCGGCCGAGTTCGACACGCGGGTGCCGCACTGGTTCGGCTCGACGGGGGAGGGGCCGGTCGAGTTCCTCAGCCTGTTCGGCCCCCAGGGGGAGCGCATGCACGTGCGCGCACGCCCGGCCCGGCCGTGACGGACGACCTGCAGCCACCTGTTCCCTGATCGGCAAGCGACCGCTTAGTATGCGGAGGATCCGGACCGACAGTCGCGTGGAGGCCCCGCATGCAGGCATGGCAGGTGCACGAGAACGGCGAGCCGAGCGAGGTGATGCGTCCCGGTGACGTGCCGCCCCCGACGCCCGGCGACGGCCAGGTCCTGCTGAGGGTCCGGGCCGCGAACATCAACTTCCCGGACGCCCTGCTGTGCCGGGGCCAGTACCAGGTCAGGCCGCCCCTGCCGTTCACCCCCGGCGTGGAGGTCTGCGGCGAGACCGAGGACGGGCGCCGCGTGATCGCCAACCCGGTACTGCCGCACGGCGGCTTCGCCGAGTACGCCGTCGCGGACGCCCGCGCCCTGCTGCCCGCGCCGGACGCCCTCGACGACGCCGAGGCCGCCGCCCTGCACATCGGCTACCAGACGGGCTGGTTCGGCCTACACCGCCGGGCCCGCCTGGAGGCCGGCGAGACCCTGCTCGTCCACGCCGCCGCCGGAGGGGTCGGCAGCGCGGCCGTGCAGCTCGGCAAGGCCGCCGGGGCGCGGGTCATCGGTGTCGTCGGAGGCGCCGGGAAGGCCGCCGTCGCCCGCGAGCTGGGCTGCGACGTGGTGATCGACCGGCACGGCGAGGACGTCGTCGCCGCCGTGAAGGAGGCCACCGGCGGCCGGGGCGCCGACGTGATCTACGACCCCGTCGGCGGCGATGCCTACACCCAGTCCGCCAAGACCGTCGCCTTCGAGGGCCGGATCGTCGTCGTCGGCTTCGCGAGCGGCACCATCCCGAACCCGGCGCTCAACCACGCCCTGGTGAAGAACTACTCCGTCCTCGGCCTGCACTGGGGCCTGTACAACACCAAGAACCCCGAGCTGGTCCGGCACTGCCACGAGCGGCTCACCGAACTGGCCGCGCGGGGCGCCGTCAAGCCGCTGGTGAGCGAGCGGGTGCCCCTGGAGGGGGCCGCGGACGCCGTGCAGCGGGTGGCCGACGGGAAGACGACCGGCCGGGTGGCCGTCGTCCTGGAGAAGGGAGCCGGCGCATGACCGACGCCGACGAACTGCGCCGACGTACGCAGGAGCTGCTGGCCGCCCATCCACCGGCCGGCACCGGCCGCCTCGACTTCCTCCGGGCCCGCTTCGACGCCGGGCTCGCCTGGGTGCACTACCCCGAGGGCCTCGGCGGACTCGGTGCCCCGCGCTCCCTCCAGGCGGTCGTCGACGCCGAGCTGGCGGCCGCGGGCGCCCCCGACAACGACCCGCGGCGCATCGGCATCGGCCTCGGCATGGCCGCCCCGACGATCCTCCAGTACGGCACCGAGGAGCAGAAGCACCGGCTGCTGCGCCCGCTGTGGACGGGCGAGGAGGTCTGGTGCCAGCTGTTCAGCGAGCCGGGCGCCGGGTCCGACCTCGCAGCCCTCGGCACGCGGGCCGTCCGGGACGGGGAGGACTGGGTCGTCGACGGGCAGAAGGTGTGGACCTCCAGCGCCCATCTCGCCCGCTGGGCCATCCTCATCGCCCGCACCGACCCGGACGTGCCCAAGCACCGGGGCATCACCTACTTCCTCTGCGACATGACCGACCCCGGTGTGGAGGTCCGGCCGCTGCGCCAGATCACCGGCGAGGCCGAGTTCAACGAGGTCTTCCTCACCGGCGTCCGCATCCCCGACTCCATGCGCCTCGGCGAGGTCGGCGACGGCTGGCGGGTCGCGCAGACCACGCTGAACAACGAACGCGTCGCCATCGGAGGGACCCCGGTCCCCCGCGAGGGCGGCATGATCGGCAAGGTCGCCGGGACCTGGCGGGAACGCCCCGACCTGCGCACCCACGACCTGCACCAGCGGCTGCTCGGCCTGTGGGTCGAGGCCGAGGTGGCCCGGCTCACCGGCGTACGGCTGCGCCAGCAGCTGTCGGCCGGCCAGCCCGGCCCCGAGGGCGCCGGCATGAAGCTCAACTTCGCCCGCCTCAACCAGGAGATCAGCGGCCTCGAGGTCGAACTCCTCGGCGAGGAGGGGCTGCTGTACGACGACTGGACCATGCGCCGCCCCGAACTGGTGGACTTCACCGGCCGCGACGCCGGGTACCGCTACCTGCGCTCCAAGGGCAACAGCATCGAGGGCGGGACCAGCGAGGTCCTGCTGAACATCGTCGCCGAGCGCGTCCTCGGCCTGCCCGCCGAGCCGCGCACCGACAAGGACGTCGCCTGGAAGGACCTGGCCCGATGAGCGCACAGCCCGACCTGCTGTACTCGCAGGAGGAAGAGGCGCTGCGCGCCGCCGTCCGGGACCTGCTCACCGACCACTGCGACCCGGCGGACGTCATCGCGCGCACCGAGTCCGACGCGCCCCACGACCGCGCCCTGTGGAAGACGCTGGCCGAGGGCATGGGCCTCGCCGGACTCCTGGTGCCCGAGACGCACGGCGGTCAGGGCGCCACGCACCGGGAGGCCGCCGTCGTCCTGGAGGAGCTGGGCCGGTCCGTCGCGCCGGTGCCCTATCTGACCAGCGCGGTCGTCGCCACCGAGGCCCTGCTGGCCTGTGACGCCGGGGACCTGCTCGGCGAGCTGGCCTCCGGACGCCGGATCGGCGCCCTCGCCGTCGGCCTGCACACCGCGCCGGGCGCCGCCCACGCGACCGTACGGGCCGAGGGCGGGGCGCTGCACGGGGAGCTGACCGGCATCGCCGACGCCGTCGTGGCCGACGTCCTGCTCGTCCCGGCGGACGACGGCGCGCTGTACGCGGTGGACGCCGGCGCGGCGACCGTCACCCCGCGCACGTCCCTGGACCTGACCCGGCCCCTCGCCACGGTCACCCTCGACGGCGCGCCCGGACGCCGGCTCGGCGACGCCGGACCCGCCGTGCGGCGCGCCCTGCGGGCCGGGGCCGGACTGCTGGCCTCCGAGCAACTGGGCCTCGCCGACCGGCTGCTGGCCGACACGGTCCGCTACCTCAAGGAACGCAAGCAGTTCAACCGCCAGGTCGGCGGCTTCCAGGCGCTCAAGCACCGGCTCGCCCGGCTGTGGCTGGAGATCGCGGGGCTGCGCGCCGCCGCCCGCAACGCGGCCGACGCGCTGGCGACCGGTGCGGACGCCGACGTGGCCGTCGCCGTGGCCCAGGCGTACGCGGCCCAGGCCGCCGTCCACGTCGCCGAGGAGGCGCTGCAACTGCACGGCGGCATCGGGATGACCTGGGAGCACCCGGTCCACCTCTACCTGAAGCGGGCCAAGGCCGACTCGATCGCCCTCGGCACGGCGGGCGCCCACCGGGAGGCGCTGGCCGAGCCGGCCGACCTGCGCGCCCCCTGACGGGCCGTCCGGCAGGAGTGATGCCCGTCCCCCGGGGGCGGGCATTTCCCTGTGCGCCCCCGGGGGGACGCGCATCTCCCGCGCATCTCCGGCGAAGTGAACGAACGGCGTCCGTCCGGCCAACTCCCCGCACGCCTCTGCTCCTTGAGCGCCCGGGACCCCATACTCACAGGCGTCCCGTACGGCACCCCCAGGGAGGCAGAGCATGGCCCGCACCACCCGACGCAGAGCCCTCACCACCCTCGGCGCCGCCCTCGCGGGCGCGGTCGCCCCGCCCGCCGGCACCGCGCTGGCGGGCGAAGGCAGGCACGGGCCGCGTCCGTTGTGGCGTGCGCACGCCCACAACGACTACGAGCACCCCCGCCCCCTCCTCGACGCCCTCGACCACCGCTTCGGCAGCGTCGAGGCCGACGTCTACCTGGTCGGCGACCAGCTCCTCGTCGCCCACGACCCCAAGGACCTCGACCCGGCGCGCACCCTGGAGTCCCTCTACCTCGCCCCGCTCGCCGCCCGCGTCCGCGCCCACCACGGCCGGGTCCACCGGGGCGAGCGGCGCCCCCTGCAACTCCTCGTCGACATCAAGACCGAGGGAGCGTCGACGTACCTGGAACTCGACCGCCGCCTGCGCCGCCACAAGTACCTGTTCACCGCCTGCGCCCACGGCCGGGTCCGCCCCGGCGCGGTCACCGTGGTGGTCTCCGGCGACCGCGCCGCCCGCGCTCCCATGGCCGCCCAGAGCGCGCGCCTGGCCTTCTACGACGGCCGCCTCGCCGACCTCGGCACCTCCGCCCCGGCCTCCTTCGTGCCGCTGATCAGCGACAACTGGTCGCTCCACTTCACCTGGCAGGGCGTCGGCGCCTTCCCCGAGGCCGAGCGGAGCAAGCTGCGGGACATCGTCGGCGCGGCGCACGGACGCGGGCAGCGGGTGCGCTTCTGGGCCACCCCCGACCTGCCGGGCCCCGCCCGGGACGCGGTGTGGGGCGAACTGCTCGCCGCGGGCGTCGACCACCTCAACACCGACGACCTCGCGGGGCTCGAGGCCTTCCTCGACGCCCGCCGAGGCGCGTAGACACCGCCGGGACACCACACGTTCGGAGGACAGGTCAGCCGCCCGGAGGAACCCTCCGTTACGCCACACTTGCGGCCGAACGCCGCGAAGTGGACGTGGCGGAGGAGGTTGACGATGGCCATTTCCATCTCTGTGGTGTTGCTGCTGACGATCCTGGCGGTGCTCTTCCTGCGCAACGGAGGACTGAAGATCTCGCACGCGCTGGTCTGTCTGCTGCTCGGTTTCTACCTGGCCGGCACGAGCATCGCCCCGACCATCAACAGCGGTCTCATGGCCACGGCGGACATCGTCGGCAGCCTCAGACCGTGACGGAGGGCCGGGGCGGCGCCCGGGGGCGGGGAGGCCGCTAGACGTCGAGGACGCGGGAGCGGATGAGGAAGCGCACCCCCTCGGGCGCCTCCAGCGAGAAGCCGCTGCCCCGTCCCTCGACGACGTCGACGATCAGCCGGGTGTGGCTCCACGCCGCGAACTGGCTGCGGGACATCCAGAACGCCACCGGCTCCTCGACGCCCTCCACGGCCAGCTCCGCGAGCAGGACGTCCGCGGCGCCGGTGCGGAACTCGCCGGCCGGGTAGCACATGGGGGCGCTGCCGTCGCAGCACCCGCCGGACTGGTGGAACATCAGGGGCCCGTGCGCCGCGCGCAGGCGCCGCAGCAGGCCGGCCGCCGAGGCGGTGAGCTCGACGCGCGGGATCTCCTCGTATGTGTCGCCCATGCCGCGCATGTCAGCACGGGCGAGGTTGCGAGTGCGTTGCGGAGGCCCGGCGCCCGCGACCCGAAAACCTCTTTTGACATACCTATACAGTCATACTTACCCTGGCCGGGTGACCGACTCCAGCACCCCCCGCCGGGACATCGACCGCGTGGCCAGTGGCCTCGCGGCATGCCTTCCCGCGCTGCACCGGGCGCTGGACCGGCAGGTCGGCGCGCAGTACCCGCACCCCAAGCCCCCCGAGGGCCGGCTCGCCCTGCTGCGGTTCGTCGCGCAGCACGAGGGCGCGACGGTGCGTGAGGCCGCCGAGGCCCTGCTGATGAAGCCGAACAACGTGAGCGCCCTCGTCTCCCAGCTCACCGAGCGGGGCGACCTCGAGCGCCGGCAGGACGGCGCCGACAAGCGGATCGCCCACCTCCACCTGACGGCCACGGCCCGTGAGCGGGTCGCCGAGGTGCGGGACCTGGAGACCGCCTTCATCCGCCAGGCCCTGGCCTCCCTCACCGAGGGCGAGCAGGCTGCGCTCGGCTCGGCCCTGGGCGCCCTCGAAGCGCTGACCCGGCACCTCCACCCCGCCGCCCGCTGACCGGGCGGGGCCCGGGCGTTCCCGCCGGCCGCCGGCACACCGTCGTGTCCGCGGCCGGCCCGCCGTCGTCCCGCGGACCGCCCCGCCCCTCCTGCGCACCACCCCGAACCTGGAAGAGAAGGCTCACCCATGCCGTCCACGTCCGTGGATCACCCCACCACGCCCGCGGCCGAGACCGCCCCGCCGGCGGCCGGCCGCCGGCCGCGGTCCAACCCCTGGCTGACCCTGCTGGCGGTCGCGTTCGGACTGTTCATGGTCCAGCTCGACGGCTCCGTCGTCGCCATCGCCAACCCCGAGATCGGCAGGGACCTGCACGCGTCGACCGCCCAGTTGCAGTGGGTCACCAACGCCTACCTGCTCGCGCTCGCCGCCACCCTCATCCTGGGCGGCAAGCTCGGCGACCGCTTCGGCCGGCGCACCTACTACCTCGCCGGCGTCGCCGGCTTCACCCTCGCCTCGGTCGCCATCGGCCTGTCCGGATCGATCGAGGGCGTCGTCGCCTTCCGCGCCCTCCAGGGCGTCTTCGGCGGACTGCTGATGCCCAACACCCTCGGACTGCTCCGCAGCGCGTTCCCGCCGAAGAGGTTCGGCATGGCCGTGGGCATCTGGGCCATGGTCTCCGCCGTCGCGACGGCCCTCGGACCCATCGTCGGCGGCCTCCTCGTGGAGCACGTCGACTGGGAGTCCGTCTTCTACGTCAACGCCCCCATCGGCATCGGCGCCATCGCCTTCGGCCTCCTCGTCCTGCCGCAGAGCCGCAACACCGCCGGACGGGAACGCTTCGACATCCCCGGCCTCGTCCTGCTCGCCCTCGGCCTGCTGGCCGTGGTCTTCGGCGTCGTCAAGGGCGAGACCTGGGGCTGGACCTCCGCCGGCACGCTCGGTGCCGTCGCCGCCGGGCTCGTCCTGCTGATCGTGTTCGGCTGGTACGAGACCCGCACCGAGCACCCGTTGCTGCCGATGCGCCTGTTCCGCAGCCGCGCGCTGACGACGGGCGCGGTCATCACCGCGCTGAACTTCTTCGTCATGCTCGGCGTGATCTTCTTCGTCATGCTGTACCTGCAGAACGTGCGCGGGTTCACGCCGGTCGAGGCGGGCGTGCGGACGCTCCCGCTCAGCCTCGCCTCGCTGGTCGCCTCGCCCCTGGGCGCGGCCCTCACCCAGCGCTTCGGCGCCCGGCTGACCATGCCGCTGGGCATGCTGCTCCAGGCCGCGTCCTGCTTCGGCATGCTCACCTGGCGGACCGACTCCTCCTACGCCACGATGTGGCCGCCGTTCATCGCGCTCGGCCTCGGCGTCGGCATGGTGATGGCCGCCTCCTCCGACGCCATCGTCGGCAACGCTCCCGTCCAGGACGGCGGTGTGGCCGGCGGCCTGCAGGCCACGACCCTGCAGATCGGTGGCGCGCTCGGTACGTCCGTGCTGGTCTCCCTGATCAGCGGCAGGGTCGGCGCCACCCTCACCGGGGAGCTGACCGGCGCGGGCGTGCCCCCGGCCGTGGCCCACGGGCTGCTGGAGGCCGAGGACGCGGTGGCGATGGGCGTGGCACCCGTCTCGGACGACATGCCGGCCGGGCTGCGGGCCGCCGTGGTGGAGGGCAGCGGACAGGCGTTCATGAACGGCGTCCACGCGGCCGTGATCGTCACCGGCGTGCTCTGCGTCCTCGGCGCGGCCGTCGCCGCCGTCGGCATCCGGCGCACCGCCGCGTGGCCGGCGGACCACTGAACCCCGCGCGGCGGCGCCCCTTCGGCCGGGGCACCGCCGCCGGCGTGTCTCAGAGGTCCCCGGCCGCCGATCGGGGGAGCACCGTGACGCGGCGGAAGTTGCACCCCGAGGGCGGGTCCGCGGCGGACGGCGTCTGATGGGCCTTCAGGGCGATGCTCACCAGGCTCAGCAGCAGGTCGACGTCCGTGTCGCAGTCCAGGTGCACGGTCACCCAGCGGGAGCCGGGGACGAGGTGTATGGCGCTGGAGCCGCCGAGGTCGTACCGGAAACGCTGGATGGCCCGATGGGTCAGGTGGAGGTCCACGTCCCGGTCGGAGTGGAAGTGGACGATCTCGTCACGGACGGAGCGCAGTGCCCGTCCGGTTCCGCAACTGGCCGGACCCCTGGTGAGGTCGGGCCAGGCGTGCAGCCGCTCGAAGGCGCGCTGGGCCAGAGTCATGCCCCCATCGTCGCCGGATCACCGCGCCGCAACCAGGGGTTGAGCGAATCGTCACCGGCATGTGAGGTCGGTGGGCGCGACGGGAGCCCGGGGGGGCGGGCGCCGCGCGGCGCCCGCCCCCCGGCCGTACTACGGCGCCACGCAGCCGATCGTTCCCACCGGGAAGTCGTTGCCCGTGGAGGTGGCGGTGAAGCCGAAGGTCACGCTGCCGTCCGGCGGGACGACGCGGTTGTGGTCCACGTTGCGGACCGTGACCGTGCCGTCGCCACCGCTCGAGACGGAGCCGTTCCACACGCCGCCCAGCGTGGTTCCCGACCCGGGCCGCCACCGCACGGCCCAGCCGTTCAGCGGCTGCGTCCCGTGGTTCATCACCTCGACGGAGCCCTGGAAGCCGCCGTTCCAGGAGTTCACCACGGAGTAGACGGCCATGCAGTCACCGGAGTGCGTGGGCGGCGGCGTGGTCGGGGTCGACGTGGTCGGGGTCGGGGCCGGGGTGGTCGGCGTGGGGGTCGGCGTGCCGCCCGAGCCGCGGATGCCGGTCACCTCGCCGTTGCCGCCGTCGAAGACGACGTCGGAGCAGGAGAAGAAGTTCTCCTGACTGTCCGAACGCACCCACTGGATGAAGATCAGCGCATCACCCGAACGGCCCGAGGGCAGCGCCAGGTCCCAGTAGTAGTGGCCTCCCGAGGCGCCGGGCGAGCCCTGCTGGGGCGGGTCGGTCACCGTCTGGATCAGCTGGAGGTCGTCCCAGCCCAGCTCGGACGTGGGCGACCACCCCGGCTTGGTCAGATAGACCCGGAAGGCGCCCGGGTGGGCCGCCCAGTTGCTGTACCGCACCTTCATCGTCGCGCCCGACGTCAGGTGCGTCCGGGGCCAGTCCGCGCGGGCGGCGTTGTAGGCGGAGAAGTCGTACGGGGAACGGTCGCCGGCGCTGCACAGCGTGCCGTCCGGCACGTAACCGGCGCCGCGCCCGCCCGCGCGGGAGTCGAGCACGGCGAACCAGTTGTACAGCGCCGTCGCCCCGCTTTGGGCGAGCGCGTCCCGGCACGCCGGGTTGGTCGGGTCCAGGGCGCCGGTGCCGGTGACGGCGTCCAGTTGGCACAGGTACGTGCGCGAGCCGGGCATCATCGCCACGCCGTGCGCCTCGGCCCGCTCCTGCCCGAGGAGGACGGTCACGCCGAGCGCGCCGAGCAGGGTGGCCAGTACCGCCGCCAGGGACAGATATCTGCTGCGTCGAACCATGGGGGGGGCTCCTGTTTCGCTCGGTGGATGCTGCTGATGATCCGCACATGGCAACCAGGAGGTGTGTGCCGTGTGCTGGAGCCCCCGCCCGGCCGGGGGAGGAATTCGACCGGACGGGCGGGGGAGTGGGGGGATGAGGGAAGCGGAGGAACGGGGCCGCGCGGCCGGCGGCCGCGGTGTGCTGCGTTACGCGGTCGCGCAGGCGGTGCCGTTGAGGCGGAAGGAGTCCGGCGCGGAGAACGAGCCGCCGTAGGTCCCCTGGAAGCCGAACGTCAGGCTGCCGCCCGGCGCGATCCGGGCGTTGTGGGCCAGGCCGCTCGCCGTGACCGCACCCGCGGACGGGGTCACGGAGGCGTTCCAGGAGTTCGTGACGCGTTGCCCGGAGGGCAGCGCGAAGGCGAGCCGCCAGCCGTCGACGGGGGAGGCGGCGGTGTTGGTGACGGTGACGTTCGCGGTGAAGCCGCCCGGCCAGACGCTCGTGGCGTACGCGACCTCGCACGCCGCCGGGCCGCCCGGGTCGCCGGGCCCGCCGGGGGTGCCGTCCGTGTCGACGGCCGACGAGAAGGAGGTCACTGCCAGGCCGGCGCCGCCCTGCCAGGGCTCGAAGCCCGCCTGGACGCTCGTCAGGTACCAGTCGCCCGCGGCGAGTCCGCGCGAGATCGCCTGCCGGGCGAAGTCCATGACGTCGAAGCTCCAGCTGTCGATCGCCGAAGGGGCGACGAAGGACAGTACGTCGTTGGAGCCGTTGTTGCCCGACCACACCTCCCAGGAGCGGCCCGCCACGGTGGCCGTGCCCACCCGGGAGCCCACCGGCTGGACCGGACCCGTGTGGTGGAACCAGACCATGATCTCGGTCCGGTTCACGCCGTCGGTCCGGGGCGTCGGGTCGAGCCAGATGTCGTAGGCGGCGTCGTAGACCGCGTTGGCGGCATAGCCGAAGGACACGCTGGTGGGCGCCTCGGCGATGTCGCTCAGCCGGGCCGGAAGGCGCGTGCCCGGCGCGCAGACGGTGTAGTGGCAGCCGTCGAAGACGGACGGGTACGACTTCGGGGCGCCGTTGGTGGGTACGGAGCCGTCGGCCCGGTCGACCCGGAACCCCGAGTCGGTGACGGTGATGCACTGCTCCGCGCTGGTGCCCCAGCGGTTGTTCTGGACGACGTAGCGGCCCTGGATCGTCGCCGTGCCGAACGCCTCGCAGATCGCGGTGTCCGCCTGGGCCGGCGTCGCCGCGGTGACGAGTGACGCCACCAGGGCGAAAGGCGCGAGCAACGCGCCCAGGAGGCCCCGTAAGGGGCGGGTGTGGTGCCGTGACGGTCGCATGTGGGGGCCTCTCTCGGGGAGGGCGTGGGGGAAAGGGAGAGCCGGGGTGGGAGCGCCCCCGTCTCCCCACGGATGGGAGCGCTCCCACCTACCGGTGTGCTGAGGACTGTAGAAGTCACTCATGTCCCTGACAAGACTCTGTGCGTCGACGGTGTCGAACGAATCTCGAAGCACCAGGTCAGGAGGTTTCCCACCGACCCGGGTCCACTCCCCACGCGGCGGCGCACAGGGCGCGGTCGAGCTCCTCCGCGCAGACGGCGGCGGCGAGCCAGGCGCGGGCGAAGCGGCCGGTGTCCGCCGGGAGGAGCCGGCCGAAGGGGTCCCGGGCGCGGTCCGCGGCGGCGGCGTGCAGCTCGTCGAGGAGTTCGCCCGCGGTGACCAGGCCGTTCCGGCGCAGTCGCGGGCCGTCCGCGTCCCGGCCGCCGGGGAACGCCAGCACGCGGCGCCCGCCGGAGACGGCCTGGTGGACCCGGCGGCGCAGCAGGTGCACCGGGGCCTCGTCGGTGTCGGGCGCGGGCACGGCGGCCGGCGTCACGGGCGCGGGCAGATCCGCGCGGCGGAGCCGGTCCAGGCCCAGGTCGACCCGGATGCCGGGGTCGGTGGGGTGGCTGACGGCCAGGAGCAGCGCGCGGGGGAACGGGGCCGGCGTGAGACGGGCGACGACCCGCAGGCGGCACCCCCGGGCGGACGCCAGGAGGCGGAGGTTGTCGCGGTGGGGCAGCGCGGGGTCGTCGTGGGCGGCGGCGAGACGCAGCGTCAGTCCGGCGCAGTCGGCGATCAGGCACTCGCCCGCCGCCTCGCGCACCGTGCCGGTGAGCGTGACGTCCAGGAACAGCAGGTCCTGGTCGGTCGTCAGCGCACGGGAGACCTGCTCGGCCACCGGGACCGCCCACAGGCGGTCGAGCGGCTCGGCGTGCCACGCGGCACCGGACGCGCGGACCGCCCGGACGCCCGCCCCCGCACCCAGGCGTCCCGTCGGGGAGACGGTCGCGCCGGACACGACGAGTCCGGCGCGCGAGAGTTCACGGTGGGTCAGGGTCGTGTCGCCGATGCGTACGCCGCGGTCGGCGGCGCCCGTGGCCCGGCCGGCGCCGCCCGGCGCGACGTCCGGGACGGTGTGGAGCCTGCCCGAGGCGTCGGCGGTCCAGGTGACGGCGCCCGCGTATCCGGTTGCCGTGAGCACGGGCTCGGAGAACAGCCCGTACAGCCGCAGCGAACCCTTCGGAACGTACGGCTGCCGGACGCTGCCGCGCAACGCGGAGAGTTCCCGCCCGCAGGCGGCGGGGAGGCGGTGGGCCAGCCGCAGGACGTCGCGGAGCGCGGCGGCGAGGTCGGCGAGGCGGTAGGCGGCGTCGGCGCTCCGGGCGGCCCGCAACGCCGTGACGACGGAGACCGCGCGGCCCGCCGCCCGGGGGAGCCCCGCGAGCCGCGCGGTGTGTGCCGCGTGCAGCAACTCGGCCTGGACCACGGCCCCGGCGCCGTCCGTACCGGCCTCCAGCACCGCGGCGGCGGCGCTCCACAGGTCCGCCGCGGCGGCGCGCTGCTCGGGGGTGGCCGTGTCGGAGGCCGGGGCGGGTGCTGTCGGCGGGGGATTCGTGTCCGAGGGGGCCGCGGGGCCGTCGTCCGGCCGTCGTGCCGGGTCCGTGCCCGTGGTCCGGGACGGGCCGTCGGCCGCAGGCCGGGCCGGGACCGTGACCGGTGGGTCTGCCGGGCCGGCGGCCGGTGGACGCGCCGGGTCCGGGTCCGTGGCCGGAGGGGCCGCCGGGTCGGTGGCCGCCGGCCGCGTCGGGTCCGAGTCTGTTGGGCCTGCCGGGCCGGCGGCCGGCGGCGGGGCCGGGTCGGCGACGGGTGCGGCCGAGGCCGCGGCGGCGCGGTGCAGGCAGCCGGGCGCGAGCAGGCAACCGCAGCGGATCGCCTCCGCGCTGGTCACCACGCCACCGGGGGCGTGCAGTTCGAGGTCGGTGTCGTCGTCCACGGCGATGCGCACCACGTCGCCCTCGCGGACCGCCGGCCGTCCCGCCACCTTGGTGACGCCCGCGTCCAGCCGCTTGCGGAGCCGGGGCGTCAGCGCCGCGACGAGTTCGGCGGTCACCGCCGGTTCGACCGGCGGGAGCTGCGGGTTCATGCGATCTTCTCCCCTACCCAGCGGGCGAGTTCGAGCGGACTGAGCGCGGCGACCGGCATGCCCGCCGCGACGAGTTGCCCCGCGACGCCGGTGGAGTACCGGGGCCGCCCCGCGTCGTCGAGGCTCGCGCACCCCAGGACGTGGCAGCCCGCCCCGGCCAGGGCACGGACCTCGGCGAGCAGGCCGCCCACGGGATAGCCCTCCTCGAAGTCGCTGACGACCACGACGAGGGTGCGCGAGGGCACGGTGACGAGCTCGCGGGCGTGCCGCAGGCCCGCGGCGATGTGGGTGCCGCCGCCCACGCTGACCTCGAGCAGCAGGGACAGCGGGTCGTCGACGTGGTCCGTGAGGTCGACGACCTTCGTGGAGAACGCCAGGAAGTGCGTGGACAGGGTGGGCACCCCCGCCAGCACCGAGGCCGTGAGCGCGGACCAGACGGTGGACGCCTCCATGGACCCCGACACGTCCGTCACCAGGATCAGCCGCCAGTCGGCGGCGCGCCGGGCGCGGGTGCGGAAGACGGGGTGCTCGGGGACGACCCGGACGGTGCCGTCCGGGCCGCGGCGCGCGGAGGCCAGGTTGGCCCGCAGCGTACGGGCCAGGTCCAGGCCGCCGCCCGGCCGGCGGCTCGGGCGGGGCAGGACCGTGCCGTGCAGCGCGGGACGCAGCCGGGTGGCCAGCTGCCGGGTCAGCGCGTCGACCAGACTCCGCACGAGGGGCCGGAGCGCGGCCAGACGTGACTCGGGCAGGCCGCCCGCGTGCCGGAGCACGGTCCGCAGCAGGTCGACCGAGGGCCGGGCGCTGTCCGGGTGGAGCTCGGCCAGTACGTCCGGCCGGCCCGAGGCGGCCGCGGCCGCCAGCACCTCCTCGCGGATGCCCGGACCGAACAGCGCCGCCAGGTCCTGGGACCACTCCCGCACGCCGGGGTAGGGGGCCTCCCGGCCGCCGCCACGGCCGGGGCCGGTCAGGTCGCCCCGGCTGCCCTCGCCCCGTCCGCTGCCGTACAGCTCGTCCAGTGCCGTGGCCAGTGCGGCCGCCGACGGGGGCAGCCGGTCGGTCCGGCGGCCCAGCACGAGCCGCCAGCGGTCGGCGGGGGCCGGCCGGCGTTCCCCGGCGGCGACGGACGGCGCGTCCCCGTGCGCGGCGGCGGGCCCGGGTGTTCCGGCCTCGCCGGCCGGCGGCGGGGGCAGCAGACCGAGGGCGCCGAGGGTGGCGCGGGCCGCGAGGTCCGCGCCGGTCCACCGGGCGAGGGCGACGGGATCCACGGTGCCGGTGTCGGCCAGGTGACCGACCGCCAGCCGCTCCTCGACGGTCGACAGGAGCCGGTCGCGGGCGGCCGGGCTGAGGGCGTCGAAACCGCCGCGCAGAGCGGGCAGGCGGTCGAGGAAGTCCCGGTCGGGCAGCTCGGACACCCGGTTCAGGAGCGGCTCCAGCGCCGGGGCGGCCGATTCCAGCAACGGGCCGGCGGCCGTCAGCAGCCCGGTCAGCCGCGCGGTGAGCGCCGCCCGGGACGCGGGGTCGTTCGCCGTGTCGACCCACGCGGCGACCCGCTCGCCGAGCACCTGCGCGTCCTCGTGCCCGAGGAGCACCCGGACGGCTCCCGCGGCACCGCGCATCAGGGGCGAGCCGTCC
This sequence comes from Streptomyces sp. NPDC029152, assembly GCF_055564355.1. Lineage (NCBI taxonomy): Bacteria > Bacillati > Actinomycetota > Actinomycetes > Kitasatosporales > Streptomycetaceae > Streptomyces > Streptomyces sp. NPDC029152. The sequence continues at coordinate 440,097 of NZ_JBVHWR010000004.1, read as the reverse complement.
TCGGCCAGCCGGGCCAGGGCGTCGGTCAGCCGGACGCCGCCGAGGAGGTCCGCCCGGTGGGCGAGCTCCAGCAGGGCGTGCGCGTCCGCCGGGTCCTCCGTGCCGGCCAGGCCGTCCACCTGGCGCACCGCCGCGGCGGTGAGCAGCTCGGCCACGGCGGCGGCCCGGGCGGTACGGTCCTCGTCGGCGCCGAGTCCGGCGAAGTGCCCCGCCCGCAACCGGTCCAGCAGGCCCAGACCGGTCAGCAGCTCGGACAGTGCCGCGGCGCCGGGCAGCACCTCGGCGGCCTCCGCCAGCCGCGCGTCCGCCGGCTCCGGCAGACCGCACTCCGCCGCCTGCCGCAGTCCCTCCAGCGTCTGTGCGGGCGTGGGCCCTCCCTCGTCCCGCTCGGCCCGCCACCGCTCCCGCAGCACCCCTTCGGCGGCCTGGGCGGGCGTGACACCGCGGACGCCGGCCGCGGACAGCATGGCCTCGGTGGCCGGTGTCCAGCGCACCTCCCACCGGGTGGTCAGCGCCTCGGCGCCCCCCGCGCCGACGACCTCCCGCGGCTCCGCGTACGGCACCCCGCACACCGTCAGCCGGCGCAGCAGCAGGTCGCGCCGGCGGTCGAGGCCGGAGCGCTGGGGGTCGAGGCGCAGATCCCGGGCCTTCGAGCCGCCGGGCCCGTCGGCCGCGGGGCCCGGCAGTCCGAGGGCGGACAGCTCCGCCTCCACGGCCGGGGCGAGGCCGCTGCGCGGTGCGCCCGGGGCGGGGCGGCCGCCGCGCGTCCCGACGAGCACCTGTTCCATCGCCCGGGCGACGGCCCGTCCCCTGCCGTACGGCTCACCCTGCGCGAGCACCGTCTGCACCGCCTCGACCAGTTCCCCCCGGCCCGCCGCCGGCAGCCCCCGCAGCCGTGCGAGGTCCGAGGCGAACCGGGTGATCTCCCGTGCGTCGGCGGGTCCCGACGGATGACCGAGGGCGCGCAGCCGCGCGCACACCCGCACGGCCGTCCCGGTCAGTGCCTCCTCCAGCGCGACCGGATCGCCCGCCGCGTCCAGGACCAGGTGCTGCCACTCCGGGTCCCGGATGCCGGCCGGATAGCCCGACCGCTCGTCCAGGAGCGCGTAGGTGTACGGGACGAGCGAGGTCGTCCACACCGGCCGTCCGGCACCGGCACCGGCACCGGCACCGGCCCCGGTCGCGCGTGCGGTCCCCGCGTCCGCACCGGCCCCCTCGTCCCCTTTCCCGGCTTCCCCTGCGGGGAACGCCAGCGCCGGGGCGTGGAAGGCGCCGACGACCACGGCGGCCCGCTCCCCGTGCGCGGTGGCGGCGGCCAGCCGGTCCCGCATCCACTGCTCGCGGCGCAGGTCCACCTCGGGCACCCCGCCCGAGGCGGCCGCCTCCTCGCGCAGCGCCCATCCGGTCAGCAGCGCGGCCCGCCGCAGTGCCTCGGGCGCCGAGCCGGGGGCCGACGCCTCGACGAGACGGTCCCAGAGGTCCTCGCCGGGGCGGCCGGTCAGCCGGGCCCGCAGCGCGCGGGTGAGATCGCGCCCGCCGGCGTCCGGCGCGGAGCCCCGGCCGCCGCTCCACGCCCGGTCGGCCAGCGGCAGGTCGCACGCGACGACCGGGATCCCGTGCCGGACCGCCCAGCGCACGGCGACGAGTTCGGGGGAGAAGTCGGCGAAGGGATAGAACGCCGGCCCCCCGCCCCCCTCGGTGGGCGCCGCGGCCAGCGCGACCGGCGCCCGCGTCTCCTCGTGGCCGAGCCAGGGCAGCCACTCCTGCATCTCGGCGGGGAGCTCGACCAGCAGGACGTCCGGAGCCGCCCCGTCTAGCAGCGCGGGCACGGCCGCGGCCAGGGACGGCGCGTGATGCCGTACGCCGATGAGGTAGGGCGCCGCCGGATCGGTGAGGGCGTCGGCCGCCTCGCCGGGCGGGAGGGACGGTACGGGGGAGGAGGACGGGGAGAGGGACACGGCCGTCAGGCCTCCAGGACCGTGCGCAGGTCCCACAGGGTGCGCCAGGTGGCCGAACCCTGCTCCGCCCGGCGCCGCACCGGACCGTCCCAGTAGCCCCGCAGCCGGGCCGCGTCGGCGGGATCGTCCTTGCGCACGACACCGAGCAGATGCCCGGGCAGCAGCCCCAGCACGTCGCGGTCGCCGGGGAAGTAGGCCGCGGCCAGCCCGAGCGCACCCGCCACGGACACGGCTTCCGCGGTGCTCATCACGGTGGACGGCCGCTCGACCTCCCAGCCCTCGGCCGACCGCCCCTCGCGCAGGTCGCGGAACGCGGTGACCAGAGCCTCCAGCACGGCGTCGTCGACCCGGAAGGGCGCCCCCGCCCGCTCGACCGAGGTCCGCGCCTGGCTGCGCACCAGCGCCGTCTCCGCGTCGAGATCGGGGATGGGGCCGACCGTCTCGAAGTTGAAGCGGCGCTTGAGCGCGGCGGACATCTCGGAGACGCCCTTGTCGCGCAGGTTGGCGGTGGCGATGAGGTTGAACCCCGGTGCCGCGTGGGCCAGGGCGTCGTCGGTGCTCGCGAGCTCGGGCACGGCGATGCGCCGCTCGGAGAGCAGGGAGACCAGGGAGTCCTGCACCTCCGGCAGACAGCGGGTGACCTCCTCCACCCGGGCGATGCCGCCGCGGGCCATCGCGGTCAGGACGGGCGAGGGCACGAGCGCCCGCCGGCTGGGTCCCTGGGCCAGCAGCAGCGAGTAGTTCCAGCCGTACTTCAGCTGGTCCTCGGTCGTGCCGGCCGTGCCCTGCACGACCAGGCCGCTGGTGCCGCACACGGCGGCGGACAACAGCTCGGACAGCATGGACTTGGCGGTGCCCGGCTCGCCCACGAGCAGCAGGCCGCGCTCCCCGGCGAGGGTGACGACACACCGCTCGACCAGCGCCCGGTCGCCGACGAACTTGCCCTCCACCGTCAGCCGGCGCGGCACCCCCTCGGGCACCTCGGCGTCGTCGGGCAGGCGCAGCGCCCGGCCGTCGCTGCCCATGACGAAGGTGACGACGGCCCGCGGCGTGAGCCGCCAGGCGGGCGGGCGCGGTCCCGCGTCGTACGCGGCGAGGAAGGCCAGTTCGGTGGCGTACCGGTCCTCGGGCGGCACGATCTGGCGGGCGGTGTCGGGGGGCGGGGCGGTGGTCATCGACGGGTCTTCCAGGGGGCTCGGGGCGGTGGTCATCGGCGGCGGCCCTTCCGTGCGGGCCGGGTGACGAGTTCCTCGTAGGCGGGCGCGTCGCCGGAGCGGACGCGGTCCCAGGCCCGGGCGAACAGCTCGGGCACCGGCAGCGCCGGCACGGCCCGCAGTCCTTCGCGCACCGGGTACAGACCCTCCTTCCACGTCTCCACCGGCAGCGCGGGGGCCCTGAGGTCGAGCCAGCCGCAGGGCAGGAACAGCGAGCGCCCGGCACGAGACCGCTTGGCCTCCACGACCAGGTCCGTCGCGGCGAGTTCGGCGCGGGCCTTCTTCAGACGGGCGGGCTTCCAGCCGGTCCAGCGGGCCACGTTGCGGTCCGTCGGATCGGGCAGGGCGAGCAGCTGGAGGTAGAGCGCCGTGGCGTCCTCGCCCAGGCCGAGCGCCGCGGCGGCCTCGGCGACCACCTCGGGCGCGCCGACCAGCGGGTCCTGGGCGTAGCCGACGGGCCCTCCGGGGTCCCGGCCGGCGGCGAGGGCCCGGGCCGGCTCGTCGTCGAGGAGGGTCCGCAGCGCCCGCAGGCCCGTCCCGCGGGCGGGGCCCACGAGTCCTTCGAGCAGTCCGAGGACGGCGTCGTCCGGGCCGGTGAGGCCGGCCGGGCGGATCAGGACCGTCTCCGCGTCGCCGTGCCAGGGGCGCAGCGCGAGCGCCTCCCCGACCCAGGTCGTGCCGTCCTCGTCGGCGCCGCCGGCGGCGGGCAGCCCGTACGCCTTGCGCAGCTCGCCGGCGGTGTACCCGCCCTTCTCGGTCCATCCGACGTTCAGGTCGAGCAGCAGCGCGGGATCGGTCATGCGGCGCCGCAGCGCGGCCAGGCCGTCCGGCAGGGCGGCGCGCAGGTGATGGCCGTGGGGCAGGGCGTAGGCGAGGGAGGTGAGGGCGGCGACGGCGCCGGTCAGGTGGTGGCTTCCGGGCAGCGCGGCGGGGTCCTCCGCGACCAGCCGGCCCTCCTTGTCCGGCCGCTGCACGGTCGTGCGGCTGATCCACGCGGTGCGCGACGGGTTGAGCACGGCCTCGGCGTATCCGGTCGGCAGCCCGTCGAGGCAGGCGGCCATGTCCTCGGGCACGCGGACCAGGGAACCGAGGCGCTCGGCCCACACCCGGCCCGCCGCCCGGACGTCGGGTCCGGACGTCCACAGCTCGGCGGGGTCCTCGGGCAGCAGGGCGCCGATGAGCGCCACCCGGTCCTCCTGCGTGAGCGAGCTCAGCATGCCTCTGCCCGCGTCGAACCGACGCGGCTTCAGGCCGGTCACGGCCAGCGCGTCGGCGCCGGCGTTCGCCGGGTGTCCCGCCAGCAGCACCGCGGCCTGGAGGGGGCCCACGGCCCCGCCCGTCGCCTCGGCGAGCGCGGCGGGCGCCCCGGCCTGCCAGGGGGCGGCGTCCTTCTCCCGGACCAGCCGGGCGACGGCGGTGAGCTCGTCGGCCGTGAGTGCCGGGGAGTACCGGGTCTCCCGCTCCAGGGCGAAGTGGGCGACGGCCCCGAACCGGCCCGTCGGATCGTGGTCGAGGGCGAGCCAGTGGACACGGCCGCGGGCGTAGTCGGTGCTCTGGCAGCCGAGGACGACGACGGTACGGCCGTCGCGGCGCATCACCTGCCCGACGCGCTGCCGGTTGTCGCGGGGCTCGCTCAGCACGACCTCGCGCAGGGCGTTCCCGAAGGTGGTGAGGGGGCCCTCGGCGAGCGCTTCGAACAGCAGCAGCAGGGCTTCGCGTTCGGCGGCGGGCAGGGTCGGCGCGGCGGCGCGGTAGGCGAGCGGGCGCAGCGCGGCCAGCAGCGGCGGCCAGACCAGGCCGATGCCGGGGACCGTGTGCTCCTCGCTGCGCCACCCGTCGCCGAGGGCGGCGAGGCGGGCGTGGTCGGGCAGCTTCCTGCCGTCGGCGGGCCTCCCCGACAGCACGTGGTTCACCGCGCGGATCTGACGGAGCGTGTGCCACTGGTCCCTGCCGCCGTAGCCTCCCCACAGCCCGGTCAGGCCGGAGGTGGCCTCGCGCAGGATCTCGTCGGTGCCGTGCTCGGGGCGGTGGTCGGCGAACATGCCCTCGAGCAGCCGGCGGTCCGGCTTCGGCTTCTCCACGGGCGGCGCCGTGAACGCGGTGGCCTGGTCGGCGACCTGGAGCGCCGTCCGCACCAGGCCCGCCACGCCGGCCAGCATCCGCTCGTCGGTGAGGTCGGGCAGCGACCGGGACACGGCGCGGCGCACGACGTCGTCGGCGCTCGGCACGACGGGCCTGCCGTCGGCTCCGACCGCCGTACCGGAGCCTCCCGGGCCACCGGTGCCCCGGGCGCCGGCCGTGCCGCCGGCCGACCCGGCGGGGCCGTTCGCCGCCCCGCCGGCGCGGGCGGCCGCGGCCACCCGCGCCTCGCGTTCGGCCAGCGCCCGTGCCGCCGCCCGCAGCACCTCGGCCGCACGCTCGTCGGTGAGGGACCGCAGGACGGCCGACGCGGCCTCGTCCCGGGGACGCAGCGCGTGCCAGAAGGCCACCGGCGGCACGAACGGCGTGCCCGCGGCGAACGTGCCGCCCCGTTCGTTCGGCGTGACGTGGCCGAGCTCGCCGCCGGCGGTGGGGTCGTCCGGCGCGAACAGGAAGATCCGCCGGTGCGTCCGGGCCACGACCGGTCCGGCGCCCCCGGGCAGCCGCAGCGCGCCGAGCGGCACGGCGCGCGCCCCGCGCCGCGACGTGTGCAGCGTGACGGTGCGCCCGTCGGGCGTACCGGTGGTGGTGCGCAGTTCCTCGCCCTCGTCCTCGGCCCGCACCCAACGGCCGACGACGGTCCCGTCGGTGCCGAACGGGGTTCCCTCCAGGCCGGGTTGCAGGGGCAGCGTCTCGCACTCGTCCTGCAGTAGCGTCGCGCCGTCCCGGATGCCGGAGCGCAGGAAGGCGGGCAGGGAGGCGCGTCCGTGGGTGCCCGTCTCCGGGTCGTACTCCAGCCACACCCGCTGCCGTCCCTGCCGGCCCTGGCGCCACAGCAGGGTGCCGTCGCCGATGACGGGCCGGCCGGCGGGCAGGACGGTGTCACCGGCGTGCAGGGTGCGGCCGCCGGTGGCCCGGCCGCCGCCGGGCAGCGGGACCGACGGGGCGCCGGTGCTGTCGCCGTGCCACCTGTGGACCACCTGCTCACCGGTGAGCGTGATCACCTCGGCCGGCCGGGCGGACCAGTAGCCGCGCTGCTTGCCCTCGTGCCACCACATCACCAGCAGTTCGCCGTCGGTGTAGCGGAACTGCGGGCGTTCCCAGCGCCCCAGATCGACCGGTATCCGCAGTTCGTGTTCGAGCACGATGCCGTCCGGCCCCACGACGAGCACCTTGTTCCCGCGGCTCAGGATCAGACAGGGCCAGGCCTCGTTCACGGTCAGCGCGTTGTCGCGGTCCTTGCGTATCTCGGCGTCGAGCAGCCGCAGCGCCTCGTCGAGCGCGGGCCAGCCCAGCTCGTCCAGGATGCCGGCCCGCAGGGTGCGCCCGAGCAGGGGAGCCGTCGCGTGCCCCGCGACCCGGGCGACGGCCTCGGGAGCGACGCGCGGAGCCACGGCACGGAAGGGGCTCAGCCGGTTCAGCGCGGCGCGGGCCCCGGGCAGGCCCGTCGCACCGGTGAGTTCACCGACCGCGCCGTCCAGCCACTCGCGCAGCACGTCGCCGAGGACGGGGTGCGCGGCGAGGTGTTCCAGCGCCCGGGACCCGTTCCGGTCGCCGCCCACCGAGCCGACGGCGTGCAGCAGCAGGGGACGCAGCCGCGGGTCCGCCGCGGCGGCGGCCAGGTCCCGTCGTCCGGGCCGGTCGGAGAGCGCCCAGTCGTTCAGCCGCATATGGACCTCGGTGCCGGGGTCCGGGAGGGCCAGGGGGATGTCCTCGGCGGCGCACAGGTCGAGCAGGTCGACGTCGACGCCCGTGTGCCGGCGCCCGGTGAACAGGTCGACGGGCCGTTCGCCGGCGCGCAGTCGTGACGCCATCCGGGCGACGAGGTCCAAGGTGGCCGGGGAGCGTTCGGCGACCGTGCCGCCGTGCTTGCGGTGGGCGGCCCAGCGGCTCAGCCAGTCGGCCGCGTCCACGCTCCCGGCCGCGTCGGCGCCGTCCGCCCCGTCACCACCGGCCTCGCCGGTGAGCAGCCGGTCGGCGCCGCACTCGCTCAGCAGCTCCAGCCAGAACTCGTCGGCCTCGGTCGTGCGGTCCAGCCCGGCCGGCATGATCTCCAGCAGCCGGGCCCGCACCGTCGGCCGCTGTCCGGCGAGGGCGGCCAGGGTGGCCCGGTAGGCGGTCCAGAAGGAGGCGGGCGCCCGTACGGCGGCGGGCGAGGCGATCAGGTCGGCGACGAGGGCGCACTCGGCCTCGGCCCGGGGCAGACCCGCGGCCTTGACGAGGGTGCGCGCGTCCTGCGGCAGCGACGCGTACGGCGGCATGCCCGCCGCGCAGCGCTCGACGGTCAACTGCCGGAACTGGTCCCACGCGTGAGCGCCGTCGAGCCGCGCGGCGAGGTCCTTCACGTGCTGCTTGAGCGCCTTGACCGTCAGGGCCCCGGCGAAGGCGAACTCCAGGAAGACGGCCCGCTGCCGCTCCTCGTCGACGGCGAGCGCGTGCACCCGCTCGGCGTCGCGGGCCTTGCCGAAGAAGGCGGCGGCGTAGGTGGTGTTGTCGTGCCGGAGGAAGACGCGGGCGGCCTGCTCGTAGAAGGTGGGCAGGAAGTGCGGCACGGCCCGGCCGAGCCGTTCGCCGAGTTCCTCGAAGCCCTCCTTGGCGGTGCCGGGACGGGACTTGGCCTGTCGGGCGAGCCGCTCGACGTCCTTGACGAGGGCCAGGGCGTGGTGCCCGTTCGCCGGGTCGTTGACCAGGGCCCAGGCCGGGAAACCGAGGGTCTCCCGCCGCACCTGCCCGACCTCGGGCGTCTCCGTCTCCCTGGCCAGCCCGAGGAAGTCCAGCGCGAGGTCCTCGGCGTCGCCGAGGGTGCCCGGCACGAGCCGGACGACGCTGCGGTCGTCGAGGGCGGGGTGCGTGTAGGTGCGGACGGTGAGGGTGTCGGCGTCCTCGCGGCCGGTGCTCCCCGACGGCAGGATCGCGCCGGCCTCCAGCAGGGCGGCGGCGGTGGCGTCGTCGTACACGGCGCCGGCGGTGTTCGTCCCGTGCGTGCTGTTCATGCCGCCCGCTCCTCGTCCTCGACGTCGCGCCCGGCGTACAGCGCCGCGGCCATGCGCATGCCCTCCGACCAGGCCACGGGCCCGATCCGGCCGAGCTTCAGCACCTGCCCGGCGGTGTCGGTCCACACCAGGGGGCCGGTCTCCGTCTCCTCGTAGCCCTCGTAGTCGCCGACCCAGACCCGGGCCTCGACACCGAGCCCCTCCTCGCGCACGGAGCAGACGGCGTACCCGCCGCGCACGCGGTAGCCGAGCTGGGTGACCCGGCCGTGCAGGAAGCGCAGTTCCCTGAACGCGCCGCCCGCGTACTCCTCGACGGAAGCGGCCTCGGCGTCGAGTCCGGCGGGCCGGTGCCACACCTCGCGGAAGAGCTGCTGGGCCCGCTGTTCGACGCCGAGTTCGACGGCGAACTCCCGCAGCTCCTCCAGGTCCTCCAGGAGCACCGGGTGCGGGAGGCGGACGAGGGCGGGGGCGATGCGCACGGTGTCGCCGTCGAGGTCGACGAGGCCGAGCCCGCGCTCGGGGTCGGCGTCCCGCAGGAACCCGGCGACCTCGCCGCCCGCCCCGGTGACCACGAGGTCGCGCAGGGCGGACCGCCAGGCGGGGTCGGGCCAGACCCGGGTGAGGACGTCGAGGGGGACGGGCAGCGACCGCACCATCCACCGCTCCACGTCGGTCAGGCACTGGCGTTCGTGCCGCTCCAGCCACTCGGCGAGCTGTCGCAGCCCGACCACGGCCGGGTCGTCCGAGAGCTTGGCGGGCACCGACTTCAGCCGTCGCCCGGCCGCGTTGCGGCACACCACCTTCCCGTCGTCCAGGGCGACCTCGTAGTCCCCGGCCGTCACCCACCCCATACGTGCCTCCCCGCACCGCTGTGATCAAGTGCTGGGAACTCTAGGACAGGCCACTGACAACGCCGTTCGCAGGTCAGTTCTCCAGGCGGACCGGCATCAGCAGCGAGAACGTGTCCTCGTCGTCGGTCCGGCGGACCGCGAGGGGCGCGGTGGGGGCGCCGAACTCCAGGACCAGCCGGTCCCGGGCGCCGGCGTCGAGCGCGTGCAGCAGGAACGCACGGTTCACGGCCACGCGGTCCGGGGCGTCGTCGCCGTCCTCGCAGACGGCCACCGCGCCGTCGTCCGCGACGCGCAGCACGCTGACGTCGTACGGAACGCCGTCCTGTTCGTCCGGCCGGACGGGGCCGGCCTCCAGGGCCCGCCGGAGGGCAGGCACGTCGACGACGGCCCGCCGTCCGGACGGCAGCCGGACCAGGCGGCGGTAGTCGGGGAAGTCGTGCGCGAGGCACTGGCCGGCCGCCTGCCGGTCTCCGCTGTCGAGCGTCACGCGGTCACCGTCCACCGTGAGCCGGACGGGTCCCCCGCCGGTCAGCAGCGCCCGCATCGCGTCGGCGAGCGGGGCGGGCACGACGGCCTGCACGCGGGGCCCGTCGTGCCCGGCGGCACCCAGGCGCGCCACGGCGAGCCGGTACCGGTCGGTGGCCACCACGCGCAGCGCACCGTCCTCCAGGTCGAACAGGATCCCGCCGAGCACCGGCAGTCCGGGGTCGGTGCCGGCCGCGAAACGGACCGCGTCCAGCGCGGCGGCCAGTTCGGGCGCGGGGACGGAAAGCCGGACGGTGCCGGTACGGAGCGACGTCATGGGGTTCTCCCTGTGGTCGAGTAGGGCGCTGAGCGTGGAGAACTCGTCGCGGGCCTCGGACAGCCCCTGTTCGAGACGGCGAAGGTGCGCCCGGAGGAGGGTCCGCACGAGGTCCGGGTCCGCGCCGGACCAGCCGGCCAGCACCAGCCGGATGTCCGCCAGCGGCATCCCGGTCCGCCGCAGCCGGGCCAGCACCCGGGCCTCCTCCACCTGTTCCGGCGCGTACCAGCGGTAGCCGCTGACCGGGTCCACCCGGGCGGGGACCAGCACACCGGCACGGTCGTAGAACCGCAGGGCGCTCACGCCCAGGCCGCTGTCGCGGGCCGTCTCCCCGATGCTGCGCATCTCGCTCTCCACGCCGACGACTCTGGGCCCTCGACCAGGTCGAGGGTCAATCCCGCCCCTCCGCCCCGTGCCCGGCCGGCGTCGGCCGGGCACGAACGGCAGGCGCGCGGCGAGTCCGCCGAGCGCGGTCTCCTCCGCGCCGGCCGGTGCCGACGAGCAGCGCGTCCGCGTCGGTGAACGACGCCGGGAACGCGGTGCCGGCGATCTTCTCCAGCGACGCGCGGGAGTGGGCCGGGGCCTGCGCCGGCGGTCCCGCCGCGCCCGGGAGGTGCGCGATCAGGTCGAGGTGGTGCGGGGTCCACTCCAGGACGTACGCGGTGAGGACCTCGCCCCGGGTGCTCACCCGGGGCGCCGGTGCCGGCGAGTCCGGCGGCGCGGCCCGCGGCGGAACCGACGTCGTCGAGGTGGAACGCGAGCAGCCCCGGGTCCTCGTACGCGGCGGCCGGCCGGACGATCAGCGCGTCGAGGGGGTCCTCACCGGTCGGCGGCCGGTCCCCGGCCTTCCAGGAGGACACCGCGTCGACGGCCGGTTCCGTCCCGGCGGGGGTGACGGGGTGATCAGGACGTCCTGCGCGTCGATGACCAGATGGCGCACGAGGTCCCGGACGAGCCGGCCGGCGCAGCCGGAGGGCTTCGCGAAATCCTCGTCCGGCAGCCCGGCGACAGCGGCGCGCAGCGCCGTCCAGGAGCGGGAGAGGAGATCCACGCCGGCAACGCGGTGCGGCGCCCGGGGGCGGACACGTCGCGCCCGGAACGCCTACAGGAACCGCCGGACGGGCAGCACGGCGGCTTCCCTCACCCGCTGCCAGGCGTGCCGCCGCCGCCAGCGGGCCCGGTCGATCGCGACGCTGCGCTCGACGTCCGCGTCGTAGTCCCGGTCGAGACCGGCGGTGAACTCCTCGTCGAGGACGGCGAGCATGACCTCTTCGTCGTGGTCCATGGACCGCCGGTTGAAGTTGGTGGAACCGATGAGCGAGGCCACGCCGTCCACCGTGACGATCTTGGCGTGCATCATGGTCGGCTGGTACTGGCGGATCGTCACACCCGCGTCCAGCAGCCGCGCGTAGTGGTACTGGCCGGCCAGTTGGCAGGCGCGCTGGTCGGTGTGCGGGCCGGGCAGGAGGATCTCCACCGTCACCCCGCGCCGTGCGGTCGCGCACAGCAGGTCGATGAAGTAGGTGTCGGGGGCGAAGTAGGCGGTGGCCAGGCGGAAGCGGTGTTCGGCGGAGGTGAGCATGACCCGGATCAGGGTCTGCATGTCCTGCCAGCCGAAGCTGGCCGAACCGCGCACCACCTGGACGACGGAGGAACCGGGCTGGGTGTGCTCGGTGAAGCGGTCCCGGTCGTCGTAGAGGTCGTCGTGGCACTCCGCCCAGTTCTGGGCGAACGCCGCGGCTATGCCGTCCACGGCCGGACCGCGCACCTTGACGTGCGTGTCGCGCCACTCGTCCGGGTTGCGGGCGTCGCCGCACCACTCCTGTGCGATGCCGACACCGCCGGTGAACGCCGTGTGCTCGTCGACCACCAGTGCCTTGCGGTGGCAGCGGTGGTTCTGCTTGAACGGCGACAGCCACAGCGGCTTGCGGAACCAGGCCACCTGCACACCGGCGGCGTCCATGGCGTCGAGCAGTTCCGGCTCTATCTCCTTGGCGCCGAACCCGTCCAGCAGCAGCCGCACCCGGACCCCGGCCCGGGCCCGTTCCGCGAGGGCGGTGGCGAAGTCGTGGGCGATGCTGCCCCGCCAGTACACGAACGTCATCATGTCGACCGTGTGCCGCGCCGACCGGATCGCCTCCAGCATGGCCGGGAAGATCTCGTCGCCGTTGCGCAGGGCGGTGAGTTCGTTCCCCTCGGTGGCGGCCACGCCGATGAGCCGCTCCAGACGGCGCCGCAGACGCTGGACACCGGCCGGTGCGGCGTCGTCCGGCCGTTCCGCCGCGGTCGTGCGCGCGGGCGCTGAAGCCTGCTCTGGCATCGGTCCTCCACCTGCCTGTTCCGCGGCCGTCCTCGTGCTGCCGGGGCCCCGGAAGCTTAATCCGCCCCTCGGACCGCTGGCCACCGGCCTCACGGAGGGCGGCCTCGGCTAGCCTGCGAGCTCGGGTTGCCGCGGGCGCCGGGGGCGTCCGGCCGAGACGGAGGGGACGACATGGACTCTGCGGAGCTTCCACGGGTGCGGTGCGAGGTGCGGGTCCGGGCGGCCGTGGGGCGCGTCTGGGACCTGGTGACCGACATCCACCTGCCGGCCCGGCTCAGCCCGGAGCTCCAGCGGGTGGCCTGGCTCGACGGCGCGCCGCGTCCCGCGGTCGGCGCGCGCTTCGAGGGACACAACAGCCACCGTCTGCTGGGGCGGTGGCGCACCGTCTCCCAGGTGGTGAGGCTGGAGGAGCACAGGGTGTTCGCCTGGGCCGTCCTGGACGAGGACGGCCGCTTCGGGGAACCGGCACGCGACCCCGCCGAGGCGCTGGCCTCCTGGTGCTACGAACTCGACGCCGACGGCGACGGCACCCGGCTGAGCCAGACAGCCGTCCTCGGGCCGGGACGCAACGGCGTCACTCTCGCCGTCGAGCGCCGGCCGGACCGGAAGGAGGAGATCGTCGCCCTCCGCCTGCAGGAGCTCCGCTCCGGGATCGAGGGCACGCTGCGCGGCATCAAGGAACTGGCGGAGCGGGCCGGCTGACAGGAGCGCGCGGCAGCCGGCCCCGGCCTCCCCGAACGCTCAGGTCCGCGTCCGGCCGCCCTGCGCCACCCGGTCCGTCATGTCGGTCACCTGGCCGGCCGGCGGGGCCTCGGCGTCGACCTCCGTGCCGAAGTCGGAGAACTCCATCAGCGTGCTGACCTTCACCCGCTGGGGCGCGGCACCGCCCTCCGGCCGGGCGGAGGCGGGCGCCTGGAGCGTCATGTCGATCTGCTGACGGCGGATGCGGCCCTCGTCGTCGAGCCAGATCCGCATGGGCAGCGTCGGGCCGATCTGCTTGCCGAGCCGGGCGCCGCCGGGAAGCTTCGCGACGTCGATCGAGACCTTGTAGTGGGTGGTGTCGACGCCGTCGATCTTCTCGGTGCCGACCTCGGAGACGTCCTCGTCGGTGATCGCCCTGGCGTAGGCGGCGGACTGGGCGGGGTCGCCGATCTGCTGCGGGTCCACGCCCTGCCGACCGGCCACCCGCTTCAGGTCGATCCTGGTCCAGGGCTTGCCGCCGGCTTCCTGGCCGGGGACCTTCTGGTAGAGGACCTGGTCGACCACGCGCTGCTCGACGCTCCGGCCCCCGGCGGTGATGGTCATGGTGCTGTCGCCCTCGGCCAGGTCGAGGGCGCCCCGGCCGTCGGCGGTGACCGACCTGCCGTTCGCGTCGGCCTTCACCTTGACCGTCAGCTTCGCCGTCTCGGCCTCGGCCGTCCTGTCGTAGGCGTCGCGGACGGCCGTGGTGCCCTGCTCCCGGGCTCCGGCGGAGCTGCTCGCGCTCGCCGCGGCGGTGGTGGTCCCGCGGGCCTCCGCCTCGCTGTCGCCCCCGCAGCCCGTCAAGGCGACGCTCCCCATGACGACGGCCGCCGCGACCGCGCCCGCCTTCATCCCCCTGCTGCCCATGCGTGTTCCTCTCTCCTCGCGGTGGCCGACCGTGCCGGAAGTGCCGTCGGCTGCCGCCGCGAGTGCCCGGCGCGATCACGAACACGCCCGGGGGGCAGAGGTTGGCTCGTTTTCGAGATCTCCGCACAATCGGTGCAGAAAAACCGCTTCAGGGGGTAATCGAGCCACGGAAAGGGTTGCCGAGCAGCATTGTTGCCGTTTGACAACAGTGGTCGTAAGGCAACAGAGTGGCCGTGTCGGACCGCGGGGAAGGATCAGGAATGCTCCGGTGGACGGAGACCGCTCCGTGTGCTGGTCACGATCGCCCGGGGGTGGCGGTGACCCCGGTGCCGCGAACGGCGGTTCAGGCGGTCCGGCTGCCGGAGTCCGAGACGCCGTCCTCGTGCGTCTGCGCGGCCGCGGCGGCGCAGAACGCCTCCAGTCCCTCCAGCAGGGCGACCCGCTTGCCGGCGGGCATGTCCGCGAGCACCTTCCGCAACTCCCTCTCCCTGCGGGCGCGCAGGTCGGCGAGGAACGCGCGGCCCCGGCCGCTGAGGTGCAGCCGCACCTCGCGCCGGTCCTCCGGGCTCGCCACCCGTTCGACGAATCCCGCCGCGTGCAGCCGGTCGCACAGCCTGCTGGTGGACGGCGGCGTGGAGGCGAGGGACTCGGCGAGGGTGCGCAGGTTGATGCCGTCGTGGTGCTCGAGGATATGCAGCACGCGCAGCTGGGACGCGGAAGTGGGCGCCGTGGAAGCCCGGCCCCACACGACTTCCAGCAGCTCGGCGGCCGTGGTGGTCACACGAGCGACCTCGTCGGACTCCGGGCGGCGGCGGAAGGCAGTCACGATCACACTCTCGCAGGCACTGGGGTGCCTGCCAGCGTACTAGGCGCACGCGCTGGTCACGGATGACTCGGAGCGGCCGACGTGGCTCCGCGAGCGGAGCGCGTCCGGCGCCCGGCGAAAGATTGGTGTATCTACCGTCATGGACAGATTTGTGGCCGCTGAACGCGCTCTGCGCACAGCGGCTCCCCACGAGTTGCTCGACGCCATCCGTGCCGTACTGATCGACCAGTACGGCGCGGAGGACGTCGAGCTCTTCATGGCCGACTACGGCCTGACCGTGCTGCAGCCGGTCTCCGTGCTGCCGCACATCCTGGAGCCGGTGCCGGTGCACAACAGCCCGGCGGGCCGGGCCTTCGGCTCGCAGGAGCCGTACTGCGAGGAGACCCGGGACGGGCGGGCACGCCTGCACCTGCCGGTCAGCGTGCGCGGCGACCGGCTGGGCGTGCTGTCCCTCACTCTGCCCGAGGCCGGCGCCGCGCGGCGGTGGGAGTCCGAACTCGCCGAGATCGCCGAGGTGCTGGGGCACGAGGTGACGGTGGCGGAACGCGACACGGACCTGTACCTGCAGGCGCGCCGCAAGGACCGGCTGACCCTGGCCGCAGAGATGCAGTGGCAGCTGCTGCCCGGACGCTCCTGCTCCCGCCCCGAGTACGAGCTGGCGGCCCAGCTGGAGCCCGCCTACGCCATCTTCGGCGACAACTTCGACTGGTCCGCCACCGCCGACCACCTGATGCTGTACGTGACCAACGGCATGGGCGAGGGCATAGAGGCGTCCCTGCTGACGAACCTGGCCATCAACGCCCTGCGCAACGCCCGGCGCGCCGGCATCTCCATCGCCGATCAGGCGGCCCTGGCCGACCAGGCCGTCTACGCCCACTACCGGGGGCGCTGCTACCTGTCGGTCCTCATGTTCGACTTCGACCTGGCCGCCGGCCGGGCGAGCGTCGTGGACGCGGGCTCCCCGCGGCTGCTGCGGCTGCGGGGCGGCACCGTGGAGCGCGTCTCCTTCGACGCCCAGCTGCCGCTGGGCATGTTCGAGGAGACCGACTACGTGGCGCAGGACTTCGACGTCGAGCCCGGTGACCGGCTCGTCTTCGTCAGTGACGGCGTGCACGCGGTGGCGTCCCCGAAGGGGGAGGAGTACGGGGACGCGGCCCTCGCCCGGGCCATCCACTCGACCCGTCTGCTGCCCGCCGCGGAGGTGCCGCGCGCGATCCTGCGGGAGCTGACCGGCCACCGCGGCGAGGCCGTACCGGACGACGACGCGCTGGTCGTGTGCCTGGACTGGCACGGACGGCCGCCGGCCGGCTGACGGCCGGGGCGCCGGGACGTGACGATCGCGTGGAGGTTGACACACCCCGGCACGCCGATATTTGCCATGAGGCAATAATTGCCGCATGGCCCGCCGTACGGCCGGCCGTGGGACCCAGCAGGGAGACGATGCAGATGGTGGAGCACGACAAGGCCCTCGACGTGGCGCGGGACGTGGCCGGTTTCCTCGAACGGCGCCGGGAACAGATTGCCCAGCGATGGGCCGACGCCGCGCTGTTCCGCGCGGTGTTCACCGTCTCGAGGGACGAAGCGGTCGAGGCGTGCAAGGCCGTGGTGGACGCCCTGGCCGACGTGGCCCGCTCCGGGCGCCTGGAGGATGCCGAAGCGCCCGGGTTCGGGGCCGTGCGGGACCAGCTCGGCCGGATGTCCGCCTCCCGCAGCCGGGCCGGAGCCGGCCGGTCGCAGATCGCCGACGAGGTCGCCGGCCTGCGCGAGCCGGTCGGCGCGCTGCTGCGGGCCGAGTACGAGGACCCGTCGAGCGAGCGGGCGCACGCGGGCGTGCTGGCGCTGACGGTCCTGATGGGCACGCTCCGCACGGTGGTCGTGCAGACGACGGTCAGCGCGGGCGAGGAACTGATCGCCCGTCAGCGCGAGCAGCTGCTGGAGGTCGCCACCCCGGTCATCAAACTGTGGGAGGGCATCGTCGCCGTGCCGCTGATCGGCACGCTGGACAGCGCCCGCAGCCAGGTCGTCATGGAGAACCTGCTGGAAGCGATCGTCGCCGAGCGGTCCCAGTACGCCATCCTCGACATCACCGGTGTGCCGACCGTCGACTCGCTCGTCGCCCAGCACCTGATGAAGACGGTCGCCGCGGCCGGTCTGATGGGCGCGGAGTGCATCGTCTCCGGGATCCGGCCCGCCATCGCCCAGACCATCGTCCACCTCGGCATCGACCTCGGCACCGTCGTCACGCGGGCCACCCTGGCCGACGCCCTGGCCTACGCGCTCGACCGGCAGGGCATCGTCGTCCCCTCGCGCCCGGTTTCCGGAGCGAACCCGCGGTGACCGACCTCTTCGCCGCGCCTTCGGCGTCCGTCCCGGTGCTCACCCTGGGAGACGTGCTGCTGGTCACGCTCCAGGGGGAACCGCACGACAGCGCGGCCGAACAGCTGCAGCACGACATCGCCCGGCGCATCGCCTCCGCCCCGGCGCCGGTGGGCGGCCTCGTGATCGACATCTCCGGAGTGGACATCGTCGACTCCTTCCTCGCCCGCGTCCTGGCCGAGACGGCGGCGAGCGCCGGCCTGCTGGCCACGCGCACCGTCCTGGTCGGCATGCGCCCCGCCGTGGCCGTCACCCTCGTCGAGCTGGGCCTCGTCCTCCCCGGCCTGGAGACGGCCCTGGACGTCGACAGGGCCCTGTTCCTGCTGGACCGGTCCCCTTCGCCGGTCCCGCCCGCTCACCCGGAAGAGGGTGCGTGATGCATGCCCCACCCGCCTCGACGACCCGACTGCCCATCGGCTCCGACGTGGACCTGGGCCGGGTGCGTCAGTACGTGCGCCAGGCCGCCGCGAGCCTCGGTTACGGCCTGGTGCAGCAGACGAAGCTGGTGACCGCGGTCAGCGAGCTCGCCCGCAACACCCTCGTGCACGGCGGCGGCGGACACCTGGAGGTGACACGGCTGGAGGACGGTGCCGGACGCGGACTGCGGCTGTCCTTCGTCGACGCCGGCCCCGGCATCCGCGACGTCGAGCAGGCCATGACCGAGGGCTACACCTCCGGCGGCGGCCTGGGACTGGGGCTGAGCGGGGCCAGGCGACTGGTCCAGGAGTTCACCCTCGACAGCCGCCCCGGCCGGGGCACCACCGTCACCATCACCGACTGGGTCACCGGCTTCCCCCCGGCCCGCACGGAGACGCCGTGAGCGGGTCCCGGACACCCCGGTGAGGGCCGTCACGGCCTCTTCGCGCCGGGGACCGCTCAGGGCCCGGAGGCGTCCGCGTCCGGAGTGCCGCGGTCGCGTGCGGCCAGGAAGCCGAGCATGCCGTGGTGCAGCGACTCACGGGCGCGCGGGTCCATGGCCGCGAGCACGGCGGCCAGCGCGTGTGCGCGGTGCGATGCGACCTCGTCCAGCATCTGCCGGCCGTGTCCGGTGAGACGCAGTTGCACCTCACGCCGCTTGCGTGGATGCAGTACCCGCTCCATGAGACCGGCCGCCTCGACCCTGTCGCACAGCCGGCTGGCGGTCGGCAGTCCCATCTCCATGCGTTCCGCCAGAGCGGTGAGGTTGAGCCCCGGTTCCTCCTCCAGGACACGCAGGGCCCGCAACTGGTGCGCGGACAGGCGCAGGCTCGTTCCCTGAGCGGCCACGGTCCACAGGTGCGTCAGGAACTCCACCGCATCGGCGATCTCCAGCGCGACAGCCATGGGATCGTCGGCCGGCCCGATCGCCGAGTCCTCCCCGAAGCCACCGAGGCGCGTCACGAGCGCATCACTTCAACAACCACCTGCCGGTACGAACACCGTCCTCACCCCCACGCGGTACCCGAAGAGTCCCCGGGCACGCGCCACGGGCCCCGTCGAGTGCGTGACGCGGCCGGACGACGGCGCCCTCCGGCTCGGCACGGTACGCGGCGGGCCGCACGAGTGACCAGGCCCACCGGTCGCCGCGCCACCTGCTCCGGTTCCAGCGGCGGGAGGTCCGCGAACAGCCGCGTGCCGGCGCCGATCCCGGCCGGACCGGCCGGGGGGCCGCGCGGGCCGCGGCGGGGTGTCGCTGCCGACGGCGCCGATCCACCTCGCCGGGGGCTGCCGGCGGACACCGCGGTCGGCGGCCGGCCCGGAAGGGGCGCTCCGCCTCGGAGTGTGACGTGAATCGCACGGAAGACTTCGAGGGGCGTAAATCGGACAGCGGTGCGGTTACCGAATATCGGACACCTGCCACTCGCCCTTTGGAACAGGTGCCCTGGGTACCGGATGAGCCTTCGAAAGTTAGGGAAACTGATCGTTTCTCTATGTGATTCCCTGGCTCTTTGCGCGCCTATTACCTCACTTCGAGCAACCACACCACGAAATACGCAGGATTTAACGTCTTGTTCATGACTCAGCTGGACACGCGTTCTCCGGCCACCGCCAAAGACGACGGGGCCCCTGCCGACGGCATGCGCAGCAAGGGACTGGGCGGCAATTCCGTGGGCCTGTTGGGCAGCGCGGTCATCGGAGTCTCCACCGTGGCACCGGTGTACTGCCTCACCTCGACGCTCGGCTCCACCGCCGGCGAGGTCGGCGTGCAGATGCCCGCCGTGTTCCTCGCCGGCTTCCTGCCGATGCTGCTCGTCGCCTTCGCCTACCGCGAGCTGAACAAGGCCATGCCCGACTGCGGCACCTCGTTCACCTGGACGGTCAAGGCGTTCGGTCCGCGCGTGGGGTGGATGTGCGGCTGGGGCCTGGTCATCGCCACGATCATCGTGCTGTCGAACCTGGCCGGCGTCGCCACCTCCTACTTCTGGCTGCTCGCCGGCGAGGTCACCGGCAGCGACTCGGTGGCGGCGCTCGACGGGAACAAGGCCGTGCACATCGTGACCTGCCTGGCGCTCATCGCCGTCGCCACCGTGATCAGCTACCGCGGCATGACGGCGACCAAGGGCCTGCAGTACACCCTGGTGGCGCTGCAACTGCTGGTCCTGGCCGTCTTCGTGATCATGGCCTTCACCAAGGCCGGAAGCGCCGACTTCCCGACCTCGGCCGACTTCTCCTGGGCGTGGCTGAACCCCTTCGCCGTCCAGTCGTTCGCCGCGTTCACGGCCGGTCTGTCACTGTCGATCTTCATGTACTGGGGCTGGGACGCGTGTCTCACCGCCAACGAGGAGACCAGCGGCAGCAGCAGCACGCCGGGCCGTGCGGCGCTCGTCGCCATGGTCGTGCTCGTCGGCTCCTACCTGGCCACGGGCGTCGCGGCGCAGATGATCGTGGGCTCCGGCGACCGGGGCCTGGGCCTCGCGAACCCCGACACCTCGGACAACGTCTTCGCCGCCCTCGCCGGCCCCGTCATGGGTTCCGTGCTGGGCGTCGCGCTGTTCGTCGCGGTCCTCGCGTCGGCCGCGGCCAGCCTCCAGACGACGTTCATCCCCGTGGCCCGCACGGTCCTCGCCATGGCGACCTACGAGGCGCTGCCCGCCTCCTACGCCGAGGTCCACCCGCGCTATCGCACCCCGGGCCGGGCCACGGTCACCGCGGGCGTCGCGACCGGCGTCTTCTACACGGTGATGACGCTGGTCAGCGAGCACGTGCTGGTCGACACGATCTACGCGCTGGGCCTGATGATCTGCTTCTACTACGCGCTGACGGCCTTCGCCTGCGCCTGGTACTTCCGTGCCGACCTCCTGAGGTCCGGACGCGATCTCGTGTTCAAGGGAGTCTTCCCCGTCCTCGGCGGAGTGCTGCTCTCGGCGGTCTTCGCCAAGACGCTCGCCGACATGTGGGACCCCGCCTACGGGAGCGGGTCGTCCGTGTTCGGCGTCGGCTCGGTGTTCGTGATCGGCGTGGGCCTGCTCGCCCTCGGCGTGGTGATCATGAGTGTGATGCGCCGGCGGAGCCCCGCGTTCTTCCGCGGCGAGGTGCTCACGAAGTCGACGCCCGCACTGGTCGCCGAGGACTGAGCCGGCTCGCGGCGGCCGGGCCCCCGGGCAGGAGACACGGCCCGGTCGACGGGTGCCGCAGCGCGTCCGGGGCCGGACCGCTCCTGGGCGAGCCGCCGGGCGGCCCTGCGGAGAACGCCGCCGCCCCGGACGAGCGGACCGCCGCCCGGCGCCGCTCCCGGGGCCGGCTCCCTCGCCCCTGCCCGACCCCTCTGCCCGGCCTGCCCGACGACGGCCGCCGGCAAGGCGCCCGACGGGGCGCGAACGGCCCTGGCCGGTCACTGCGGCTGCACCGCGTGAAGATAGGGTGATCGGGCTCCGGGGAGCCGGAGCCCGATCTTCATGGGGTGGGAAAATGCCGAAGCACCGGCTGTCCAGAAAAGGCCGCTACATCGCCCTGGCGACGACCGGCGCCGTCGTCGTGGCAGGCGCCGGGATCGTGGCGCAGACCTCGATGGCCGCTACGGCGTGGCCGGCGCAGAAGACCTACACCGGCCGGGCGTTCGACGCCTGCACGGCGCCTTCGCTCGCCGCGATGAAGGCGTGGAAGAAGGACGCCTACTACGGCGGCGTCGCCGTCTACATCGGCGGCAAGAACCGCGGCTGCGCCCAGCCCAACCTCACCAAACCCTGGGTGAAGTCGGTCGACACCCTCGGCTGGCGGATCATCCCCCTGTACGTCGGCGCCCAGCCCCCCTGCCAGAAGAGCCGGAACAAGGAGAGGTTCACCGCGGCCACCGCGGCCTCGGTCGGGGCCGCCAACGCCAAGGACGCGGTCGCCAAGGCGTCGGCGCTCGGCATGAAGGCCGGCAGCCCGATCTACCTCAACATGGAGTCGTACGACATCGCCGACAAGGCGTGCAACGACGCCACCCTCGCCTACGTGCGCTCCTTCACCAAGACCCTGCGCGCCAAGACCTACCGCGCGGGCCTCTACGGTTTCAGCAGCTCCAGCGCCAAGGCGATCGCCACGGCCACGAACCGCACGGACCTGCCGGGCAACCTCTGGTACGCCCTGTGGAACGGCCAGGAGACCACCACCAAGGACTGGCCCTGGAACCCGAAGCTGTACACCGACCACAGCCGCGGCCACCAGTACAAGGCCAACAGCAAGGAGACCCGCGGCGGTCACACCATCAACGTCGACCGCAACGCCTGGGACGCCCCGGTCGCCATCATCGGCTGACCGGCTCGCCGTGGGGCGCTGCCGCAGGTGTCCGCCGGTTCCCGGCGCCGGACCTGCCGGCCGGCCTTCTCGCATCCCGTGAGATCGGCCGGCTCGGCCTGGAGCGTCGCGGGGCGACGCCGTGACGATCGCGCAGCAGGTCGCGGGCGTGGTCCAGGACCGCGTGCCCCTCGGCGGGGCCGGCGGTGACCAGGTGGGCCGTGGCCACGTGCGTCCCCAGGACGAGGGCCCACAGGTGCGGGTCGTGGACGTCCTCGACGCCGGTGACGGCCGCCGGGTCCACATCCGCCGGGGCGTGCTGTCCGGGCACGGCCAAGACCTCGCGGCCCGGCGCGACGGCGCGCACGGCGACGAAGCCGCCGATGGCGAGGGCGACCGGTGTCCCCGGCGCTGCCGGGAACGTCGTTGTCGGAAGGATGTCCGACGACGGCTTGTCCGTCGACTGCCGGCGCAACGTCTCCCGGCGAGGCGGCCCGCCGTACCGGGTATCAGGCCGCGACGAGCTCCTGCTCGCGGGCCGGCGTCTGGACCGTGGGCTTCTTCCTGTTCGGCAACGAGAGCCGGAAAACCTTGCGCCACGCGGAGAACACCTGCTGGGGCAGCGGCCCGGTGACGTACTCCAGCTCGTACTTCTCGAACAGCGCGCGCACCTTCACCGCGACCTCGGCGTAGCGGTTGCTCGGCAGGTCCGGGAACAGGTGGTGCTCGATCTGGTGCGACAGGTTGCCGGTCATGAAGTGCATGGCCTTGCTGCCGCTGATGTTCGCCGAGCCCATCATCTGGCGCAGGTACCACTGGCCGCGCGTCTCGCCCTCGATCGACCGGCGCTCGAAGACCTGCACGCCCTCGGGGAAGTGCCCGCACATGATCACCGAGTGGGACCAGAGGTTGCGGACCAGGTTCGCGGTGAACGTGGCGCCGAGCGTCGTGAGGAACGACGGGCCCGACAGCAGCGGGTGGACCACGTAGTCCTTGAGCACCTGCTTGCGGATCTTCCGGCCCACGGCCTTGGCCCGCGCGCGGAACTCCGGGTTCTTGCGGCGGCGCTTGCTCAGGTTCTTGCCGAGCTCCAGGTCGTACGCTGCGATGCCGTACTCGAAGAAACAGGCGTTGATGAAGTTCCACAGCGGCTGGCCGAGGTGGAAGGGGTGCCACTTCTGGTCCTCGTCGACGCGCATGATGCCGTAACCGAGGTCGTTGTCCTTGCCGATCACGTTGGTGTACGTGTGGTGCAGCTCGTTGTGCGAGTGCTTCCACTGGTCGGACGGCGAGACGTGGTCCCACTCCCAGGTGGTGGAGTGGATCTTCGGGTCCCGCATCCAGTCCCACTGGCCGTGCAGGATGTTGTGGCCGATCTCCATGTTGTCCATGATCTTCGCCACGGAGAGACCGGCGGTGCCGAGCAGCCACGCGGGCGGGAAGAACGAGAACAGCAGCACGCCCCTGCTGACCAGTTCGAGCTTGCGCTGCGCCGCGATGACCTTACGAATGTAGGCGGCGTCCTTCTCGCCACGGCTGGCGATCACCTCGTCGCGGATCGCGTCCAGCTCGCGGCCGAGCTCCTCGATCTGCTCCGCGGTCAGGTGGGCGGTGGGGTCGATGGCGGTCAAGGTGTTCCTACCGTTCGATGTCGCAGGGGCCCGCCGCGGCGGACACGCAGGTCTGGATGAGGACGCCCGGCTCGGCCTCGGTGATCTCGCCGGTGCGCAGGTCGCGGACGGCGCCCGCCTTGAGCGGCGAGACGCAGCCGAAGCAGATGCCCATACGGCACCCGGAGGGCATGAGCACGCCGGCCTCCTCGCCGACGTCCAGCAACGGCGTGGCGCCGTCCGCGTCGACGGTCCTGCCGGTGGCGCTGAACGTGACCTCGCCGCCGTCACCGGCGACGACGATGCCCGGACGGAAGCGTTCGGTGTGCAGGCGCTCCGGGACGCCGTGCTCGCTCCAGTGCTTTTCGGCGGCGTCGAGCAGGCCCGCGGGCCCGCAGGCCCAGGTCTCGCGCTCTGCCCAGTCCGGCACGAGTTCGTCGAGACGTGCGATGTCGAGCACGCCGTCCGTGTCGGTGTGCACCTCGGTGAGCCGCAGCTTCTTCTCCGCGACCAGGTCGTGCAGTTCGGAGCGGAAGATCACGTCCTGCGGCCGTGGCGCGCAGTGGACCATGACGACGTCGTCGAGCTCGATGTCGCGCAGCATGCCCATCACGGGCGTGATGCCGCTGCCGGCCGTCAGGTAGAGCACCTTGGCGGGCTTGGCCCCGGGCAGCACGAAGTCACCTGTCGGCTGGTCGAGCTGGATCAGCGTGCCCGGTTTCGCCCTGCGGACCAGGTGGTTGCTGACCTTGCCGTCCGGGATCGCCTTCACGGTGATCGTGACGCGGCCGTCCTGACGGTGCGTCGGCGAGGTGAGGGAGTAGGCACGCCACAGGCGCACCCCGTCGACGTCGACCCCGATCCGCACGTACTGGCCGGCTGTGTGCCCGCGCCAGCCCCGTCCCGGCCTGATCACGACAGTCGCCGCGTCACCCGTCTCGGGGTGCACGGCCTCGATGCGTCCCCGCAGGTCAGCGCCCGCGCGCAGCGGGCTGACCAGATCGAGGTAGTCCGACGGCAGCAGCGGCGTCGTGACCATCTCCAGTAGTTTCCACGCCCTGCTGCGAAGGGCTGCACTCGTCATGACTCCAGCTTGCTGCGCCTCAGGGCGTAAAGTCCTGACCGCAGGACGTGAATCTGGTGGGCGGAATTGTTCGCAGGGAATAAAAACATGAGTCGTGTAACCCAGAGGGCCAGTGAACTGGCCCTGGATGAGACGACGGTCACCGCACTGCGGGCCGCACTGAAGACCACCGCCGACGAGGTCGTCCAGGCGATCATCGACGAGGTCCCTCCCTACGCCAACGCCCTTTCGGGCAGCATGGGCGGCACCATCCGCCGAGCCGTCCGCACCGCCCTGGGGCACTACCTGGACCTCGCGAGCGGGAACGCCACCGGCGGCGACGGCGGTGACGCCGCCTACGAGCTGGGCAGGGGCGAGGTGCGCGACGGCCGTTCGATGGACGCCCTGCTCAGCGCCTACCGCGTCGGCGCCCGCGTGGCCTGGCGATGCCTGGCAGCAGGTGCGGTACCCGCAGGTCTGCCCGCCGCCGAGGTCGCCAAGTTCGCCGAGCTGACCTTCGCCTACATCGACGAGCTCTCCGCCGCGAGCGCCGCGGGCCACGCCGACGAACTGGCCGCCCAGGGCCGGGCCCAGGAGCGCCACCTGGAACAACTGGCCCGCGACCTCCTCGCCGGCGCGAGCCCGGACGTACTGCTCGTGTCAGCTCAACGGGCCGGGTGGCAGCCTCCGGTTTCGCTGACCGCGGTCCTGCTGCCCGCCGCCCAGGCCCGGCCTGCCTACCGCGTGCTCGACCCGAGCACCCTCGTCCTCGACGATCTGCCGGACACCACCGGTGTGCTGCTCGTCCCCGATGCCGACCGATCACATCTCATGCGACAGCTGACCGACCGCACCGCCGTGGTGGGCCCGGCCCGGCCGTGGACGCGTGTGTCGGCCTCGTACGCACGAGCCGTACGCGCGCGCTCCCTCTCCTCCGACGTCCGCGACACCGAGGAGCACCTGTCCGAGCTGGTGCTGAGCGCCGACATGGACGCTTTCGTGGACCTGCGCGCCCGAGCCCTCGCACCGCTCAGGACCTTGTCCGACGCGACCGCGCGGCGGCTGGAGGAGACGTTGCGGGCGTGGCTGCTGCACCAGGGCAGGCGGGACGAGGTGGCGGCGGCGTTGTTCGTCCATCCCCAGACCGTCCGGTACCGGATGTCGCAGGTGCGGGAGCTGTTCCCGGATCTCGCATCACCGCACCGGGTCCTCGAACTGACGCTGGCGGTCGGTCTTCGGGGCAGGTGACGCGTTCCCCGACCGTCCACGGCCACATCCGGGGGCGGTCCGGGGACCGTGCCCCAGCCGTGTCCGTCCCCGGAGGTGCCCGACTGCCGCTACCGACGCGCGCGCCGAACACGTACGGGCCCGCGCGTCTGCGTCTCCACGACGGGCCGGCCGCCCTGCGTCACCTCGACCTCGCCGTCGTCCACCGGACGCCATGCCGCGCGGCGGGCCGGTTCCATCAGGGCCCGCCGGCCGTCGTCGTCACCCTCGTAGACCGCGCGCGCCGCGTCGGACGGACAGACCGACGCGGTGTCGGCACGGCGCTCCAGCAGGCTCATGATGGTCTTCTCCAGCCGTTGGCCGAGCTGCCGGTCCGTCCCCTCCATGCGATCCGGTGTGCCGCAGGGCCTGTACGGACGGCAGGACGAGTCGCCGTCCGCACCGTGGCGGCCCGGCTCGACCGAAGCGCTTCCGGATCCGCTCCGCGCGATCCACTGGAGGCTGAGCGCTCACCCGCACGCCCGCGGTCCCGTCGTGCCCGCGCCCGCGCGTGGGCGGCTCTCCGGCCGGTCAGTGGCCGCTCGGCGCGCGGCCCAGGCCCTTCGCGCCGGTGGGCCGTCGCGCCGTCGTCACGGCTTCCCTCTGCTTTCTGCGAGGCCGTCCGCCCCGTCGGCGCGCGTGCCCAGCCGGCTGACGGACCGCGGTCCGCCCGACCGGCCGGGGCGAGTTCGGCAGGGGACCGCGCCGGAGGGGTGGACGCAGGCGGCCAGGGCGGTGGCCAGCGCTTGCCAGACGTGGGCGGCGAGGCCGGCGTACCTGGACTGCGTGGCCTGTCGTGCGAGCTGTTGGAGCGCGGCGACGCCCTCCTCGACCCGGCCCGCGTGGATCGCCAGCCGGCCGTCGAGGACCGACAGCCGTACCCGGTCACGGTAGGGGAGACGCAGGTCCTCCTCGGACAGCACGGTCCGGCTGAGCAGGGCGGCGTCCTCCAACCGGCCCTGTGCGAAGGCGAGGTGAGCCTGGAGGGCGTGCAGTTCCTGGAGCTGTGCGGGCGTGCCGGTCAGATCGAGGACGGAGGCGGCCTCTGTCAGCCACTCCTCCGCGGCGGCCACCCGAGGCGGTGACATCTGCAGGGCCGCCGCGGCGGCGGCGGTCCGCAGCCGGGCCCACGCGGTCAGGTCCTCCCGTCCGTCCTTGAGCAGATCCAGGGCCTTGTTCAGCCGGGCCATGGCGGCCGCGTCGTCGCCCTTGCGGCTGCTGACCACGGCGGCCGTCCACAGGGCCTCGGCCGCCTGTACGGCAGAGGCCCGGGGCAGCAGATCGCGGTCCAACTCGTCGACGTGCCGCGAGGCGGCCTCCCACCGGCCGAGTTCCGTCTCACTGCTGATCAGCTCCAGCAGGGCGGCCAGGGTGTCGGGCACGCACAGGTGCGCGGTGCGGGCGAGGGAGAGCGCCTCCGCCGCCGCCGATTCCGCCGTGTCCAGGTCGCCGATGGCCCGTGTGCAGCGCGCATAGCGGACGAGGGAGCGGGTGTGGAGGTCAGGGGCGTCCAACGAGCGGCTCAGCGTCAGGAGTTCCAGCAGGCGTGTGCGCTCCGATCGGTGGTCGCCGGCGCGGTCGGCGGCTTGGCTGAGCAGCCACAGGGCCTGCCAGCGGGCGGCGGGGTCCTCGCCGGGGTCCTCCTCGACCGCGCGGCTGAGCGCCGCGGTGCTGTCCGTCCCGGGCGGCGCCGAGGCCACGGCGGCCAGCACTCCGCTCAGGGACCTGTCGTCCTGCGGGCCGGTCAGGGCCGAAGCGTCGACGCCGAGTCGCTGGGCGAGGTAGGCCACGGTGCGCTCGGTGGGCCGCCGGTCGCCGGACTCCAGGCGTGACAGGTGTCCCGTCGACATGCCGTCGCCGACGACGTCGGCCTGGCTCAGGCCGCGTGCGG
Source organism: Streptomyces sp. NPDC029152 (assembly GCF_055564355.1). Lineage (NCBI taxonomy): Bacteria > Bacillati > Actinomycetota > Actinomycetes > Kitasatosporales > Streptomycetaceae > Streptomyces > Streptomyces sp. NPDC029152. The sequence continues at coordinate 412,482 of NZ_JBVHWR010000004.1, read as the reverse complement.
TCCGGAGTCTTTTGAGCCGACGGCCGAACTGCGGCTGGTCGAGCATCTCCCTCCTCGGGTCAGGTGGCCCGGTCGGCGCGGTATCCGTGGTTCCGCTTGCCCGATCGGGCATGTGGGTTGTCAGCACTTTAAGGAGTGCGGCAAGGGGCGACAAGCCGTTTGACGTGGCGGGTGAGCGCATTCCGGTGGGCAGTGTCCCGGACAGGCGGGATTGTTGGCGAAGGGGGTTCGCGGGGCCCGAATGCGGCCCATTCGCAGAAGAGTTGACGCGTCGCCCAGGTCACCTGGCAAACTCTTGTCCCAAGGGTTGTCTCCCTTTAATCTCGAAGGAGGCTTCCCCCAAACGATCCCCTCTTCGTCTCGTGGAGGTTCTCGTGCTCCCCATGGCCGAACGCGCTTCTCGTCCCGGCAGGGCATACGTGTCGCCCGCCCGGCCCTCGGGCGGCCCGTCGGCGGGACCGCACCTCGGGCTCGAACAGCAGTGATGACAACGTTGCCCAGCAGACCCGGATGACGGTCGCCTCGGCACCGCTCCCTCCGCTCACCTGACCCGATCCCGGTTCCGGGGCCCGCCGCCGGCCGGGAACGACGCGGAACTCCGGCCCCGGCCACCGACGAGGTGGCGCGTGCCGTCACCGGGCGCTCGTCGACACCCAGGTACAGCGCATCGGTCCGCTCCGCGTCCGTGACACCCTTCCCAGCCCCCCACGTGCAGGAAGAAGGACGGTACGTCCGTGGCCACCACGAGTTTCCCCGACGCCTCGCCCGGCAAGAAGAAGACCGCAGCCACAGCTGTTCCCGCCCGCCGCGGCCTGATCGCCGCGCAGGACCACGTGATCCCGGCGGCCACCTGTACGGCCCACCTCTCCCCGCGGGACCTCGCGGTCACGGCCGCGGAACCCGAATTCGCCCGCCAATTCGGCCTGAGTGCCGAAGAGATCTGCGGACGCGGACTCCTCGAACTGCTCCGTTCCCCGACCCCGGGACATTTGCGGGAACAGTGTGCCGCGCTTTCCTCGGGGCGTAGCCGGAGATTCAAGCAGAAGGTGACGGGCCGGGAGGGCGACGGCCGCAGTTTCCATGCAGATATCACCGCCATCGCCGTCAGGCAGCCCTCGGGCGAGATGGTCGGCGTCGTCGTCCTTCTGCGCCGGACGGCGGAGGCGGTAGCCGGCGGGCCCGTGCTCAGCGCCCTCGACGCGCAGGTTCTGGAGGGTGTGGCGAGTGGCGATTCCACGGTGCAGTTGGCTTCCCGTCTGTATCTGAGCCGCCAGGGCGTCGAGTACCGCGTCGGACAGATGCTGCGTCGTTTTGACGCGCCCAACCGGCCCGCCCTCGTGGCGCGGGCACACGCCCTCGGGATGTTCGCCGCGGGGCAGTGGCCCCCGCGTGTCCTCCCGGAATGCGTGCGGTAGTGCGGAACGGGGCCTGTCGGGCCCCGCACGGCGGCCGTGGCGGGAACACCGCCACGGCCGCCGTCGTAACGGTCCGGCCCCCGCAGGGGCCGGACCGGCCTCACGCTGCCGAGGGCTGCCAGGCTTCCTGGAACCGGCGGCGGGCACGGAAGAGACGGGAGCGGACGGTGCCCACGGGCAGGGCGAGCACCTCGGCCATCTCCTCCTCGTTGAGTCCGTAGGCACGCAGGGTGAGGACCTGCCGGTGCGCCTGCGACAGGCGTTCCAGCACGTCGCTGATGTACACCGCGTCCATGGGATTGGTCTCCTGCTGAGCCTCCACCTCAAAGCAGCAGCTCTCCGTGCCGTAGCGCTTGGCGGTGCGGACGGCCTCCCGCACCGCCACCGAGCGCACCCAGCCGTAGAACGCCGCCGGCTCGCGCAGGGATCCCAGGCCGCGGTAGACGGCGAGCAGTGCCTCCTGCGTGGCGTCGGCGCCGTCGTCATGGGTGATGGACCGGCAGATACGCGCCACGTAGGGCGTGATGGCGGTCAGCAGGTGGTTCATCGCGTGCTCGTCGCCCGCCTGGGCTCGGGGGAGCAGCGTGAGGGGGGAGGGGAGTTCACTGACGGTCGTCATGACGGACAGAGGTTCCTTACGGCCGGGCGGGCGGGGGCGGAAGGGGCGGACGGGCGGACGTACTCAGCCGGTGGCGGCCAGGGCGTGCCCGGGCTCGGCCGCGTCCGTGAAGGCCAGGAGTCCGGCGCGCACGTCGTCGCGGAATGCCCTCATGAAGTCAGGGCTGTAGCAGGCGGTGAAGTGCGGGAACTCGATGCCGAGCCGGCCCTCGAAGGAGACGACGCAGGCCATGACGGGGCTGCGACCGGCCTGCGGGAAGTAGTGCTCGCGGCCCGGGACCAGCCGTACGTCGACGGCCCGCAGCCCGCCGGGCAGGCGCGGGCCCGGGACCACGCCCATGTTGGTGGCGATCACCGTGGCCAGTTGCAGGGCGGGGTTGCGGCGGATCTCCGGCGTGATGCGCATCTCGTGCACGTGGTCGCCTCGGGAGAGGAAGTCGCCGAGACGGGCGTGCACGGCACGGGCCACCTCCGACGGCTCGGAGCTCGTGGACACCTGAAGGGTCTGCAGGTGGGTGGTGACCGCGGGGACCGGGGCGGAGGCGGGCAGCGGCGGGGACAGCCGCGAGCGCAGGTCGACGGGGGAGAGACAGCCGAGCGTGCGGGCTCCGTCGTCCCCCGGCAGCCGCCGTCTCGCCGTCACCAGAAGGGTCGCGGAGACCAGAGCGTGCACCGAGACGCCCGAGGCGCGCGCCGTCCGGCGCAGCCGTGAGGTGAGGTCCGCGTCCAGGGTCATCCTGCGGACCTCGATGTGTCCGCCGGCGCCGGTCCCCTCGCCGGGGGCGGCGTCGTAGGGGACCAGTTCGACCGGGTGGCGCCGTATCTCCTCCAGGCGGCCGTCCAGGTACTTCGCCGTGTCGGCGTCGTCGACGGCAGGCAGCAGCCGGCTCACCGGCTCCGGCCAGCGGGGGCCCTCCGGATCGGCGCTCCCGCCGGTGTTCCCCTCGACCAACAGCCGGTAGCGGTCCCACAGGGCGTTGTGCAGCGCGATGCTGCTGTGGCCGTCGGTGATGGTGTGGTCGATCACCAGCACGAAGAGGTGGCGGTCCCCGCCCGGTGCGCTGACCAGGACGGCGCGGCTGAGGGGACCTCCGAGCGGCAGTGGCCTGTTCAGCTCCGCCGCGTAGGCCTCGGCCTCGTCGCCGGTCCGGGTGACCAGCCGGGGCCGCTCGTCGGCACCGAGGACGCGCAACAGGTGCCCCGCCCCGTCCTGTTCGATGCGGGAGCGCAGTGGCGGGTTCGCCTCGGTCGTGGCGTCGAAGGCGGCCGACAGCGCCGCGACGTCCACCGGTCCACGCAGGGTGCAGGACAGCACGGCCCTGCTTCTCTGGCCCACGTAGAGCGTCTCGACCGGACACAGCGCACGGTGCATGCCGTCAGCCTTCTTTCCGTCGTTCGTTCCGGAAGTCCACGGCCCCGGGACGGGTCTGCCACCGCGGTGGTCCGCGGCGAGGTCGGGGGCTTTTCGAGGGTGCACGGCGGAGCGCGGCGGAATCCAGCCCAGCGGCCCCCGGACTGGTAAGTCGCGTGATTTCCCTAGAAGTTGAGCAGCGGTCCACACTCCCTGGCCCGGCGGATTCCAGGGGAATCCCTGAATCGCCGGCCGGCGGGCCGGTTCGCCTTGACCCGGCCTGTGCGGGTGCCTCAACGTGCTGTGACGTGAGACCGGGGCAGACGGCGTGATCGCCCTGACCCCGGTGTGCGGCCTTTGTATCCCCCTGTGGGCCGCGCCCGGTGTGCGGCCGTACGCCGCGCGTGGGCGGCACGGGGGCGGCCGCACCCGTCCGATCCGGCCGGGCCTCGCCGTCCGGGACATCTTCGGTTTGCCACGTGAGGTTTGCGCTATGTCACTCCAGGACGACGCACGTCGACCGCTGTCCGGAGCCCAGGAGGGCCTCTGGTACGCCGGACGGCTCGCACCGGACAGCGCCGCGTACAACACCGCGGAGGCCGTGGAGATCCACGGCCCCCTCGACAGCGCCCTGTTCGAGACCGCGTTGCGGCGCGTCGTGGCCGAGGCCGACACCTTCGCCCTGCGGTTCGCCGACACCGACGAGGGCCCGCGCTGCCACCCGGCTCCGGACGCGGACGACTGGAGTCTGAACCGGGCCGACGTCAGCGGCGCCGCCGATCCGGAGGCCACCGCATGGGAGTACGTCCGCGCCGACCTCGCGACCCCGGTGGACCCGGAGAAGGGCCCCCTGTTCGCGCACACCCTGCTCACCCTCGCCGAGGACCGGCACCTGTGGCTGCTGAGGGCCCATCACCTGCTCCTGGACGGCTACAGCTACAAGCTCCTCGGGCGCCGCCTGGCCGAGACGTACAACGCGCTGGCCGAGGGCCGCGAACCGGAGCCGTGCGCCTTCGCGCCGGTGCGCCGGCTCCAGGAGGAGGAGGCGGCCTACCTCGCCTCCGAGCGCTTCGCCCGCGACCGTGACCACTGGGCGCAGCGTCTGGCCGGCCTGCCCGAACCCGCCCGGCTCACTGCCCGCACGGCGCCGCCCACCGCGCCCTTCCCGCGCCGCACCGCCGAACTGACGCCCGCCGAGACCGATGCCCTGGACACGGCGGCCGCCCGCCTCGGTGTCCGGCGCACCGACCTGCTGACCGCCGCGACCGTCGTCTACCTGCACCGGATGACCGGCGCCCACGACCTGGTGCTGGGCATGGCCACGATGAGTCGGCTGGGCAGCGCCGCCCTGCGCACCCCCGGTACCGCCTCGGACGTCCTGCCGCTGCGCGTGGCCGCCGCCCCCACGACGAGCGTCGCGGAACTCGCCCGGGCCGTCGCCGACGAACTGCAGGCCCTGCGCCGCCACCAGCGCTACCGCGGCGAGTTCCTCCGCCGCGACCTGGGCCTGCTGGGCACCGGACGCCGACTGTACGGGCCGGTGCTGAACATCGTCCCGTTCGACGAGTCCCCGGTCTTCGGCGGTCACCCCACCACCTGGCACCACCTGTCCGGCGGAGCCGTCGACGACTTGCAGATCTCGGTGCGTCCCGGACAGCGCGGCGGCGGACTGTGGCTGGCCCTCGACGCCAACCCCGCCCTGTACGGCGAGGACGAACTCGCGCTGCACCGCGACCGGTTCTGCACGCTGCTGCGCCTGCTGGGCGAGGCCGACCCGGCGACGCCGCTGGGTGACCTGGACATCCTGCTGCCGGGCGAACACCCCCGCGACACACCCGCGCACACGTATCCGGTCGGGCGGACCCTGACGCAGCTGTTCGAGGAGTGGGCCGCGGCCGGGCCCGAGCGCACGGCCGTCAGCCACGGGAACGAGCGGCTCACCTACGCCGGTCTCAACGCCGAGGCGAACCGGATCGCCCGGCTGCTGACCGAGCACGGCGCGGGCCCCGGCCGGGTCGTGGCGCTCGCCCTTGAGCGCGGCATCCGGCTGCTGCCCGCCCTGCTGGCCGTCCTGAAGACCGGCGCCGCCTACCTGCCCCTGGACCCGGGTCAGCCGGCCGGGCGGCTGCGGCTGGTCGTCGAGGACGCAGCCCCCGTCGTCCTCGTCACCGAACACGCCCACGCCCACCTCGTCCAGGACGCCGTCCCCACCCTGCTGCTGGACGACCCCCAGGTGGCCGCAGATCTCGCCCGCCGCTCCGGCACCGACCTGACCGACACCGAACGGCACGGCCCGCTCAGCCCGTCCGACACCGCGTACATCATCCACACCTCCGGCTCCACCGGCCGCCCCAAGGGCGTACCCGTGCCGCACGCCAACGTCGTACGCCTCTTCGCCGCCGCGGCCGAGCACTTCGACTTCCGGGCCGACGACGTGTGGACGCTGTTCCACTCCTACGCCTTCGACTTCTCCGTGTGGGAGATCTGGGGCGCCCTGCTGCACGGTGGCCGGATCGTCGTCGTGCCCTACGCCGTCAGCCGCTCGCCGCGCGACTTCCTCGACCTGCTGCACCGCGAGGGCGTGACCGTCCTCAACCAGACACCGTCCGCGTTCGAGCAGCTCATCGACGCCGACCTCGAACACGGCCGCGGTAGCGGGGCGTTGCGCCATGTCATCTTCGGCGGGGAGGCCCTGCGCCCGGCACGGCTGCGCCCCTGGGCCGACCGGCACGGCCTCGACCGACCGGCGCTGGTGAACATGTACGGCATCACCGAGACCACCGTGCACGTCACCCACCACCGCCTCACCGAAGCCGACCTGGACGACCCGCGCCGCGTCAGCGTCATCGGCCGGCCGCTCGCCGACCTGCGGGTGTACCTGCTGGACCCCGAGGGACGGCCGGTACCGCCCGGCGCGACAGGGGAGATGTACGTCTCCGGCGCCGGCGTCGCCCCCGGCTACCTCAACCGCCCCGAGCAGACCGCGGAACGTTTCCTCGACGACCCCTACGGCCCGCCCGGCACCCGCATGTACCGCTCGGGCGACCTGGCCCGGCGCCGCCCCGACGGCACCCTCGACTACATCGGCCGCGCCGACGCCCAGATACAGCTGCGCGGCTTCCGCGTCGAGCCCGGCGAGATCGAGGCCGTCCTCACCGCCCACCCGGGCGTCGCCCGCGCCGCCGTCGTGCCCCGCCGCACCGGCAACGGCGCCCTGCGCCTCATCGCCTACACCGTCCCCTCCGGTGACGCCCCTGCGGACCCCGCCGACCTGCGCACCCACGCGGCCACGCACCTGCCCGAGCACATGGTCCCGGCCGCCTGCGTCCCCGTGGACGCCCTGCCGCTGACCGCGAACGGCAAACTCGACGTGCAGGTTCTGCCCGATCCCGACTTCACCGCCGCCGCGTCCGGCACCCGGCCGGCGACTGCGCACCAGCGCCTGGTGTGCGCCCTGTTCGAGGACGTGCTGGACCTGCCACGCGAGTCCGTGGGCGTGGACGCCCGCTTCTTCGACCTGGGCGGCGACTCCCTGCTCGCCACCCGGCTGCTGGCCCGGCTGCGGCAGCGGACCGGTGCGGAGATCCCCATCACCGCCCTGTTCGAGGCGCCGACCCCGGCGGCGCTCGCCGAACGGCTCGCCGCGGGCACGCAGGGCGCCCCGCCCCGGCCCGTCCTCGGCGCCGCCGTTCGCCCGCAGCGGGTGCCGCTGTCCTTCGCCCAGGAACGCATGTGGTTCCTGAACCGGCTCGACGAGGGCGCGGCCACCTACCACATCCCGCTCCTGGTTCCCGTCGGATCAGGCCTGGACACCGGGGCGCTCCAGGCCGCGCTCGGGGACCTGGCCGACCGGCACGAGAGCCTGCGCACGGTGATCGCCGAACAGGACGGGACGGCCTTCCAGCGCATCCTGGCGCCCGGAGAGCTGCGCACGGTGCTGCGGCGCGTCGACTGCCCCGCCGCGGAGATCGCCGCCCACGTCCACGCCGCCTCGCGCCGTCCCTTCGACCTGACGGCGGAAAGCCCCCTGGCGGCCTGGCTGTTGGGCACCGGCAGCGACCGGGTCCTGCTGTTCGTACTGCACCACAGCGCCGCCGACGGCTGGTCGCTCGCCCCCTTCGCCGCCGACCTGTCCGTCGCCTACGCCGCCCGCCGGGCGGGCCGGGCACCGGAGTGGTCCCCGCTGACGGTGCAGTACGCCGACTACGCGCTGTGGCAGCGCGCCCTGCTCGCGCCCGGTCCGGACGGCCCCGGCCGCCTGGAGCGGCTCATCACCCACTGGCGCGGCGCGCTGGACGGTCTGCCCGAGGAGTGCACCCTGCCCGGCGACCGGCCCCGGCCCACCGCCGCGCGGGGCGCGGGCGCGCACGTCGAAGTCGCCGTCGACGCCGGCCTGCACCGTGCGCTGCTGCGTCTGGCCGACCGCGAGGGCGCCAGCCTGTTCATGGTGCTGCACGCCGCCGTCAGCGCCCTGCTCACCCGCTGCGGCGCCGGCGAGGACATCGTCCTCGGCACCCCCGTCGCCGGTCGCACCGAACCCGGCCTCGACCCCCTGATCGGCCTGATCACCAACACCCTCGTACTGCGCGCCGACACCTCCGGCGACCCCGCCTTCCTCGACCTCCTCGCCCGGCTGCGCACCGCCGACCTGGCCGCCCTGGACCACCAGGACCTGCCCTTCGACCGGCTGGTGGAGGACCTCAACCCGCCCCGCACGCCCGGCCGGCACCCCCTGTTCCAGGTGATGCTGGCCCTGCAGAACAACGCACCCGCCGTCCTCGAACTCGACGGCCGCCGCACCCGGTTGCGGCCCACCGCCACCGGCACCGCCAAGTTCGACCTGTTCGTCGACGTCCTTCAGCGCCACGATGCCGCGGGCGCCCCCGACGGCCTGACCCTGCAAGTCGAGTACGCCACCGACCTCTACGACGCCCGGACCGCCGAGGCGTTCGCCCGCGCCCTGCACGACGTCCTGCGCACGGTGGGCACCGACCCCGCCGTCCACCTCGGGCAGCTGCCCGCGCTTCCCGAGCGCACCGCCGTCCCGGCCGCGATCGACACGGCCGGGCTCGCGGACGCGGCCCGGTCCGTGCCCGGCATCCGCGAGGCCCACGTACTGCCCGGCCACGGCGACGCCCCGGCCCGCCTGTACGTGGTGCCCGGGCGGACCGACGCCGCCGAACGCGTCGAGGAGCTCCTGGCCCGCGCGGGCAACGGCACGGTCCGTGTCACGGCGGTGAACGCCCTGCCCCGAACCGAGGACGGCGGCGTCGACAGCGCGGCACTGCGGGCCCTGCCCGCCGTCGACACGACCGCGGCCAGGACCTGGCGGCAGCGGCTGGCCGAGCTGCCCGGCGTCACGGCCGTCGACGTGGCGGTGGAGAACGCCCCCGAGGAACTGGAACGCCGCCACACCGGCCTGCCCGACCGCCCCGCCCAGGCCGCCCCCACCACCCGCCCCGAGCCGGCCCGCGCCGTCCCCGCCGTCAGCGAGGGCCCCGCCCTGACCGAACCGTCCGTGCCGAGCTGGGCCGAGGCCCTGCGCCGCGCCGCCGCACGCGAGAAGGGCGACATCGTCCACGTCCACGACGACGGCGGCGAGCACCGGCGCACCTACGCATCCCTGATCCCCGAAGCGTCCCGCGTCCTGGCCGGGCTGCGCCGGGCCGGCCTGCGCCCGGGCGACCGGGTCATCCTCCAGTGCGACGTCACCGAGGACTTCCTCGCCGTGCTGTGGGGCTGCGTCCTCGGCGGCTTCGTCGCCGTCCCGCTGACCGTCCCCGCCTCCTACGAGACCCCCTCCGCGGCGCTGACCAAGCTGGAGGGCATCTGGCGGATGCTCGGCCGGCCCTGGATCGTCTGCTCCGCCGGGCGCGAGGCCGGGCTGCGTGCGGTCGCAGCCCGGCAGGACGGGCCCGGGCCGCGCATCACCACGGCCGACGCCCTGCGCGCCGCGCCCGAGGACCACGACTGGTACCCCGCCCGGCCCGACGACCTGATGCTGATGCTGATGACGTCCGGCAGCACCGGCCTGCCCAAGGCGGTACGGCTCACCCACCGCAACGTGCTGACCCGCTCGGCCGCCACCGAGCAGCTCAACGGCCTCGGCGCCGACGACGTCTCCCTGAACTGGATCCCGCTCGACCACGTCACCGGCGTCGTCATGTTCCACCTGCGCGACGTGTACCTGGGCTGCCGCCAGATCCACGCCCCCACCCCCTGGATCCTGCAGGACCCGCTGCGCTGGATGGACCTCGCCGACCGGCACGGGGTCACCGTCACCTGGGCGCCCAACTTCGCCTTCGGGCTCCTGGCCGAACAGTCCCACCGCTTCACCGGCCGTGACTGGGACCTGTCGCCGATGCGGCTGGTGATGAACGCAGGCGAGGTCGTCGTCGCGTCCGCGGCCCGAGGCTTCCTGCGCGCGCTGAGGCCCTTCGGCCTGCCGCAGGACGTGATGCACCCCGGCTGGGGCATGTCCGAGACCTGCTCGGTGGTCACCGACGCCGTCCTGCCCGCCGAACCGGTCCCGGGCGAGGGCACGTTCGTGAGCTGCGGCCGCCCCTACCCGGGCTTCGCCATGCGGGTCGTCGACGAACAGGGCACCGTCCTGCCCGAGGGCGAGGCGGGCCGCTTCCAGGTCCGCGGCACCTCGGTGACCGGCGGCTACCACGACAATCCGGCCGCGAACGCGGAGGCGTTCACCGACGACGGCTGGTTCGACACCGGCGACCTGGCGTTCCTGCGTGACGGCGAGCTCTACATCACCGGCCGCGCCAAGGACGTCATCATCGTCAACGGCGTCAACCACTACAGCCACGAGATCGAAGCCTGCGTAGAGGAACTCCCTTACGCGGAAAGGAGTTTCACCGCCGCGGTCGCGGTACGCACCGACCCCGCCTCGCCCACCGACGAACTCGCCCTGTTCCTGCACCTCACCCCCGAGGCCGGCGCCGACCCGGCCCGCGCCCTGCGTGAGATCGCCGGCAAGGTCACCCGGGAGATCGGCGTCAGCCCGGCCTTCCTCGTCCCGGTGGCGCGGGACGCCGTCCCCAAGACGGAGATCGGCAAGATCCAGCGCACCAAGCTGCGCAAGAGCTTCGAGGCGGGCGACTTCGACGACGAGGTGCGCCGCACCCAGGTGCTGCTGGGCACCGCGGCCACCGTCCCCGACTGGTTCCTGCGCCCGGTGTGGCAGCGGACGCAACGCCCCGGCGCCCCCGCCGTGGCGCCGGGCCGGCACACCCTCGTCCTGGCGGGCGGCGACCCTCGGGCCGGCGCACTCGCCAAGCGGCTCGCCGACGCGCTGCGCTCGGCGGGCGGCCTGTGCACGGTGGTCGAGGAGGCGGCCGCGTACGAGCGGGTGGACGCCGCCCACTACCGGGTCCGGTCCCTGGAGACCGCCGACTACGCCACACTGCTGGGCCAGTTGGCGGATGACGAGCGGCCCGTCGACGCCGTCCTGTACCTCGACGGGCTCCGCGGCACGGGAGAGCCGCCGGTGGCGCCGGACGACACGACGGGCGTGGAGCGGCTGCTGGCGTTCGCCCGGGCCCTCGCCGGCCGGTCCGGCCCGCAGCGTCCCGTGGACCTGGTGTACGTCTCGGCGGGCGCCCAGGCCGTGCGCCCCGGTGACCGGCCCTCACCGGCGCACGCCATGGCCGGGGCCCTGCTGAAGTCGCTCGCCGAGGAGTCCGCCGCACTGCGGGCCCGCCACCTCGACCTGCCCGCCGACGACACCGCGGACCCGTTGACCGTCCTCGCGGCCGAGGCGGCGCACACCGACGGCGGCGTGGACGTCGCCCACCGCGACGGACACCGCTACGTACGCCGCCTCGCCCCCCTGCCCGAAACCCCCTCCCGCGCCGAACCCCCCGCGCACGGTGGCTTCACCCTGATCACCGGCGGCCTCGGTGGTGTCGGGGCCGAGATCGCCGCCCACCTGCTGCGCACCCCCGGCACCCGGCTGCTCGTCCTCGGCCGCACCCCCGAGGACGAGGCCCGCGCCCTGCCGGGGCTGCGTGAGCGGGGAGAGGTCCGCTACGCCCGCGCCGACGTCACCGACGAACACCAGGTGCGGGCCGCCGTCGAGGCCGCCGCCGGGACCTGGGGCGTGCCCTTGACGTCAGTGCTGCACCTGGCGGGCACGCTCGTGGAACGCCCCGTGGGCGACCTGGACACCACCACCTGGCGCCGGGCGCTGGAGGCGAAGGTGCGCGGCGCGTGGACGCTGCACCGGCTCACCGCCGACCACCCGCACGTCTCGTTCGTCACCTTCTCCACGGTCAACGGCTTCTTCGGCGGCGCCATGAACGCCGCCTACGCCGCCGCCAACGCCTACCTGGACGCCCTCGCCGAGTACCGCCGCAGCCTCGGCCTGCCCGCGCAGTCGCTGGCCTGGAGCATGTGGCGCAACCGCGGCCTGAGCCGCGGCTACGGTCTCACCGCCCTCACCGAGGCCCGGGGCTACCGGCTGCTCGACCCGCCCGCCGCGCTGCGCTCGTTCGACTTCGCCCGCACCCTGGACGAACCGCACCTGCTGATCGGCGCCGACCGCACCGCCCCCTGGGTGGGCAGCCACGTCGTGGCACCCGTGCGCCAGACCCGGCGCCTGGCCGCCCGCGTCGGCCTGGAGGACGGCACCGACCTGGCAGCCCTGTACCGCACCGCGGCAGCCGGCGCCCAGGCGGCCGGCCTGTCCGACGACGCGTGGACGCTGCGCTCGGCGGGCACCGGCGCCCGCCCGAACGAGCCCGGGACGGAAGAGGACCTGCGGCGCCTGGAGGGCCGGCTGGCCCAGGTGTGGCGCGAGGTCCTGGACCGCGACCGGGTGGGCCTGGACGACAACTTCTTCGACCTGGGCGGCAACTCGCTGCTCCTGGTCACCGCGCAGAGCGCCGTCAACCGCGCCGTCGGCAGCGAGCTGTCCGTCGTCGACCTCTTCGCGCACCCCACGGTCCGGGACCTGGCCCGCCACCTGTCGGCCACCGGTGCGGGCCCGGTGGCCGACGCTGAAGCGGCCTCCCGGCCGGAGAGCGGCGACGGCCTGGACCGCGCCAGGGAACAGGCCCGCCGGCAACGCGCGGCCCGCGCCCGCCGCTCCGCCCGCCAGGGCAAGGACCGCGGCCGTGTCTGAGCGGACCGACCGCACCGCGTACACCACCGAACCGGGAGAGGACGAGGCACCGGCCGTGCACAACACCACCGCACCCCACGACGACGACCTGCCCGCCGTCGCCGTCATCGGCCTGGCGGGCCGCTTCCCCGGCGCCGACGATCTCGACGCCTTCTGGGACAACCTCGCGGCCGGCCGGGAGTCCGTACGGCCCGTCACCGACGAGGAGTTCCTCGCCGCCGGCGGCGACCCGCGCGACCTCGACGACCCGGCCCTGATCCGCATGGCGTCGGTGGTCGAGGGCATCGACCGCTTCGACTCCGGCTTCTTCGGCTACAGCCCCGCCGAGGCCGCCGTCGTCGACCCCCAGCAGCGGCTGCTGCTGGAGACGGCCTACCACGCCCTGGAGGACGCCGGCTGCCTCGGCGGCGACCGTGCGGGGGAGGCGTTCGGCGTGTACGCGGGGGCCGGCGACAGCCGCTACTACCCCGCCCACGTCCACCCCCGCTACGCCGGACAGCCCGGCTCGGTGGCGCTCGTCCACGCCGCCACCGCCAACTCCCTCGGCACGCTCGCCACCCGCGTCTCCTACGAACTGGGCCTCACCGGGCCCAGCGTGTCCCTGCAGACCGCCTGCTCCACCGCGCTGGTCGCCGTGCACACCGCCTGCCAGGACCTGCTCGACCACCGCTGCGACACCGCGCTCGCCGCCGCCGTCTCCCTCAACCCCTCCGCAGTACTGGGCTACCGCCACGTACCCGACGGGCCCTTCTCGCCCGACGGGCACTGCCGCGCCTTCGCCGCGGACGCCGCCGGCACCTCCTCCGGCGACGGTGTGGGCGCCGTCGTGCTCAAGCGGCTCGAGGACGCCCTCGCCGACGGCGACCGCATCCGCGCCGTCATCCGCGGCAGCGCCGTCAACAACGACGGCCGGCGCAAGGTGGGCTTCAGCGCGCCCAGCGCCGCCGGACAGACCGAGGTCATCCTCGCCGCGCAGGCCCAGGCCGAGGTCGACGCCGCCACCATCGGCCTGATCGAGGCGCACGGCACCGCCACCAAACTGGGCGACCCCATCGAGGTGTCCGCCCTGACGGAAGCCTTCCGGCACAGCACGGATCGCACCGGGTTCTGCGCGCTCGGCTCGGTCAAGACCAACATCGGCCACCTCGGAGCCGCCGCCGGCATCGCCGGACTCATCAAGGCGGTCCTGGCCCTGGAGCACCGGCAGATCCCGCCGAGCCTGCACTTCGACCGGCCCAACCCGCTCATCGACTTCGACGCGAGCCCCTTCCGCGTGCCGACCGCGCTGGAGGAGTGGCCCGAGGGCGACCACCCCCGCCGGGCGGCCGTCAGCGCCTTCGGTATCGGCGGCACCAACGCCCACGTCGTCCTGGAGGAAGCCCCCCGCACGCCCCCCGCCCCGCCCCGCCCGCCCCACGACGGCCGCCGCCTGGTGCTGCCGCTGTCGGCGCGCACCGCCGGCGCCCTGCGCGGCCAGGCCACCGCACTCGCCCGGCACCTCGAACGCCGGCCCGACCTGCGCCTGGACGACGTGGCCCACTCCCTGCGCACCGACCGGCCCGCACTGCGCCACCGGCTCACCGTCACGGCGGCCACCCGCGAGGAGGCCCTGGACGCACTGCGCTCCGCGACCCCGGCCCTCCCTCCGCTCGCCGACGACCCGGCCCGCGTGGCGTTCCTGCTGCCCGGCGGCGGCACCCAGTACCCGGGCATGGGCAAGGAGCTGTACCGCGACCAGGCCGTCTACCGCGACACCGTCGACGAGTGCGCCCGCATCCTGCGGCCCGTCCTCGACGCCGACCTGCGCACCGCCCTCTTCGAGGAGCAGCGGCCCGACGACACCTCCGCCTTCCTCGGGCTCGTCGTCACCGAGTACGCCCTGGCCCGTACGCTCATGGAGTCGGGCGTGCGCCCCGACGCGCTGATCGGCCACTCGCTCGGCGAGTACACGGCCGCCTGCCTGGCCGGCGTCATCGACCTCGCCGACATGCTGCCCCTGGTCACCGAACGCATCCGGCTCATCAGCTCCGCCGGCGGAGCCACCGTCGGCGTCGCCGCTCCGGCCGAACGGATCCGGCCGCTGCTCGACGCCGGCCTGTCCCTCGCCGCTGTCAACGGCCCCACCGCCTGCACGGTCGCCGGTCACCTCGGCGCCGTCACCCGCTTCGAGGCCGGACTCACCCGGCGCGGCATCCCCTTCCGCCGCCTGCGCATCCCCGTCGCGGCCCACTCGCACGTCCTGGACCCGGTCCTGCCGGCCTACGAGACCCACCTGCGCCAGGTCACCCTGCGCCCGCCGCGCATCCCGTACGTCACCAACGTCACCGGCACCTGGGTCACCGACGCCCAGGCCACCTCCGTCCAGCACTGGCTCGCCCACACCCGCGACACCGTGCGGTTCGCCGACGGCATCGCCGCCCTGTGGGACCGGCTGCACCCCGTCCTCGTGGAGATCGGGCCGGGCGACACCCTGAGCAAGCTCGCCGCCGGCCGCCTCACCGACCGGACGCCGGTGACGGTGACCACCATGCGCCACGCCAAGGCCGAGGCGTCCGACGGTTTCGTCCTCGCCGAAGCGCTGGGACGGCTGTGGAGCGCGGGCGTGGACCGCGCGCTGCCCCCGGTGCCGGGCGCGCCCCGGCGGGTGCCGCTGCCCCCGTACGCCTTCGAGCGCCACCGTCACTGGATCGACGCGCCCGGCGCCCGGACGGAGCCCGCCCCCTCCGACGACACCACGACAGCGGCAGGCCCCGGTCTCGCCCCCCGGCCCCGGCTGACGACCGCACACGTACCGCCCCGCGACGACCGCGAACGGGAGGTCACCCGGCTCTGGGAGGAGACCCTCGGCATCGGCGGCATCGGGGTGCACGACAACTTCTTCGACCTCGGTGGCGACTCGATGCGCGCCGTGCTGCTGGCGGGACGGCTGCGCCAGACCGGCGTCCTCCACGTCCCGGCGGCGACCCTGCTGGCCGCGCCCACCGTGGCCGGAGTCCTCGCCGCGGCCGGCCGGCCGGACGGGCCGACCCCGGAGATCACCTCTTCCGCACTCGGCCCGCTGCTGCCGCTGCGTGCCGAGGGCAGCGCCGCCCCCCTGTTCTGCGTCCACCCCGGCGCGGGCGTCGCCTGGCGCTACACGGGCCTGCTGCCCCACCTCGGCGGCGATCAGCCCGTCTACGGCATCCAGGCCGCCGGCCTCGACGGCACCCGGCCGCCCGCCCCGGACGCCGCCGCCATGGTCGCCCACTACCTCGACCTGGTACGCCGGGTGCAACCCCGCGGCCCCTACCGGCTGCTGGGCTGGTCCTACGGCGGATTCGTCGCCCACGCCATGGCCTGCGCCCTGCAACGCGACGGCGAGCAGGTCGAACTCCTCGCCATGCTCGACGCGCCCCAGCCGCACGGCACGGCACACGACGCCGACGCCACAGAACGTCAGGTCGCCGCCCTGCTGTCCAGGGTGGCCGGCCTCCCCGTCGACGCACAGGCCTCCGTGGAGGCGGTCCTGGACCAGATCGACGCCCGCGTCGCGGCCGACCCGGCGAGCGTCCCCGTCACCGGCGCCGAGGCCGCCGCCATCGCCGCCGTCATGCGCAACAACCTGCGCATCGCGCCCCAGTTCACCCCTGGCACCTACCGCGGTGACGTGCTGTTCTTCAGCGCCGCCGAGGAGCAGCACACCGAACGTCCGGCGGATTTGGCGGTGCTGCCCGGCAAGGCCGACAGCTGGCGGCCGCACGTCGACGGAACCCTCCACGACCACCGCGTGTCCTGCGGCCACTACGAGATGACCGAACCCGAACCCATCGCCCGCATCGGCGAAGCGGTGACGAAGGCGCTGCGCGCCCTCGACGACCGCGCCTGCGCACCCCTTCCCCGTGAAACCCGCGACGAGGAGAACCAGCGTGCAAGCGACCCAGGACCTCTACGAACTCGGTGACGCCCCCGAGATCGGCACCGCCCCGAAGAAGATGTACGCCTCGCTCATCCGCCGTGAGCGCTACGGACAGCCCGTCGACGCCTTCCGTACCGAGGTGGTCGACGTGCCGCCCGTGGGGCGCGGCCAGGTCCTGGTGAAGGTGATGGCGGCCGGCATCAACTACAACAACGTCTGGGCGGCGCTCGGTTCGCCGCTCGACGTGATCGCCGCACGGCAGAAGGCGGGCGCCACCGAGGACTTCCACATCGGCGGCTCCGACCTGTCCGGGATCGTGTGGGCGGTCGGCGAGGACGTCCGCGGGGTGGAGCTCGGCGACGAGGTCGTCGTCCTCGCCAACCGCTGGGACGAGAAGGCCGAGGACATCCGTCTCGGCGGCGACCCCACGTGGTCCGCCACCCAGCGGGTGTGGGGCTACGAGGAGAACTACGGCTCGTTCGCCCAGTTCGCCGTCGTCGACGACTACATGTGCCACCCCAAGCCCACACGGCTGCCCTGGGCGGAGGCCGCCTGCTACATGGCGACCGCCGCCACCGCCTACCGCCAGCTCTTCGGCTGGCCGCCGCACACGGTCCGCCCCGGCGACCCGGTACTGATCTGGGGTGGCGCGGGCGGACTGGGCTGCATCGCCATCCAGCTCGTCCGGCACGTCGGCGGCATCCCCGTCGCGGTCGTCTCCGGCGAGGAACGGGGCGAGTTCTGCCTCAAGCTGGGCGCCGAGGGCTTCATCGACCGGCGGAGGTTCGACCACTGGGGGAGGCTCCCGGACACCTCCGACGAAGCGGCGATGGCACGCTGGCTGTCGGGAGCCAGGGCCTTCGGACGGGCCTTCTGGGAGGTGCTGGGCGAGCGCCGCAGCCCGCGCATCGTGCTGGAACACTCCGGCGCCGACACCATCCCCACCTCCCTGTACCTGTGCGACAACGGCGGCATGGTCGTGCTGTGCGGCGGCACCACCGGCTACAACGGCGACGTCGACCTGCGGTTCCTGTGGATGCGGCAGAAGCGGCTGCAGGGCTCGCACGTCGCCACGGCACGAGAGGCACGTGAGGTCACCCGGCTGATCGACCAGGGGATCATCGATCCATGCCTGTCCCGGACCTTCGACTTCGACGAGATCGGCCTCGCCCACCAGCTCATCCACGACAACCGGCACCCGGCGGGCAACATGGCGGCCCGGGTGGGCGACCTGGGGTGATTCGCCCGCGGCCTGAGGGGTACCTGCGGCGGGGTACGACGCACGCGCACCTCTCGGAGGTACCCCCCATGGGCAAGCTGGGCGACATGATGAACAAGGCCAAGGAGATGGCCAAGGGCCACCCCGACCAGGCGGACAAGGGCGTCTCGGGCGCCGAGCGCATGGTCGACGAGCGCACGGGCGACAAGTACGACGCCCAGACCGACAAGGCGGCCGACGCGGTGCGGCGTTCCTACCGGGACGGCGGCACGACGCCGGAGCGCTGACCCGTCGCCCCGCCCGCCCCCGGCGCACCCGGGGGCGGGCGGCTTCTGTCAGCCGGGGACGGCATCCCAGCCGGTCACGTAGCTGAAGACTCCCGCCGCCCCGACGTGCACGACCCGCACCCGCACGGCACGCGCGGGCTCCACGCGAAGGCAGACACGCAGTTCGTCCCCGCAGGGCGAGGCCCGCAAGTCCCGCAGGCCCCCGTCCGCCACGGCGAGGGCCTTCCACGCAGATTCCTTGGCGGAGAACAATGCGGTCACCGACCGGACCACGAGCAGCGGCTCCTCATCCGCACGCAGCACCAGACGGGCCGCTGCGCGGGGGAGGGGCCGCAGCTCCAGGTCACAGCCGAGGGGCGATCCCCCGTCGGCGCCGCGCGTCACGGCGACGGCGATCCCCGCACTGTGCGAGATCGACGCGGCCCGGCCCGGCGGGAACACCGGCAGGCGCCCCGACCGGGGGATCTCACCGCAGTCCAGCCCCACCGCCCACAGGGCCCGGCGGGCGGCCCGCCGGCCGGCCAGGAACTCCCGCCGCCGCTGCTCCGGCATCGAGGCCGCGGCAGCCGCCTCGGCGGGCCCGGCCGGTTCCGCACCCGGTTCGGATGCGGCCGCGACACCGAGCCCGAGTCCGGCGGCGAGAAGGAGCGGACGCAGCGCGGCCAGGTCATCGCGCACCCACGGCGACGGCTTGCCACGGTGCGGCACCTCTTCAGCCCGGCCCCACCACAGGGGTCTCCCGCAGCCCCGAACCGCCGGCACGAGCTCCGCACCGGCTCGGGCCGGCCACGGCGTCCGCGTCGTGGCCGGCCCGGGGCGCGTCGGGCGTTCACTCATCGCCGTCCGCCCTCGCGCGCCCTCATACCCGCAGCAGCTTCTTGATGATCTTGCCGGCGGGATTGCGCGGCACCTGTTCGAGGAACTCCACCCGTCGCGGCCGCTTGTACGGCGCGAGCAGCCCCGTCACGTGTGCGAGCAACTCCGCGGTGCTCGGCTCCGCGCCCGCCTCCAGGGCCACGTAGGCCAGCGGCACCTCGCCGTAGTCCTCGTCGGGCATGCCGACGACCGCCGCGTCCCGGACCGCCGGGTGGGTCATCAGGGCGCGCTCGATCTCGGAGGGGTAGACGTTCTGACCCGCGCGGATGATCACGTCCTTGGTGCGGTCCACCAGGCTGATGCGGCCCTCGTCGTCGATGAAGCCGAGGTCACCTGTCCTGATCCAGCCGTCGCGGGTGATCTCGCGGGTGGCCTCCGGGTCGTTCCAGTAGCCCTGCATGACGCCCGGCCCGCGCACCACGATCTCGCCGGTCTCGCCGGGCGGCAGTTCCCGGCCCGCCTCGTCGACAGCGCGGGCGGACATGCCCGGCACGACCCGTCCGCACGGGATGCGGGCGGTCACGTCCCCGGGCGCGGGGTGCTCGTCGGGACCGAGCGTGACGAACGGGCCCCCCACCTCGGTCATGCCGTACACCTGCCGGAAGCCGCACCCGAGCCGTTCGACCGCGTCGGCGTAGACGTCGAGCGGCATGGGGGCGGCCCCGTACAGCACCTCCCGCAGGGAGGACAGGTCGGTGTGCCCGGACGCCTTCGCCTGGAGCATGAAGCGCAGCATCTGAGGCACCAGCCACATGTGCGTGGCGCGGTGCCGCCCCACCGCCGACAGCGCCCGCTGCGGAGTGAATCCGGGCATCAGCACGATCGTCGCTCCGGCCGCCAGGTAGGTGAGGGAAACGACCATGCTGCCGTGGTACAGCGGGCAGCAGTTGACCATGACGATGTCGTCGGTAGGGCGGGCCATCACCAGCCAGCCGAGGGCGATCGCGCGGAAGGACGCGCTGTCGACCGTCACCCCCTTGGCCTGCCCGGTGGTCGCCGAGGTGTGCAGTACGGCGATGGGGTCGGTGTCGGCGACCTCCGGCAGCTCCCGCTCCTCGGCCAGGGTGCCCAGCGCCGCGAAGGCGGGCTTGTCGAAGGCGACCCGAAGACGCACCGACTTCGGCAGTTCGGCGTGGCGGTCGAGCAGTTCGGACTCGCCGAGGACGGCCACCGCGCCGACGCGCTCGACGATCCCGGCGACCTCGGGCTCGGCCAGGCTGTGATTGAGCGGCACGAACAGCGCGCCGAGGCGGGCCAGCGCGAAGTAGCTCTCCAGGACCTCGATCCGGTCCTTGGAGAGCACGGCCACCCGGTCACCCCGCCCGATACCCGACTCCGCGAGGCCGTGGGCCAGTTGCCGCGTACGGTCGTGCAGCTCGGCCCAGGTGACGCTGCGTTCGTCGTCCACCAGCGCGATCCGGCCGGGCCGGCACTGGCGGTTGCGCTCCAGCAGCTGCGTCAGCCACATCACGCACCGCCGCTCGCGCCGGCGCCCGCGCGCTCGGCCACAAAACGCTCGTAGTCACCGATCGTGCGCAGCTCCTCCATGTCCTCGGCGGTGATCTCGACCCCGAGCCGCTGCTCGACCAGCAGGACCAGGCGCACCAGGTCCCCGGAGTCGATGCCGCTGGCGGCCAGGTCGGCGTCGTCGCCGATCCGGTCGGCGTACTCGACGGTGCCGGTGAGTTCGACCAGCAACTCCCTGATGGTGCTCATGGTTTCCCCTTTCGCCTCGGCGTGCCGGCCGCCGCGGTCCACGACTGTCATCTCCTCAAGAGGCCGCCGCGCCCGGCCGCACTCCCCGGACCGCCCCGTGAGCTTTGTCACGCACCCGAACCCCGCGGGCCGGGGATAGCCGGGCCGCACGCCCGGCCTCTTATCGCAACGAAGCAACCCGCTCCGCCCGGCATCCCGCGCGGGCGGTCGCCGAACCGAAGGAGTGATGTGCGTGCCCAGGCAGCCGGTACGGGTCCGGTCCCCGCGAAGGTGCCCGCAGCACGGCACCGCCGCGACGGTCGCCGCACGTCCGGGCGGTGACCGGGAGCACGGCAGCGTGACGATGGCCGCCGCACGTCCCGCGGATGTCCGGGAGCACGGCACCGCCGCGACGGTCGCGGCACGTCCGGGCGGTGACCGGTGACCGCGTCGACCACCGCCACCACCACGGCCTCCGCCACCGCGGACGAGGCCGGCCTGCTCGCCCACTTCGACGCGCTCATCGCCGACGGCGAGACGATCGAACCGCGCGACTGGATGCCCGACGGCTACCGCCGCATGCTGGTCCGCCAGATCGCCCAGCACGCCCACTCCGAGATCATCGGCATGCAGCCCGAGGGCGCCTGGCTCACCCGAGCCCCGTCCCTGCACCGCAAGTCGGTCCTGCTCGCCAAGGTGCAGGACGAGGCGGGCCACGGCCTGTACCTGTACTCCGCGGCCGAGACACTCGGCGTGGACCGCGCCGACCTGCTGGACGCCCTGCACCACGGTCGGCAGCGCGCCTCGGCCACCTTCAACCATCCCGCGCTGACCTGGGCGGACACCGGCGCCATCGCCTGGCTGACGGACGGCGCCGCCGTCATCAACCAGGCACCCCTGTGCCGTACGTCCTACGGGCCCTACGCCCGGGCGATGCGCCGCGTCTGCCAGGAGGAGGCCTTCCACGTGCGTCAGGGCTACGACCTGATGCGCACCCTGTGCGAGGGGACCCCGGAGCAGAAGGAGATGGCGCAGGACGCGGTGAACCGCTGGTGGCTGCCGGCGGTGGCGCTGATGTTCGGACCGCCCGACACGGAGGCGGGCGGCGCCGACGCGCGGACCGCCGCGCTGGGGGCCGCGGTCTCCCGCCGCGCGATGGCCTGGGGCATCAAGCGCCACACCAACGACGAGCTGCGCCAGCGTTTCGTCGACACCTGCGTCCCGCAGGCCGAGCGCCTCGGCCTGACGCTGCCCGACCCGGCGATCCGCTGGAACGAGGAGCGCGGGCACTACGACTTCACGCCCGTCGACTGGGACACCTACCGCACGGCCCTGGGCGACGACACCCACTGGGCGCGACAGCGCATCGCGAGCCGCCTGGCCGCGCACGAGGACGGCGCCTGGGTCAGGGAGGCCGCCGTCGCGTACGCCGCGAGGACGGACGGGCCGCGGGGAGCGGCCGCGTGAGCGCGGCACGACAGGGCGCGCCGGCGTCCTGGGAGGTGTTCCTGCGCGCCCGCAGGGGCCTGGCGCACCAGCACGTGGGGTCGGTGCGTGCCGCCGGCCCGGACGCGGCACTGGCCGCCGCCCGCGACCTGTACACGCGCCGGGGCGAACCCCTGTCGCTGTGGGTGGTCCGCTCCGACGCCGTGCACACGGCCTCCCCGGACGAACGCGACCCGTACTTCGCGGGCGCCCGCCACAAGCCGTACCGCTACCCCGAGCACTACGCGCCGCTGACCGAGAAAGGCCCCGAAGGTGAGCACGACGAGTGACGTTGTGGCAGTGCGCCCCGGCACCCTGCCGGACGTGCCGCCGTCCGCCGCCCACCCCGATCTGGCCCGGTACGCGACGCGCCTCGGCGACGACGCGCTCATCCTCGGACAGCGGCTGTGCCAGTGGATCACCCGTGCGCCGACCGTCGACGAGGACCTGGCCCTGTCCAACATCGCCCTCGACCTGATCGGCCACGCCCGCGCGCTGCTCACCCGCGCCGGCCGCCTCGACGGAACCGGCCGCACCGAGGACGACCTCGCCTACACCCGCTCGGAGCGCGAGTTCACCAACGCCCTGCTGACCGAGCTGCCCAACGGCGACTTCGCCGTGACCGTGGCCCGGCAACTCGCCTACACCCACTACGCCGTCCTCCACTACGAGAACCTCGCGCACTGCGCCGACCCCGAGCTCGCCGCGTTCGGGGCCCGGGCCGCCAAGGAGGTCGCCTTCCACCGGCTGCACGCCGACCGCTGGACGGAGACGCTGGGACGAGGCACCGCCGAGAGCGCGCGCCGCATGCGACACGCCCTGGAGCGGGTGTGGCCCTACACCGGCGAACTTTTCGAGGAGGACGACCTCCTGCGCCGCCTGGCCGCGTCCGGCACCGTGCCCTCCCCGGCACCCCTGCGTGACACGTGGCTCGGGCGGGTCACTGGCGTCGTCACCGGGGCGGGCCTCGCCGTGCCCGCTCCCACCTGGTCGGCCACCGGCGGCCGCGCGGGCCTGCACACCGAGGAGTTCGGGCCACTGATCGCCGAACTGCAGTCCGTGCGGCGGCAGTTCCCCGGGGGTACCTGGTGAACGCACCCACGCCCGCACCGGTCACAGCCCGCCGCTCCGCCCAGGAGGTGCGCGAGCGGGTGGCCGCGCTCCCGGACCCGGAACTGCCGGTGATCGGCCTCGGCGACCTCGGCGTGGTGGGCCGTGTCGCCCCCGGCGCCGACGGCGCGCTGGAGGTGGAGATCACGCCCACCTACCTCGGCTGCCCCGCGCTGCCCGAGATCACCGCCGCCGTGCGGGAGGTCCTGACCTCCTGCGGCCACCCGGACGGCCGCGTCCGGCACGTCCTGTCGCCCCCCTGGACGACGGACCGCATCACCCCCGAGGGGCGAAGCGCCCTCGCCGCGCACGGCATCGCGCCACCCGTGACCCCGGCGCCCGACAGCCCGGTCCCCGTCGCGCTGGGCGCCGTGCCGTGCCCGCACTGCGGCTCGAGGGCCACCCGGCCGCACAGCGCCTTCGGCCCGGCCCGCTGCCAGTCGGTGCTGTGGTGCACCGCGTGCCGCGAGCCCTTCCCCCACCTGACCGCGTTGTGAGGCACACCGTGGACACCGCCCCGCCCGCCCTCCTCGACGAGGCACCGGCCGGCCCGCCCCGCCGCTTCGGCTGGCACCCGCTGGACGTCCGCGAGGTCCGTCACCTGAGCGCCGACACGGTCGCCGTCACCCTGCACGTGCCCGCCGGCCTGCGCGATGTCTTCGCCCACCACCCCGGCCGGCACGTCGTCGTCCGGCACCGGCAGGCCTCCGGCACCGAACTGCGCCGCAGTTACTCGCTCTGCCCACCACCGCACGCCCCCTCGGCGCTCCGCCTGGTGATAAAACGCTCCGGCCCGGGCGGCTTCGGCGAGTACGCCACCACCCGGCTCGTACCGGGCGCGCGCCTGGAACTCTCCGCGCCCACCGGCGCCTTCGCCCTGCCGCGGCTGCCGGGCGCCCATCATGTGCTCCTCGCGGGCGGCACCGGCATCACCCCCCTGGCCCCGATGGCCACCCACGCGCTGCGCCGGGACCCGACCTGCCGCGTCAGTCTGGTCCACTCGGTGCGCACCTCCGCCGACGCCGTGCTGGCCGATGAACTGGCGCAGGTCAAGGACGAGTTCGTCGACCGCTTCACCGTCCTGCACGTGCTGACGCGGGAGGACCGGGGGATCGGGGGCGGTCCGCTCGCACGGCGGCTGGACGCGTCCGGAGTGCGCCGGCTGCTGGCCGCCGTGGACGCCCGGCCGGGCCCGGACACCACGTTCGCCCTGTGCGGACCGCCCGGCCTCGTCGCCACCGCCCGGCACGTGCTGGCAGGCCTCGGCGCGGATCCCTCGCTCGTCCGCTGGGAGCTGTTCACCGCCGAGGACAGGCAGCCGCCGGAGCCGGAGCCGGTCGGGCGGGCGCCGAGGGCGGGGGAGTACCGGGTCACGGCCCTGCTCGACGGGCGCCGCCGTGCCGCCACCGTCCTGCCGGACGACCCGGTCCTGCTCGACGCACTGCTGCGCAGCCACCCCGACGTGCCCTACGCCTGCCGGGAGGGCGTCTGCGGCAGCTGCCGCGCGAAGGTCGTATCCGGACAGGTGACGGCGGACGGCCAGCACGCCCTGGACGAACGCGACCGCGCCGCCGGCTACACGCTCGTCTGCCGCGCCAGGGCCCGCACTCCCGAGATCACCCTCGACTTCGACGCCTGATCGGCCATCCCGAGCACGTTCGGCTTCGACGCCTGATCCGTCAGCGTCACGCCACCCCTCAGCGAAGGAGACCCACGATGACCGCCACCGCCCGCCACACGGGGAAGACCGCCCTGGTCACCGGAGGCAGCCGGGGCATCGGCAGAGCCATCGGCCACCGCCTCGCCCGCGAAGGCGCCCTCGTCGCGGTCCACTACGGCCACGACCTGACGGCAGCCGAGCGGACCGTCAAGGAGATCCAGGCCGACGGCGGCCGCGCCTTCCCCGTCCACGCCGAACTCGGCGTCCCCGGCGACGCCGACACCCTGTGGTCCGCCTTCGACGACGCCCTGGCGCAGCAGGACGCCCCGGCGGGCCTGGACATCCTCGTCAACAACGCGGGCATCACCGTCCCCCGCCCCATCGCCCAGGTGACGGAGGCCGACTACGACCGCGTCTTCGCCATCAACGCCAAGGCGCCGTTCTTCATCATCCAGCGCGGACTGGACCGCCTGCGGGACGGCGGCAGGATCGTCAACATCTCCTCCGTCGCGACCCGCGTCGCCTTCCCGGCGATCGTCTCCTACACCATGACCAAGGCCGCCCTCGACCACCTCACCCTCTCCCTGGCCCAGGAGCTCGGCCCGCGGGGCATCACCGTCAACGCCGTCGCACCCGGTTACACCGAGACGGAGATCAACCCCACCCTCGCCGTCCCGGAGATCCGCCGCCGCTACTCCGAGGCCTCCACGTTCGGCCGGCTCGGCGACCCGGTGGACATCGCGGACGTCGTCTCCTTCGTCGCGAGCGACGACGCCCGCTGGGTGACCGGTCAGTGGATCGACGCCTCCGGCGGCGCCCACCTCGGTGTGTGACCCCTACGCACTCCTGGGAGATGTGATGAACGACCGCACGACCACCCTTGACGCACCGGCCACCGACTCCACCCTGACCAGCCCCTTCGAGGGCGCCAGCCCCTACGACACGTATGTGCACGCCTCGGTCCTCAACACGTTGCAGCACCCGCTCACCGAGGCCCCGGACGAGATGGGCTTCCTCGTCACCACCCAGGTGATGGAGCTGTGGTTCACCCTGATCGTGCACGAGTGGCGCACCGCCAAGGTCGCCTTCGCCAAGGACGACCTGCCCGCCGCCATGGACGCGCTGGTGCGCAGCCGCCGCGCGCTGACCGCTCTGAGCGGCGCCTGGCAGCCCATCGCCGCCCTGACGCCTGCCCAGTTCAACGGCTTCAGGGCCGCGTTCGGCCGGGCCTCGGGCTTCCAGTCGGCGATGTACCGGCATATGGAGTTCCTCCTCGGCGACAAGTCCGCCGGGCTGCTGCGCGCCCACCGCGGCGACCCGGCCGTCCACGAGGCGCTCACCGAGACCTACCGCGAACCGTCCCTGTACGACGACGTGCTCGCCTACCTCCACCGCCAGGGCCTGCCGGTCCCGGCCCATGTCCGCGAACGGGACGTGATCCGCCCCTACGAGGCAGACCCCGGCGTGGTGGAGGCGTGGAGGCACGTCTACGCCGGTCCGCAGCACCACCCCCACCTCGCCCTGGGCGAACTGCTCACGGACATCGCCGAACTCGTCACCCGCTGGCGGTTCGACCACGTCCTGGTGGTCCGCCGCGCCATGGGAGCCAAACCGGGCAGCGCCGGATCCGCCGGGCTCGCCTGGCTCGAACAGCGCGCGGCCCGGCCGGTCTTCCCCGAACTGTGGGAGGTGCGCGGTGACGTCTAGGCCGATCTCCGCCTTCGCGGCCGAGGAGGAGCGACGGGTCCTGAGCCTGAAGCCGGTCCTGGCCCCGGTGCACGGCCGCTACGGCGACCACCCCCACCAGTCCTACGACGCCTGGCCGTCCGAGGACCCGGACGCCCCGCTGGTGATTCTCCTGCACGGCGGCTACTGGCGCTACGACCGGCTGCACCTGACCCCCTTCGCGGACTGGCTGTCCACGCAGGGGTTCGATGTGCTGCTCCCGGGCTTCAGACGGTCCGGCGGTGCGGGCGGTTACCCCGAGACCTTCGACGACATCGCCCGCATCGTCGACACGCTGCCCGAAGGCCGCCCCCACGTCCTGGCAGGCCACTGCTCCGGCGGCCACCTGGCCCTGTGGTGCGCCGCCCGGGGCCTGCTGCCGCCCGACTCCCGCTGGTACACCCGCACCCTGCCGACGAGTGTGCTCGCCCTCGCTCCGATCACCGACCTCACCGCCACCCGCCGCGACCGCCTCAGCGATGACGCCGCCTTGCAACTCCTGGGCGGCGAGGAGCACTTCACGGCCCGCCTGCCCGAGGTCGACCCCCTCACCCTGCTGCGCGGCACAGGGGCCACGGGCGTGCCCACCGTGCTCCTGCACGGCGCCGCGGACGAGGAGGTCCCCCTCACGCAGTTCAGCGATTACGCGGCCGTGCACCAGGACCTCAGGACGGTCGTCCTGCCCGGCACGGGCCACTACACCCTCATCGAACCCGGGGCACCTGGCGCCCGCGCGGTCGCCGACACCCTCCGGGACATGGCGGCCGCCCACTTCCCGGCGGACGCCGGCCGCGCGGACGAGGAGGCCGCACACCGATGACCACCGCACCCTCCGCAACCGCCACCCTGCACGAGCAGGCCGCACGGCTGGACGCCGACGACACCCTGGCCGGCCTCCGGGCCCGCTTCCTGCTCCCGCCGGACGTCGTGTACCTCGACGGCAACTCCCTGGGCCCGCTGCCCGCCGCCGTGCCGGCGGCCCTGGACGACGTCGTACGGCGCCAGTGGGCGACCGGCCTCATCGGCTCCTGGAACGCGGCCGGCTGGTGGGAGGCGCCGCTGCGCGTCGGCGATGCCGTCGGAAGGCTCATCGGGGCGGCGCCGGGGCAGACGATCGTGGGCGACTCCACCAGCGTGCAGCTGTTCACCGCCCTCGACGCCGCCGCCGCTCTCCGCCCGGACCGCCCGCTGCTGGTCACCGACCCCGGGCACTTCCCGACCGACCGCTACCTCGCCGACGCGGTCGCCCGCCGCCGCGACCTGGAGGTACGGCACGTGCGTCCGGGGGACCTTCCGGACTTCCTCGCCGCCGAGGGCGAACGGGTCGCCGTCGTCAGCTACTCGCCCGTCGACTACCGCACCGGCGAGCTGTACGACATGCGGACGCCGACCCGGGCCGCGCACGACGCCGGGGCCCTGGCGCTGTGGGATCTGTGCCACGCCGCCGGCGCCCTGCCCCTGGACGTCGACGGCCTGGGCGTGGACCTGGCCGTCGGCTGCGGCTACAAGTTCCTCTCCGGCGGCCCCGGCGCTCCCGCCTTCCTCTACGTCGCCCGACGCCACCACACCACGCTGGAGACCCCGTTGCCGGGCTGGACCGGCCACGCCGATCCTTTCGCCCTGACCGACTCCTACACGCCTGCCCCCGGCATCGCCCGCGCCCGCATCGGCACTCCGCCGATCCTCTCCCTGCTCGCCCTGGAAGCGGCCCTCACCGCCTTCGACGGCGTCGACCTGGCCCGGCTCCGTACCAAGAGCCTGTCGCTGACGGGCTTCTTCCTGCGCTGCGCGGACGAACTCCTGACCCCTCTGGGCTTCACCCCCGTCACCCCGGCCGAACCCGGCCGCCGCGGCAGTCAGGTCACCCTCCGCCACGCCCACGCCCGCGGCCTGGCCGTCGCCCTCGCGGAGGTCGGGGTCATCGCGGACATGCGCGCGCCCGACCTGCTCCGCTTCGGCGTCAACGCCCTCTACACCAGCCACCGGGACATGCTCACCGCCGCAACGCGCCTGCACGACCTCACCGAAAAGGCCGACTACGATCCGGCACCGCCCACCCCGGGCCCGGTGACCTGAACGGGGCGGACCGGACGTGTGGTCAACACCCTCGGCGTCGCCGCGCACGAGCGGTTCCGGTGCCGGACCGGCGCCCGGACCGACCAGGGCGCCGACCGACGTCCGCCAGGCGGGCGCTGCTCCCGCCACGGGCACGTCAGGTGGACGAGGTGCGACGGCCGACGGCGTCGGTGTCCGGACGCGTCGGCGCGAGCACGGGCGACATCGCCTCCAGGCAACCCGACTTCAGGCTCTAGAAGAAGCCAAGTTTCTGAGGGCTGTAAGAACAAAGAATGTTCTTCGTCTGCTGGTAGTGCTCCAGCATCATCCGGTGGTTCTCCCGGCCGATCCCCGACTGCTTGTAGCCGCCGAACGCGGCGTGCGCCGGGTAGGCGTGGTAGCAGTTCGTCCACACGCGCCCCGCCTGGATCGCGCGGCCCGCGCGGTACGCGGTGTTCATGTCGCGGGTCCACACCCCGGCGCCGAGGCCGTACAGCGTGTCGTTGGCGGTTTCGATCGCGTCGTCGAAGTCGTCGAAGGAGGTGACCGACACGACCGGGCCGAAGATCTCCTCCTGGAAGATCCGCATGCGGTTGTGGCCCTCGAAGATCGTGGGCTGGACGTAGTAGCCGCCCTTCAGCTCGCCCTCGTGCTCGATGCGTTCGCCGCCGGTGAGGACCTTGGCGCCCTCCTGCCGGCCGATGTCCAGGTAGGAGAGGATCTTCTCCAGCTGGTCGTTGGAGGCCTGGGCGCCGATCATCGTCCCGGTGTCCAGCGGGTGGCCCGGTGTGATCAGCTCGGTGCGGGCGACCGCGGCCTCCATGAACTCGGCGTAGTGGCCGCGCTGGATCAGCGCCCGCGACGGACACGTGCACACCTCGCCCTGGTTGAGCGCGAACATGGTGAAGCCCTCGAGCGCCTTGTCGCGGAAGTCGTCGTCCCGCGCCCAGACGTCGTCGAAGAAGATGTTCGGCGACTTGCCGCCGAGTTCCAGGGTGACCGGTTTGATGTTCTCCGAGGCGTACTGCATGATCAACCGCCCGGTGGTGGTCTCTCCGGTGAACGCCACCTTCGCCACCCGCGGGCTCGACGCGAGCGGCTTGCCCGCCTCCGCCCCGAAGCCGTTGACGACGTTCACGACACCCGGCGGCAGCAGGTCCGCGACCAGGCTCAGCCAGAAGTGGATCGAGGCCGGGGTCTGCTCGGCGGGCTTCAGGACCACCGCGTTGCCGGCGGCGAGAGCGGGGGCGAGCTTCCAGGTCGCCATCAGGATCGGGAAGTTCCACGGGATGATCTGCGCGACCACGCCCAGCGGCTCGTGGAAGTGGTACGCGACGGTGTCGTCGTCGACCTCGCCGATCGAGCCCTCCTGGGCGCGGATCGCGCCCGCGAAGTAGCGGAAGTGGTCGATGGCGAGCGGGATGTCGGCCGCCAGCGTCTCGCGCACCGGCTTGCCGTTCTCCCAGCTCTCGGCGACCGCCAGGCGTTCCAGGTTCGCCTCCATGCGGTCCGCGATCTTCAGCAGGATGCCGGAACGCTCGGTGACCGAGGTGCGGCCCCAGCCCGGGGCCGCACCGTGCGCCGCGTCGAGCGCCCGCTCCACGTCCTCCGCCGTACCGCGCGCGATCTCCGTGAACGGCTGCCCGTTCACCGGGGACGGGTTCTCGAAGTACTGCCCGCGCACCGGCGGTACGTACTCGCCGCCGATGAAGTGGTCGTAGCGCGATGCGTAGGAGACGATCGCGCCCTCGGTGCCGGGCGCCGCGTAACGGGTCATCCTGATCTGCCTCCCTCGTCGTGCGCCGCCCGCCGTCGGGCAGCTCTCCGGGAGGTTAGGGAGCGCGAGGTTGCGGGGACGTTGCGTGAGAGGCGGCGGCCCCGGAGCGGTGTCCGCCGTTCACCGGCGGGCCGTCACCACGCGCGTGGCGCGGCGAGCTCGGACTCCAGCGCGGCGAGCCGGGACAGCACCGCGGCGGTGGGCCGGACGGAGGCCAGCGCACGCCAGACGTCCAGGTCGTCCTCGCCCCACGGCGCGTGCGCCCAGTCGGCCAGGAGGTCGGGGTCACGGCAGGCGATCAACGCGGCGCGCAGGTCGTCGGCGAGCCGACGCCGGTGCCGTGCCACCGCCGGGGCCAGGGAACCGGGCAGCAGGGGGCCGGCGTACGCCGCCGCGGCCGCCGTCACGCCACCCGCCCGCAGGCGGCGCTCGACCACGGCGGCGTCGGACTCGACGGGTACCGTGAGCCGGTACGGGCGGGAGGCCAGCACGTCCGGCCCCAGCACCCGGCGCAGGCGCGCCAGTTCGGCTCGCAGGGTCACCGGGGGCACCGTCTCGTCCTCGTACAGTGCGCACAGCAGTTCGTCACCGGTCAGGCCCTCCGGGCGGTGTGCCAGCAGCACCACGATCTCGCTGTGCCGCCGGCTGAGCCGGATCCTGCCGCCGCCGTGGCTCAGCAGTGCCTCGTCATGGCCCAGCGCGGTCAGTTCGGCCGTGCCGGCGGCGGGCCGCTCCGGCGTGAGCAGCGCCGGCTGGGACTCCGCGGCACGGGCCACGGCCTGGACGAAGCCCAGGCTGTGCGGATGCGCTAGCCCGTCCCCGCCCGTGATGTCCACGGCGCCCAGCACCCGCCCGGTACGCGGATCGTGCACCGGAGCCGCCGCGCACGTCCACGGCTGGACCCGCCGGATGAAGTGCTCGGCCGCGAAGACCTGTACCGGCCGGCCGAGGGCCACCGCCGTGCCCGGCGCGTTCGTCCCCACCGCGGACTCCGCCCACCGGGCACCCGGCACGAAGTTCATCCGCTCCGCCCGCCGCCGGGCGACCGGATGCCCCTCGACCCACAGCAGCCTGCCGTGCGCGTCGCACACCGCCAGCAGATGCTCGCCGTCGGCCGCGAACGCGCCCAGGAGTTCACGGAACAGCGGCATCACCCGTGCCAGCGGGTGCTCGGCGCGGTACGCGCCGAGGTCACCGTCCATGAGCTCCACGCTCGCGGTGCCGTCCGGGCCGACACCCGCCCGGACGGACCGCCGCCACGACTCCGCCACCACGGCGCGCACGGGCCGCGACACCGTGCCCGCCTCGGTGAACGTCTCGTGCGCGCGCCGTAGCGTCCGCGCGCGCTCGACGGGATCGGCCCCAGGTTCCAGAGCCAGCCATGAATCGGTCAACTCGGCCTCCCCGGAGAGCGGTACGACGGGGACATCGTCACTCCGTGGGCGGGCTCGGACAACCACTTCGACCGGCCCGATCGCCCGAACGTGGCCGTCCGCCGCGTGTCAGGCGAAGTTGACCAGTCTGATGTACCGCGTCCAGTCCCACAGCGGTCCCGGATCCGTGTGGTCGCTGCCCGGTACCTCGTGGTGCCCGATGATGTGCGCGCGGTCCCTGGGGATGTCGTACGTGGCGCAGATCGCCGCGGTGAGCCGCGCCGACTGCTCGTACAGGGCGTCGGTGAGGTACTCCGGCCGGTCCACCCAGCCCTCGTGCTCGATGCCGATGCTGCGGGTGTTGTAGTCCCAGTTCCCGGCGTGCCAGGCGACGTCGGACTCGCGGACGCACTGCGCGACGTGCCCGTCGGCGGACCGGACGACGTAGTGGGCGGACACCCGTCTGTCCGGATCGCGGAAGATGGAGAGCGTGTCGGCGTACGTCTCCTGCGTGACGTGGACGACCACGTGATCGACGGGATAGGTGAGGGGGCGGTCCGACCGGCTGTAGTTGGACGTGCTCGCCGGCTGCCACTCGGCGGACGGGTAGTCGGCGGCGGCCCGGGGTCGTGCGGCGGCTCGCGTACCGGACAGCAGTGCGGAGGAGACGGTGGCGAGCGCGGCGCCCTGCAGGAGCCGCCGCCTGGTCGGGGGAGATGTCGTCCTTTCCGTTTCCACGGGAGGACCGCCTTTCGTGGGTGGGGGTGCGCGGGTGGGGGTGCGCGGTGCCACGGCGCGGTGCCGTGTCGCGCACGGTGGCCAACGGCGGGGCGACGGCTTGGTTGCGAGGAGCGGGGCCGAACGCCGAGGGGCGGGCAGGAGGTCGCGGCGCCCTTGTACCGCGGACACGAAGGGCTTCGCGTGAACCACCGTACGAGGGAGTCGGGTTGGGCATAAGTACGCGTCGCGGTTCGGTGGACGACCGCGATGTTGTGGACACGGCGCTCACTCGATCGAGTGAGCGCCGTGGGCTCCGGGTACTGCTCTCCGGCCCTTGCCGCTCTGCGGCTCCTGCTGCTCCTGCCGCCCGCCGCCCGACGTGGCCGGTCTCAGGCCCGCTCGGCCACCGCGGCCGCCGGATCGTCCAGGACGCCCCGGATCACGGAGTGCGCCGCGCCGAGCAGCGGTCCCTGTGGACCGAGCTCCGACACGGAAACGGGGCAGGCGGGACCGGCCGTGCGCCGGGCCAGCTCGTCCCGCAGGGACGGCAGTAGCCAGGGCGCGAGTCCGGCCAGCGCGCCGCCCAGCACCACGCCCTCGGGATCCAGCAGGTTGACCGCTCCGGTCAGCGCGATGCCGAGCGCGGTCCCCGCCTCGCGCAGGGCGCGCCGTACGGCCTCGTCGCCCTCGGCGGCGCGCCCCGCGAGCAGCCCGACACGGTCCTCGACCGGTTCCACGCCGGCCGCGCGCAGCACCGCCCTCTCGCCGGCGTACTGCTCCAGGCAGCCACGCCCCCCGCAGGGGCACTCCGGCCCGTCCGGATGCACCGGCACGTGTCCCAGCTCGCCCGCGAAGCCCCGGGTGCCGCGCAGCAGGCGGCCGTCGACGACGACGGCCGCACCGATGCCGATCTCGGCGGAGACGTGCAGGAAGTCCCGCGGGGTGCCCTCGCCGAGCCAGAGCTCGGCGAGGGCACCGAAGTTGGCCTCGTTGTCCACGGCCAGCGGGACGTCGGAGGGCAGCAGCGCGCCGAGGTCGGCGTCGTGCCAGTCGAGGTTCGGGGCGTGGACGACGGTCCGTCCGTCCCGTGCCACGAGACCCGGCACGGCCACGGCCAGCCCGGCCGGCCACAGGCCCTCCGCCTCCGCCTCCGCGGCGACCGTCCGCACCAGGCCGGTGAGCTGCTCGACCACCGGCTCCAGCGAGCGGCCGCGATTGCTGCCGTACCGCACGGCCCGCGCCCGTACCCGGCCGCGCAGGTCGACCGCGCAGACCGCGAGGTGGTCGACGCCGACCTCCGCGCCGATCCCGGCCGGGCCCTTCGCGCTGACGGCGAGCGCCGATCCGGGCCGGCCCACCCGCCCGGGACGTTCGGGCCCCAGCTCCTCCAGCAGACCCGAGCGGATGAGTTCGTCCACGAGGGACGACACGGCCGCGCGCGTCAGCCCGATCCGGGAGGCGACGGCCGCCCGTGACAGCGGCCCCTCGGCGCCGACGGTGTGCATCACCCGGGAGAGGTTGCGACGGCGCATGCCCTGCTGGGTGTCCGGCAGGGCGCGCCCGGGGCGGGCCGGACGCGCTTCGTGCGGGGGTGCGGTCATGCCTCCGTCAGTCCTCGGTCGGTACGTGTGCGGTGCTCGGTCGGTGCTCGTCGGTCCTCCGGCCGGTCCCGGCCGCCCCTGGCCACGTCGTCGTCCGCGGACGACCGGTGGACGCCTCGGCCGGGGCCCGGCGCGGAGGCCGTGCCGGGACGGCCCCGTCGGCGCGCGCCCGGAGGCGTACCGCGGGGACGGCTCGTGACGGTGTCCGTCCGTGACGCCGCCGCCCGCGCGAGCACGTCGTCAGCGGGTGCCCCCGTCCCGCTCCAGGAGCGGCGCCGAGTCGGAGACTACCCCGGCGATCCTGGTCAGCGTCGCCTCGTCCCGTTCCACGGCGTCGAGCACCGGTCCGGCGGCCGTGTCCCAGCGCCGGGCGACGGCCGCCGGATCCTCCCCGGTGAGCAGGCCGGCCGCCTGCGCCGCGGCGCCGAGCGCCACCAGTTCCCGGGCCTCGGGGATCTGGACGGGACGCCCCGAGAGACGGCGCACGGTCTGCTGCCACGCCGTCCCGCGTGCGCCGCCGCCGATCAGCAGCAGCGGCGCGGAGGGGTCCGCGTCCGCGTCGAGGACCAGGTCGAGCGCGCCGAGCAGCGAGTGGACGGCGCCGTCGTACGCGGCCTGGAGCAGCTGGCCGGCGGTCGTGTCGTGGCGCAGCCCGTACAGCAGACCGGAGGAGTGCGGCAGGTTCGGGGTGCGTTCGCCGTCCAGGTAGGGCAGGAGGGTGACGTCCGTGCCGGGTTCGACGGCCTCCCGGTCCAGGCCCAGCAGGGCCGCCACGCGGTCGACGGCGAGCGTGCAGTTCAGGGTGCAGGCCAGTGGCAGCCAGTCGCCGCGCGCGTCGGCGAAACCCGCCACGGTGCCGGTCGGATCGGCGGGCCGCCGCTGTGACACGGCGTACACCGTGCCGGAGGTGCCGAGGCTCATCACCGGCACACCGGGGCGCACTCCGAGGCCCAGCGCGGCGGCAGCGTTGTCGCCGGTGCCGCCGGCGACCAGGGTGCCCTTGGCGAACGGCAGGTCGTGGCCGTCGCGCACGGTGCCGGCCGGTTCGCCGGGCCGGACGATCCGGGGCAGCAGCGCCGGATCGAGCCCCACGCGCGCGAGGGTCTCCGCGTCGTACGACTCCGTCCCGGACGCCCACCAG
Source organism: Streptomyces sp. NPDC029152 (assembly GCF_055564355.1). Lineage (NCBI taxonomy): Bacteria > Bacillati > Actinomycetota > Actinomycetes > Kitasatosporales > Streptomycetaceae > Streptomyces > Streptomyces sp. NPDC029152. The sequence continues at coordinate 377,343 of NZ_JBVHWR010000004.1, read as the reverse complement.
CCGGTGCCGGACGCGTCACCGCGGTCGGTGGTCCCCTCGCCGGTGAGCCGCTCGGTGAGGTAGTCGTGGGGGAGGCGCACGGCCTTGACGGCGCGGACCGCCTCCGGCTCGTGCTCGGCCAGCCAGGCCCACTTGGTGACGGTGAAGGAGGCGCTGGGCACGCTGCCCGTGCGCTCCGCCCAGGCCTTGGCCCCGCCCAGTTCCTCGATCAGGCGGCGGGCCTGCGGCGCCGAGCGGACGTCGTTCCAGAGCAGGGCCGGGCGCACCGGGTCGCCCGCGGCGTCCAGCGTGACGAGGCCGTGCTGCTGTCCGCCGATCGACACGGCGGCGGCTTCGCGGGCCGCGTCGCCGCACTGGTCCAGGGCCGCGCACAGGGCGTCCCACCACTGTCGCGGGTCGCTCTCGCGGCCGGCTCCAAAGGACACGGTGTGGGGCGCCTGGCCGCCGGCGACGACCCGGCCGGTGGCCGTGTCGACGACCAGCGCCTTGGTGGACTGGGTGGACGTGTCCACGCCGACGACGAGCGGACCCTCGGCTGCTGACATCGGACTACTCCCTCTTCCGGGACGGTGCGGCTCTGTGGCTCGGTCGCGTCCGAGCCGGGGTTCTGTGCGGACCGGGTCGCCTGGGACCCGGACGCGATCCGCCGGGAGGCACCTTGTTCCCTTCCCCGGACCGCGTGTGCATACTAATTTGTAAATCGCCATGACGAAATAGTCGCCAGCGAGCAAGGAGCCGTGGAATGAACTACCAGCCCACTCCCGAGGACAAGTTCACGTTCGGTCTGTGGACGGTCGGCTGGCAGGGCCGGGATCCGTTCGGGGACGCCACCCGTCCGGCACTGGACCCCGTCGAGTCGGTGCAGCGACTGGCCGAGCTGGGCGCGTACGGCGTCACGTTCCACGACGACGACCTGATCCCGTTCGGCGCGAGCGACACGGAGCGGCAGGCCACGGTCAAGCGGTTCCGGCAGGCGCTGGACGCGACCGGCATGAAGGTGCCGATGGCGACGACGAACCTGTTCACCCACCCGGTGTTCAAGGACGGCGCCTTCACCGCGAACGACCGTGACGTGCGCCGGTACGCGCTGCGCAAGACGATCCGCAACATCGACCTCGCGGTGGAACTGGGCGCCTCGGTGTACGTGGCCTGGGGCGGCCGCGAGGGCGCGGAGTCCGGGGCCGCCAAGGACGTGCGGGACGCGCTCGACCGGATGAAGGAGGCCTTCGACCTGCTGGGCGAGTACGTCACCGGGCAGGGCTACGACATCAGGTTCGCGATCGAGCCGAAGCCGAACGAGCCGCGCGGCGACATCCTGCTGCCCACGGTGGGACACGCCCTGGCGTTCATCGAGCGGCTGGAGCGCCCCGAGCTGTACGGCGTGAACCCCGAGGTCGGGCACGAGCAGATGGCCGGCCTGAACTTCCCGCACGGCATCGCGCAGGCCCTGTGGGCGGGCAAGCTGTTCCACATCGACCTCAACGGCCAGTCCGGCATCAAGTACGACCAGGACCTCCGTTTCGGCGCCGGTGACCTGCGTGCCGCGTTCTGGCTCGTCGACCTGCTGGAGCGGGCCGGGTACGCGGGGCCGCGGCACTTCGACTTCAAGCCGCCGCGCACCGAGGACTTCGACGGGGTGTGGGCGTCGGCCGCCGGCTGCATGCGCAACTACCTCATCCTCAAGGAGCGGGCCGCCGCCTTCCGCGCCGACCCCGCCGTGCAGGAGGCCCTCGCCGCGGCCCGCCTGGACGAGCTCGCCCAGCCCACCGCCCCCGACGGGCTCAAGGGCCTCCTCGAGGACGCCACGGCCTTCGACACCTTCGACGTCGACGCCGCCGCCGCCCGCGGCATGGCCTTCGAGCAGCTCGACCAGCTCGCCATGGACCACCTCCTCGGCGCCCGCTGAACGCTCCCGGGATCCGCTCCGGCACCCACCGCGCTCCACGGGGCGGGTGCCGGAGCGGACGGCGCCAGGGCCTCGTCGTCGCTGCCCGGGCGCCTGCGAGGATGACGGACATGACACAAGAGCGTGGAGTGACGGTCGCCCCGGGCTCCGGTGAGGGCGAGTCGCTCGCCGTCGTGGCGGCGGCGATCGTGCAACGGGGGCGGCTGCTGGTCGTGAGCAAGCGGGCCGCCCCCGACGTCTTCTACCTGCCCGGAGGCAAACCCGACGCGGGCGAGACGCCGTTGGAGGCCCTGGTCCGCGAACTGGACGAGGAACTGGGCGTCGAGCCGCGGCAGCCCCGCCTGCTGGCCCGCGTCGAGTCCGTCGCGGTCCTGGAGGGAGTGCCGATGCGGCTGACGCTCTTCGAGGCGCACATCGACCGCCCGCCCCGGCCCGCGGCCGAGTTGGCGGACATGAGGTGGATCTCCGGACACGAGGACGGCATCCGGCTCGCGCCCGCGGTCACCGACCACGTCCTGCCGCTGCTCCGGCAAGCCGGTTCCCTGGCCCCGTGACGGCCGGGACGGGGCCAGGACCCGGCTCGCGGCCCGGCGGGACACAGCCCCGCCGGGCCGCGTGGCGACCGTAGGGCACCGGCGTGCCTGCCCGACGCCCGCACCGCCGCGGCGGTCACGCGCACCGCCACGGCGGTCACGGCGTCACGGCTCGTCCCCGGCCGTGAGTGCCGCCGAGGCCAGGGCCGTCGCCGGGTCCCGGGCCGGGCCGCCCGCGGGGACCCAGTGGCCGCCTTCCTCGCGGAACGGCCACCAGCGGCCGTTCCGGTCCAGGCGGATCTGGTGCGGCGAACCGACGACGGTCCAGCGGTTGGCCCGTGCCCGCAGGGACGGCCTCTCGTCCCCGTCCCAGGTCGCGTCCAGCGCCGCACGCGCGCGGGAGAGCGTGTCGCCCCGCACCGTCCACTCCTCCTCGAGCACCGACAGCGCGGCCGCGCCTCCCAGCCGCCACGCGCGTACGGCGGCGGCCAGCGCCTCGTGGCCGCGCCCCGAGCCGTCGCCGAGACGCTCCCGCACGGCCGCCTCGGGGTCGCCCGCGGCCAGGCGAACGGCGTCCTGCGCGGCCGTCGGCTCCGCAGCGGCCGGCTGCCGGTCGTGTCCGGCGCGCAGGGCGTCGGCGAGCAGACGGTGCGCCTCCGCCGCGGTACGGGAGGCCAGGAAGGACAGCGCCGCCGGGTCGACACCGGGCGGCGGCGCCGCCTCGGTGTCCAGGGCCGGCGGTTCGCCGGGCCCGTCCGGAAGGAGGGGAGGCGGAGGCGGGGGAGGCAGCAGCTGCCCCGCCGCGTAGGCCTCGGCCGCGTCCACCCCCTCCGGCCGGGAGGCCGTCCCTTCGACGGGCGCGCCGTCGCGTGACTCCAGGGCGGACAGCACGGCGCTCTCGCCGCGCCCGCGCATCAGCAGCAGGACGAGGGGATCCCGGTCCAGCAGCCGCGCCACCTGGTAGCAGAGCGCCGCGGTGTGCCCGCAGTGGTCCCAGGTGCCGCAGTCGCACTCCGGTTCCAGGTCGCCCAGGCCGGGCAGCAGGTCGATGCCCGCCGACGCGGCGTCCTCGACCAGGTGCGGGGGCATCTCCCGGTCCAGCAGAGCCGCGACGTGGCCGGAGCGCTCGACCGCCATGTCGACGAAGCGGTCCCACTGCTCGTCGGACAGCTCCTCGAGCAGGACGTCGGCGCGGTGCGCCGTACGGTCCCGGTCCTGGACCACCGCCGTGATGCGGCCCGGCCGCACCGAGACGGCCCCGACCGCTCCCGCGCGCGCGAGACGCCGTCCCTCCTTCACCTGCGCGCCGTCCATGGCCGCGTCCTCCAGGGCCTTCAGCCAGGCCCGCCCCCACCAGGTCCGCGCGAATCCCCTGCCGGGCGAGGGCGGCAACGGGGCGAACGTCCGTTCCTCGCCGCGGCCGGCGCCGTTGTCGCCGCCGTCGAACCCGTCGCCGTCATCGCCGTCGTACCGAGTCATCGCACACCCCCGCGCAGGTCGACCAGATCGGCCAGTTCCGCGTCCGTCAGTTCCGTGAGTGCCGCCTCGCCCGTTCCCAGCACGGCGTCGGCCAGCGCGCTCTTGCGGTTCAGCAGGGCCGCGATGCGGTCCTCGACGGTCCCCTCGGCGATCAGCCGGTGGACCTGCACCGGCCGGGTCTGGCCGATGCGGTGGGCGCGGTCGGTCGCCTGGGCCTCGACGGCCGGGTTCCACCAGCGGTCGTAGTGCACGACGTGCTCCGCGCGCGTGAGGTTCAGCCCGGTGCCCGCCGCCTTCAGGGACAGCAGGAAGACGGGGACCTCGCCGTCCTGGAACCGCCGTACCAGCGCCTCCCGTTCGGTGACCGGCGTACCGCCGTGCAGGAACAGCGACGGCACGCCGCGGGCGGCCAGGTGCCGTTCGAGGATCCGTGCCATCTGCACGTACTGGGTGAACACGAGCACGCTCGCGTCCTCGGCGAGGATCGTGCCGAGCAGTTCGTCCAGGAGTTCCAGCTTCCCGGAGCGACCGGCGATCCCCGGACCGCCGGAACGGTCCTCCTTGAGGTACTGCGCCGGGTGGTTGCAGATCTGCTTCAGGCTCGTCAGCAGCTTCACGATCAGCCCCCGCCGCGCCATGCTGTCGGCTCCGGAGATCTCCGCGAGCGCCTCGCGCACCACCGCCTCGTACAGGCCCGTCTGCTCCGCGGTCAGCGACACGGGATGGTCGGTCTCGGTCTTCGGCGGCAGTTCGGGCGCGATCCCCGGGTCCGACTTGCGGCGCCGGAGCAGGAACGGCCGCACGAGCCGGGACAGCCGCTCCGCCGCGGCCGGGTCCTGGCCGCCCTCGACGGCCTGCGCGTAACGCCTGCGGAAGGTGCCGAGCCGGCCCAGCAGCCCCGGGACGGCCCAGTCCAGGACGGCCCACAGCTCCGACAGGTTGTTCTCCACCGGCGTGCCGGTGAGCGCCACGCGCGCGCGTGCGCCGATGGAACGCAGCTGCCGCGCGGTCTCCGAGTACGGGTTCTTCACGTGCTGGGCCTCGTCCGCCACGACCATGCCCCACTCCACGGCGGCCAGCCGTTCCGCGTCCAGACGCATGGTGCCGTAGGTGGTGAGCACGAACTCGCCGTCGGCCGGGTCCGTCAGGTCGCGCCGGGGGCCGTGGAAGCGCCGCACGGGCGTGCCGGGCGCGAACCGCTCGATCTCGCGCTGCCAGTTGCCCATCAGGGACGTCGGGCAGACGACCAGGGTGGGACCGGCGGCCGACGCGTCGGTCTGCCGGTGCAGGTGCAGGGCGATCAGCGTGATCGTCTTGCCGAGGCCCATGTCGTCGGCGAGACAGCAGCCCAGGCCCAGGGAGGTCATGCGGGCCAGCCAGTTCAGGCCCCGCCGCTGGTAGTCGCGCAGCGTGGCGTCGAGGGCGGCCGGCTGGGCGACGGCGTCCTGCCCCTCGGGATCGGCGATCCGCTCCCGCAGGGCCGCCAGCCATCCGGTGGGCCGCACCTCGACGCGGCGTCCGTCGACCTCCGTCGAGCCCGTCAGGGCGGCGGCGAGCGCGTCGACGGGCGTGACCTTGTGGTCCTGCCGGGCGCGGGCCCGGCGCACCTCCTCCGGGTCGACGAGGACCCACCGGTCGCGCAGCCGCACCACGGGCCGGCCGGCCTCGGCGAGCCGGTCCAGTTCGTCGCGCGTGAGCCGCTCGTCGCCCAGGGCGAACCACCAGTCGAAGGCGAGCAGCGCGTCGGCGGACAGGAACGACGGCCCGCCGTCCCCGAAGGCGGCGCCCGGCACCGGTTCGCCGTCGGGCGGTCCGACCTCCGCGCGGGTGGTGAGGTCACGGACCAGCTCCCGCGGCCAGTGCACGTCGACGCCGGCGCCGGCGAGCGCCCGGGTGCCCGCTCCGAGGAGCTCGGCGACCTCCTCGTCGGCGAGTTCGACGGCCTCCGGCACGGTGGCCGACAGCAGCGGGGCCAGCGGCGGCCAGGCCCGTGCCGCACGGCGCAGCGCGAGCAGGGCGTCCGTCCGCGCGCGCGTGCCGAACGCGTCGCCCACGGCGCCGGACCACACCTCGGCGGTGTCCGCGACGCGCGCGGGATCGCTCACGCTGTGCACCTGGGGCACGGCCCGGAAGGCCGGTGACGCGTCCCCGGAGGCGGCCGTCAGGTTCCGTACCTCGACGCGCAGCGACAGCCGCACGCCCGTGTCGTGTCCCGCGGCGACGTCGGCGGCCCAGGCGCGCAGCTCGGGCAGCTTCCGCGGCTCCGCCGCCGCGTAGGCGGGTCCGCCCGTCACCAGCGTGGCGGCGGGGGAGCGGGGCAGTGCGTCGGCGACGGCGTCCAGGAAGGCGCGCACCAGCCGTTCCGGGTCCGGCAGCCGGGGCGGCCCGGCGTCGCCCACCGGGACGGCGTGCGCCTCGGGGGGCATGGCGGCGGCGAGGTGGCGGACCCGTTCGGTGTCCCGCGCGTCCAGCGGGCCCGCGCGCCACGCGTCGTGGTCGGTCCCGGTCAGGCCGGGCAGCAGCAGTCCCCGTGCCACCAGGTGCAGGGCCTCCACGGCGACGGCGCCCCAGAACACGGCCGCCCGGTGGCCGGACGCGCCGGCACGCGCACGCGTGAGGACCGGCAGCGCCTCCCGCACCGGCAGCAGGACGGCGGGCGCGTGGACCGCTTCCACCCCGCCGCCGTCCGGTACCAGGACCGTCAGGTCCGTCACGGACGCCGAGGGGACGGGCGGCGGGTCCTCGCCGTCGGGCCGCCAGAAGGCGACCGTGCCGGTACGGGCCGGGTCGCCGGGCACGAACACGGCGCAGCACCGGGCGAGTTCTGACATGGAGGAGATGGTTGCGGGAAGGGCCGTCTGCGCAGCGATGACGTATTCCTCAAATTTGACTAGTGGAAGTCGCGGTCGCCGATTATACATGAGCTACGATGCTGCGGGTGCCGTCTCACTGTGTTCCGGGCCACTGCCGACGGGACGCCCCGAGTACGGTCACCGACGGCTTCTCGGGGTTGGACAAGGGTCAGGTCTCAGGGTCGTCTCAGGGGCGAGGTGCGGAACTGCGGGAAGCGCGGGCCCGTTTCCCGGACAGAGGCGGCAGTCGCCGCGAAGGAGGCGCACCATGTCGAAGAACGCCAAGATCGCCGCGGGGGGTGCGGCGGCCGGACTGATCCTGCTCATCTGGCTGCCCTGGTGGGCCGCCCTGCTGATAGTCCTCGGAGTCCCGGCCGCCGCGTACCTCACGCTGGACCCCTCGCAGCGGCGCAGGCTGCGCCGCGTCACGCGCAAGGAGCTCGGTCGCTGACGCGCTGACGCCCGGATCAGCCGGGCCGGACGGCCATCGCGTCGAGGGCGTCCAGCAGGCCGGGCAGCTCCGGGCCCCGGCCCACCGGCAGCACCTCACCGGGTTCCTCGTCCAGCAGGACGAAGGCGATGTCGTCGGTCCTGGCCACGAGGGACCAGCCGGGGCCGTCGGCGCGCAGGGTCCGCGCGTCGCCCGGCGCGAACGACGACCGGACCCGGCCGAGCGGCGGAGGCGTGTCGACGTAGGCGCGGGCCTCCGCGAGCACCCGCCGGACACCACCGTGTCCCGGTGCGCCGGCCGCGGCGCCGGCGGTCCCTGTGACGGCGTCGGTGTCTTCCGCGTCCGCGTTCTCCGCGTCCGCGTCCTCCGCGTCCGCCCCGCCCTCCCGCTCCGCACCGTCTCCCGGGCCGGCGTCCCCGGCCGGCGCCGGGAAGTCGGCGTCGTCGACCTGCTCCCGCCACCGCGCCCACTGGAGCGCGATCTCGTCGGCGCCCAGGCGCCGCTGGGCGGGCCCCCACACCGCGGTGTCCGGCGGGGCCAGCGGGGGCCGGCCGGACAGCTCGGGGTCGGGGTCGTGCGGCGCGGGCACGTCCGGGGCCGCCACGGCGACCGCGAGGGGCCAGCCGGGCAGGGCGGCGACGACCGTACGCTCGTCCGGCGACAGGTCGTACTCCATTCCGCAGTCCCAGGAGGCCACGGCGACGGCGACCAGCGAGACGTCGTCGATGACGACGGTCCACCGGGCGCCGTCCCCGTCCTGGCCGAGCACCAGCCCGTAGCCGTCGGCCAGCGGAGGGAGACCCAGCGCGGCGCACGCCTCCGGGTAGTCGTCGCCCAGCACACTCGGGAACTTCGCCGGTGTCAGCAGCACCGCGGTGAGCACATAGAGCGCATCGTCCGCGGCGGCGACGGTGTCCTCGTCCGTCCCTGCCATCCCAGCCTCCCCATCGGTTCGTCCAACGGCGCGCACCCTAGTGCGACCAGGAGGCCCTTGTCACGGGCTCCGCACCCGGCCGAGCTGCGGTTCTCCGGGCGGTCGGGGGCGAATCGACCGGATTCCGGGGCGGCGCGCGTCACACCGCCGGAAGCCCGAGCAGCGCACGGGCCACGTCCCGCGGCGACTCGCCGCGTTCCCGTGCGAGCGCGACGACCGCCCGGCACGCCAGCTCGTTCACCCCGAAGGACAGGGCCTCCGGCGACACCCACCCCGCCGCCTCGTCGATGCCCTCCTGGTCGTCGTCCGCACACGCCGAGACGTACGCGGCGGCCGCCTCGAACAGATTGTGCGAGCGCGCGTCCCTCTCCGACCTCCCCTCCGTGCGCCGGGTGCCGACCCATCCGCCCCAGACCTTGCGGGTCCTGCCGAGCATGCTGACCACCCTCCCCTGCCGATGTCATGGCTGATCGTTCATCTCCTGCCGTTCAACGTAGAGTTGAAGCCTCGACAGCAGAAGGGGACGGCCACCGTGAAGCGCTTCGAACGGCTCGAGGAGATCCGGCGGATGGACCCGTACCGGGACGCTTCGGAGATCTACCGGCTCTCCTCCGCCTACGAGTTCCCCTGGGACTTCACCCGCGCGCTCGAACTCGCCCTCTACCGCACCTACGCCGTGCCGAGCATCGGCCGGCTGCTGGCCGAGACGGCGGAACTCACGGACCGCCCCCAGAAGCGGTACGACGACACCGTGCTGCTCCTCGACGCCGTCGTCGAGCACGGCTTCGGCAGCGAGGAGGGGCGCACGGCGATCCGCCGCATCAACCAGATGCACCGCAGCTACGACATCACCGATGACGACATGCGGTACGTCCTGTGCACCTTCGTCGTGATGCCCAAACGCTGGATCGACGCCTACGGCTGGCGCAGGATGTCCGGCCACGAGACCGTCGCCTGCGCCGTCCACTACCGCACCCTGGGGCGGCACATGGGCATCAAGGACATCCCGGAGTCCTACGAGGAGTTCGAGGCCTTCCTCGACGCCTACGAAGAGGCCCACTTCGCGTGGGACGAGGGCGCGCGCCGGGTCTCCGACGCCACACTCGATCTCATGACCTCCTGGTACCCGCGTCCCCTCGCGCCCCTCCTGCGGGCCGGCACCCTCGCCCTGCTCGACGAGCCCCTCCTGCGGGCCTTCCGCTACGCCCCGCCGGCGCCCGCCACCCGTGCGATCGCGCGCCGCGCGGTACGGCTGCGGGGACGCGCGGTCCGCCTCATGCCGCCGCGGCGCGCCCCGCACCACGCCCGGCAGAACCGGGAGGTCAAGGGCTACCCGAACGGCTACCGGCTGGCGGACCTGGGCACCCGCCCGGCCCCCGGCGCGGCGGGCTGTCCCGTGCGCCACATCGGCACGTCAGCCGTCGAGTGAACCGATCGTCTCCCGCAGCCAGCTGAGTTCGGCGCGCGAGGTCGCCCGCGCGATGGTCAGCACGCCGCGCCGGAAGGGGTCGTCCAGTTCCTCCGCGCGCAGCGGCCGGTCACCGTCGTGGAAGAAGCTCGTGGGCTCCTCCAGGAAGGCCAGCCGACGGCGCAGCACGGCCGTCTGGGCGGCGGCGTCGTCCAGGTGCCGGAGGAAGGCGAGCACCGTGAACCAGCGGTTCTCGTCGGTGATGTCGCGCCGCGCGGGCTCCGCCAGCCGGCGGCGCAGTTCACGCCGACCCTCCTCGGTGAGCGTCAGGACGTGGCGTGGGGCGGCGACCGAGCCGGGCCGTGTGGTGCGCGCCAGCAGACCCGCCTTCTCCAGCCGCTTGATCGCGGGATAGAGCGTGCTCTCGGCGACGGGACGCACGTGTCCGGTCAGCGCGCCGATGCGCTTGCGCAGTTCGTAGCCGTGCAGTGGGGCGTCGTACAGAAAACCGAGGATGGCCAGCTCCAGCATGCCCGCATTCTCGCGCATGGCCGTTGTCCACCTGCCACCTCTTACCTCGGGCCACGGATACTCCGGTTCATTCATACATCGGTTGCGATGTATTCTTTCCCGGCGCGGGAACGCCGCGGTCCGCCCGACGAAGGGAAGACGGGATGAGGGAGACCGAGTTCGACGCCGGAGGAAGCCGCATCCGCTGGACGGAGACGCCGGGGGCGGAACCGGCACGGGTGTACGTGCACGGACTCGGGGCGATGTCGTCCGTGTACCACGCGCACATCGCGTCCCGCCCCGAACTCGCGGGCCGGCGCAGCCTCTTCGTCGACCTGCCCGGCCACGGCATCAGCGACCGGCCCCAGGACTTCGGTTACACCCTCGACGACCACGCGGGTGCGCTCGCCGCGGCGTTGGACGCGGCGGGCGTGACCGGTGCCGAACTGATCGCGCACAGCATGGGCGGCTCGGTCGCCGTCGTCCTGGCCCACCGGCGGTCCGAACTGGTCTCCCGCCTCGTCCTCGCCGAGGCCAACCTCGACGCCTTCCCGCCGCCGACCGCCGGCAGCAGCGGCATCGCCGTCCACGAGGAGGACGACTTCGTGCACGGTGCCCACGCGCGCGTGCTCGAGAACGTCGGCCCCCGGTGGGCCGCGACGATGAGGCTGGCCGACCCGCGCGCCCTGCACCGCTCCGCCGTCGGTCTGCGGCGCGGGTCGGAACCGGTGATGCGCACCCTGCTCGAAGGGCTGGACATCGACCGCGTGTACCTGCAGGGCGAGTTCAGCGGTGAACTGGCCGGCCGCGGGGCCCTGGAGGCCGCGGGCGTGTGCGTGGTGACCGTGCCGGGCGCGGGGCACAACGTCATGTTCGACAACCCGGACGCGTTCGCGGCGGCCGTCGCGGGACGGGTCTGAGCGGTCAGCCCTCGCGGACGGCCAGGGCGAGGAACCGGGCGTCCTCGTCGGCGTACGACGTCATGCGCCATCCGGAACCGGCCAGCAGCGGCCGGAGGTTGGGCTCGGCACGCAGATCGTCCGGGGTGATCCGCCGCCCCTGCCGTGCCGCGAGCGCCGCCCTGCCGATCGGATGGAACAGCGCCAGCACGCCGCCGGGACGCACGACCCGTGCCAGCTCCCTCAGATTGCCCGCCGGATCGGGCAGATGGGCGATCAGTCCCGCCGCGAACACCGCGTCGAGCGAGCGCGGGCGCAGCGGCAGCACGGCCACGTCGGCCAGCAGCAGCCGTCCGTCCCGGTCCCTGCCGGCCCGTACGGCGGCATCGAGCATGGCCGGGGTCAGATCGGCGCCGACGACCGTTCCCGACGGGCCCACGGCCGCCCGCAGCGGCGGCAGGGCGCGTCCGGTGCCGCAGCCCGCGTCGAGCACCCGGTCCCCCTCGCGCAGCCCCAGTGCGGCGACGGCGGCCGCGTAGGCGGGGCCGTCGTCGGGGAACCGGCTGTCCCAGTCGGCGGCGCGGGCCGCGAAGAACTCCTGGACGTGTGTGTGTTCGTCGCTCATGCTCCGGATGATCCCCCGACCGGCACCGAGGAAGTCACGGCGCACACGTTCGAGCCTGACGCGATCGTTCCACCGCCTCTCTGTGTCATATCCCGGCAGCTTTCGAACGCGCCCCCGTTGTGCGCCCCCGGCAGGACTAGCGTCCCGGGGCCATGGGACACCTGGACCACGCCGCCCTGGGCTGGCTGACCCCCGCGCTGTCGTACGCGATGGCCTGCACCGGCGCCGCCCTCGGTCTGCGCTGCACCGTGCGCGCCCTCGGCGCCACCGGGCGCCCGCGCCGCAACTGGCTGCTCACCGCGGCCACGGCGATCGGCACCGGCATCTGGACGATGCACTTCGTCGCCATGCTCGGCTTCCGGGTCAGCGGCACCGACATCCGCTACGACGTACCGCTCACCCTCCTGAGCCTGGTCGTCGCCGTGCTCGTCGTCTGCGCCGGCGTCTTCGCGGTGGGGTACGGCCGAGAACGGGGCCGGGCGCTCCTGCTCGGCGGGCTCACCACGGGGCTCGGCGTCGCGAGCATGCACTACCTCGGCATGGCGGCCGTACGCCTGCACGGCGACGTGAGCTACGACCCGGCGCGGGTCGTCCTCTCCGTCGTGATCGCCGTCGTCGCGGCCACGGCGGCGCTGTGGGCCGCGCTCGACATCAGGTCGCCCCTCGCGGTCACCCTCGCCTCCCTGCTCATGGGAGCGGCGGTGAGCAGCATGCACTACGCCGGGATGTCCGCGGTGAGCGTGCGCGTCACGCCGTCCGGCGAGCCCCTGCCCGGGGCCACGGCGATGCAGTTCGTCTTCCCCCTCGCCGTCGGGCTCGGCTCCTACCTGTTCCTGACCTCGGCCTTCGTCGCGCTGTCGCCGGCCGCGGGGGAGCGCGAGGCGTCCGCTTCGGTTCAGCAGCCCCTCCGGAGCCCCGCACGGTAGCGGCGGCCCCGGGCCACCGGTGGCCCGGGGAAACAGGCCCGCACCGATCCAGTCAGAAGCGAGGAGGCCATGCGCCCACTCCGTACGACCCCCGCGACCGGCGCCGGGGCGCCGCCCCCGCCGCCCGTGCGCGGCCGTCGCGCGCACGCCGGGCCACCGGCCGACGAGAGACCGGCGGAGCCCGCGGGCGAGGCACCGGACCCGGCCCCCGCGCGCGCGTGGCGCCGGCGCGTACGCCCGCGCACCGTGCGCGCCAAGGTCGTCTGTCTGCTGATGGTTCCGGTGGTCTCCCTCCTGGCCCTGTGGGCGTACGCCACCGTCACCACCGCCCAGGACGTCTCCCGGCTGCGCCGGGTGCAGCGGGTGGACGCCCAGGTCCGGGCGCCGGTGAACGCCGCCGTCGCCGCGTTGCAGGCGGAGCGGACGGCAGCCGTACGCCGCGCCACCGACCCGGCGGCGGTACCGGCCGGCGACTACGAGGCACTGTCCGCACGCACCGACCGGGCCGTGGGGAAGCTGCGGCTGGGCGAGCACAGCACCGTCGCCGACGGCGAGGAACTCCCCGTCGGTGTGGCACGGCGGCTCGAGGCGTTCGTCGGCGGTGCCGAGGGGCTGGGCCCGCTGCGCAGCGCCGTGCTCGAGCGCCGCGCGGACTGGAAGGAGACCCACCAGCGGTACACGACGGCCATCTCGGCGGCCTTCGGCGTGGGCGGTGCGCTGAGCGGTGCGCAGGACGCGGACCTCGGCTCCGACGCGCGCGTGCTGGTCGAGTTCGCCCGCGCGGGCGAGGCGCTGGCCCAGGAGGACGCCGTACTCGCCGGCGCCCGGCTCACCGGCGGCCTCGACGGCGAGCGGCTGCGGCTGTTCGCCGGTGCCGTCGGTGCCCGCCGTGCCCTCACCGGGGCCGCAGTCGCCGACCTGCGCGGTACGGAACGCGCCGCCTGGCTGGAACTCGCCGGCGGCGCCGCCTACACGAGGGTGGGCGTCGTCGAGGACAGGCTGCTGGGCGGCGGGGCGGGCGGCCGGCCGATCGAGGCCGCGGCACCCCGCGGCTCCTGGGACACGGCCCACGCGCGCGTGCGGGACGGCATGCGGGCCATCGAACAGGACGCCGGGCGGGGAGTCGCCGCCCGGGCCGATCCGTTCGCCCGGGGCGTGCTCACCCCGGCCGGGGCCGCCGTCCTCTTCGGCCTCCTCGCCGTCGCCGCGTCACTGGTCATCTCCGTCCGCATCGGCCGCGGCCTCGTGGTCGAGCTGGTGAGCCTGCGCGACAGCGCCCTGGAGATCGCCCGGCACAGACTTCCCGAAGCCATGCGCCGGCTGCGCACGGGAGAGGAGATCGACATCCGGGCCGAGGCCCCGCCGGGCGCACCCGCCGAGGACGAGACCGGGCAGGTCGCCGAGGCCCTCGGCACCGTGCACCGCGCCGCGCTGCGGGCCGCCGTCGAGCGCGCCGAGCTCGCCGGCGGGATCTCGGGGGTCTTCGTCAGCCTCGCCCGCCGCAGCCAGATCCTCGTCCACCGCCAGCTGAGCCTCCTCGACAGCATGGAACGCCGCTCCGACGACCCGAACGAACTGAGCGACCTGTTCCGCCTCGACCACCTCACCACCCGGATGCGCCGCCACGCCGAGAGCCTGATCATCCTCTCCGGCGCGGCCCCCGGACGCGCCTGGCGCATGCCGGTCCCGGTGACCGACGTCGTCCGCGCGGCGGTCTCCGAGGTCGAGGACTACGCGCGCGTGGAGGTACGGCGACTGCCCGAGGCGTCCGTCGTCGGCGCCGCCGTCGCCGACCTCACCCACCTCGTCGCCGAGGTCATCGAGAACGCGGCGCAGTTCTCGCCGCCCCACACGCGTGTGAGCGTGACCGGGGAACCCGTCGGGAACGGCTACGCGCTCGAGGTGGAGGACCGCGGGCTCGGCATGGGGCAGGAGGCCCTCGCGGAGGCCAACCGCCGCATCGCCCGGTCGGAGGCGTTCGACCTGTCCGACAGCGATCGGCTCGGCCTGTTCGTGGTCAGCCGGCTCGCGTCCCGGCACGGCATCAAGGTCCATCTGAGGACCTCGCCCTACGGCGGCACCACCGCCGTCGTCCTCCTGCCCACCGCCCTGCTGCACGACGGAGCGGCGGAAGGCTCCCCCGGGGACGCCCGACCGCCCCGTGCGCGGCCACCCCTGCCCTCCGGGGCGGCGCAGGACGAGGTGGCACAGGGGGAAGCGGCACGGAAGGAAGCGGCGGAGGGAGCGGGGGAGCCGAAGGAGCACCGGCTCGCGCGCGTGCCCGCCGGCATCCCGCGCCAGGAGCCCGCCCCCGCCGGCCGGCCCGCACCGGTGGCACCCGTACCCGCCGCGGTGGAGACCGCGAACACGAGTCGGCCCACAGGAGCCCCCACCTTGCGTCTGCACCCGGCCGCCGGCCGATCCCCCGACCGTTCCCCCGGCCGGACCGAGGGATCCGACGACCTTCCCCGCCGTGTGCGCCAGGCCGGCCTCGCCCCCCAACTGCGCAACGGGCGACCGGAGGAAACCGCACAGCCCCTCCCACCGCACGACCAGGACGAGCGCACCCCCGAGCGCGTACGCGACCGCATGGCGGCGTACCGCGACGGCTGGACGCGCGGGGGCGGCAGACAACCCGGCCGCGGAGTCCCGCCCGGCGCGACGACCGCCCGCGACACCAGCGAAGGAGACCCCGCATGACCCAGGACCCCCGCACGGCGCCCGACCGGCGGACCGGCGGACTCGACTGGCTGCTGGACGACATGGTCCTGCGCGTGAGCGAAGTGCGGCACGCCGTCGTGCTGTCGAACGACGGACTCGCCGTGGGCGCCTCGACGGGCCTCGGACGCGAGGACGCCGAGCACTTGGCCGCCGTCTCCTCCGGCTTCCACAGCCTCGCCAAGGGCGCGGGCCGGCACTTCGGCGCCGGGGGCGTGCGCCAGACCATGGTGGAGATGGACGACGCCTTCCTGTTCGTCGCCGCCGCGGGGGACGGCTCGTGCCTCGCCGTCCTCACCGCCGTGACCGCCGACATCGGCCTGGTCGCCTACGAGATGGCACGGCTGGTCAGGCGGGTCGGCGAGCACCTCTGCACGCCGCCGCGCGCAGCGGCCCGGCCGCCCGCCGCCGGATGACGGGGGAGGGTGGTCCGCGCAGATGACCGAGGACATGGCGGGCGGCGTGCCCGGCCGGCCGGGCAGCCGGTGGTACGACGACGAGGCCGTCCCCCTGGTCCGTCCCTACGCGATGACGGGCGGCCGCACCCGGCCGGGCCCCGCCGGAGTGCCGTTCGACCTGATCGCCCTCGTCGCCCTGGACCCGGGCGCGACCGCTGCCGGCCACGCCGCGCTCGGACCGGAGCACCGGGCCCTGATCGAGCTGTGCCGCACGGAGACCCAGTCGGTCGCCGAGCTCGCGGCCGGCGCGGACCTGCCCGTGGGGGTCGTCCGGGTACTCCTCGGCGACCTGGTCGAACTGGGCTCCGTGACCGTCAGCCGCCCCGTACCGCCCGCACGACTCCCCGACGAGCGCATCCTGCGCGAGGTGATCAACGGGCTGCGCGTCCTGTAGGGGCCGTCCGAACCGAGGAGAAGAGACCGCAGACCATGACAGCGAAGAGCGCCCACGACGACCCGCCCGCCCGCGACGCCCGCGCGCGTACGCCGAGGCCGCCGCACACACCCACGGCCGCCGGCCGCCGCCCGTACTCCCGAGAGAAGTGATCGATGGTCTCCGAGCACTCCGACGCCACCGGCGGCGACACGACCGCGCTGGCGTTGAAGATCCTGGTCGCCGGAGGATTCGGCGTGGGCAAGACCACCCTGGTGGGAGCGGTCAGCGAGATCAGGCCGCTGCGCACGGAGGAACTGCTCAGCGAGGCCGGACAGGGAGTGGACGACACCGGCGGCATCGACCAGAAGGTCACCACGACCGTCGCCATGGACTTCGGACGCATCACCATCCGGTCCGGGCTCTCCCTCTACCTCTTCGGCACGCCGGGCCAGGACCGCTTCTGGTTCCTGTGGGACGAACTCGCCCAGGGCGCCCTCGGCGCGGTCGTCCTCGCGGACACCCGGCGCCTGGAGGACTGTTTCCCGGCGGTGGACTACTTCGAGCACCGGCGCATCCCGTTCGTGGTGGCCGTCAACTGCTTCTCGGGTGCTCGCCGGCACGGAACCGACGACGTCCTGCGCGCTCTCGACCTGGACACCGGGACGCCCGTGGTGCTGTGCGACGCGCGGGAACGCGACTCGGGGAAGGATGTGCTGATCCGGCTGGTCGAGTACGCCGGGCGGATGCACACCGCCCGGCTGCTCGACTCCGTGCGATGACCGGCTCACCGCCCCCGCGGCGGACACGCTTCCGCGCCGGCGCACCGCCCCCTCCGCGGTGTCCCGCCCCGCCCCTGCTGCGGCGCACTGCCCCCTCCGCGGCGTCCCGCCCCGCCCCTGCTGCGGCACACCACCGCGTCCGGGGGCGGCTCAGTCCGCCACGGCCTTCTGCGCCACGACCTTGTCGACCGTGACGCGGACCAGGAGCTCTCCCGGTACGCCGTTGCGGGCCCCGAACTCCTCGGCGCGGTCCTCGCCCATGTACCGGGCCCCGATCCGCGCGGCCCAGTGCCTCAGTTCGCCGGAGTCCTCCACGATGCGCGCACGGCCCTGCAGCACCACGTAGTCGAAGGGCGGCCGGTCGTCGTCCACGCACAGGGCCACCCGGCCGTCCCTGAGCAGGTTGCGTCCCTTCACGGTGTTCTCGCCGGTGTTGAACACCACCTCGTTTCCGTCCAGCAGGAACCAGATCGGCGCCACATGCGGACTGCCGTCCGCGCGAACGGTGGAGAGCTTCGCCGTGCGGGTGCCGTGGGAGACGAACGCCCGCCACTCGTCGTCGGTCATCTTCTGTGCCATGCACCCATCCTCCTTGCCCGTGGCCCGGGTGTGGGGAAGGCTGGCGGGCAGATCCCCCGGGCAGGGGGAGACGAGGCATACGGGGACAACACGGGGAGAGCGGACCATGGCGCAGAAGCAGGGACTCGGCTGGCTGCTGGACGACCTGACCGAGCGGGTGGAACACGTACGGCACGCGCTGGTCCTGTCCAACGACGGGCTGGTGACGGGCGCGAGCACGGGACTGCGGCGGGAGGACGCCGAGCACCTCGCCGCCGTCTCGTCCGGACTCCACAGCCTGGCCAAGGGCTCGGGCCGCCACTTCGGGGCCGGCGGAGTACGGCAGACGATGGTCGAGTTCGACGACGCGGTGCTGTTCGTCACGGCGGCGGGCTCCGGCAGCTGCCTGTGCGTGCTCAGCGGGGCGGAGGCCGACATCGGGCAGATCGCCTACGAGATGACGCTGCTCGTCAACCGGGTCGGCGAACACCTCGACATCGACGCGCGGCAGCCGGACCGGAATCCTTCCATAGAACTTTGAAGAGCCCTGAAGAGCCCTGAAGGCCCCGAAGAATCCTGAAGAGCCCTGACCAGGCATTTCAAGGACCGTCGAACGGCAGGTGCGGAGTTTTCCACAGGCTCGTCACGGGTGGTGCGGCAGCGGCTACGGTTCTGTGCCAAGCGGCCGACGACGGCGTCGGCCGGCGCACTCCACGGGGGAGACGAGCATGTCCGCGAAGACCACCGGGACCGACAGCACGACCACCGCCGAACGGATCACCACCACTCGGGAGGACTCGGTCGCGCCGAGCCGGGCGGCACGGGAACTCGGTCTGAGGCGAAGCGAGTTCGACATCGCCGTGCATCTCGGACGCATCCGCACCGTCCCCGACGCCCGGGGAGGCGGACGGCGCGTGCCCCGTGCCGAGATCCAGCGGATCCGGGCGGAGGCGGGCTTTCCCGACGCCTTGCGGTCCGGCGTCCGGACGGTGGGAACGACGGACGGCGCGGCCCTGCTGAAGGTGACGAAGGCGCGGTTCACCCGTCTCGCCCGGCTGGGGCTGCTGGTGCCCACGGCGTTCTCCCTCAACCGCTACCGGGTCGTGGTCTGGAGGTATCTCGCCGACGACCTGGAGAAGTTCGCGGCCGACGAGCGGAACGCGGCGCTGCTGACGGGGCGCACGCCCCAGGGCCTGCGGGACCAGCTGGCGGAGGGGCTGGACCTGCGCCCCCGCAACTGGCGGGGCCGGTACCTCGAGCATCTGCTCCGCCGGACGGACGACCCGTGGGCCCGGGCGGCCGCCGTGGCCTCGCTGCTCGACCCGGTCGACGTCTCGGAGGTCGTCGAGGACCCCTACGAACGCTCCCACTTGAGCCGGTTCCGTCCGGCCCGGCCGGCCCACGGCTCACCGGGCTCCCCGGCCGCGCGGATCGCCGAAGAACTCATGACGGCGGACGGTCCGGACGAGATCGGCCGGCTCCGGTCCGACCTGGCGCGCGCCGTGCGCGCCGCGCGCCTGCTCCACCCGGCGCCACGCCCGGCCCCGCGGGAGCACCGGCACCGCCCGGTGCCGATGGCGCACGGGCGTCGCCGGACACCGGCGGCACACGGACATCGGGCCGCGCGCCCCGCCCTTCAGCCGGTGCCGGGCCCACCCGGCCCGGCACCGACGCGGCACCGGGCCGAGGACTCCGGGCGGATCCGCGGCCTGCTCGGCCGGCTCCGCCGCAGAAGGCCGTGACCTACAGGGACCGGAACAGCCCCTCCTGGACGACGGACACCAGCAGGCGCCCCTCCAGGTCGTAGATCCGCCCGCGGGCCAGTCCCCGCCCGCCGGTCGCGATCGGGGACTCCTGGTCGTACAGGAACCACTCGTCGGCGCGGAACGGCCGGTGGAACCACATGGCGTGGTCCAACGACGCCATGTCGAAGCCCCGCGGCCCCCACAGGGGCTCCACCGGGATCCGCACGGCGTCCAGGAGGGTCATGTCGCTGGCGTAGGTCAGCGCGCAGGTGTGCACGAGCGGGTCGTCGCCGAGCGGTCCGACCGCGCGCATCCACACCGCGCTGCGCGGCTCGGCGCCCTCGACCTCCTCGGGGGTCCAGCGCAGCCGGTCGACGTAGCGGATGTCGAAGGGCTGGCGGCGGGCCATCCGCTCCAGCTGCTCCGGCAGCGCACCCAGGTGCTCCCGGATCTCCTCGGTGACCGTCGGCAGGGACTCCGGGTCCGGGACCTTGCGCGCCGGCGGCAACTGGTGCTCGAAACTCCCCTGTTCAGGCTTGTGGAAGGAGGCGGTGAGCGTGAAGATCGTGCGGCCCTGCTGCACGGCGGTGACCCGGCGGGTCGTGAACGACCGCCCGTCACGGTCCCGTTCGACCTGGTACACGATCGGCACGCCCGGACGTCCCGGGCGCAGGAAGTACGCGTGCAGCGAGTGCACCGGGCGGTCGCCCTCCGTGGTGCGTCCGGCGGCGACCAGTGCCTGGCCGGCCACCTGGCCGCCGAAGACCCGCTGCAGGGACTCCTCGGGGCTGCGGCCGCGGAAGATGTTGACCTCGATCTGCTCCAGGTCGAGCAGGTCGACGAGGCTCTCGGCCGGATTCGTCATCGGTGGGTCTCTCCTGTGCTCACAGCTGGCCGACATCGGTGACGCGGACGACCGCCCGGCCCTCGGCGTCCGAGGCCGCGAGATCGACCTCGGCGCTGATGCCCCAGTCATGGTCGTCGTTCGGGTCGTCGAAGATCTGCCGCACGCGCCACAGACCGTTCCCCGGCTCCTCCTCGATCACCAGCAGCTTCGGGCCGCGGGCGTCGGGACCGGTACCGAGGTCGTCGTACTCGTCCCAGTACTTGTCCATGGCCTCGCCCCACGCGTCGGCGTCCCAGCCGGCGTCGCCGTCCATCTCGCCGAGCTCCTCCACCTGGTCGAGGGCGGCGAGTTCGACGCGGCGGAACATGGCGTTGCGGACGAGGACGCGGAAGGCGCGTGCGTTGGCGGTGACCGGACGCACCTGGTCGGCCTTCTCCTGGGCCTCCTCGGCGGTCATCACCTCGGGGTTGGCGAGCTGCTCCCACTCGTCCAGCAGGCTGGAGTCGACCTGGCGCACCATCTCGCCGAGCCACTCGATCAGGTCCTGGAGGTCGTCGGACTTCAGGTCGTCGGGGACGGTGTGGTCGAGGGCCTTGTAGGCGCTGGCGAGGTAGCGCAGCACGATGCCCTCGGTGCGGGCCAGCTCGTAGTGGGAGACCAGCTCCGTGAAGGTCAGCGCCCGCTCGTACATGTCGCGGATGACCGACTTCGGCGACAGCGGATGGTCACCGACCCACGGGTGGCTCCTGCGGTACGTGTCGTAGGCGTGGAAGAGCAGCTCCTCCAGCGGCTTCGGGTACGTGATGTCCTGGAGGCGCTCCATGCGCTCCTCGTACTCGACGCCGTCCGCCTTCATCGCGGCCACGGCCTCACCGCGCGCCTTGTTCTGCTGGGCGGCGAGGATCTGCCGCGGATCGTCCAGTGTGGACTCCACGACGGACACCATGTCCAGCGCGTACGACGGCGACTCGGGATCCAGCAGCTCGAACGCGGCCAGGGCGAAGGTGGAGAGCGGCTGGTTCAGCGCGAAGTCCTGCTGGAGGTCGACCGTCAGGCGGACGATGCGGCCCTCGGCGTCGGGCTGGTCGAGCTTCTCGACGATGCCGCCGTCCAGCAGCGAGCGGTAGATGGCGATCGCCCGCCGGATGTGCCGCAGTTGCTGCTTGCGCGGCTCGTGGTTGTCCTCCAGCAGGTGCCGCATCGCCGCGAAGGCGTTGCCGGGCCGGGCGATCACCGACAGCAGCATCGTGTGCGTGACCCGGAAACGGGAGGTCAGCGGCTCCGGCTCGGAGGCGATGAGCTTCTCGAAGGTGCTCTCCGACCAGGCCACGAAGCCCTCGGGCGCCTTCTTGCGGACGACCTTGCGCCGCTTCTTCGGGTCGTCACCGGCCTTCGCGAGCGCCTTCTCGTTCTCGATGACGTGCTCGGGCGCCTGGGCGACGACGAAGCCCTCGGTGTCGAATCCGGCGCGTCCGGCGCGTCCGGCGATCTGGTGGAACTCCCGGGCCCGCAGCGTGCGCACCCGGCTGCCGTCGTACTTGGTCAGTGCCGTGAACAGCACGGTGCGGATCGGGACGTTGACGCCGACGCCGAGCGTGTCGGTCCCGCAGATCACCTTCAGCAGCCCGGCCTGGGCCAGCTTCTCCACCAGCCGCCGGTACTTGGGCAGCATGCCCGCGTGGTGCACGCCGATGCCGTGCCGGACGTAACGGGAGAGGTTGCGGCCGAACTTCGTGGTGAAGCGGAAGTTGCCGATCAGCTCGGCGATCTTCTCCTTCTCCTCGCGCGTGCACATGTTGATGCTCATCAGCGCCTGCGCCCGCTCCACGGCCTGCGCCTGCGTGAAGTGCACGATGTAGACGGGCGCCTGCCGGGTCTCCAGCAGGTCGGTGAGCGTCTCGGTGAGCGGCGTGTAGCGGTACTCGTAGGACAGCGGCACCGGGCGGGTGGCCGAGCGGACCACCGCCGTGGGACGGCCGGTGCGGCGCGCGAGGTCCTTCTCGAAGAACGAGACGTCACCGAGCGTGGCCGACATCAGGACGAACTGCGCCTGCGGCAGTTCCAGGAGCGGGATCTGCCAGGCCCAGCCCCGGTCCGGTTCCGCGTAGAAGTGGAACTCGTCCATGACGACCTGGCCGATGTCCGCGTGCCTGCCGTCGCGCAGCGCGATCGAGGCCAGCACCTCGGCGGTGCAGCAGATGACGGGGGCGTCGGCGTTCACCGAGGCGTCGCCGGTGAGCATGCCGACGTTCTCTGTGCCGAAGAGCTTGCACAGCTCGAAGAACTTCTCGGACACCAGCGCCTTGATGGGAGCCGTGTAGAAGGTGACCTCGTCCCGGGCCAGCGCGGCGAAGTGGGCGCCGGCCGCGATCATGCTCTTGCCGGAGCCGGTGGGCGTCGACACGATCACGTTGGCGCCCGAGACCACCTCGATCAGCGCCTCCTCCTGATGGGGGTAGAGCGTGAGACCGCGCTCCTGGGCCCACGACTCGAAGGCTTCGTACAGGGCGTCGGGATCGGCGGTCGGCGGGAGCTGGTCGATGAGGGTCACGCCCCCATCTTGCCTGGCCCGGGCCGCGAGGGGGGAATCGGATGCCGGAACGAAGATCACGACCGCTACGCTGGGTCGCCGACGACGCGCCAGCGGACCCGGAGACGCACCCGGACAACTGGACAGCGGCACACGAGGAATGGGGCGGGCAACGGCGATGATGGGACCAGCACACTCACTGTCGGGCGCCGCGGCCTGGCTCGGCGTCGGGGCGGCGACCGCCGCGGCCGGACATCCGATGCCCTGGCCGGTGCTGCTCGTCGGGGCCCTGATCTGCGCCGGCGCCGCCCTCGCCCCGGACCTCGACCACAAGGCCGCCACCATCTCCCGGGCCTTCGGACCCGTCTCCCGGTGGCTGTGCGAGATCGTCGACAAGCTGTCGTACGCCGTCTACAAGGCCACGAAGAAGCGGGGCGACCCGCGCCGCTCCGGCGGGCACCGCACGCTGACGCACACCTGGCTGTGGGCCGTCCTGATCGGCGCGGGCTCCTCGGCCCTGGCCGTCACGGGCGGCCGTTGGGCGGTGCTCGCGATCCTCTTCGTGCACATGGTGCTCGCCATCGAGGGCCTGCTGTGGCGGGCGACCCGCGGCTCCAGCGCCGACGTGCTGGTCTGGCTGCTCGCCGCGACGAGCGCGTGGATCCTCGCCGGGACACTGGACGAGCCGGAGGGCGGCTCGGACTGGCTGTTCACCGCACCCGGCCAGGAGTACCTGTGGCTGGGGCTGCCGATCGTGCTGGGCGCGCTGGTGCACGACATCGGGGACGCGCTGACCGTCTCGGGCTGCCCGATCCTGTGGCCCATACCGGTGGGCCGCAAGCGCTGGTATCCCATCGGCCCGCCGAAGGCCATGCGGTTCCGGGCGGGCAGCTGGGTGGAGCTGAAGGTCCTGATGCCGGCCTTCATGGTGCTCGGCGGAGTGGGCTGCGCGGCGGCACTCGGCTTCATCTGAGGTGTCCGCCGGGTCCGGGCCGGGCCCGGCCCGGACGGGACACCGGCTTCCCGGACGCGCGCCCGGGCCGCTCAGCCGGCCCCGTCGCCGGAGCCGCCCTGTCCCTCGCCGGTCCCGTAGCGCCGCTCGAAGCGGGCGACGCGTCCCTCCGAGTCCACCGTCCGCGCCTTGCCCGTGTAGAAGGGGTGGCTCTCCGAGGAGATCTCCACGTCCACCACCGGGTAGGTCTCCCCGTCGTCCCACGCGATGGTCTCCTCGCTGGTCGCGGTGGACCGGGTGAGGAAGGCGTATCCGGCGGCGCGGTCGCGGAAGACGACGGGCCGGTAGTCGGGGTGCTTGTCCTGCTGCATGGCTGCTCCTCGTACGGCGCGGATCATCAAGGCGGCGGCGCGGGAACGCCGCGGCGGGTGGTGTCAGCCGGGCAGGGAGTCCTCGTCGACGATGTGCATCGCGGCCTCCTCGGCGGACGCCGCCGCGCCGTCGATGCCCACGTCGGTGGCGACCAGCGCCGGCTCCTCGTCCTCGTGCGTCCCCTCGTCGGGTGCCACGAGCCGGCCGGAACGGCCCGCGCCGACCTCGTTGTCCAGCAGTTCGCCGTCGGTACCCGCGGAGTCGCCCAGGCCGTCGCCGTCGGGGGCGGCCGGATCCGGCAGCTCCTCGGCGAGCCGCTGCTCCAGCGTCTCGCCCCGCTGACGCTCGGCGGCCGTCACACCGGTGTGCTCGACCGCCCAGGGGCGCTCGGGCGGGGACCAGCCCCGGTCGAGGGGGTCGTCGACGCCGTCGTACTCGAGGGTGTCCTCACCGTCGAGCAGCCCGGTGTCCTCCTTCTGCTCGGAACCGTCGGGCTGATAGACGTCATCTCCCCATCCGTCGGCGCTGTTCACGGGTACCTCCAGGGGGTGGGGGCCGTCCCCTTCTCACCGTGGACCGCGGCGGACCGCCGCGGCACGGGGCACAGGCGTCACCCGTCGCCGGACCACGCGGTTCCCGGGCCTTCCCCGAGCCGGTGCCTTCTCCCAGCCTTCCACCCCCGTTCGGGACCGCGCAACGGCACGGCCCCCGGCCGGGGCGGCTCCTCCGGCGCCTGTCCGGGAGCGCGGGGAACCGTGCGACCGGCCACGGACCACCCGCGGCCGCCGGCGACGGTCGAGCCCCACGGTCCCGCGCCCCTCGCCGCCCCGCCCGCCCCGCGGGGACCGGTGTGCCCCCGGGGCCGGGCGACGAGCGACGAGCGCCGGTCAGCCGTGCCACGACCGCCAGAGCGCCGCGTAGGCACCGTCCGCCGCGACCAGCTCGTCGTGACTGCCCAGCTCGCTGATCCTGCCGTTCTCGACGACGGCGATGACGTCCGCGTCGTGGGCGGTGTGCAGGCGGTGCGCGATCGCGACCACCGTGCGGCCGTCCAGGACACGGGCCAGGGACCGTTCGAGGTGGCGCGCGGCCCGCGGGTCGAGGAGCGACGTCGCCTCGTCCAGCACCAGGGTGTGCGGGTCGGCCAGCACCAGCCGGGCGAGCGCGATCTGCTGGGCCTGCGCCGGCGTGAGCGCGTACCCGCCGGAGCCGACCTCGGTGTCCAGGCCCTCGTCGAGCGCGCGGGCCCAGTCGTCCGCGTCGACCGCGCCCAGCGCCGCCCACAGCTCGGCGTCGGTGGCACCGGTGCGGGCGAGGCGGAGGTTGTCGCGCAGGGAGCCCACGAAGACGTGGTGCTCCTGGTTGACCAGCGCGACGTGCGAGCGGACGCGCTCGGCGGGCATCCTGGACAGTTCCGCGCCGCCCAGGGTGACGCTGCCGGCCCGGGGCCCGTAGATGCCGGCGAGCAGCCTGCCGAGCGTGGACTTGCCCGCGCCCGAGGGGCCCACCAGGGCCAGCCGCGTCCCCGGGGCGACCTCCAGCGAGACCTTGCGCAGGACGTCCACGCCCTCCAGGTAGCCGAAGTGCACCCGGTCCGCGTGCACGTGCCGCCCGTCCGGCGCCAGCGAGGCATCACCGGCGTCCGGCTCGATGTCCCGCACGCCCACCAGCCGGGCCAGCGACACCTGGGCCACCTGGAGCTCGTCGTACCAGCGCAGGATCAGCCCGACCGGGTCGACGAGCATCTGGGCGATCAAAGCGGCCGTGGTCAGCTGACCGACCCCGATCCACCCCCGCAGGACGAACACACCGCCGATCAGCAGGACGGAGGCGAGCACGGTCACGTGGGTGACGTTGATGACCGGGAAGAGCACCGACCGCAGCCAGAGCGTGTAGCGCTCCCAGGCGGTCCACTCCTTGATCCGGCGCTCCGACAGCTCGATGCGGCGGGCGTCGAGGCGGTGGGCCTCGACGGTGCGCCCGGCGTCCACGGTCTCCGCGAGCGCGGCGGCCACGGCGGCGTACCCGGCGGCCTCCGAACGGTAGGCGGAGGGGGCCCGGCGGAAGTACCAGCGGCAGCCGATCACCAGCAGCGGCACGGCGAGCAGCACCACCGGCGCGAGCGGCGGCGCGGTGACCGCGAGTCCGCCGAGCAGCAGCACCACCCACACCACGCCGATGGACAGCTGGGGCACGGCCTCGCGCATGGCGTTGCCGAGCCGGTCGATGTCCGTCGTGATCCGGGACAGCAGGTCGCCGGTGCCGGCCCGCTCCAGTACGCCCGGCGGCAGTCCGACCGACCGCACGAGGAAGTCCTCGCGCAGGTCGGCCAGCATCCGCTCGCCGAGCACGGCACCGCGCAGCCGCACCTCCCGCACGAACACGGCCTGGACGGACAGCGCCAGCACGAACAGCGTGGCGGTGAGCCCCAGGTGCAGCTCGCGGGCGCCGTCCGAGACGCGTTCCACGAGCCCGCCCAGCAGAGAGGGGCCCGCCATGGAGGCGACCACGGCGATGGTGTTGACGGTGACGAGCAGGAGGAAGGCCCGGCGGTGCCGGCGCAGCAGTTCGCCCGCGTAGGCGCGTACGGTCGCGGGGGCTCCGACGGGCAGGGTGCTCGCCGTCGTCGGGGCCGCCGGGTCGTACGACGGTGGCGCCACGCCGATCATGCCGTCTCCTCGATCTCTTCCAGTCGGTGCAGTGCGTCGCCGTCCAGCGGCTCGTCGAGACGGCCGCCGTCGCGCTCCGGCGCGTGCCCGGTCCGGTGTCCGGTGCGCCGCTCGGCGGTCTCCTCGTCGGTCTCGCGGGTGACGACGGCCCGGTACCGGGGTTCGGTGTGCAGCAGGTCCCGGTGGGAGCCCACCGCCGCCACCCGGTCGTCGTGCAGGAACACGACGCGCTCCGCGCGGTCCAGCAGCAACGGCGACGAAGTGAACACCACCGTCGTGCGCCCCGCGCGCAGGCCCCGCACCCCTTCCGCGATCCGCGCCTCGGTGTGCGAGTCGACCGCGGAGGTCGGCTCGTCCAGGACGAGCACCTCCGGGTCCGTGATCAGGGACCTGGCCAGGGCGAGCCGCTGGCGCTGGCCGCCGGACAGGGAACGCCCCCGCTCGGTGATGCGGGCGTCCATCGGATCGTCGGCGCCGAGCGACCCCTGCGCGAGCGCCGCCAGGACGTCCCCGCACCGGGCCGCGGCCAGCGCGTCCCCGGCGGCGACGGCGCCGGACGCGGGTACGTCGAGCAGTTCCCGCAGCGTGCCGGAGAGCAGCACCGGGTCCTTGTCCTGGACCAGGACGGCCGTGCGCGCGGAGTCCAGCGGCAGTTCGTCGAGCGGCACCCCGCCCAGCAGGGCCGAGGCGCCTTCCTGCGAGGGGTGCCCGCCCAGACGTTCCGCGAGGCGGCCGGCCGCGTCGGGGTCGCCGCAGACCACGGCGGTGAGCAGGCCCTTCGGCGCGAGCAGGCCGGTGGACGGGTCGTACAGGTCCCCGGCCGGCACCTCGGCGGCGCGCGTCCCGGCGGTGTCCGTGGCCCGCTCCAGCGCGAGCACGCGCGCGGCCCGCTTGGCGGAGGGGCGGGAGAAGGAGTACGCCATGGCGATCTCCTCGAAGTGCCGCAGAGGATAGGTGAGGATCATGACGGAGCTGTAGACGGTGACGAGTTCGCCGACGCCGATGCGGCCCTCGCGGGCCAGGTGCACGCCGTGCCAGACCACCGCGACCAGCAGCAGCCCCGGCAGCAGGACCTGGATCGCGGAGATCAGCGACCACATCCGGGCGCTGCGGACGGCCGCGCGGCGCACCTCCTGGGAGGCGCCGCGGTAGCGGTCGAGGAAGAGTTCCTCGCCGCCGATGCCGCGCAGCACCCGCAGCCCCGCGACCGTGTCCGAGGCCAGTTCGGTGGCGCGTCCCGCCTTCTCGCGCTGGACGTCGGCCCGCCGGGTGGCGCGGGGGAGCAGGGGCAGCACCGCGAGGGCCAGCACCGGCAGACCGGCCGCGACGACGATGCCGAGCGACGGCTCGTAGACGACCAGGCCGACGCAGACCAGCACGATGGTCACCGCCGCCGCGGTGAACCGGGACACGGCCTCCACGAACCAGCCGATCTTCTCGACGTCGCCCGTGGAGACGGCGACGACCTCGCCGGCCGCGACGCGACGGGTCAGGGCCGAGCCCAGCACCGCGGTCCTGCGGGCCAGCAGTTGCTGGACGCGGGCCGCGGCGGTGATCCAGTTGGTGACCGCGGAACGGTGCAGGAAGGTGTCGCCGAGCGCGTTGCCCACGCAGCACAGCGCCATGAGACCGCCCGCCGCGGCGAGCCGGGCGCCGGACCGGTCGACGACGGCCTGCACGGCGAGGCCGACGCAGAAGGGCAGCGCCGAGACGGAGGCGAAGTGCAGCAGGCCCCAGGCCAGCGACTTGAGTTGGCCACCCAGCTGGTTCCGGAACAGCCACCACAGGAATCGGGGACCCGAACGCGCGTCGGGCGCGCCCGGGTCGGGATACGGAAGGTCTTGGATCTGCATGACGTCCCAGGGGCTCGTGTCAGGGGGGTGCCGCGCAGCACGGCATCAAGAGGCTGCAAACCGTGAAAGGTTCGCGTCGCGGCGTGCCCAGAATCAAGCGGTTTTCCGCGATGGGGTACGAATCCGGCTGCGGTGCGTCGGAGAGGGCCGGCAGCCGGGGGCGGCGCACCGTCCGCAGCGGCCGGGAGCGTTCCGGGCGGCGAGTGCGACGATGGACCGATGCGAAACGGTGGAGCACGGCGTGCGGCGGCCGTGGTGATGGCGCTCGGGTCTCTGCTGGCGGCGCTGTCCGCCTGCGGCGGCGGGCCGTCCGGGCACGGCGCGAAGGCCGGTGCGAGCCGGCCCGCCGCCGGCGCGGCCGGCACGAGCGGTGTCCCGGCCGGCCCCACGCGGATCCCGGGTGTCGGCGACCGGTTGCGGCAGCGCATTCCCGCGCGGTCCCGTCAGGTCGTCGCGGTGTACGGCGAGGGCAAGGACTCCGCCGTCTCCACGGTCGTGCTGTACACGAAGCAGGGTTCCGTCTGGCACCGGGCCCGCAGCTGGGCGGCGCACAACGGCCGGAAGGGGTGGACGACCGACCACCACGAGGACGACAGGCGCAGCCCCGTGGGCGTCTTCACGCTCAGCGACGCGGGCGGCGTGCTCCCCGACCCGGATCCGGCCCCCGGCGCGGGGCTGCCCTACACACAGTCTCCCGCCTTCGCGGCGCCGCGCTCGTGGGCCAGACCGTACTGGCACGACTTCGACTACGTCATCGCCATCGACTACAACCGGGTCAAGGGCACGCCGCCGAACGACCCGACCCGTCCCGAGGGCGCGTCCAAGGGCGGTTCGATCTGGCTGCACATGGACCACGGCAGCGGCACGTCCGCCTGCGTCAGCCTCCCCGGGGCGGCGATGGAGTACCTGCTGCGCACGCTGGACCCGGACCGGCACCCCGTGGTGGTGATGGGGGACCGGGCGGAACTGGAGGCCTGACCGGCCGGGGGACGGCCCACCGCCTACGCCGCACCGGGCCCGCGTCCGCTCCCGGGTTCCGCACCGGGCCCGTCCACCAGGGTGTCCAGGAGGCCGCCGAGCACCGCGCGCTGCTCGTCCGTGAGCGGGGCGAGGATCTCCTCCGCGGCCAGTCGGCGTGCGCTGCGCACCTCCCGCAGGGCTGCGCGCCCGTCGTCCGTGAGCTCGATCCGGACCACCCGGCGATTGGCCGGGTCAGGGGCCCGGCGTACCTTCCCGGCCGCCTCCAGCCCGTCGACCAGCGTCGTGACCGCCCGCGGCACGACCTCCAGCCGCTCGGCGAGATCGGCCATGCGAGGCGGCGATCCGTAGTGCGCCAGGGTGCGCAGCAGCCGGGACTGGGCCGGTGTGATGCCGAGGCCGCGCTGTTCGAGATGGCGTTTCTGGACGCGGTGCACCCGGCGGGTGAGCCGCAGCAACTGCTCGGCGAGCGGGCCGTCGGGATCGGGGGCGGTCATGCGGGAACAATAACAGGACCACATTCATTGTGAGCATAGGTAACAATGAGCTGTGATCCGTCGTCCGCCGGGCCCGCGATCGGCGAAGCCCCGCCGGCCCTCCCGTTCCCCCCGTAGGAGCCCATGCACCCCGACCGTGAAACCAACTGGACGCCACCCGCCGACGCCGGGGAACAGCCCCGGCAGGTGCGTCGCATCCTGAAGCTCTTCCGTCCCTACCGAGGCCGTCTCGCGATCGTCGGACTGCTCGTCGGCGCCGCGTCGCTGGTCTCGGTCGCCACGCCCTTCCTGCTCAGGGAGATCCTCGACGTCGCGATCCCCGAGGGACGCACCGGCCTGCTGAGCCTGCTCGCCCTCGGCATGATCCTGGGCGCCGTCCTCACCAGCGTCTTCGGCGTGCTGCAGACGCTGATCTCCACGACGGTCGGCCAGCGCGTCATGCACGACCTGCGCACCGCCGTCTACGGCCGGCTCCAGCGCATGTCCCTCGCCTTCTTCACCCGCACCCGCACCGGCGAGGTCCAGTCCCGCATCGCCAACGACATCGGGGGCATGCAGGCCACCGTCACCTCCACGGCGACCTCCCTGGTCTCCAACCTCACCAGCGTGGTCGCGACGATCGTGGCGATGGTCGTCCTCGACTGGCGCCTGACCGTCGTCTCGCTCCTCCTCCTGCCGGTCTTCGTGTGGATCAGCCGCCGGGTCGGCCGGGAGCGCAGGAAGATCACCACCAGGCGCCAGAAGCAGATGGCGGCGATGGCCGCCACGGTCACCGAGTCGCTCTCCGTCAGCGGCATCCTGCTCGGCCGCACCATGGGCCGATCCGACTCGCTCACCCGCGCCTTCTCCGACGAGTCCGAGCGCCTGGTCGACCTGGAGGTCAGGTCGAACATGGCGGGCCGCTGGCGCATGGCCGTCATCACGATCGTCATGGCCGCCATGCCGGCCGTCATCTACTGGACCGCCGGCATCGCCCTCCAGTTCGGCGGACCGGACGTCTCCCTCGGCACGATCGTCGCCTTCGTCTCGCTCCAGCAGGGGCTGTTCCGGCCGACCGTGAGCCTGTTGTCGACCGGCGTCCAGATCCAGACCTCCCTCGCCCTCTTCCAGCGCATCTTCGAGTACCTCGACCTGCCGGTCGACATCACCGAACGGGACGAGCCCGTCCGGCTCGACCGGGTCAAGGGCGAGGTCCGCTTCGAGAACGTCGAGTTCCGCTACGACGGCAAGGGCGGCCCGGTCCTCGACGGCATCGACATCACCGTCCCCGCGGGCGGCAGCCTGGCCGTCGTCGGCCCGACCGGCGCGGGCAAGTCCACGCTCGGCTACCTGGTGCCGCGGTTGTACGACGTGACGGGCGGCCGGGTCACCCTCGACGGGGTCGACGTGCGCGACCTGGACTTCGACAGCCTCGCCCGGGCGGTCGGCGTCGTCTCGCAGGAGACGTACCTCTTCCACGCCTCGGTCGCCGAGAACCTGCGCTTCGCCAAGCCGGACGCCACCGACGCGGAGCTGGAGGCGGCGGCGCGGGCGGCCCAGATCCACGACCACATCGCCGCCCTGCCCGACGGCTACGACACGGTCGTCGGCGAACGCGGCCACCGCTTCTCCGGCGGGGAGAAGCAGCGCCTGGCCATCGCCCGCACCATCCTGCGCGACCCGCCCGTCCTCGTCCTCGACGAGGCGACCAGCGCCCTGGACACCCGCACCGAGGCCGCCGTGCAGGACGCCATCGACGCCCTGTCCGCCGACCGCACCACCATCACCATCGCGCACCGCCTGTCCACCGTCCGCAGCGCCGACCGGATCGTGGTCCTCGACTCGGGCCGCCTGGCCGAACAGGGCACGCACGAGGAGTTGCTGGCGCGGGACGGGCGCTACGCGGCCCTGGTGCGGCGGGACGCCCGACTGGAGCCGACAAGATGAAGATATGCCGGGTTTGCGGTGATGGGGAGGTTACCGTGCCCGCATGCAGATGAACACTCCGCGACGGAGCGCGAGGAGTCCGAGGGGCCTGAGAACCCCGAGATTCCCGAGAACCCCGGAGGTTCCCGGGACCGCCGAGGGGCAGGGTCGGGCTGACACGCCGGGGCCGCATCGCCCTGATCGCGGCCGGCGCCCTCGTCGCCGGAGCTGCTGTGACGGTGCCGCTGCTGATGACGGACGACGAGGGCGAGTCGCGGCCCACGTCCCTGGTGATCCCGGAGGGCCTGCGCGCGACCCAGGTCTACGAGGCCGTCGACAAGACCCTCGGCCTGCCCGTCGGCACCGCCAAGAAGTCCCTGGCCAGGGCCGACCTGAAGCTGCCGGAGGACGCCGGGGGCAACCCCGAGGGCTACCTCTTCCCGGCGGCCTATCCGCTCGGTGGGCAGCCGACCCCGGAGAGGCTGCTGGCGGCCATGGTGGACACGGCGAAGAAGAAGTTCCACGGCGCCCCGATCGCCGCGGGCGCCCGGCGCAACGCGCTGAACGTCTACCAGGCGCTCACCATCGCGAGCATCGTCCAGGCGGAGGCCGCGACCAAGGACGACATGGGCAAGGTGGCCCGGGTGATCTTCAACCGCCTGGAGCGCGGCATGCCGCTGCAGATGGACTCCACCATCAACTACGCCCTGGGCCGTTCCGCGCGCACGACGACCACCGAGGACACCCGGATCGACAGCTCCTACAACTCGTACCAGCGGATGGGCCTGCCGCCCACGCCCATCGGCAACCCGGGCGAGGGGGCGATGCGCGCCGCGATCGACCCGGCCCCGGGCGACTGGCTGTACTTCGTCACGGTCGAGCCCGGCGACACCCGCTTCACCGCCGACCGCGCCGAGCACGAGCGCAACGTCGCCGAGTCCGACCGCAACCGGCGCAGTTCCTCGCCCACGGCCGGTGCCGGGACCCGGTGATCCGGCGGGGCGTCACGCGGCGACCGGTTCCTCCTCGGCCAGCAGCCGCCTGATGTCCCGTACGGCCGCGCGTCCCGCCCGGTTGGCGCCGACGGTGCTGGCCGACGGCCCGTAGCCGACCAGGTGGACCCGCGGATCGGCGACCGCGCGCGTCCCCTCGACACGGATGCCGCCGCCCGCCTCCCGCAGCCGCAGCGGCCTCAGGTGCTCGATGGCGGCCCGGAACCCGGTGGCCCACAGGATGACGTCGGTGGACACCCGCCGGCCGTCGCCCCACTCGGCCCCGTCGGGTGTGATCCGGTCGAACATGGGCTGCCGGTCCAGCACGCCGGACTCCAGACCCGCGCGGATCGCGTCGTTGAGCGGCAGCCCGGTCACCGAGACCACGCTCTTCGGCGGCAGCCCCTGCCGCACCCGCTCCTCCACGAGCGCCACCGCCGCCCGGCCGGCGTTCTCGTCGAAGGGCCCCTCGCGGAACACGGGGGGCCGCCTGGTCACCCATGTGGTGGCCGCGGCGTAGGGGGCGATCTCCAGCAGGTGCTGCGTGCCCGACGCACCCCCGCCCACCACGATCACGCGCTGCCCGGCGAACTCCTCGGGCCCGGCGTACCGGGCGGTGTGCAACTGGCGTCCCCGGAAGGTCTCCTGGCCCGGGTAACGCGGCCAGAAGGGGCGGTCCCAGGTGCCGGTCGCGTTGATCAGCGCCCGCGTCGACCAGGTGCCGTCCGAGGTCTCCACGAGCAGCCGCCCGCCGCCGCCCTCGCGCACCGCGCGGACGTCGACGGGGCGCCTCACCCGCAGGTCGAAGGCGCGCTCGTACGCCGCGAAGTACTCGGCGACGACCGCGGAGGACGGCCGCCCCGGATCGGCGCCGGTCAGCTCCATGCCGGGCAGGGAGTGCATGCCGTGCACCTTGCCGTACGTCAGCGACGGCCAGCGGAACTGCCAGGCACCGCCGGGCCCGGGGGAGTGGTCGAGCACCACGAAGTCGCGCTCGGGCTCGAACCCGGTGCGGCGCAGGTGGTAGGCCCCGGCCAGTCCCGCCTGACCGGCTCCGACGACGACGACCTCGACCTCGCGTGTGCTGTTCACGTTTCTACCAACCTCTGACCCGCTCCCGGTCTTCCCGGCGACCCGCCGCTCTCACCCCTCACGCGCCGCGTGCGTCAGGATGGGGAGCATGTCAGACGCCTTCACCACCCGAGTCATCTCCCTCACCACCGGCTCCGCGGAGCGGGTCGCCGACATCACCGGTGACTGCGAGTCCTTCCTCCGCGAGGTGGCGGCCGGCCGGGACGGCCTCCTCAACGTCTTCGTCCCGCACGCCACCGCCGGGATCGCGATCATCGAGACGGGCGCGGGCAGCGACGACGACCTGCTGGCCGCGCTGCACACCCTGCTCCCGGCCGACGACCGCTGGCAGCACCGCCACGGCAGCCCCGGCCACGGCCGCGACCACGTCCTGCCCGCCTTCGTCCCCCCGCACGCCACCCTGCCGGTGATCGACGGCCGCCTGGAACTCGGCACCTGGCAGTCGGTGTGCCTGGTGGACACGAATCGCGACAATGCGAACCGTCACGTCCGTCTGTCGTTCTTCGGGTAGGGCTGTGTCTGTCGTCACCGCAGGAGTGAGTCCGGCCGCACCGGGCGAGAGAGCCCCAGCTCCGGGCAGGGCAGGGCGAGCGGTGCCGCGCGGCGATGTACGCCCGGGGAGGGCGTCACCCGCGAGGGACTCGGTGGGCCGGCTTCCTCCACGGCGGCGGCCGGAGCGTCGTCGCGCCGAGGTCCGAGCGGGGCAGTGACAGTCGCTCGTCGGCCCGCGGACCCGCCTCGCACAGCCGTGCCGGAAACCCCGTCGGCCTTCCGGTCGCACAGCACCTCGCCGGTGCCGCGATCGGTGCAGGGGGCGATCTGCGGGAAGGCAGTGCCCCGCACACCTGATGCAGGCCGAAAGCGCGAGCGGCACAAGAAAGTTGTTCGGGAGGGGCCGGGGATCCTGCGGTGCGGATGTGCCGCCGCCCGGGCGTGCGCGGGCCCGACCGTTGTCAGTGCCGGGGTCTAGCGTGATCGGTAACTGCTCATGAGGTGCCCGTGCAACGGGCGACGGGGAGGAACAGCGCCATGCACCAGGAAATCGCCGACGAGGACCGGTTCGAGATGCCCGCCGCCTGGCTGCGGGCCCTGCCCGTGCCCCGGGCCGCCGCGAAGCCGGCCGAGGACGCGGTGGAGAAGGCCGCTCGCCGCTACGCCCAGGAGGCGGCCTGGTTCGAGGAGATGTTCTCCTCCTCCGGCAGCGACCCGGAGCTGGTGAAGGAGGGCCGGGCCCACCGGGAGGGCAGTCCCTCTCCGCTCGGAGCCGCCGTGGAGATCGCCGTTGGCTGGCACTACACGATGGTGGACGTGCTCGTCGACGCCTGCGTGAGCGAACACGGCCTGCCGTTCGCCGCCCGTGCCGTCGTGGAGCTGGGATGCGTCGACCCCCATTACATGCAGGCGGGTTCCCGACGGTACGACGCGGCGCTGCGGAGGGCGACCGGTTACCGGACCTACTACGTGTGGGAGACCGCCGCCCGTGTCCGGGACCTGCTCGCGGCGGTCGACGAGGAGACCCGACGGCGGACCGTCGAGGCCCTCGCCGGCCTCCGGGACAGCGCCGAGCGCCGCATCGTGGTCTCCTACCTGGTACCCGAGGAGCATGCCTGGGTCGACGAGTGCTGCGACGGCCCGGTACCGAACGACTTCGCCCTGCGGCGCATGCTCCTTCTCTCCCTGTACCGGCCGGAGCAGATCGCCCGCATCGGCGAAGGAGCACAACTCGGCTGGAACGGCTGGAACCTCCCCCTGCTCGCCACCCTCGCGAACCGGCTCGGCCCCGCCGTCGGGTCCCTGCTGGAGGACGCGTTCGACGGAGCCTACGGATCCGACGGACACCGGGAGGTCGCGGGCTGGGCCGCCGAACTGCCCACCGACGACGCCTTCCGCCTGCTGCTGAAGAAGGGCGGCGACCGCAACGTCCGCCCCGCCCTGCTCGACGCCATGAACCGCTACCCGCGGCGGGCCCTGCGGCTGCTCTCCGCCGCCGCGGCGGGCGACAGCGAACAGGCCTCCCTCTCCCGGATGCTGCTGCCCCTGCACGTGGTGACCCACCCGGATCTCACGAAGGAGACGTTGCCCGCCCTGCCCGAGGCGTCCGCAGCCGTCGTCGCCCCGCTGCTGAAGCGGGGCGAACGGGACGCGGAAGCGCCTGCGGAGGCGCTCCCCGCCCTCCTGGTCGCCCCGCCGTGGACCCGGAAGCGCACCAGCCGCAAGGCCCGCGTGGCCCGCGACGTCCCCGGGGCGCCGCAGGCCGAGGTGGTCTGGAAGCCCGGGGAGCAGGAGGCCTGGGCGGCCACCGCCGTCGCCGAGACCCCCTGGTGGCGCGAGCACGACTGGTCCCGCGAGATCCAGCAGATGCAGCAGGGGACGTGGCGGGGCAACATCCACGCCGCCCGCCTCTTCGTCACCGGCCCCGAGGACGTCGTACGCCCGCTGCTCGACGCCTTCGCCCCCGAGCACGTCTGGGACACCGAGAGCCACCTCAGGCCCGTCGCCGCCCGCCACGGCCTGCACGCCCTGCCGATGCTGAGCCGGTTCGCCGCCCGCTACCCGGCCACCGCCTGCGGCCTGCTGCTGCCCTACCGCAGCGTCGAGGTGGCCCGGCAGATGGCCGAGTGGCTGGTGCGCCGCCAGTCGCTGAGGCCCACGGTCCTCGCCTGGCTCCGCCGCCACGGCCGGGCCGCGGCCGCCTTCCTCGTTCCCGACGCCGTCGGCCCGGCGGGCACGCCCCGCACCCACGCCGAACACGCCCTGCGGCAACTCGCCGCAGAGGTGGGCGCCGAGGCCGTGCGGGAGATCGCCGCCAGCTGCGGCGCCGAGGCCGGGGAGATCGTCGCCGACCTCCTCGCCGGCGATCCGCTGGAGGCCGCCCTCCCGGCGAAGATGCCGTCCCCCTGCACCTGGGCCGACCCCGCCCTGTTCCCGCAGATCCGGCTCACCGGCGGCCGCGGCGCCCTGCCCGCCGACGCCGTCCGCCACGTGACGACCATGCTGCAGATCTCCAAGCCCGGTGACGTCTACCCCGGCCTCGCCACCGTCATCGAGCACTGCGACGCCGGCTCCCTCGCCGAGTTCGCCTGGGCCCTCTTCACGACGTGGCGGTTCCACGGCATGCCGGCCAAGGACAGCTGGGCCCTCCACGCCCTCGGCCTCCTCGGCGACGACGAGACCGTCCGCCGTCTCACCCCCCTCGTGCGTGCCTGGCCCGGTGAGAACGCCCACCACCGGGCCGTCGAGGGCCTCACGGTCCTCGCTGCGATCGGCACCGACACCGCCCTGCGCCATCTGCACGGCATCTCCCAGCGTGTGCCCTTCAAGGCCCTCAAGAAGCGAGCCCGGGAGAAGATCGACGAGGTCGCCGAAGGGCTCGGTCTCACCACCGACCAGCTCGCCGACCGGCTGGTCCCCGACCTCGGCCTCGCCGACGACGGCAGCACCGTCATCGACTACGGCCCGCGCCGCTTCACCGTCACCTTCGACGAACAGCTCCGCCCCTGTGTCCGGGACGAGACCGGCAAGCTCCGCAAGGCCCTGCCGGCCCCGGGCGTCAAGGACGACCCGGAACTCGCCCCCGCCGAGCGCAAGCGGTTCGCCGCCCTCAAGAAGGAGGTCCGGACCATTGCCTCCGACCAGCTGCGCCGCCTGGAGGCCGCCATGGTCACCGGCCGCTCCTGGACCGCCGCCGAGTTCCGCGAACTGCTCGTCGAACACCCCCTTCTGCGCCACCTGGTGCGCCGCCTGGTCTGGCTCGGCGACGGCGACGGCACGGTGACCGCGTTCCGTGTCGCCGAGGACCTCACCCTCGCCGACGTCCACGACGACGCCTGGACCCTCCCCGCCGACGCCACCGTGCGCCTCGCCCACCCCCTCCACCTGGGAGACGAACTCGAGGCCTGGGCCGACCTCTTCGCCGACTACGAGATCCTCCAGCCCTTCCCGCAGCTCGGGCGCCCCGTGCACGCCTTCACCGACGCGGAGGCCGCCGGCCACCGGCTGACCCGCTTCGAGGGCGTCACCGTCCCCGTCGGCAAACTCCTCGGCCTCACCAAGCGCGGCTGGGAACGCGGCACGCCCGAGGACAACGGCGTGGAACGCTGGTTCTCCCGCCCGATCGCCCGCGACCGCCACCTGGTCATCGCCCTCGACGACGGCATCGCCGTCGGCATGGTCGACGCGTTCCCCGACCAGACCCTCGAGACCATATGGATCGACACCGCCCCCGGCGACTACTGGCGCAGCCACACCTACCCGCACCGCCTCGGCGAGATCGACCCCGTCATCGCCTCCGAGATCCTCGCCGACCTGACCGACATCACCGCCGAGTGAGCCCCGCCATGACCACAGTGAGCGACCCGCACCCGCCCCGCCTGCAGCGCCCGCCCGCAGAAGTGCGCCACGCCGGCGAACTCGCCGAGCTGCGTGCGGGGGACACCGACCCGCGGCCGCCCGGCTGGCAGCTCAGCCTCCGCGCCGCCCTCCGCTTCGTGGTCGGAGACCCCGAAGCCGGCATCAGCCGCAAGTTCGTCGGCAGCCCCTCGCTCGTCGAACGGGCCCTGGTGACCCTGGCCACCAACCGGGGCCTGATGCTCGTCGGCGAACCCGGCACTGCCAAGTCGCTGCTCTCCGAGCTCATCGCGGCGGCCGTCAGCGGCACCTCCACGCTCACTGTGCAGGGCGGCGCGGCCACCACCGAGGACCAGATCAAGTACTCCTGGAACTACGCCCTGCTGGTCTCCGAAGGCCCCTCCCGCCGCTCCCTGGTGCCCGCCCCCATGCTCCGCGGCATGGCCGAGGGACGCATCGTCCGTTTCGAGGAGATCACCCGCTGCCCCCTAGAGGTCCAGGACTGCCTGCTCTCCCTGCTCTCCGAACGCGTCGTCGCCGTCCCCGAACTCGACGGCGACGACGGCATGGTCTTCGCCCGCCAGGGCTTCAACGTCATCGCCACCGCCAACACCCGCGACCGCGGCGTCAATGAGATGAGCGCCGCGCTCAAACGCCGTTTCAACTTCGAGACGGTCTTCCCGATACCCGACCTCGACACCGAACTCGCCCTCGTCGAAGCCGAGTCCACCGCCCTGCTCCGCGAGTCCGGAGTCGAGCGGGCACCCGACCGGGACGTCCTCGAGGTGCTGGTCGGCACCTTCCGCGAACTGCGCGGCGCACCCGGCCAGGGCGACCGGCCCTCCGCAGTGATGAGCACCGCCGAAGCCGTCTCCACGGCCCACGCCGTCGGCCTGCGCGGCTGGTTCCTGCGCGGCGAGCCCGGCAACGCCGCCGACATCGTCTCCTGTCTCGCCGGCACCGCCGCCAAGGACAGCCCCGAGGACCTCGCCCGTCTGCGCCGCTTCCTCGAACAGCAGGCCCGCCTGCGCCGAGGCCCCCAGTGGCAGGCCCTCCACGAGGCCCGGCACCTGCTGGACCAACGATGAGCACCGCCCGCGTCACCTTCCTGGGGGTGCGCCACCACTCACCGGCCTGCGCCGGCCTCGTCCGCCGCACGATCCGCGAACTGCGCCCGGCGTACGTCCTGGTCGAGGGCCCCGCCGACATGAACGACCGGATCGGCGAACTGCTCCTCGGACACGAACTGCCCATCGCCGTCTTCAGCCACTACCGCGACACCGAACGGGTCGCCACCTCCTGGGCCCCGCTGTGCGCGTACTCCCCGGAATGGGTGGCACTCACCGAGGGCCGTGCCGCGGGCGCCGAGGTCCGGTTCATCGACCTGCCCGCCTGGCACCGCGCCTTCACCGACCGCCGCGACGGCGCAGCCAACCGCTACGCCGACGCCGAGGCCCGCTACAGCCGCGCCACCGAACGGCTCCGCGCCCGTCACCGGGTCGACACCGTGGACGCCCTGTGGGACCGCGTCGTCGAGATCGCCGATCCGGACGGCCTGCAGGACCGCCTGGACGCCTACTTCGCCCTGGTGCGCGGCGACACCGAGGCCGACGACGGGGACCGCGCCCGCGAGCAGTACATGGCCTCCTGGGTCCGTGCCGCAGTCGCACACGCCGGCAGCCGGCCGGTCCTGGTGGTGACCGGCGGCTTCCACCAGCCCGCCCTGCGCGCCCTCACCGCCGCCCCCGGCACGTCTCCGGGCGCGGAACCCGCCGCATGGCCCCCGGTGCCCGCCCCTCCCGAGGGGGCTACGGGCGGCAGCTTCCTGGTGCCCTACTCCTTCCGCCAGATGGACGCCTTCGCCGGCTACCAGTCCGGCATGCCGTCCCCCGGCTACTACCAGCACCTGTGGGACGAAGGCCCCGACGCGGCCGCGAAAACCCTCCGTCGCACCGTCGTGGAACGGCTCCGCGCACGCCGCCTCCCCGCCTCCACCGCCGCCCTGATCTCCGCCCACACCCTCACCGAAGGCCTCGCCGCCCTCCGCGGACACCCCCGCCCCGCCCGCGTCGACGTCCTGGACGGCCTCGCCGCCGCACTGATCACCGACGACCTCGACCAGCCGCTCCCCTGGAACACCGACGGCCCCCTGAGGCCCGGCGCCCACCCCGCCGTCGTCGAAGCGGTCGTCGCCTGCACCGGCGACCGCACCGGCCGCCTCCACCCCGACACCCCGCTGCCACCCCTGGTCCACCACGTGACCGCCGAGGAGATCCGCCTCGGCCTCGACGGCGACCGCACCCTCGACCTCGACCTCACCGACCCCCGAGGGCTCGAACGCAGCCGCTTCCTCCACCAGCTGCGCATCCTCGGCATCCCCGGCCACACCCGCCTCACCGGCCCCGACCACGGAGCCGACCCCCGCGACCACGAAACCTGGGAACCTCGCTCCCGCACCGGCCGCGACGCCGCACTGACCGAGGCCGGCGCCTACGGAGCCCGCCCCGACGAGGCCGCCGCAGCCCTCCTCGCCCGCCGTCTCCACGACACCGGTACAGCCGCCGACGCCGGGACCACCGCCGCCCTCCTCTTCGACGCCGTCCTCTGCGGAGCCGGAACCCTCTCCCGCGACCTCCTGGACGGCCTCGCCCACCGGATCCGTACCACCGCCGACCCCGGTCCCCTCGGGCGGGCCCTCGCCGTGGTCCTGGGCCTCTGGCGCCATGACCGCGTCTTCGGTACCGCCCGTGACCCGCTGCTCGGCACCGTCCTCGGCCACGCCGTCGACCGGCTCTTCCACCTGGTGGAGGGCCTCCACGGCGGCCCGCCCGGCGTCGACGTCCCCCGCCTGCGTGCCCTGACCGCCGCCCGCGACGCCCTCCTCCACGCCGCACCCGCCCTTGCTCTCACCCCGGAAACCGCCGCCGCGACCGCCGCCCGCATCGCCCGCGACCGGCACGCCCCCGCCGACCTGCGCGGCGCCGCCCTCGGCCTGCGCCGCGCTCTCGGAGCCCCGGCCGAACCCGCCGGCGAGGCCGAGGCGTTCGCCGTCGCGGCCGACCCCGCCGTCCTCGGCGACTGGCTGGCCGGCCTGCTCGCCCTCGCCCGCGAAGAAGTCCTGCGACCCGCCCCGAAGGGCGAACAGTCCCTGCTCGACACCCTGGACGGCGTCGTCACCACCATGACCGACGACGTCTTCCTCCACGCCCTGCCCGCCCTGCGCCAGGCCTTCGCCTTCTTCCCGCCCCGTGAACGCGAACGCGTCGCACAACTCCTCCTCGACCGCCGGAACCTGCGCGGCTCCGCCCGCACCCTGCTGCGCACCACCGCCGAGCCGCTGCTCCTCGCCCGTGCCGCGGCCCTCGAGGAACACACCGACCTCCTGCTCGACCGGCACGCCCTCGGAGCACCCCGATGACCCCCGACGACCCCCGCGCGGGACTGGAACGCTGGCGGCTGATCCTCGGCGCCCCCGCCGAACGCCGCACCGGCGGCCTCGACGGCCCGGACGCCGCCCGCGACGCCGCCCTCCAGTGGCTCTACGGCCGCGACGACGACCTCGCCCGCCGTGGTGAACGCCGCGGCACCGCCGACGGCCGGGAGGGCGGCGACGGCCCCTCCACGCTCGCCGTCGTCGACTGGCTCGACGACATCCACCGTCTCTTCCCCCGGGAGACGGTCGAACGCCTCGAGCGCGACGCCGTGGAGACCTACGGCATCGACGAGGTCGTCACCGATCCGGACGTTCTCCTCCGCGTGGAACCCAGCACCAGCCTGCTGCGGGCC
The DNA here is from genome assembly GCF_055564355.1 of Streptomyces sp. NPDC029152. Lineage (NCBI taxonomy): Bacteria > Bacillati > Actinomycetota > Actinomycetes > Kitasatosporales > Streptomycetaceae > Streptomyces > Streptomyces sp. NPDC029152. The sequence goes on along the minus strand of NZ_JBVHWR010000004.1, from coordinate 335,366 downwards.
GTGCTGCGCACCAAACACCTGATGGACCCGCAGGTCCTGGCCGCCGCCCGGCGCATCGTCGACGCCGTCGTGCGCGACCTGACCGAGCGGCTGAGGCCGGAGATCCGGCGCGCCCTCACCGGAGCCCGCTCCCGCCGCCCCAGCCGAATCCCCCGTGCCCGGAACTTCGACTTCAGGGCCACGATCCGCGCCAACCTCGCCCACTACCGGCCCGAGGACCGCCGCATCCTCATCGAGCAGCCGCACTTCCACTCCCGCACCCGCCGCCACATCGAGCAGTGGCAGCTGATCCTCCTCGTCGACCAGTCCGGCTCCATGGCCGGATCCGTGATCCACTCCGCCGTCACCGCCGCCTGCCTGTGGGGCCTGCCCGGACTGCGCACCCACTTGGTCGCTTTCGACACGCAGGTCGTCGACCTCACCTCCGACGTCACCGACCCCGTCGAACTCCTGATGAAGGTCCAGCTCGGCGGTGGCACCGACATCGCCCGCGCCGTCGACTACTCCGCCGGCCTCGTCGACAACCCGCGCCGCACGATCGTCGCCCTGATCACCGACTTCTACGAGGGCGGCGACGCCCACCGCCTGATACGCACCGTCCGCGACCTGACCGGACAGGGCGTCACCGTCCTCGGCCTCGCCGCCCTCGACGAGGAGGCCGCCCCCTCCTACGACCGCGTCCTGGCCGGCCGCCTCGCCGAGGCCGGCGCACACATCGGCGCCATGACCCCCGGCCACCTGGCCGAATTCGTCGCCGAGAGAATGGCCCACGGAGGACGAACGGCATGACCCGCACCGACCTGCTCGCCCTCACCCCCGACACCCTCGCCGCCCTCGCCAACCGCGGCCTGGTCAAACGCGCCGCCAAGGACCTCGACGCCGGAGCAGGCCCCGACCTGGACGTCACCGGCGACCACACCGTGCGCGGCCGCTTTCCCGACGGCACCGAGACCCGACTGCCGCCCGGCGTCACCCTGCAGGACGCCCGCTGCAGCTGCGAGGCCCACGGAGTCTGCCGCCACCGCATCGGCCTCGTCCTCGCCTACCAGCGCACCGCGACCGCGTCGGACACCCCGCCGCCTTTCACCGACTGGTCCCCCGGAAGCATCGACGACACCGCCCTCGCCGAGGCCTTCGGCCGTCCCGCCCTCACCGCGGCCCGTCGCACCCGCGACCGCGGCTACCGGGCCGTCCTCCACCGCCCCACCCCCGCCGACCCCGTTCCCGCCGCCGAACTCCCCGCCTGCACCGTCCGCTTCCCCGTGCCCCACCGCCCCGGCTTCGCCGTCACCGACGCCGCCGAGCCGCTGCGCGGCGCGACGGTCGTCCTCGCCGTCTGGGCCTTCCGAGCCGCCGACACCGAAGGCAGCGACCGAGTCACCGTCGAAGGAAAGGAAACAACCCCGGACAACGGCGACAGCTCCCACCGCGCGGCCATGGACCTCGTCGACGAACTCCTCGTCGACGGCGTCCCCCAGGCCGGCCCCGTCCTGGACGGAAACCTCCGCCGTGCCGCCGCCGCCCTCACGGCCGCCGGCCGCCACTGGCCCGCCGCGGCCCTCGAGGGGATCCGCCACCAGCTCGCCGAGCACGCCGTCCGCGGCGCCCGCCACGACCGCGAGACCCACGCCCTGCTCCTCGCCGAACTCCACGCCCGTCACCGCGCCGCCCCCACCGACCCCGCAGCCGTCCTCGGCACCGCCGAGACGGCCCGCACCGCCTTGCGCCGAGTCCGCCTCGTCGCCCTCGGCTGCCACGTCGGCGGCTCCGCCCGCGACCGCACCGCCGACGTCTTCTTCGCCCACCCCGATGCCGGTGTCGTCCTCGTTCTGCACAAACGCTGGGAGCTGCCCGACGGTCAGGCGCCCACCAACCGCGACCTCGGCTCCCGCAGGGTCCTCGGTACGAACCTGCGCACCCTTGCCGCCGCCAACGTGGTCAGCGAGGCCACCTCCCGCACAGCCGGCCGCGCCGTGGAGATCTCCCGCGGCCGGATCGCCACCACGTCCGTCACCCCCGTCGGCACCGCCTGGGACGACCTGCCGCCCGGGCTGCTGGTCACCGACCTCGCCGCCCAGTTCCCCGCCCCCGGCACCCTCCCTCCCCGCCTCGTCCGCCCTCGGGTGGAGGCCGAGTCCGTGCGCGTCCTCGCCGTCGCGGAGGCCGGACCCGTGCGGTACGACCCGGCCGCACAGCGTCTCGAAGCCGTCCTTCACGACCCGGCCGGCAACGAGGCCCTGCTGAGCACCGCGCACAACCCCCACTGCCCCGGCAGCCTGGACGCCGTGGCCGACGCCCTCGCCTCCGGCACCGTCGACCGGATCAGCGGTTCCCTCCGCCACGACCGGGACAGGGTCCTCCTCGCCCCTCTCGCCGTCCGCGCCCCCCGCGGCGTCCTCGTCCCCGACCTCGCCCCCGGCGACGGCGGCACCGCCCTCCCCGTCGCCCCGCGCCCCCCGGACGACCCCCTCGCCACCGCCCTGGAACAGGCCCTCGCCGCCCTCGCCGAGGCCGCCCACCACGGTCTGAAGAACCTGACCGCCACCGACCACGACGTCCTCGAATCAGCAGCCGCCCTCCTGCACCGAACCGGCTTCCACACCACCGCGGACGAGGTCTCCGCTGTGACGACCACCCTCCGCGCCCACGGCCCGGCCCCCGCCACTTCTCACTGGCACACCGCCGTCATCCGCCTCGCCACAACCCTGGAACTCCACCGGACCGGCCCGTACGCATCGCCGTGACGGGAGACGACGGTCCGGCGGTGAGGCGGCCGTCGTCGCGGTGATCACGTCGTGGTCGCGGGACCCGCGCCCCGTCCGGCGGATTCACCGGGCCGCGTGCGCGGTCCGACGCGGACCGTGGCGTACGCGTACGCCTCGCCCTGTCGCGGCGCGCGGTTCCAGGAGCGGGTGGTCAGTTCGGGCAGGACCCCCTCGGCCAGGGCGAGCCGGGGGAGGGCGAGGCCGAACTCGGCCTCCACGGCGGCCAGCAGGCGCTGTTCGTGTGCGTCCTCGCCGACGCCGTCGAGGATCCGTCGCGGATCGAGCGTCCCGGGGACCGGTCCCGAGCGCTCGACGTCGGCGCCCCGCAGCGTGAACGCGTACAGCTCCTCGCCGTGCCGGGCGACCGACAGGTGGAACACCGACAGGCCGCCGGGCCGGGCCCTGCGCGCCCACAGCACCACCGCGCGCCCGCCGCGCGAGGCGGCCGCGGCCGGGGAGACGAAGAAGTTCCCGACGGGCGACGTGCGCGGAGCCGTGTCGAAGCCGAACGCCCACCCGGTGCCCGTCCGGCCCACCGACACCACGGCCCGGTCCTCCCACGGCGCCAGGTCCTTTCGCGGCCGGGCGCCGTGCGGGGCCCACGGGTCCCTGCGGCCGGGCGGAGCGGTCAGGCCCGCGCACCCGTCCTCCCCGATCAGGGAGGGCAGCGCCTCCGGTTCCGCGCCCTCCACCCACAGGCACCGGTAGGAGTCGTGCGGCGGGTTCCACCGGGGCGTGTCCGCGAGCCAGCGCAGTCCGGGCGGGTCCAGGTCCGGCACCGGGTCCGGCAGGGTGCCCGACCGGCCGGCGCGGGGCGTGGCCAGCAGTTCCCTGCCGCGCTCCGGTGTCACCACCGGCCCCAGCACGGGATCCGCGAGCAGTCCGAGCGGCGCCAGCAGGTCCGGTCCCGGCGGCGACCACGACGGCAGTGCGGCGCGGATCACCCGCCAGGCTCCGTCCGTGTCCCCCCACCTCGCCGCCTCCCGTGCCTCGGCCACCGCGCGGCCGAAGTCCCCGTCCGGCGCGTAGCGGAAGGAGCGGTCGCGCACCTGGGCGAGGACCGCGTCGGCGGCGGCCTGTACGGCCGCGTCGGCCTCGGTGCCCAGCACCAGCCGGTCGGCGAAGGTACCGTGACGGTGCTGTGCCAGGTGGGCGGTGGCCATCACCGGCACCAGCTCGTCCGTGTAGCGCGGATCGGCCACGAGGGTGCCGAAGCCGTGACCGTGGCCCCCGCGCGAGAGTGTCTCGATCTGCCGCGACAGGCCCCACGCGGACGGCCGCCCGTAACGCGACGCCTCGGTCAGCAGCTCGAGGGCGCTTTCCCACCGCCCGCCCAGGGCTTCCTGCCGGGCGCGCTCGACATCGGCGTCCAGGGCGCGTGTGGTGGCGTTCACGAAGTCCGGACGGCCCGCGCGGTCCGCGTGGAAGTCCCGGTACGCCTCTTCCATGTAGGCGCGGAACGACGGGTACCGGTCCGGGAGCTCGCCGCTCCACCCCTTGTACACGTACAGCGCCCACTCGCCGTCCTCGTCGGTGTCGCCCGGGTCCAGCAGGGCGTACGACATGTCCGAGTCGGTCTCCAGCCGGAGCGCTCGTTCCCACATCCCGGCCAGCGTCACCTCCCGTTCGGTCGAACGCTCGGTCAGGGACCGGCGGTAGATCTCGGTCATGCCGAACGGATCCCCGAACCAGCCGATCTCGTGGACCTTGCCCAGCCGGTGGATCGACGCCGTGCCGTCGACGCGCCAGCCGTTGCTGACCTCGAGGAAGCCCCGGTAGGACGGAGGCAACCGGGTGCCCAGGCGTTCCTCGGCCGCGGCGATCTCCTCCCGCGACGCGGGCGGTGCGGCGAGGGCCATGTCGGCGAGGGCGACACCGCCCTCCTCCATGTCCTCCAGGTCGTCCTCGCCGGGTATCCACTCCTCTTGCCAACGGCCCAGGAACTCATGCCAGTCGAAGCGGCTCTCGTTCATGGGCCGAGTGTGGCACCCGCCTCTGACAAGGGGCCCGCACCCGCCTGCGGCAGCGGGCCGGCCGACGCCGTCAGGCCTCGGCCCGCTCCCGCTTGCGCACCACTACCCGCCGCAGCAGCGGCCACGCCAGCAGCAGCACGATCACCCCGTACACCGTCACCGCGAACGGCGTGTTCACCAGTCCCGTGGCGCTGCCGTCGCTGATCTGCAGGGCACGGCGCAGCTGCTGCTCGGCGTTGGGGCCGAGGATGACGCCGATCACGGCCGGCAGGACCGGCAGCCCGTAGCGCCGCATGCCGAAGCCGACCAGGCCGATGACCAGCAGGATCACCAGGTCGACGACCTCGCCCCCGACGGCGTACGCGCCGACCGCCGCGAAGAACATGATCCCCGCGTAGAGGTAGGGCCGCGGGATGCGCAGCAGCTTGGCCCACACCGGTGCCAGCGGCAGGTTGAGCGCGAGCAGGAGCACCATGCCGACGAAGAGGGAGGCGATCAGGCCCCACACCAGCTCGGGCTCGCGCTCGAAGAGGAGCGGGCCGGGCTGGATGCCGTACTGCTGGAAGGCGGCCAGCATGACCGCGGCGACGGCCGTGGTCGGCAGCCCCAGGGTCAGCATGGACACCAGCGTGCCCGCCGCCGAGGCCGACGCCGCCGACTCGGGGCCGGCCACGCCCTCGATGGCGCCCTTGCCCCACTCGTCCTTGTGCCTGGACAGGCGCTTCTCCGTCACGTACGACAGGAACGTGGGGATCTCCGCGCCGCCCGCCGGGATCGCGCCGAACGGGAAGCCGATGAACGGGCCGCGCAGCCACGACTTCCACGTGCGCCGCACGTCGCCGCGACCGAGCCAGGGCCGTCCCACCGGGATCGGCTCCGCCGCCCCGCGCCGCAGATGCGCCGCCACCCACAGCGCCTCGCCGATCGCGAAGAGACCGACCGCGACGATCACCACGTCGATGCCGTCGGCGAGTTGCAGCGAACCGAAGGTCAGCCGCTGCTGGCCGGTCATCTGGTCCAGGCCCACCAGACCGATCGTCAGTCCGATCAGCAGGGACGCCAGGCCCCTGATCCGGGACGAGCCCAGCACCGAGGTCACCGCGATGAACGCCAGCACCATGATGGCGAAGTAGTCCGGCGCGCCGATGTCCACCGCCAGGTCGGCCACCGTCGGCGCCAGCGCCACCAGCAGGGTCGTGCCGATCATGCCGCCCGCGAAGTGACCGATGGCGGCGGCGGCCAGCGCCTGGGCGCCCCGCCCCGCCTTGGCCATGGGGTTGCCCTCCATGGCCGCGACCACCGCGGCGCTCTCGCCGGGGGTGTTGAGCAGGATGGAGGTCGTCGAACCGCCGAACATCGCGCCGTAGTAGATGCCCGCGAACATGATGAACGCGGCGACCGGGTCGAGGCCGTACGTCACCGGCAGCAGCAGTGCCACGGCCATCGCGGGGCCGATGCCGGGCAGTACGCCGATGGCCGTGCCGAGCAGGACGCCCAGGGCGGCCCACAGCAGGTTGACCGGGGTGAGGGCCGTGCCGAAGCCGTCCAGGAGGGAGTCGAGGGCGTTCATGTCACAGCACTCCCATCAGCGGACCGCCGGGCAGCGGCACTCCGAGAAGCTTGTCGAAGACGACGTAGGTGATCAGGGACAGCACCGCGGCGATCAGCGGATCGCGGTCGACGCGCCGGCTGCCGAGCGCGAAGGCGGCGCCCCAGAACAGCAGCGCGCCCGCGACGGGGAAGCCGGCCGGCTCGATCAGCACGGCCGCGCCGAGGAAGATCCCGGCGAGCAGCAGCACCGTGCGCCAGTCGGCCGGTTCGGACAGGTCGACGTCCTCGCCGCCCTCCGCCTCGCCCCGGCCGCCGCGCAGGACGTCCACGGCGAGCAGCGCGGCGATCACCAGCAGGCCCGCGCCGACGACGACGGGGACCGTCCTCGGGCCGACCGGCCCCCGCTGGGTGAGGTCGACGTCCATGGTCAGCGCGTCGGTCAGCACCAAGGCGCCGAGCGCCAGCAGCAGCGCGCACACGCCCAGTTCGGAGTGGTCGCGCAGCCACGAACGCCGCTCGGCGGCCGGCTCGGTGGACGCTTCGGTCCGCGTCGTCACAGTCCCAGCTCCTTCAGCACCGACACCACGCGCTTGTCCTGGGCGTCCAGGAACGCGCCGAACTCCTCTCCCGTCAGGAAGGCGTCGTCCCAGCCGTTCTGCTCCAGGGACTTCTTCCACTCGGGGGAGCCGTGCAGTTCCTCGACCAGGCGGGTCAGCTTGCTCCGCTCCGCGTCGGTCAGGCCGGGCGGGGCCACGATGCCGCGCCAGTTGGTGAAGTCCACGTCGTAGCCGGACTCCTTCAGCGTCGGGGCGTCCTCGAGGTCGTCCACCCGCTCGGGGCCCGTCACCGCGAGCACCCTCAGCTCGCCCGCCTTGATCTGGTCCAGGTACTCGCCGACGCCGGAGACCCCGAAACCGACCTTGTTGCCGAGGATCGAGGCGAGCAGCTCACCGCCCCCGTCGAAGGGGATGTAGTTGACCGACCTGGGGGAGATCCCGGCGGCCCGCGCCATCAGCATCGGCGCGAGGTGGTCGGGCCCGCCCGGGGAGGAGCCACCACCGACGGGGATCTTGCCCGGGTCCTTCTTCCAGGCGGTGATCAGCTCGTCGATCGTCCGGTACGGGGAGTCCTTGCCGACCACGACGACGTCCTGCTCCTCGGTGAGCCGTGCGATCGGCGTGGTGTCGGCGAGGGTCTTCGGCGCGTGGTTGGAGCGGGCGGCGCCCACGACGCCGAGGCCCATGGACATGGCGAGCTTGCCGTTGCCGTGCTCGCTCACCAGCCGGCTCAGACCCACGGTGCCGCCCGCGCCGGGCAGGTTGAACACCTCGATGTTGTGGGTGAGTCCGGCGTCCTCGGCGTTCTTCGCGGCGGTGCGGGCGGTGATGTCGTAGCCGCCGCCCGGCGTGTTGGGGACCATGAAGCGCAGGCCGGGGATCTGGGTGCCGGTCCCGGACTCGCTGCCCGTCGAGAGCAGCGGGGGACCGGCGAGGACGAGCACGGCGGCCCCGAGCAGAGCGAGGGGGGTGCGCAGGCGCACGAATGCCACCACCTGTCGGTTGGGTAGGTCGGTACGGGGAGCCCTGTGGGGGAGGGTGACGTGGGCCACATGGTGCCCGCGGTCCGGCGGTGTGTCCTCCTTGCGGAACCAAGGGAGGTTGTGGTCTTTGCGGTCGCCGGGGCGCGGCGACGGCCCGCGTCACCGGGACATCGCCGGTTCGTTGCGAAGACGGCACACCCCTTTCCTTCACCGCAGGTGGACGCCATGATGGCGACCCGGCACCCCGCCCCCGACGCCCCCTGCCCCCGCCAGCCGAGATCGAGTACGCCGTGGCCCCCACCTTCCGCCGTCACACCCTCGCGGGCGAGATGCTGGTCCTCCAGCTCGCCATCGTCGTGGTGGTGCTGCTCGCGGTGGCCGCCGTCTCGCTCGCCCAGTCGAAGGCCACGTTCAACCGGGTCGAGGGCCGTCGCGTCGCCGCCCTGGCCGAGCAACTGGCCGCCACCCCGCTGGTGCGCAGCCGGCTGCTGCGCCCCGTGCCGCAGGAGGCCCTCGCCCCGCTGGTGAACTCCACGCGGACCCAGTCCGGCGTCACCTCGGTCACGGTGGCCGACGCCGGCGGCCGCATCGTCAGCTCCACCGACCCGACGGTGGTCGGCGCCCGGTTGCCGCTCGCCGACGACGCCGTCGGGGGACGCGGCTGGTCGGGGGCGCTGACGCTGGGCGGCAGCCGGGAACTCGTCGCGCAGGTGCCGGTGCTCGGCGACACCCCGGAAACCCTCGGCCTGCACCTCGGCACGGTGATGGTCGGCGAGGCCGACCCCACGGTGTGGCAGCGGCTCGGCGGCGCCTCCTCCTACCTCCTGGCCTACCTCGGTGTCGCCAGCGGCCTCGGCGTGGCCGGCTCCTGGCTGCTCGCCCGGCGCGTCAAACGGCAGACCCTCGGCCTGGAGCCCCGCGAGATCGCCGGGCTCGCCGAACACCGCGAGGCGATGCTCTACGGCATCGCCGAGGGCGTGGTCGCCCTCGATCCGCAGCACCGGCTCACCCTGGTCAACGAGACGGGCCGGCGCCTGCTCGGCCTGCCCGAGGACTGCGTGGGCCGGAGCCTGGACGGCCTGGGCGTCGACGGGCGCCTGCTGGACGTCCTGACCGGTGCCGCGGCGGACGCGGCCGGACGGCACGACGCGGACGTGCGGCGTGACGAGGTCGTCGTCCGCCACGGCCGGATCCTGGTGATGAACCGCATGACCGTCACCAAGGACGGCCGCCCGCTCGGCTCGGTCACCACCCTGCGCGACCGCACCGAACTGGCCCGCCTGGAAAGGGAGATCGGCGCCTTCCGCAGCACCTCCGAGCTGCTGCGCGCCCAGGCCCACGAGTTCGCCAACCAGCTGCACACCATCTCCGGGCTGATCCAGATCGGCGAGCAGGACGAGGTGGTGCGCTACATCCGGGCGCTCAACCGGCGCCGCCAGTGCCTCGACGTCACCCTCAGCCGCCGGGTCCGCGACACCGCCGTCGCCGCACTGCTGACGGCGAAGTCCTCCCTGGCGGCCGAGCGGAAGGTCGCCCTGCGCGTCTCCGAGCGCACCGCCCTGGGCCGGCTCGCTCCCGAGGACGCCGCCGACGTGGCGACCGTGGTCGGCAACCTCGTCGACAACGCGGTGGACGCCGCCGCGTCGCACGGCGACGACGCCGCCTGGGTCGAGGTCGAACTCAGGCAGGACGCCACCGGCGTGGAGATCGTGGTCCGCGACTCGGGGCCCGGAGTGGCCCCCGCGCTGGCCCGCGAGGTCTTCTCGCACGGCTTCACCACCAAGGCCGCCCGGCAGGGCGAGCGCGGCATCGGCCTGGCGCTGACCCGGCTCGTCTGCGAACGGCACGGCGGCGAGATCTCGGTGACCAACACCTGCGAAGGGGCCGTGTTCACGGCACGCATGACGGTCGGCCACCTCACCGACGCGGTGGCGGAAGGAGCAGCACCATGAAGGGGACGGGCGGCACCGGCGGAGCGGGGGCCACGACCGGCGCGATCGGGGTGCTCGTCGTCGACGACGACTTCATGGTGGCCCGGGTCCACCGCGCCTTCGTCGAACGCGTCGAGCACTTCCGGGTCGTCGGAGTCGCCGGTACCGGCGAACAGGCCCTCGCCGCCGTCGACGAACTCCGCCCCGACCTGGTCCTGCTCGATCTGTACCTGCCCGACCTCTTCGGCCTGGACGTCGTCGCCCGGCTGCGCGCGGCGGGCCACGACTGCGACGTCATGGTCATCAGCGCGGCCCGGGAGGCGGACGCGGTGCGCGGCGCGGTCCGCCAGGGCGTCGTCGACTACCTGCTCAAGCCGTTCGACTTCGAGGACCTGCGGGTCCGGCTGGAGCGCTACGCCGGCCGGCGGGGCCGGCTGCTCGGCACCGTCGTGCGCAGCCAGGCCGACGTCGACCGCGCGCTGGCCGGGGCGGCGGCACCGGCCGCCGCGGTCCCGGCGCTGCCCAAGGGCATGAGCGCGGAGACCGCCGAACTGGTCGAACGCACGCTCCGCGAGGCCGACGGCACGCTGTCCGCCAGCGAGTGCGCGGCGCTGACCGGCGTCTCCCGGGTCAGTGCCCGCCGCTACCTGGAGTACTTCCACACCGTCGGCAGCGCGGACGTCTCGCTGCGCTACGGCGTGGCCGGCCGCCCCGAGCGCCGCTACCGCTTCCGGGACGCGGTCACCGGCGTGGCGCTCCCGCGCGCAGCCCGTCCATGACGAAGTCCAGGAACCGGGTGGCCCGCGGCTGCCAGTCCTCGCCGGGGTCGATCAGCCACAGACCGCCGATGACGAGGAAGAAGTCGTCCGCGGAGAAGCCGGGCCGGATGGTGCCGGCCTCCTCGTTGGCGCGGAGCAGGAGGCCGGCCGCGTCCATGACGGGGGTGGGATGCGGCTTCTGCGGGCTCCCGGGCGCGCTGGTGACCAGCCGGATCGCGTCCGCCAGGCCGGCCTTGGTCATGGCGAACCCGGCGAGACGGTCCATCCACTCGCGCAGGGCCCGGTCGGGCTCGCGGGTGGCCAGCAGTCGGGGCGCGGCATCGGCCACCTGCTGCATCTCGTAGCGGTAGACCTCCAGGACGAGCGCCTCGCGGTTGGGGAAGTTGCGGTAGAAGGTGCCCTGTCCGACGCCCGCCTTCTTCGCGATGGCGCTCAGCGGCGCGTCCGCGCAGCGCGTCAGTTCCTCCGTGGCCACGTGCAGGATCCGCTCGCGGTTGCGCTGGGCGTCCGAGCGCAGGGGAGCGTCCGGCCTGTCCCTCTTCGCCTGCGGCACCCGTCCTCCTCCCGGGTCCGTGGCCGAAACCCGTCCTTGATAAGCGGACAGCTGTCCGTTACGTTTTCGGTGAGCGGACAGGTGTCCGGTTACCTGCCCACTTTAGCGGCGGACGCGGCCTCGCGGGACCGGCCGGTGACCTCCGCCCATCGATGAATCCACGCCTACAGCCCGTTTTCCCTGTCACCAGACACCAAAGAAGGCTGACCAATGGCCCCAGCGCCCTCGTCGACGTCCAGTGCCATCACCCTGAACATCAACGGCGAGAAGCACCAGCTGACCGTCGACCACCGCACCACCCTGCTCGACGCCCTGCGCGAGCGCCTCGACCTGACCGGCACCAAGAAGGGCTGCGACCAGGGGCAGTGCGGCGCCTGCACCGTCCTGGTCGACGGGCGTCGCGCCGTCTCCTGCCTCAACCTCGCCGTCGCGGCCGAGGGGCGCGAGATCACCACCATCGAAGGCATGGCCGAGGGCGACCGGCTGCATCCGGTGCAGCAGGCATTCCTCGACCTCGACGGCTACCAGTGCGGCTACTGCACGCCCGGCCAGATCTGCTCGGCCGTCGCCGTCATCGAGGAGCACGCGGCCGGCTGGCCGAGCGCCGTCACCGGCGACGTGCGGCCCGAGGCCGGACCGCCACCCCTGTCGCCCGAGGAGATCCGCGAGCGGATGAGCGGCAACCTGTGCCGCTGCGGCGCCTACGTCTCGATCGTCCGGGCCGTCGCGCGCGCCGCCGAGGCCCACGGGAAGACCGCGGCCGAGAACGCCGAGGAGGCCGCCGCATGAGGGAATTCGGTTACCGGCGCGCCGACGACGTCCCCGGGGCCGTGGCGCTGCTCGCCGCCGACCCCGACGCCCGGTTCCTCGGCGGCGGCACCAACCTCGTCGACCTGATGAAGACCGGCGTCGAACGCCCCGCCCTGCTCGTCGACGTCCGCGAACTGCCCCTGGACGGCATCGAACCGACCGCCGACGGCGGCCTGCGCATCGGCGCCACCGTCACCAACAGCGACCTCGCCGCGCACCCCGAAGTCCGCCGCCGCTACCCGGCGTTGACCCAGGCCGTCCTGGCCGGCGCCTCCGGGCAGCTGCGCAACATGGCCACCGTCGGCGGGAACCTGCTCCAGCGCACCCGCTGCGGCTACTTCACCGACGTGAGCAAGCCCTGCAACAAGCGCGTCCCCGGCAGCGGTTGCCCGGCGATCACCGGCGAGCACCACAACCACGCCGTGCTGGGCGCCTCCGACCACTGCGTGGCCGTGCACCCCTCGGACATGGGCGTCGCCCTCACCGCCTTCGACGCGGTCGTCACCTACGAAACCGCCGACGGACCGGGAGAGTCGCCGCTCGTCGACTTCTACCTCCCCGTCGGCGACACCCCGCACCGCGAGACCGCCCTGCCGCCCGGCGCACTGATCACCGGCGTCACGCTGCCGCCCGCGCCCGTCGCCGCCCGCTCCCGCTACCGCAAGGTGCGCGAGCGTGCCTCGTACGCCTTCGCCGTCGGCTCGGTCGCCGCCGCGCTCGACGTCGAGGACGGCGTCGTCCGCGAGGCCCGGCTCGCCCTCGGCGCCGTCGCCTCCCGCCCCTGGCGGGCCCGCGCGGCCGAGGCCGTGCTGACCGGCGCGCCCGCCGGCGGGGACACCTTCGCCGCCGCCGCGGACGCCGAACTGGCCGCGGCGCGTCCCCTGCCCGACAACGCGTACAAGGTGACCCTCATGCGCAACCTCGTGGTCGCCGTGCTCACCGAACTCGCCGAGGAGGCCACCCGATGACCACCGCCACGACCGGCCGTACACCGGTGCGGGGCGCCGTCGGCACCGCCCACACGCGCGTCGAGGGACGGGACAAGGTCACCGGCGCGGCCCGCTACGCCGGCGAGATCCCCTTCGCCGGCCTCGCCCACGGCTGGCTGGTGCTCTCCACCGTCACACGCGGCCGCATCCGCTCCCTCGGCACGGACGCCGTCCTCGGCATGCCGGGCGTGCTGGCCGTCCTGCACCACGGCAACGCCCCGCGCCTCGACACCGAGTACGTCGGCATGCTGGGCGTCCCGGACCCGACCGCGGCCGTCTTCCAGCACGACCGGGTGCCGCACGCCGGATGGCCCGTCGCCCTCGTCGTCGCCGAGACGCCCGAACAGGCCAGGGAGGCCGCCGAGGCCCTCGCCGTGACCTACGACGAGGAACCGCACGACACCGTCCTGCGCGCCGACCACCCCGACGCCCACCCCGCGGACGGGCACATGCCGGCGGAGACGGAGAAGGGCGACCTGGACGCCGCCCTCGCCGCGTCCGCCGTCGTCCTGGACGCCGAGTACACCACCCCCGAAGAGCACCACAGCATGATGGAGCCGCACGCGGCGACCGCGCTCTGGGACGGCGGACGGCTCGAGGTCGTCGACTCCAACCAGGGCACCACCTGGGTGCAGAGCGAACTCGCGAAGATGTTCTCCCTCGACGAGTCCGCGGTGCGGGTGCGCTCCGAGCACGTCGGCGGCGGCTTCGGCAGCAAGGGCCTGCGTGCCCACCAGGTGTCCGCCGTGATGGCCGCGACCGTCCTCCGGCGCCCGGTGCGCGTCGTCATGACCCGGCGCCAGATGTTCTCGCTGGCCGGGTACCGCAGCCCCACCGCCCAGCGCGTCAGGCTCGGCGCCGACGCCGACGGCCGGCTCCGCGCCCTGGAGCACCGCTCGCTGAACCAGACGTCCACGGTGTACGAGTTCGTCGAGCCCGGCGCCGGCGTGGCCCGGGTGATGTACGACGCCGACGCCCACCGCACCGCCAACCACGTCGCACGCCTCGACGTGCCGTCCCCCACCTACATGCGGGCGCCGGGCGAGGCGCCGGGGTCGTTCGCGATCGAGTCGGCGCTCGACGAACTCGCCGAGCGCTGCGGCGTCGACCCGATCGAGCTGCGCCTGCGCAACGAGCCCGAGGCGGGGCCGGTCTCCGGGCACCCGTTCAGCAGCCGCAACCTCGCCGCCTGCTTCCGCGAGGGCGCCCGGAGGTTCGGTTGGGCCGACCGCGACCCGCGCCCCGGCGTGCGCCGTGACGGGCGCTGGCTGCTGGGCACCGGCACGGCCGCCGCCTCCTTCCCCGCCGGCGCCGGGCCCTCCACGGCCCTGGTGACCGCGGAGGCCGACGGCACCTTCACCGTGCGGATCGCCGCCGCCGACATCGGCACGGGCGCCCGCACCGCCCTCACCCTGATCGCCGCCGACGCGCTGGAGGTCGCGCCGGAGCGGGTCCGCGTCCGCATCGGGGACAGCGACTTCGGGCCGGCGATGATCGCCGGCGGTTCCATGGGCACCCGCTCCTGGGCCTGGGCGATCACGGCCGCCGTCGCGGAACTGCGCGAGCGGCTCGCCCTCGGCACCGACATCCCGCCCGAGGGCATCACCGTGCGCTCCGACACCACCGCCGCCCTCGGCGCCCTCGCGCAGAAGGAGCGGCACTCCTTCGGGGCGCAGTTCGCCGAGGTCGCCGTCGATCCCGCCACCGGCGAGGTACGGGTGCGGCGCATGCTCGGCATCTTCGCCGCGGGCCGGATCGTCAACCCGCTCACCGCCCGCAACCAGCTCGTCGGCGGCATGGTCTGGGGCCTCTCCATGGCCCTGCACGAGGAAGCGGTCCGGGACCGGTCCACCGGCGGCCTCTACAGCCCCGACCTCGCCGGCTACCACGTCGCCACGCACGCCGACGTCGCGGACATCGAGGCGGACTGGGTGGAGGACCCCGACCCCGACGACCCGGTCGGCATCAAGGGCGTCGGCGAGATCGGCATCGTGGGCGCCGCCGCGGCCGTCGCCAACGCCGTCTGGCACGCGACGGGCGTCCGCCACCGGCACCTGCCGATCCGGCCCGACCGCGTGCTGACGGGAGCGGCACCCGTGGACGGGGGAGCGGCGGATGCTTGACATCGCCGGCGAGCTGCACGGATGGATCGAGGAGGGCCGGGACTTCGCCGTCGCCACCGTCGTCTCCGTCGGCGGCAGCGCGCCGCGCGGTCCGGGCGCGGCCCTCGCCGTCGACAGCGAGGGCCGGGCGCTCGGCTCGGTCTCCGGTGGCTGTGTGGAGGGCGCGGTGTACGACCTGTGCGCCGAGGCCCTCCGCGACGGGGAGACGGTGCGCCAACGGTTCGGCTACAGCGACGAGGACGCCTTCGCGGTCGGCCTGACCTGCGGCGGGGTCATCGAGGTGATGGTCACACCGGTCACCGTCGGCTCGCCGTCACGGGCGGTGTTCCGGGCGGCGCTGTCGGCCGCCGTCCGGGACGAGCCCGTCGCCCTGACCCGGGTCGTCCAGGGTCCGGCCGCCTTCCTCGGACGGGCGCTGCTCGTCCGCACCGACGGCTCGCACGAGGGCGGGCTCGGCGGACGGCCCGAGCTGGACCGCACGGCGGTGACCGAGACCCGGGCGCTGCTGGACGCGGGACGCACCGGCACGGTCGCCCTGTCGGAGGACGGCTCGCACTGCCCCGGGGGACTCACCCTGCTCGTCGAGTCCCGGACGCCGCCGCCCCGCATGATCGTCTTCGGCGCGGTCGACTTCGCCGCGGCGCTGGTGCGCGCCGGCAAGTTCCTCGGCCACCACGTGACCGTGTGCGACGCCCGGCCCGTCTTCGCCACCCCGGCCCGCTTCCCGGAGGCCGACGAGGTCGTCGTCGACTGGCCGCACCGCTATCTGCGGAGCACCCCCACCGACGGGCGAACGGTGCTGTGCGTGCTCACCCACGACGCCAAGTTCGACGTGCCGCTGCTGACCCAGGCCCTGCGCATGCCGGTCGCGTACGTGGGCGCGATGGGCTCGCGGCGCACCCACGAGGACCGGGAACGGCGGCTGCGCGACGCCGGTCTGGGCGAACGCGAGCTGGCCCGGCTGCGGTCGCCCATCGGACTGGACCTCGGCGCCCGGACGCCCGAGGAGACGGCCCTGTCCATCGCGGCGGAGATCGTCGCCGCCCGGCGCGGCGGGACGGGCCTGCCGCTGACCGGCGGGGCGGCGCCCATCCACCGCGACCTGTCGGGGGCGGCCGCCTGAGGCGGTCGGGGACGGCTTCCCGGGCCCGGGGCCGGGGCGGCGTCCGAAGAGAGGAGAGGGGGCGCGGCCGACGCCCGGAGGACGAGCGCCGGCGTCCGGCTCAGGGCAGTGCCGACACATCGGCCAGGCGGACCGCCGACTCCAGCATCGTCGCGTGCACGAACGCCTGGGGGAGGTTGCCGCGCAGCTGACGTTGGCGCACGTCGTACTCCTCGGCGAACAGTCCGGGTGGTCCGCAGGCCGCCCGGGTCCGCTCGAACCAGCGGAACGCGCCGACGCGGTCACCGTACCGGTGGCAGGCGAGCGCCATGGCGAACCCGCACAGCAGGAAGGCGCCCTCCGCCTCGCCGAGCGGCACGCCCGGGTGCTCGAAGCGGTACAGGTACCCGTCCTCGGAGAGCCGTTCCTCGATGTACGCGCGGGTGGCCGCCCCGTCGTCGTCGCCGAAGGCGCAGCCGCGCGCCATCGGCACCAGCAGCGCGGCCTCCGGACCGTCGTCGTCCTCGGCCCGGCGCCAGCGGCCGTCGGTCCGCAGGCACCGGCGCCGGGTCTCGCGCAGCACGGCGTCCGCGAGATCGTCGCAGCGCCGCCCCGCGCCGCCGGGCAGCACCCGCGCCGTCCGCCGCAGCCCGCACACCACGCTCAGCCGGGAGTGGGTCCACCACCGGTCCTCCAGCTCCCACAGCCCGGCGTCCGGCCGCAGCCACTGCCGCTCCACGACGTCCACGGTGAGGGCCGCGGCGCGCTCCGCGTCCTCGGTCAACCGGTCGTGCGCGGCCGCCGCGGCGAAGAGCTGGAGCGCCTCCCCGAAGGTGTCCAGCTGGAACTGGACCCCCGCGTCGTTGCCGACGAGGTCGCTGCCGCCGGGGTAGCCCGGCAGCCGCAGGGAGCGTTCCCCGCCGACCGGCCTGCCGTCGACCGTGTAGGCGGGACGGGCCTTGTCGCCGTCCTCGAGGATGCGTTCGGCGACGAAGCGCACGGCGTCGTCGACCAGCGGGTGGGGTCCGTGCGCGGCGACGGCGAGACCGGCGTAGCACTGGTCGCGCAGCCACGCGAAGCGGTAGTCGTAGGTGCGCCCGCTGTTGGCCCGCTCCGGCAGGGAGGTGGTGGCGGCGGCGACCATGCCGCCGGAGACGCTGGTCAGCCCGCGCAGCACGGCGTACGCGTGCCGGGCGTCGCGCGGCGCGGCCAGCGGCGAGCAGTCCGGGACCGCACGCCGCCACTCCCGTTCCGTGGCCCGCCACAGCGCGTCCGCGTCGAGCGGTTGCGTCTCCGGCCCCTCGGACAGCTCCAGCACGAGGTCGTGCGACTCGCCCTCGCGCAGCGAGAACTCGCCGGCCAGCCCCTCGCCGGGCCGCCAGACGGCGTCCGGCGCACCAAAGAGCCGCATCCGCAGCGCCTCGGCCTCAGCCGCCCACACCCCGTCCTCCCGGCGGGGGTCCGCCATCCGGCCGGTACCGAAGCCCGGCCGCGCGTCCAGCACCAGGCGCAGCCGCGGCCGGCCCCGCACCGCCCGCATCCGGCGCAGCAGCACCAGACGGTCCGTGCGGGCGGGCATGGCCAGCGCCTCGCGGCACTCCACCACGCTGTCGGAGGTCACCCAGCGGCTGACCCGGATGAGCGTGCCCTCCTCGTAGGAGCCGCCCCAGACGTGCCGCGGGTCCACCGGTTCGACCGTGAAGTGCCCCGGACCGCCGATGAGCCCGGAGAACACCGCGTCGTCGTGCCAGCGCGGGGCGCACAGCCACACGATCCGGCCCTGCGGGTCCACGACCGCGCCCCGCTCGCCGTCGGCGATCACCGCGTACTCCCGCAGCGCCCACGGGGGACTGGACGGTCCCGGGGCCTGCTCGGCCCGGCCGGCACGGTGTTCCATGACGTTACGACTGTCCCGGAGCCGTGGACCGAAACGATGCCGCCGCCGAGGCCACCGGGACGCCGCGTCGGCGCACCGGCGGTTCACACGGGTGCCGCGGCGGGCACGCCACGGCGGTGCCGGGCCCCGCCCACCCCGTGCTCGGCCAGCGGCCCCACGGTCAGGCCCCGCGCACGGCAGTCGGCGACGAGGCCGGGAAGGGCGCCGAGGGCCGCCCGCCAGCTGCCGGGGGCGGAGGCGTGGTCGGTGTCGTGCAGGAGGACCGTGCCGCCGCCGCCCAGGTCCGCCGCGACGGCCGCCCGCACGGAGTCCGGCGTCGCGTCGTGCCGCCAGTCCTTGCCCCACGCCGTCCACAGGACCGGGCGCAGTCCCGCGTGCCGGGCGGCGGCCCAGCGGCCGGAGGTGAGGATGCCGTAGGGCGGCCGGTACCAGTGCGGTGCGCGGCCGGTGGCGTCGCCGATCGCGCCCGCCGCCCGCTCCAGCTCGCGGGCGTCGCGCCCCGGCGACGGCAGCCAGGGCCGGTCGTGGGACCAGCCGTGGACGGCGATCTCGTGGCCCCGCAGCACCAGCTCGCGAGCGGTCGCGGGGTACCGGGCGACGTTCTCGCCCAGGACGAAGAACGTCGCGCGCACCCCGAGCCCCTCCAGCGCGTCCAGGAAGCGGGGCGTGGACGCCGGGTCGGGACCGTCGTCGAAGGTGAGGGCGACGTGGCCGGGCCGGCCCAGTCCGGCCAGTGCGGGGAACCAGCGCCGGCGCAGCTTCGGCAGCCAGGTCGCGGCCGGACCGATGTGGGCCAGCGCGGCGACGGCCGGCACGGCGACCGCCGGCGCCACGGCGTACGCCATCCGCCCGGATCCGCCTCGTTCCCTCATCGGCCCCGCCTCCTGCTCCGCCGGAAAATCCCCGTCGCCCGTCGCCCGTCGTCGGGCGTCCGGGGTGCTCCGAGCCTCGCGCGACGTCGTCCGCCGCCCTTTCCGCCCGTCCTGTTCCTCGCCCGTCCGAATCCCCCGTGATCCCCGCCTGAGGCGCTGGGCGGTCTTCGGCCGCCCCTGCCGGTGAGCGGGGCCCTCCCACCGGACGTCCGGGTCATGGTGCGCCGCGGACCCGGTGGTCACGACTCCTGCCGCTCCTGTCGCCGGCGCCCTCCACCCGGCCCGTCGCGCGCCGCCGGCGCGGTGTCCCAGGCGCCCTGCACCGACGGCGCCCGGGCCAGTCCGACACTGCCGAGGCCGATCAGCGCCACGCCGATCAGCTCGGGCAGCACCCGCACCCCGAGGGCGATCTCCTCACCGAACAGGGCCCAGCCGATGGCGACGCTGGTCAGCGCGTCCCCGAGGGTGAGCGCGGGCTGCGACGCGGCGAGGGTCCCGGCCCGCAGCGCGCTCTGCAGGAGGAGGAAGCTGATCACGCCGACGACTCCCGTGGCGTACAGCGGCCACTGCGTCAGCACGGCGCCCAGCCCCTGGGAGAACCGCCCGGTGACCTCCTTCAGCAACGCCGCCGTCCCGCCGAACGCCACCGCGGAAGCCGACCCGAACAGGGCGGCGCGGGGCGCCCCGTGCACCAGCCGGCCGGCGACGGCGAAGCCCGTCACCACGCAGAACAGCGCCAGGAGTGCCCAGGGCCAGCGGCCCGGGACCGCGGTGGCGTCCCCCGCCGACGGGGACGCGGCCCCCAGGAACAGCGCCAGCCCCACGGCCAGGGCCACGAACGCCAGCCAGGTCCGCCGGTCGGGCCGCCGGTGGAAGACCATGCTGCCGACGACCAGGGTGAACATCAGCTCGCTGGCCATCAGCGGCTGGACGACGGCCAGGCTGCCCACCGCCAGCGCGGCCGCCTGCAGCACCGTCGTCAGGGCGAGCAGCGCCGCGCCGCCCACCCAGTACGGGTCGCGTATCAGCCGCAGCAGCGAGCGCACCACCGTGTGGCCGGCGCCGGCCCGGTGCTCGTCCTGTGCCGCGGCCCGGCGCTGCAGCACCGACGCCGCAGCGTTGGACAGCGCCGCGAACAGGGCGAGGACGACGGTGAGGACACTCACCGCGGCGGGCTCCCGCTCATCCGAACCGGGAGGCCATCCGCCGGTACAGCCCGGGCGCCGTGCCCCGGACCCGGCACGGCAACCGCAGCCAGCCGGGCACGTACACCTCGTCCCGGCCCCGGGCCACCGCCTTGCGCACCGCGTCGGCGACCCGCTCCGCCGGCACCGGCCGCGGCCTGGACCGCCGGTAGGGCGCGCCGCGGCGTTCGAAGAAGGGCGTGTCGACGACCCCGGGTATCACATGGGTCACTCCCACCCCGGTGCCCCGCACCTCGTACCGCAGCGCGTCGGCGAAGGCGCCCAGCGCGGCCTTGGCGGCGGAGTACACCGCCTCGCCGCGCACCCCCACGCAGCCCGCCAGCGACCCGATGAGCACCACGCGCCCCGAGCCCGCCTCGATCATGCCGGGCAGCACCAGCCGCACCAGCCGCAGCGTGGCCAGGACGTCGATGGCGAAGACCTCGTCGATGGTGTGCGGCGGCATGTCGCGGAACTCCCCGGCCAAACCCACCCCGGCACCGGCCACCAGGAGGTCCACCGGGCCCGCTGTGGCCAGGGCGAAGTCGGCGAGCTGCCGGTCGGCGCCGGGCAGGGTGAGGTCCGCGGCGAAGGCGGTGGCCGACGCGGCCCGGGCCACCTCGCGCAGCCGGGACGGGTCGCGCCCGCTGAGCACCAGCCGCCAGTCGCCCTCGTCGGCGAGCCGCCGGGCGACGGCCGCGCCGATGCCGGAGGAGGCCCCCGTCACCAGCGCCGTGCGCGTGCGCGTGCCCCGCTCGCCGACGGGCGGCCGGGACCTCGCCCGGTCCGCACCGGGTGCGGCACTCCGCGGTCCGGGGGCGGACCGGGTGCGGGAGAACGCATCGACCATGGGGACCACCTTGGCTCGGGGCGGACACCGGGAGGTGATCGACCGGGTGGCCGGGACCCCCGGCGTCCGACCGGACGGGCGGTCATGGAGTATCCCCGGAGGAAGATCCGAAACGCCCGTTCATGTCATGGTTTGGAACACTCTGGGTGGGCAACCTGAAGCGCCGTGCATCCTCCCAGCTCATCCGCGTCCCGCCGGACCGCACCCCCGCGCACCCCCCAGGACGCCGGACGTCTGCTGCTGGTCAGCGCGAGCATGGGCGCCGGGCACGACACGGTCGCCGCGGAACTGGCCCGCCGGATCCGGGAACGCGGGGGCGACGCACTGGTCGTCGACGTCCTCGCACTCCTGCCGTGCGGCCTCGGCCGCGCCCTGCGGCTCTTCTACCGGGGGTCGGTACGGCACTTCCCCTGGGCGTACGCCGCCCTGTACCGCCTGTTCCTGCGCCCCGGCGGCGGGCGCCGGCCCGGCGGGACGCCCCTGGCCCGGCTCGCCGGCTCCCGGCTGCGGGAGCTGGCCGGCCGCACGGGCGCGGACGTGGTGGTCCCCGTCTTCCACCTCGGCGCCCAGCTGACCGGTCATCTGCGCGCCCGCGGCCTGCTGCCCGTGCCCAGCGTCGTGCTCGTGACCGACTTCGTCGTCCACCGGCAGTGGCTCCACCCCGGCAACGACCACTGTCTGTGCCTCACGGACGACGCGGCGCGCCAGGTGCGGCGGACCACCGGCACACCCGCCGGGGCCTGCGGCCCGGTGGTGGCCCCCGAGTTCTTCGCCGACGCGCCCGGGGCGGACGGGTGGCGCCGGCTGTTCGACCGGCACGGCCCCGGGCGGCCCCCCGTCGTGCTGTCCGCCGGCGCCTGGGGGGTCGGCTCGCGTCTGGCCGCCACCGTGCGGCTGCTGTCGGAGCACGGCTTCCTCCCGGTCGTGCTCTGCGGGGACAACGGGGGGCTGCGCCGTGAGCTGTCCGGCGTTCCCGGTGCGCTCGTCCTCGGCTGGGTGACGGACATGCCCGGCCTGCTGCACGCCGCCCGGGCCCTGGTCGACAACGCCGCGGGGCAGACCGCCGTCCAGGCACTCGCCGCCGGACTGCCGGTCGTGGGGCACCGTCCGATACCGGGCCACGGCGCGGACGGCGTGCGCCGGATGGCCGAGCTGGGCGTCTCGGAGACGGCTGAGGACGACGCCGCGCTGCTCGGGGCGCTGCGACGGCTGACCGCCCCTGGTCCTGCCCGGCGGGAGCGGATCGCCGCCGGGCGCGCGCTGTTCCGGGACGACGCCCTGACCCGGGTGACCGCCGTCGCCGACGCGTTGCGCGCACGCCGGTGAACCGGACCGCGCCCGGTGGCCCCGCGTCCGTTTCCCCCGCCCCGGCAGGGGGCACCCGGGCCCGGGCGAGAACCGGCGGAAGGAGGCGGCGCCGTGCGGCTCGACGAGTTCCTGACCCGGGTCCGTGACCGCGGGGAGTACCACAGCGAGGAAGAGGCCGAGCAGGTCACCACGGCCGTGCTGTGGGTGATCGCGTCCCGGATCGCGCCGGAGGAGGCCGCAGCCCTGGCCGCGCACCTGCCGGCACCCCTGGACGACGCGCTGCGACTGGAACGGGGACGCCCCGAGGCCTTCGGCCGCGAGGAGTTCCTGCGACGCGTGGCCCAGCAGACCGGCGCCCGGCCGCGCACCGCGGAGTGGGACGCGGGCGCGGTGCTCTCCACGCTCGCCGAAGCGGTGCCCGGCGATCGCGCGGACCGCCTCCGCGGCGCGCTGCCCGCTGACTGCGCGGACCTCTTCGGCGGCCCCGGGACGGGCTGACCGCCGCACCCGCGTTCGCGTCGGGCGCGGCGGCCCGCGTCAGGCGTTGGAGCCGGCCGGAACGGGGCACCCGGCCACCGGTCGACGAGGCGGCCCCGATGGCGGGCGCCCGAAGGGAAGGCATCCATGACGGACGGTGAGCAGCGCTACGGCGCCGACGACGACACCCCCCTCGCGGGATACGCGACGCTCGCGACGACCTTCGCGACCGCTGTCGGAGCACTCGCCGCGGTGGCGTGGCGCCGTGGGGTCCGGCTGCCCGACACCGTCCCGCCCTGGGACGTGGCCCTGCTGGGGACGGCGACCTTCAAGGCGTCCCGGCTGCTGACCAAGGACAAGGTCACGAGCTTCGTGCGGGCGCCGTTCACCCGCCGGGACCGCGAGGGCGAGGCCAACGAGGTGATGGACGCCCCGCGTGGCGGCGGGCTGCGCCGCGCCGTCGGAGACCTGGTCTCCTGCCCGTTCTGCACCTCGGCCTGGGTGGCCGGCGGGCTGGTCGGCACCTACGCGGTCGCGCCCCGGGCCGGCCGCATGCTGAGCGCGGGCCTGAGCGCCGTCGCGCTGTCGGACTGGCTGCAGTACGCGTGGAGCCTGACGGAGCAGAAGGCCGAGGGCTGAACCCGGGGAACCGTGCCCCCGGACGGTCAGCCGCGCTCGGCGCGTGCGGCGCGCTCCGCGTGGAGCTGCTTCACGCGGGCGGCCTCCTTGCGGACGTCGGCCTGGACGGCCTGCTCCCGCTCCAGCCACTCGGGACGCTCCTGCTTCAACGCGTCGATCTGCGCCGTGGTCAGCGGTTCTTCGACCCCGCCGCGGCGCAGGCCCGCGATGGACACGCCCAGCTTGGCCGCCACCACCGGCCGCGGGTGCGGCCCGTCGCGCCGCAGCTCGCGCAGCCACTGCGGCGGGTCGGCCTGCAGCGCGTTCAGCTCGGCGCGCGTGACGACGCCCTCCCGGAACTCGGCGGGTGTGGCCTCGAGGTACACACCCAGCTTCTTCGCCGCGGTCGCGGGCTTCATGGTCTGGGTGTTCTGGTGCGACGTCATGGTGCCAAGGGTATCGAGCATGTGAACGGCTCCCGACCACGCCCGGTAACCTGGCCGGGTGACAGGCTCGGAAGACCCCCCCTCGTTCCGGCTCGCCTACGTCCCGGGGGTGACGCCCGACAAATGGGTGCGCATCTGGAACGAGCGGCTGCCGGACGTCCCGCTGTCCCTGACCCAGGTCTTTGCCGCCGAGGCGGGCGGGGTGCTGCTGGGCGGCGACGCGGACGCCGGACTGGTGCGGCTGCCCGTCGACCGGACCGTCCTCAGCGCGATCCCCCTCTACACCGAGACCACGGTCGTGGTGATCCCCAAGGACCACCTGGTGACCGCGGCCGACGAGGTGACCGTCGAGGACCTGGCCGACGAGATCGTGCTGCACCCCCTCGACGACGTGCTCGGCTGGGAGCGGCCGCCCGGCCGGCCCGCGCTCGAGCGCCCGGCCACCACCGCGGACGCCGTGGAACTGGTGGCGGCCGGCATCGGCGTCCTCGTCGTCCCCCTGTCGCTGGCCCGGCTGCACCACCGCAAGGACCTCACGTACCGGCCGGTCACCGACGCCCCCGGATCGGGCGTGGCCCTGTCGTGGCCCGAGGACGCGCACACCGACCTGGTGGAGGAGTTCATCGGGATCGTCCGGGGCCGGACCGTCAACAGCACCCGGGGCCGGCGCTCCGAACCGCCCGGCGCGAAGGACGAACGCACCGGCACGGCGTCTGCGCGGCGCAAACCGGCGGCGGCGAAGAAGCAGGCCGGCGGCAAGCAGGCCGGCGGCGCGCGGCGCGGCTCCGGCGGCGGTGCCAAGGGCGGGCGACGGGGCAGACCCCGCGGGCGGTGAGCCGCACCGCGGCGCCCGCCCACCTCAGCGGACCGTCGGCGCGGGCGTCGGAGCCGTCGTGCCGACGTCCAGCCCGGGCGGCTCGGTGAGGGACAGCACCGGCTCGCCCGGCTGCGGGGCCGGTGGGGTGAGCTGGACCTTCGGCAGGCCCGGCGGGGCCGACTGCTGGAAGTTGACCTGGTCGAAGTTGACCAGGCCGGTCCTCTCCAGCACGGTGATGTGATCGAGGACGGTGTCGTTGGCCTGGTCGGCCAGCTGCCGCACCAGGGAGTTCTTGGTGTTGGCGCGGATCTTGGCGATCACCGGGAAGATCTGGCCGTGCGTGATGCGCATGATGTTGACCGCGGTGGTGTCGAACTGCTTGCCCGTGGTCCCGCTCACGGTCGACACGAACTGCTGCTGTTGCGGGGACGCCAGGTTGGGCAGGGTGATGCCCAGTTCGGGAGCGATCCGGCGGCAGGTCGCGTCGAGCCGCGAGTGACCGGTGACCAGGTGCTCGCCGGCCTCCCTCATCTCCGGTGTCGTCCCCCGCTCCATGGCCAGCAGCCCGAGCGGGTGCTCCCACAGCCCGGCGGCGCGCACCTTCACCACGAAGTCCCGGTCGGCCTCGGTGAGCGGCCCGTACCGCGTCTCGGCGACGACGCGGGCCTGGTCGCCGCCCGCGTTCTGCACGCCGAGCACGGCCGGGTAGGCGAGCGCGGTGAGGGTGAGGACCAGGGCACCGGCCACGAAGGCCGTCCCCGCCGTGGTGCGCGTGATGCGCATCGTGCCTCCTGGGGCGACGACAGGCTCGGACACCGGGAGGTACGGATGCGGACCGCGCCCTGATCAGCGCCGCGGGCAAAACCCGCGCGCGACGGATGTGTTCTGCGTCTCGTCTGCCGCCGTCACCACACGTACGACGCCTTCCGCGCGGCCCCACCACCCGCTCGCCCTCGTCGCGTCCGAGCAGCCCGGCGCCCACCCAGGTGTCCGCCGTGCTCCGTACGTGGGCCACCGGGGCGCCCTTGCCGCCTCCAGCGCGAACGGCCGCACGGACCAGGCCTCCGGCGCCACGAGGGTGGCGGGCGCGGCCGGGGCCCGGGGCGCGGCGCCGGACCGGCCGCTCGCCGCGTGGGCCGTGCCGGGCGTCGCCGCGGCGAGCGCGGAGGCGAGCAGGAGGGTCCGCCGGGAGAGGGACGCTGCCATGTGCTCATCGTTTCTCCGGTCGTCACGGGGGGAGGACGCGCTGTCCGGGGTTGTTCGCTATGGCGGTCGACGTTCGAAAGATCGCCCGGAAGACGGACGAGGGGTACGGGAGCGTCAGCGGTACCGGCGAGTACGGTCAGGAGGGCCGTGCCTCGCGTGCGAGCCAGTCGTACGCCGCCCACGCCGTGAACTCCGCCTGCCCGCCCCGCAGCAACAGCCCGGCGGTGGCGAACTCCGGGGCATCGGCCTGTGCGGCGACGTACGGGAGGGCGATGCAGCGCATGCCGGCGGCGTGCGCGGCGGCGGCCCCCGGGGCGGCGTCCTCGAGGACCACGCAGTCGGCCGGGGAGGTCCCGAGCCGACGGGCCGCCTCCAGGAAGACGTCGGGGGCGGGCTTGCCGTGCGCGACCTCGTCGGCCGAGACGACGGTGTGCAGGTACGCGTCCAGTCCGGTGCACGACAGGATCGCCTCGATGGCCCGCGGCGAGGAACCCGAGGCCACGGCGAGCGGCACCCCCTCGCCCGCGAGCAGCTCGACGAACTTCCGCATCTCGGGGTAGGCGCGCGTGGAGGTGCGGGCCAGCTCCAGGTAGCGGCGGTTCTTGGCGGCGAGCAGCTCCTCGACCGGAGCGCGCAGCCCGTACCGCCGCTTCCAGTCGGCGACCGTCTCCCGGGTGCTGATGCCCACGTACTCCTCGTGGTCGGCCCAGGTGAAGTCCGGGACGCCGTGCTCGGCGAGGGTCTGCCGGCCCGCCTCGTAGTAGTTCGGCTCGCTGTCCACGAGGGTTCCGTCGAGATCGAAGACGACCGAGATGCCGCCGAGAGTGCTCATGGGTCCAGGATGCCAAGGCTCATTTCCGCGCCGTGCGCCCGATCGACTCCACCAGCGGCAGCAGCCGGTGCGGGACGCGCTCGCGCAGGGCGACCTCGCTGCGGGTGCGGACCACGCCGGGCAGGCTGATCAGCTTCTGGATCACGTCCTCCAGGTGCGCGTTGTCCCGGGCCACCACCCGGGTCAGCAGGTCGCCGCCGCCCGTGATGGAGAAGGCCTCGACGATCTCCGGCACGGCGGCCAGCGCCTCGCCCACCTCGTCCAGATGGCCCTGGGTGACCTCGATGTGCACGAACGCGAGCACGGGATGGCCCAGTGCGGCGGGGGAGAGGGACGGCGCGGTGCCGGTGATCACGCCGTCGCGCTCCAGCCGGTCCAGCCGGGCCTGGAGCGTCCCCCGGGCGACCCCGAGGAGGCGTGCGTACTCGCGCACGCTGGTGCGCGGCTGCTCCAGCAGCAGCCGCAGGATGCGGGTGTCGAGTGCGTCGACGGCCATGGTGACCCGGTTCCTCTCGTCGGCCAATGGTCCTTGAATGGCCGTGGAAAGACCCTGATCACTGTACCAATGGATCAATCCTCGGGGAGGCAGTTGAGCCACTGGTGGAAAGGATGCTGATATGGAGGGGTCGATGGCGCTGCGGATCCCGCGGCGCCTTTTTCATGCCGGTGATGTCCGGGCCAGTGTGCGAGGGGGCGGTAATCAGTGCTGAAGAGGGTGTTCGTGAGCCCGGACCCGGGGCGGGCGCGGCTGCGCTTCGCCGCGCGGGCCGTCGTCGGCATCGGCCTGGCCGTCGTCGTCTGCGGCCTGGCCGGCGTCTCCCTCGTGGGCGCCGTCGTCGGCGGGCTCGCCGCGCTGCTCGCCCTGTTCACCGTCACCGACGCCACCGTGCGCGGCCAGGCGGTCACCACCGCGCTGCTGCCGGTGGCGGGGCTGCCCGTGCTGACCGCCGCGGCCGGACTGCACGGCCACCCCGTGGCCCGCGACCTCGCCTTCCTCGCCGTGGTCGGCGCGGGCGTGTACGCCCGGCGCTGGGGCCCGCGCGGCCACAGCCTCGGCGTGTTCGCGTTCATGACCTTCTTCATCGCCCAGTTCCTGCACGCGACCCCGGACCGGCTCCCCGAGATGCACGCCGCCGTGCTGCTGTCCGTGGCGACCGCTGCGGCGGTCCGCTTCGGCCTGTGGTGCTACGAGCGCCGCCTGCCCCCGGCCGTCGTGCCCGCCCCGCCCGCCGGCACCGGTCTCGCCCGCATCACCACGCGCCAGGCCGTCCAGGCCACCGTCGGCGCGGGCTTCGCGCTGGTCGTGGGCCAGCTGGTGTCCGGCGACCGCTGGTACTGGGCCGTCGGCGCCACCTGGTGGGTCTTCGTCAACACCACCTCGCGCGGCGAGACCCTGGTCCGCGGCTTCCGGCGGGTGCTCGGCACGGTCGTCGGCATCGGCCTCGGCTTCCTCGTCGCCGTCCCCGTCGCCGGGTCCGCGGTGCCCACGGCCGTCCTCGCCGCCGCCTGTGTCTTCGGCATCTTCTACACCGCCGCGGTGTCCTACACCTGGATGATGCTCTGCGTGACGGTGCTCGCCGAGCTGCTCTACGGCCTCCTCGGCGTCCTCAGCCCGGGGCTGCTCGCCCTGCGGATCGCGGAGACCGGCGTCGGCGCGCTCGGCGCCGTGCTCGCGGTGCTCCTCGTCCTGCCCGTCACCACCCACGCCGTCACCGACGCCTGGATCCAGCGAGCCCTGCGCTGTGTCCACGCCTGCACCGCCGAGGCCGCGGCCCGTCTCGCCGGCACGGAGGGCGCCGACCCGGCGCCCCGCGTGGCCGAGCTGGAGCAGCTGCTCGGCCGGGTCCGGCTCTCGGTCGCCCCACTCGTGCACCCGCTCAATCCCATGCGCGGGCGCAAGCGCCGCGCCCGGCGCGTGCTCGCCCTGCTCGACGACTGCGCCCGGGAGATCCGCGGGCTGGTCGCCGTCGCCGCCGACCCGGAGGCCTCGCACGACGCCCGCCTGGCCGCCGCCTGCTGGCGTGTCGAGACCGCGGTCGAGGCGCTCACCGGCGGCGGGGCCGTCCCCGCCCACCAGGAATGGCCGCTCACCGCCGAACCGGCCCTGGCCCACCTCCACGGCCTGGAGCGCGCCCTGGCCGAACTCGCCGCCCCCCTGCGCGGCCCGTCCGGCTCCCCGCTGGTCGGCGCCTGACCCGACGCGATCCTGCCACCCATTTGGTCTAGACCGCGCGTGACCGACTGCTACCGTCGCTCCAGGGCGACGATCAGTCGGCGCCCGACGCGGTGCCCGACGGGGCACGGGACGAGAGGGGTCAGCGGTGGCGGACGGCGGCAGGCGGCAGCGGCGGGCGTTCATCGGGTCGTTCACGGCGGCCGGGGGTCCCGGGATCGTGACGGCGGCCGTCACCCCCGGCGAGGGCGCGCTGACGGTGCTGAACAGCGTCAACAGCGTTCCCGACCCCTCCTACCTGGCCCTCGCCCCCGACGGCGGCACGCTCTACGCGGTCAGCGAGACCGCCGAGGGGGCCGTGGCCGCGTACCGCGTCGGCGGGGACAAGCCCGATCCGGCCGGGCGGCCGGTGCCCGTCGGAGGCGACGGACCGACCCACCTCAGCCTGTTCGCCGGACACGTCCTGACCGCCAACTACGGATCCGGGAGCGTCAGCGCCGTGCCGGTCCGCTCCGACGGCACCCTCGCCCGGTCCGCGTCCGGCGTGCTCCGCCACACCGGCTCCGGCCCGCACGCCCAGCGCCAGCAGGGACCGCACGCCCACCAGGTGCAGCCCGACCCCAGCGGGCGGTGGGCCGTCAGCGTGGACCTCGGCACCGACTCGGTGCGCGTGTGCACCCTGACGGACGGCGCCCTCGCCGTCCACCGGGAGATCGCGCTGCGCCCCGGCTCGGGGCCCCGGCACCTGGCCTTCCACCCGGACGGCACCCACGCCTACGTGGCCAACGA
This sequence comes from Streptomyces sp. NPDC029152, assembly GCF_055564355.1. Lineage (NCBI taxonomy): Bacteria > Bacillati > Actinomycetota > Actinomycetes > Kitasatosporales > Streptomycetaceae > Streptomyces > Streptomyces sp. NPDC029152. Next base: position 305,781 of record NZ_JBVHWR010000004.1, on the reverse strand, counting down.
ACTCGCCCCGACCGTCACCGTCTGCCGCTGGGACGCCGCCGACGGCACGCTGCGGCCGCTCGCCGAGGTTCCGGCGCTCCCCGGCGTCCCGGCCGGCGACGCCTACCCGTCGGGCATCGTCGCCTCGCCCGACGGCCGCTTCGTGTGGACCGCGACCCGCGGGGAGGACGCGCTGTCGGTGTTCGCCGTCGAACCCGACGGGCTCCGGCTGACCGCCACCGTCCCGTGCGGCGGCCACTGGCCACGGGCGATCACCGTGTCGGACGGTTTCCTCTACGCGGCCAACGAGCGCTCCGGGGACGTCACCTGGTTCGCCCTCGACCCGGCGACGGGGCTGCCCCGCCGTGCCGGGTCCCTCGCGGTTCCGGCTGCCTCCTGCGTGGTCTTCGGCTGACGCCGCGCCGCCGCGGGGAACGGCGAAGGGCCCGCCCCCGTACCGGGGCGGGCCCTTCCGGCCGTACGGACCGTGGTCGTGCGGGTGCCGTCCGCCTCAGCGGACCGGCGCGCCCTGCGGCTGCTGCGGCGAGATGCCCAGCGCCGTCGTGTACTTCGCCAGCGTCAGCTTGCCGATCGCCGGGTAGGGGCCGAGCGGCTCGGCGGTGGAGCAGCCCGCCTCCTTCGCCGCCTCCTCCAGCAGGGCCGCGTCGATCTCCGGGCCGATCAGGTACGGCGCGAGCGCCAGCTGCTGCGAGCCCGCGGACCGCAGCTGCTCGGCCACGGACGCGATCGAGCCCTCCTGGTCCAGCGCCGCCGCCATCACCGGCACGGCGAGGCGCGCGGCCAGCAGCATGCCCGTGATCCCGGCCGCCTGCACGGCCTCGTCACCCCCGACGGACGCGAGGACGATGCCGTCCGCGGCCGTCGCCACGGTGAACAGACGGGCCCGGTCGGCGCGGGCCAGCCCGGCCTCGGAGAGCCGCACGTGCAGCGCCTCGGCCAGCAGCGGGTGCGGGCCGAGCACGTCGGTCAGCTCGGCCGCGATCCGGCTGTCCATGACCGCCTGCCGGATCCGGCGCAGCAGCGCGCCGTCCGGGCCGGCGAGCAACGGCACGACGACGGCGACGGGGCCCTCGGGCTCCTTCACCTCGAGACCGGCGGCGCGCGCCAGCTCGTAGCGGGCCGTGCGTTCCTCGCCGGACCGCACCAGCACCGCCGACAGCGACAGGAACTCCTCGTCGTCGCCGTCGAGGTAGCCGATGCGGGCGTCGACGCCGGGCAGCTCGGAGCGGGCGATGCTCACGATCTCCTCGGCGAGGCCCCGGGTGGCGCCACTGGGCGTGCCCGGCACCGCGAGGACGAGCGCGGGCGCGCCCTCGGGAGCCACCAGAGGCTCGGGTCGGCGGTGCCGCCCGGGCTGTCGGGGGCGCGGCATTCGTACTGGCAGGCCGGACGCGGGCCCAGTGGGGGAGCTCATGGCGCCGCATGTTACTGGTTTCCCGGGCCACCCTGTTCGGGGAGGGTGCGGGTGAGCGGTATCCGTCCGGTTTTGTCTGATGAGTGATGTACGGATCGGACGACATCGGTACGATTCCCCATCCCGAGGGGCTGTTGTCAGCCGTCCGGAACCGTCGTCACGAACAGCATGCGTTCATCACCCGGAAGGCTGAGGGAGCCCGCCGCCAGGTCGGTCGCGATGCGCACGGAACCGTGCAGCGGATCACCCTCGGCCGCCACCCGCCGCGCGTGCGGCAGCCGCTTCTCCAGCTCCTCCCCGAGCGGTACGACCAAGGGGTCGCCCATCTTCAGCAGGCCGCCGGTGACGGCGATCAGGGGCTCGCCCCGGGACGGGCAGACCGCGGCGGCCGAGTCGGCCATGTGCCGGGCGGCGGCGCGCAGGACGCCCCGGGCGACGGAGTCGCCGTCCGCGCAGGCCGCCACCTCGGGCGCGAAGGAGGCGAGCACGGCGGGACGGTCGGTGCGCGGATACAGCTTGCCGGGCAGTCCCGTGACCGGCCCGAACCGCTCCTCGGCGCGGGCCAGCAGCGGCGCGGAGCCGCCCTCCCGCCCGTCGTGGGCGCGCAACGCCGCCTCCAGGCCGGCCCGTCCGATCCAGGCGCCGCCGCCGCAGTCGCCGAGCAGATGCCCCCAGCCGTCCGCCCGGCGCCAGCGGGTCAGGTCGGTGCCGGTCGCGATCAGACCCGTGCCGGCGGCCACCACGGCTCCGGCGCGGGGGCCGAGGGCGCCCGCGTAGGCGGTGACGGCGTCGGCGACGAGCGCGACCGTGCGCACACCCAGCTCCCGGCCCAGGGCGCCGGGCAGTTCGGCGCGCAGGGCGTCGCCCAGGGTCGCGAGCCCGGCGGCCCCGACCACCACGGTGCCGATCCGGTCCACGCCGGCCTCTTCGGCCAGTGCCCGGGCCATGGGCACCAGCTGGTCCAGCAGGTGCCCGGGTTCGATGCCGCGCACCCCGGTGCGCACGGGCTCCCGCGACGCACGCCGCCCCAGCGGACCGCGTCCGCCCTCGCCGGCGGTGCCGACGACGACGCGGAGCCCGGAACCACCGGAGTCCACGGCCAGGAAACCGGAACCGGCCGCCGTGCCGGGCGCAGGACGCACCGCGTTCCTCCCTCTCCGATGACCGGCCGGGTGAGCCGTGCGACCGCCGGCCGACGCTGACGAGGAGGAAGAGTAGCGCCCGGTGACGCGGTGGACCCAGGGGGCCGGTCCGCCGGTCCGGACCGTCGGCGTCGGCCAGTAGAGTGAGGCAGCGTGGCACCACGACCGTTGCATGAACTTGTCGAAGCCGGCTGGGCGAAGGCCCTGGACCCGGTCGCCGGACGTATCGCGGGCATGGGCGACTTCCTGCGCGCCGAGGTGGCGGCGGGCCGGACGTATCTCCCGTCGGGGGCGAACGTCCTGCGGGCGTTCCAGCAGCCCTTCGACGACGTACGGGTCCTGATCGTCGGTCAGGACCCCTATCCGACGCCGGGGATGGCGATCGGCCTGAGCTTCGCGGTCTCGCCGGAGGTGCGGTCGCTGCCGGGCAGCCTGGAGAACATCTACCGGGAGATGCACACGGACCTGGGCCTGCCCCGGCCCTCCAACGGTGACCTGACCCCGTGGACCCGTCAGGGCGTGCTGCTGCTGAACCGGGCGCTGACCACGGCCCCGCGCAAGCCGGGGGCCCATCGCGGCAAGGGCTGGGAGGAGGTCACGGAGCAGGCCATCCGTGCCCTCGCCGCGCGCGGCAAGCCGCTGGTGTCCATCCTGTGGGGACGCGACGCACGCAATCTGCGCCCCCTGCTCGACGGCTATCCGGCGATCGAGTCGGCGCACCCCTCGCCGATGTCCGCGGACCGCGGATTCTTCGGCTCCCGCCCGTTCAGCCGGGCCAACGACCTCCTGGCGCAGCAGGGGGCCGAGCCGGTGGACTGGCGCCTGCCGTGACGGTCCGCGGTCAGGCGGGCCGTGGTCGGGCCGTCTCCGCGCCGTACGCGGGTCCGCTCGCCGCCGGGGCCGCGCCCACGGCCCCGGTTCGGACATGACGATCCGCAGGTCTCCGGTGGCCGGCGGAAGCGAGCGCTCGTACACGACGCCGCGGATCGCGGCCGGCAGGGGATGACCCGGCCCGGCCGGCCCGTCACCCGGACCTCCTCCCCGGCCGGAGCGCGGGGGCGGTGAGGTCACCCGACGACCGCGGCCCGCACGCACAGGACGTCCGGCAGGTGGGAGGCCAGCTGCCGCCAGCTGTCGCCGTCGTCCGCCGACGCGAACACCTCGCCGTTGCGGTTGCCGAAGTACACGCCGGCCTGCTCGGCGTCGTCGGTGCTCATCGCGTCGCGCAGCACCGTGCCGTAGTGGTCCTCCTGCGGCAGCCCCGCCGTCAGCGGCTCCCAGCTCCTGCCCGCGTCGGTCGTGCGGAACACCCGGCAGCGGCGATCGGCCGGGACGCGGTCCGCGTCGGCGTTGATCGGGAACACGTACGCGGTGTCGCCGCGGTGCGGGTGGGCGGCCACCGCGAAACCGAACGTGGACGGCAGCCCCTCGCCGATGTCCGTCCAGTGGGCGCCCGCGTCGTCGCTGCGGTACACGCCCCAGTGGTTCTGCAGGTAGAGCCGGTCCGGGGTGGCCGCGTCCCGCGCGACCTTGTGCACGCACTGGCCGAACTCCGGGTTCGGGTCGGGCAGGAACACCGCGGAGACGCCCGAGTTGGACGGAGTCCAGTTCGCGCCGCCGTCGGTGGTGCGGAAGACGCCCGCGGTCGAGACGGCGACCGTCACCGAGCCCGGGTCGCGCCGGTCGGTGAGGACGGTGTGCAGTCCCTCACCGCCGCCGCCCGGCACCCACCGCGACCGTGTGGGGTGTTCCCACAGGGGGCGGACCAGCTCGAAACTCTCCCCGCGGTCCTCCGACCGGTACAGCGCGGCCGGTTCCGTGCCCGCGTACACGACGTCCGGCTCCGCGGCGGACGGGTGCAGCTGCCACACGCGCTCCAGCGAAGCACCCGTGTCCTTGGGGAACCTGACGGCCGGCCGCGCCGGTTCCGTCCAGGTCCGGCCCAGGTCGTCGGAGTGGAACACCGACGGACCCCAGTGCGCGCTGTCGCCGCCGGCCAGCAGACGCGGGGTGCCGCCGCGTGTGTCGACGGCGACCGAGTAGACGGCCTGCGCGTTGAAGTGGGGACTCTCGTCGAACTCCCAGGCGCCGTTGTGCCGGCGCCCGATGAACAGGCCCTTGCGGGTGCCCACGGCGAGCAGTACCTCGGTCATGCCGATCACCTCCGCGGCGTCACCGTCGACGCCTTCGTCCCGGACACCGGCCAGTCTGCACCCGGCCACTGACAGTCACCCCTGGAAAGGGCGTCGCCGCAGGTCGCAGCGGTGGTGTCGGGACCGGCGAGGAGTCCGGAGGCGCGCCGCTCAGTCCTCGCCCGGCAGCGCCCGCCCCAGGATGCCTCCGAGGTCGGCCCCGTCCGGCAGCGTGCCGAAGGCGTGTCCCCAGTCGCCGCCCAGCCGGCTCGCGCAGAAGGCGTCGGCGACGGCGGACGGGGCGTGCCGGACGAGGAGGGACGCCTGGAGGGTGAGGGCCATCAGCTCCACCAGGCGGCGGGCCCCGCTCTCGGACGCCGTGGTCAGCCCCGCCTCCAGCCGGGCCACGGCCGAGTCCAGCCGGGCGTCCGCCCCGCGCGCGAGGGACAGTTCCCCGAAGAGGGCGTGCGCGGTCCGGGGCGAGCGGCCGAGCGCGCGCAGCACGTCGAGGGCGTTGACGTTCCCCGAGCCCTCCCAGATCGACAGCAGCGGCGCCTCGCGGTAGTGGCGGGGCATGCCCGAATCCTCCACGTAACCGTTGCCGCCCAGGCACTCCAGGGCCTCCGCGGTGAACGCGGGGCCCCGCTTGGTCACCCAGTACTTGCCGACGGCGGTGGCGATCCGCCGGAACGCCGCCTCCCCGGCGTCCCCGCGCGCCGCCCGGTCGGCGGCGCCGGCCAGCCGCAGGGTCAGCGTCGTCGCGGCCTCCGACTCCAGCGCCAGATCGGCCAGGACGTTGCGCATCAGCGGCTGGTCGACGAGCCGGGCGCCGAAGGCGCTGCGGTGCCGTACGTGGTGACCGGCCTCGACGAGCGTCTTGCGCATCAGCGTCGCCGACGACATCACGCAGTCCAGCCGGGTGCAGTTGACCATCTCGATGATCGTCTTGACGCCCTGGCCCTCGGGACCCACCAGCCAGGCGACCGTCCCGTCGAACTCGGGCTCCGAGGAGGCGTTGGACCGGTTGCCGAGCTTGTCCTTCAGGCGCTGGACGCGGAAGGTGTTGCGGGTGCCGTCGGGCAGCACGCGCGGCACCAGGAAGCAGGAGAGCCCGCCGGGCGCCTGGGCCAGCACGAGGAACACGTCGCACATCGGCGCCGACGTGAACCACTTGTGCCCGCGCAGCGTGTAGACGCCGGGTTCGGCGGTCGGCGTGGCCGCCGTGGTGTTGGTCCGGACGTCCGAGCCGCCCTGCTTCTCGGTCATCCCCATGCCGGCCAGCAGGCCGCGCTTCTCCGTGGGCGTGCGCAGCCCCGGCTCGTACTCCCGGCTGGTCAGCAGCGGTTCGTAGACCTTCGCCAGCTCCGGCTGCCGGCGCAGCGCGGGGACCGCCGCGTACGTCATCGACGTCGGACAGCCGTGCCCCGCCTCCGTGTGCCCCCACACCAGTCCGCCCGCCGTCCGCGCGACGTGGGCGCCCGGCCGGTCGTCCGCCCAGGCCGACGCGGCGAGGCCCTCGCCGACCGCCACCCGCATCAGGTGGTGCCAGCTCGGGTGGTACTCGACCTCGTCGATCCGGTTGCCGTACCGGTCGTGGGTGCGCAGCACGGGCTCGTGGCGGTTGGCCAGCTCGCCCCACTCCTGCGCCTGGACGCTGCCGGCCCGCAGCCCGAGCCGCCGAAGCTCCTGCTCGGCCCACCCCGCGCCCTCCCGCCGCAGCCCCTCCAGCAGGGCCGCGTCCTCGCAGGCGTCGTACGGCGCCAGGGGAGGGGGCTGGTTGGTGACCTCGTGCGTGGCGTACCCCTGCGGGCCGCCCGCGGTCCCCCCGGACTCGTACGGCTCCTGCGCGCGTGTCGTCATGACCCGAGTGTTGCACTGTCCTCACGGTCGCAGCAATAGTGCAACACTCCGGGCGCGGCACGTACAGTACGTGCGTGTCCCCGCCGATCGACGACCCCGCGCCCTTTGACGAGCCGGTGCCGCGTCCGCTGTCGGCGCGGTCGGTCGTGCTGAGCCTGCTGCTCGGTACGCATCCCCCCGAGCTTCCGGTCAGGGACCTGGTGCGGCTCGTGGAGCGCTTCGACGTCGGCGGGTCCACCGCGCGGGCGGCGCTGAGCCGGATGGTGAGCGCGGGGGACCTGCGGCGCACCGGCACCGGCTACCGGCTGAGCGAGCGGCTCCTCGAACGCCAGCGGCGCCAGGACGAGGCGGTACGCCCGCGCACGCGCGCGTGGGACGGCGACTGGGAGATGGTCGTGATCACCGCGACCGGACGCGGTCCCGCCCGGCGCGCGGAACTGCGCGCCCGGCTCGCCGCGCTGCGCCTGGCCGAGCTGCGCGAGGGGGTGTGGCTGCGTCCCGCCAACCTGAGCCGCCCGCTGCCCGGCGACCTCGACGCGGTGGCCGAGCGGTGCACCGCCCGCCCCGCGCGGCCGGCCCGCGAGCTGGCCGCGGAGCTGTGGCCGCTGGACCCCTGGGCCACGACGGCCCGGGCCCTGCTCACCCGTGTCGAGGGGGCACGGCGGCCGGCCGACCGGCTCACCGCCTTCGCGGCCGTCGTACGGCATCTGCTCGCCGACCCGGTCCTGCCGCCGGAACTCCTGCCGCCCCGCTGGCCGGGCGCGGCCCTGCGCGACGCCTACACGGCCTACCAGCGGGAACAGGCGGGACGGGTCCGGTCGGACGGCTCCTGAGCCCCGCCGGCGCGGACGGCCGGCGCGGCCCCGTGCGGGGGTCGCCTCACACGGCCCAGCCGTACTGGTCCGGCACCCGCACCTCGCCGCCCAGCTCCCGCGCCGCCCGCTGCGCCCACGACGGGTCGCGCAGCAGCTCGCGGCCGAGCAGCACCGCGTCGGCCTCGCCGTTGGCGAGGATCTTCTCCGCCTGCTCGACGTCGGTGATCAGACCGACGGCGGCGACCGGCAGCGAGGTCTCCGCCTTCACGCGCGCGGCGAACGGAACCTGGTAGCCGGGCCCGGTCGGGATGTCCGCCCGGGCGGCGTTGCCACCGGTCGACACGTCGAGGAGGTCGACGCCGTGGGCCTGGAGGTCGCGGGCGAGGCGGACGGTGTCGTCCGGCGTCCAGCCGTCCCCGTCCAGCCAGTCGGTCGCGGAGACGCGGAAGAACAGCGGCTTGTCCTCGGGCCACACCGCGCGTACGGCGTCGACGACCTCGAGGGCGAAGCGGGTGCGGTTCTCGTAGGAGCCGCCGTAGCCGTCGGTGCGGTGGTTGGAGTGGGGCGAGAGGAACTCGTGGATCAGGTACCCGTGGGCGCCGTGGATCTCGACGACCTCGAACCCGGCCGCGAGGGCCCGGCGGGCGGCGTCCGCGAACCGGCCCACGATCTCCTGGATCTGCGCCCCCGTCAGTTCGGCCGGCACCGGGTGCCGCTCGTCGAAGGCCAGCGCGCTGGGTGCCAGCGGCTGCCAGCCGTGCGCGTCCGGACCCACCGGCGCACCGCCCTTCCAGGGCCGGTCGGTCGAGGCCTTGCGGCCGGCGTGGGCGAGCTGGACGGCGGGGACCGTGCCGTGCGCGCGGAGGAAGTCCGTGATCCGGCGGAAGGCCCCGGCCTGGGCGTCGTTCCACAGGCCGAGGTCCTGCGGGGAGATGCGGCCCTCCGGTGAGACGGCCGTGGCCTCGACGACGATCAGGGCGGTGCCGCCCGTCGCGCGTGCGCCGTAGTGCGCGAAGTGCCAGTCGCCGGGAACGCCCGCCGACGGGCCCTCCGGCGCGGCCGAGTACTGGCACATCGGAGGCATCCACACCCGGTGGGGAATGGTGACGTCGCGCAGCTTCAGGGGCTGGAAGAGGGCGCTCATGGGGGCTGCTCCATCTGTCGCGGTGCGGGGAACGTCTCGTACGGTAACTCTCGTAGTACGGCAGATGTCAAACTACGGCGGCCTTCGTACAATGAGAACCCCTCCCGCATCGCTCCCGAGCGGTGGGACCTCCCGGACGAACTGGAGCCGCCGTGACCCCCGCCACCGCCGTCAGCAGCCGTGACCTGCCGCATCCGGCGCGCGCGGAGATCCGGCTGGAGGGCGTGCTGCACGCCCTGTCCGATCCGATGCGGCTGCGGATCGTGCGGGATCTCGCCGCCGGCAGCGACGAACTCTTCTCCTGTTCGTACTTCGACCTGCCCGTCACCAAGTCGACCACCACCCACCACTTCCGCGTGCTGCGCGAGAGCGGGGTGATCCGGCAGACCTACCGGGGCACGGCCAAGATGAACGGGCTGCGCAGGGACGACCTGGAAGCCCTCTTCCCCGGGCTCCTCGACGTCCTCCTGGCCGCGGCCGACCGCCAGGCCGCCCGTCTCGGCGCCGGCTGACCGCACGCGGATGCGCTGACGGGGTGCCGCCCGAGGGGGCGGGCGCGTGTGTCGTCCGTTCGGGATGTGATCGTGCGGTTACGTTGCGGTGGTGCTCGAAGCATCCTTTGTTGATCGTTCTCTTCAGCTTTCCGATCGCTGTCCGGACGACGGTGAGGTGTCCGTGCGGCACACATGGGCGGTGCGGGAGGGGGGCGCGACCACGTCGTGGTTCGACGTCCGCTGGACGTTCGCCGACGGCGCCCGCATCGACGCGCTCGCCGTGCTCCGCGACGACGGGGTCCGCGTCGAGGACGTACGGGCCGAACCGGCCCTGTCCCTCGACGACCTGTCCGTGCTCGCCGAGTGGCTGGAGAACCCGCTCTTCGAGGCCTGTGTGCGGCCCTCCGCGGCCCGCCCCCCGGCCGTGCCGCGACGGACCCGTCCCGCCGGGCCGGGCGGCGGGGAGGAGCGCCGGCTCGTCGCGCGGGAGTACCGGGCGGCCCGGGAGGAGGGCGCCGACCCGGTCCTCGCGGTGATGCGCGCGACCGGGCACAGCCGGAGCAGGTCGCTCAGGCTGATCGGCCGGGCGCGCGACGAAGGCCTGTTGCCCCCTCGCCGCGCACGACGCTGAACACCCGCCCGCCGACGAGCCGTCAGAGCATCCCGCGCATCCGCACGATCTCGCTCGTCTGCTGGGCGACCACGTCGTCGGCCATCTCCTCGATCTGCACGTTGTTGCCCTGCGACTTCACGTCCGTGGCCATGGTGATCGCCCCCTCGTGATGGGTGATCATCAGGGTGAGGAAGAGCCGGTCGAAGGCCTTGCCGTCCGCCGCGCGCAACTGTCCGAGCTGTGCCTCGGTCGCCATTCCCGGCATCGCGGCATGGTCGTGCCCGCCGCCCGTCTCCCGTTGGCCGTGGGACGTCAGCCAGCCCTTCATCGCCGTGATCTCCGGTCCCTGCGCGGCGGAGATGCGTTCGGCGAGTTTCTTCACCTGCCCGGACCCGGCGTGCTCCGGCGCGAGTCCGGTCATCTCCAGCGCCTGGGCGTGGTGCCGGATCATCATCCGCGCGTAGGCGACGTCCGCCGAGTTGGGGGAGTCGTCGTCGGTGCGCTGCCGCTCGGCCTCCTCGGCCGAGAGCGTCCGGTTGGCCCCGCCGGGCTCGCCCGGAACGATCACCGAAGGCCCGGCCGCCGCCGACGACTCGGTCTCCGGAGCGGAGTCGCAGGCCCCGAGCCCGAGCGCGGCCAGTGCGGTCAGCGACGCCGTGACGAGCGATGCGCGGATCGGCGTGGGACGGATGGGCACGACAACCTCCTGTGGCCGGGGCGCCCCTCCGGGGGAGGGGCGCGGAACACCTCACGGGCGCGATGACCGTCCTAGCACGCCTTCGCGCGCCGCCGATCGGGGAACTTCATTACGTGTTTGTTGACCCCTGTTGGTATGTGCATGGCGAAGACGATACTGCGGGATGCGCGAACCGTTCCGACGGGAACGGACGCAGGGAGGAAACAGTGATCCTGTTGAGCGACCCGCGAACGCGGCGCAGACGCCTGGGAGCCGCGGCAGCCGCCGCCGGACTCGTGGCCGCGCTGCTCACGACCGTCCCGGCCGCGGCGACCCCCGACCCGGGGGACGGTGCGGCCACGTCGAAGGAAGTGTCCTCGAGCGCGCGCGCCGAGGCGCGCGACGCCATCGCGAGCGGCGAGATACCCGGCCAGGACGAGATCGTCCACTCCGGCAACATCCGGCACCTGGCCAACATCCCGAAGGACGCGCTGCCCGGCTTCAACACCGACCTGGCCTTCCAGGGCAAGTACGCCTTCGCCGGCAACTACGACGGCTTCCGCATCTTCGACATCAGCAACCCGAAGAAGCCGAGGACCGTCGCCCAGGTCCTGTGCCCGGGAGCGCAGAACGACGTCTCGGTCTCCGGCGACCTGCTGTTCCTGTCGACCGACTCCTCGCGCAGCGACAGCAGTTGCAACAGCACCACCCAGCCCGCGACGGAGAAGTCGTCCTGGGAGGGCATGAAGGTCTTCGACATCAGCGACAAGCGCAACCCGAAGTACGTCGCCGCCGTCGAGACCGCCTGCGGCTCGCACACCCACACGCTGGTGCCCGAGCGCAGGAACGTCTACGTGTACGTCTCCTCGTACTCGCCGAACGCGGCCTACCCCGACTGCCGGCCGCCGCACGACGGCATCTCGGTCATCAAGGTGCCGCGCGACGCACCCGAGCGGGCGGCGGTCGTGAACTTCCCGGTGCTGTTCCCGGGCGAGGGTCCCGACGGCGGCGGCAACCCGGGCGGTCCCACCAACCCGGGCGTCTCCAAGACCACCGGCTGCCACGACCTGACGGTCCTGCCCTCGAAGGACCTGGCCGCGGGCGCCTGCATGGGCGACGGCATCCTGTTCTCCATCGAGGACCCCGAGCACCCGAAGGTCATCGACCGGGTCCAGGACAACGTCAACTTCGCCTTCTGGCACTCGGCGACCTTCAACCAGAAGGCGGACAAGGTCGTCTTCACCGACGAGCTGGGCGGGGGCGGCGCGCCCACCTGCAACGCGAAGATCGGCCCGAACCGCGGCGCCGACGGCATCTACGACATCGTCGGCAAGGGCGACCACCGCAAGCTGGTCTTCCGCAGCTACTTCAAGATCCCCCGTCACCAGGCGGACACCGAGAACTGCGTCGCCCACAACGGCTCGCTGATCCCGGTCGAGGGCAAGGACCTCATGGTCCAGGCCTGGTACCAGGGCGGCGTCTCCGTGTGGGACTTCACCGACTCCTCCCGCCCGAAGGAGATCGCCTACTTCGAGCGCGGCCCGCTGAGCACCGACTCGCTCGCCACGGCCGGATCGTGGTCGGCGTACTACTACAACGGCCACATCTACTCGAACGACATCGCCAAGGGCTTCGACGTCCTGAAGCTCAGCGACCGGCGCACCGACCCGGCCCAGCGGGTCCACCTGCGCGAGCTCAACGTGCAGACGCAGCCGGACTACTTCGACTGATCCGTCGAATCCGTCCGTCCCGCCGGACCGGCCGGCGGCGGGCACCCGGGTGCCGCGCCGGTCGCGAAGAACCGCGACAGATCCGTGTCGCACGTCCCGCCGGGCGCCCCGGCGTCCGGCGGGACACCCAGTTCCCAGTCCAGCCGGTAGCGCTCGAACAGCTCGGCGCGCAGCACCGGCACGGGCATCGGCGCCCCGGGCACCAGGGCGGCGAAGACGGCGCCCATCAGCAGCGCGCGCAGCATCGGATAGTCGCTGTCGACGTCCCGGGAGCCGTGCCGGGCCGCGGTGTCCCGCAGCAGTTCGGCCAGCCGCCGCTGCTCGGGGCACGGCACGAACCCCTCGGCCTGGAGCAGGCCCGCCATGTGCTGGCGCATCAGCACCGGCCGGTCCCGGGCGAGCCCCAGGATCGCGTCGATGGCCCGCGCCATCCGCTCCCGGCCCTCGGCGGTGCGCGGCTCGCGCTCCAGGGCCTCCTCGAGCGTGCGGTGCATCAGCCGGTGCACCGCGGACTGCACCAGCTGGCGCTTGCCGGGGAAGTAGTACGAGACCAGACCGCGTGCCGACCCCGCCCGGTCGGCGATGTCGCCGAGCGTGGTCGCGTCGTACCCGTGCTCTCCGACCAGCTCCACCGCGGCCTGCAGGAGCCGCTCCTTCGAACGCCTCCGCAACTCTTCATTGACCGAGGCGCTGCGCGGGGACATGCTGTACTCCTGCGTTGACTGGCTGCCAGCCAACTATACTCGGCGCAGGCGGACCGGCCCTCGGCGGGGTCCGTCCGGCTACCGTCTGTCCTGGGCGACACGGGGGATCGTCCAGGACGGGCGGTCACATCGATGGTTGCCTTGGGCTACGGCGTCCCCGGTTCCCGTGGCGGCGCGTCACCGCGCCGTCAGCTCCGCGGGACGTCCTTGACGAACACGATGCCGTCGCTGCCCGCCAGGTGGGCCGGGTCGAGCGGGGCGTAGCCGAACCAGGGGGACACGCGGGGCGCGGGCGGGGCGTCGCCGAGGGCGCCGGCCAGCCGCGAGGCGTCCACGACGCAGCGGTCCCGGGGGAGGGCGTACAGGAGTCCTTCGACGGTGTCCGGCGGCGGCGTGTCCACCCCCCGGTGCCGGATCGTGCCGAGGGCCGTGGCCACGAAGGCGTACTCCTCACCGAGCCGGGCGCCCACCAGCGCCCCGGCGCTCCACCACTCCACCGGCCCCTCCCACATCCGCACCGTGCTCTTCTCCCGCTGGAGGTGGGAGTTGTGGGCGTGGACGAGTGCCGGGCCCCGTTCGGCGAGCGCGAGGAGGTTGTGGGCCATCATCTGCGCCCGCACGGCCAGCAGGCGGGACATGCGGGCCGGGGAGGCGTCGGCCATCCAGCGGTGGTAGCGCAGCAGGCCGGTCGCCGTGCGCGCGTACAGGCACGCCCGGTCCCAGTCGTCCCGCGCGGCCGCCGTGCTCAGCTGCGGCATCTGCGTGTCGAGCAGCGCCGCCAGGTCGTCCGCCAGCAGCCGCAGCCGGACGGCCTCGGCCGACCGGCCCACGGACCTGGCCGGGTCCGTCATCGCGGCGGGATCGGTCCACCGCTCGTCGGCGCCGAGCAGGCGGTCGAGCGTCTCCCCGGTGCAGGGGAGCAGGTCCGCGTCCACCCGGGCCGCGAGGAAGCCGTGGAGGGCGGTGAGGGCCTGCCGCGGGCTCGCGGCACCGGTGATCTCCAGCGGACCGTCGAAACCGGCGAAGCGGATCCGCTCGGACACGGGCCGGCCGTCGTTGTGGGCGCGCATCCAGCGCACGAGCTCGCGGTTGGCCGCGGACGCGCCCCATCCGTGACTGATCCCGTGCTCCACGACCTCGTCCAGGGAGCCGGTGCCCGATGTGACGTAGTCGTCCACGGCCAGGGCCGCCATGCAGTCGCTCTCGATCGCGACCGTCCGGTAGCCCTCCTCCTCGACGAGCTGCCGGAACAGCTCGTTGCGCAGGCGGAGCAGGGCGTCCTCGCCGTGGGTGGGCTCGCCCAGCGCGAGGAGCCGCGGCCCGGCCGGGAGCAGCCCCATGAGGGCGGCGGCCTCGACGGCATGGACGCCGTCCTTGATGTCAGTAGCCATGGATTCCACCGTATCGTTGAACCTTCGGTGGAGACTTTCGCGCGATATCTTCGGCTCCATGGGGCGAAACCTTCAAAACGGTGAGCGGCTCAGGCCGGTCGATCTCGCGCGTGGGCACGGTCTGTCCACCCAGGCGATCAGGAACTACGAGGAGGCGGGCATCCTCCCGGCCGCCGCACGCACGCCCCACGGCCACCGCACCTACACCCCGCTGCACGCGGCGGCCCTGCGCGCGTTCCTGGCCCTGGTGCCCGGCCACGGCCACCGGACGGCGACGTCGATCATGCGGGCCGTGAACCGGGGCGCGGACGACGAGGCGTTCCGCCTCGTCGACGAGAGCCACGCCCAGCTCCTCGGCGACCGGCGGACCCTCCGGGCCGTGGAGGGCGCCCTGCGCGACCTGGAGTCCGCCCCTGTGCCCGGGCCCGCGGCGGTGTCCGGGCCCGGCGGCACGTTCATCGGGCCGCTGGCACGCAAGCTCGGGATCCGGCCCGCGACGCTGCGCAAGTGGGAGCGCGCCGGGCTGGTGCGCCCGCGCCGCGACCCGCGGACCGGCTACCGCGTCTTCGACGAGGCCGACGTACGGGACGCCCGGCTGGCCCACCAGCTCAGGCGGGGCGGCTACCTGCTGGAGCAGATCGCCCCGCTGATCGCCCAGGTGCGGGCGGCCGGCGGTCTGGAGCCGCTGGAGGGCGCGCTGGGCGACTGGCACGGCCGGCTGTCCGCCCGCGGGAGGGCGATGCTGACCGGAGCCGCCGAGCTGGACGCGTACCTGCGCAGGCGCGGATGAGACCCCGGGCGGATCAGCGCACCGGGGCCGGCACCGCCCGCAGCGCGTCGGGCCGTTCGGCCACCGGCAGGTGGTCCACGAAGTGCACGCCGCATCCGAGGGCCGCCGCACCGCCGTCCACCCGCCGGTCGTCGCCGACCATCAGCGTCCGCTCCGGCTCGACGCCGAGTTCCGCGCAGGCGAGCGCGAACAGCCGGGGATCGGGCTTGCGGATGCCGTGCTCGTACGACAGGACGTACGTGTCGACGTACCGGTCGAGGCCGTGCTCGCGGAAGACCGGGCGCAGGTCCCAGCCGATGGTGCTGACCACTCCCACGGCGACCCCCTGCTCGCGCAGCGCGCCCAGCACCTCGGCGGCGTCGGGACAGGGGCTCCACGCCTCCGGCGTCATGTGCCGGTCGTACAGCGCGTCGTGCAGCCCGGGATCGGGCAGCGGCACCTGGCGGGACAGCCCGGTGTACGCCGCCCGGTGCGACGCGGAGCTCTCGTCCCGGACCTCCCGCACCCCGGCGAGTTCCTCGGGCACCCGCAGCGGAGGCGTTCCGCCCGGCAGCGCGCCGGCCGCCCGGAGCGCCCGGGCGGTCTTCGCCGGCTCGGGGCCGGACAGCACCGCATCCCGGGCTTCCAGCACCACGCGCAGTCAGGTGTCGGTGGATCCGACGCGGAAGAGGATCCCGGAGAAGTCGAACAGGACGGCGGCCAGGGGCGGATCCCAAGGGGCCGCGCGGCGCCGGCGCACCGCCCCCGTGCTCACCGCACCCACCGGCCGTGGGCGAACACGGCGACGGCCACCACCAGCGCGCCCAGGAGCCACCCCCCGACGACGTCCGTCGTCCAGTGGACGCCCAGCCACACCCGGGTCACGCCGACGCCGGCCACGGAGACCACCGCCGCTGTCAGCGCGGCCAGGCGCGGACCGCGGGCGGCGCCGTGGTGGTGGAGCAGCCACACCAGCAGACCGCACACGAAGGCGGCGGTCATGGCGTGGCCCGAGGGAAAGGCCGCGAAGTGCGCGGAGTCCACGGGATCGGGCCAGACGGGGCGGGCGCGGTCCACCGCGGCCTTCAGGAGCTGTTGCAGCAGGCTGCCCAGCGCACAGGCCGCCGCCAGCCACACGGCCGTCCGCCGGTCCCCACGCCCCCACCACAGCCACACCACCACCCCCGCGCACAGCAGGCGCATCGTCCACGGGTCCCACACCCAGTCGGTGAGGACGCGCATGACGTGCGTGACGCCCGTCTCGTCGACCGCCCAGCGGTGTGTGGTCCGCGAGACGGCCTCGTCCCAGCCGGTCAACGGGCGCCATTCCGCGGCGACCAGGACGATCAGCACCATGGAGGACAGGGCCAGGGCCCAGGCCGTGCGGACGACCGCACGCTGCTGCGGCGGACGGGGCGGGGATGCGACGGGCGGCGAGTGCATGCTGCGATACTCGCCGACACGGGGTGCGGGAGGCCACCTTCTCCCGTAAGTGTCCGCCCGGTCCGAGGAGTTGCGCACCCGCTGGGGCGCGCGACGTCCGCCGCCACGGAACCGGCACCGAGCGACTCCGCCCCCGCCGTCGCCGGGCTCACCCTCGCCCGCGAATCCCCCGGCCCGGCCGCCGGACCGGTCTCGGCCCGGCCGCCCGCGCCGCCGAGCCCGGTCCCCCTCCGAAGAGCCGGACACCGCGAGGATCCGGTCCGGCCCCCGGGAAGGAACCGCGGCGGCCTTGGTGGGGCAGGCCCGAGAGCGGCAGGCCGCGGACATCAGGGGTGCGGACGCTGCGGGGGTCCCGCGGGCGCCGGGCGTTCACATGGTCAGCAGCATGCCCAGCATCGCGATCCCCATCGACAGCCGGCACGCCCGTGCCAGCTCCGGCCGGTCGCCCCACCCGGCCGCCGGGCCGCCGCCGGCCACGGTCGCGACGGGTATCAGACGCACGCCGGTCAGCAGCACGTACCCGGTGAAGTAGAGCAGCAGCGCCCCGGTCAGCAGCGGGACCCCGGAACCGCCGTGCCCGTGGCCGTGCCCGTGCGCGCCGGCGGGGGTGCCCGCCATCACCACCGCCATGTAGACCATGGCCGCGGCCCCGACGAGATGGTGCAGGTGGTGCCGGGACGAGCGGGCCGCCCACAGCGCGCGCAGCCCGGCGCCGCCGAACACCACCGCGTAGGCGGGCCACGCCCACGGGGGCGGGGTGAACACCGCCGCGGGCACGGCCATGGCGGCCATGCCGAATCCCATGAGGGCCTCACCGCCGGCCGCGCGGCGCTGCTCCTCGACGTCGCTGCGCATCCGCAGCAGGCAGTAGGCCCCGGTCGCCGCGCACAGCGCGACCAGCAGCCAGCCGGACGATGCCGGTCCGTGCACACGCACCTCCCCGCTCGACGCTCGACGGTCGGTCAAGGCCTGCCCGGGCGACGCGGTGCGCACGCGAGCGCAAGGGAGTGCACAGGGGGCATTCGGCGGAGCACGGAGGGTCGGGGCAGGTCACAGGCGGGCGTGTGTGACCGGAGAGTCATCTTTCACTAGTAAAACACCTGTTAAACTACATTCCATGAGCAGTGCGACCCCCACCCCCGGCGCCTCACTCGGCCGCCGCCTGTCCCTGACCGGCGTGCTGCGGCTGCGCCGTCCCTCCGAGATCTGGTTCAAGCCCGCCCTCAGCTCGGTCGCCGCCATCGCCCCGCCCAACCTGATCCTGCTGGCGCTCGGCCGGCTCGACCTCGCGATGTACACGATGGCCGGCTCCCTGTGCGCGCTCTACGCCCACAACCGCCCCTACGCCGCCCGGGCCCGCACCCTGGCGTGGGTGGTGCTCGGCATGCTCGGCGGCGTCGCCGTCGCCCTGGTCGCCGCCTCGCTCACCCGCAACGCCGTCGTCCTCGTCACCGTCGGCGCCCTCCTGGCCGCCGTGCAGAAGACGCTGTGCGACGCCACCCGCGTCGGCCCGCCGGGCAACGTGGTCCTCACCTTCATCAGCTCCGCCTCCCTCTTCGTCCCGCAGACCCTCGGCCAGGTCCCCGGCCACCTGGCGCTGGGCGCCGCGGCCGGCGCCTGGGCCTGGCTCGTCGGCATGGCGCCCGCCCTGGTCCGCCCGCACGGCCCCGAACGCCGCGCCACCGCCCAGGCCCTGAACGCCGCCGCCGCGTACGCCGACACCCGCGGCACCGGCGACGGCCGCGCCCCGGCCCGCGCCGCCGGGTACGCCGCCGTCCAGGCCGCCTGGCAGACCCTGCTCTCCCTGCCCGCCACCGGCGCCCGCGCCACCACCCGGCACGCCCTGGAGCGCCTCGTCGTCCGCGCCGAGGTCGCGCTCGCCGCACCCGCCGACGCGGATCCGGAGCGGCTGCGCGGCTGGGCCCGCGCCCTGCGCGGCACCGGGCGCATACCCCGCACCGCCGACCCCCGCGCCGACGCCTCGGCCACCGAGGAACTGCTGGGCGTGGACGCCGAGCTCGCCGCCCGCCCCGCGCCCCTGTGGCAGCGGCTCGGCCCGCTCGCCCCCATCGCCGTGCGCACCGCCCTCGGCTGCGCGCTGGCCGGCTACGCCTCCCTGGCGCTCGGCATCGGCCGCCCCTACTGGGCGCTGGTCACCGCCGCCGCCCTCTACCAGGCCAACCTGACCCTGACCTGGGGCCGGGCCGTCCAGCGCGTCGTCGGCAACCTCGCCGGAGTACTGCTGTTCGCCGCCGTCGCGCCGCTCGCCCACCTGGGGCAGATCCTCCTCGTCCTGCTCTGCCTCGCCCTCAACTTCGGCGCCGAGGCCCTCATCACCCGCAACTACTGGCTCGGCACCGTCTGCGTGACCCCGATGGCCCTGCTCATCACCGAGTTCCCCGGCTACCAGGCGCCCGGCGAGCTGATCACCGAACGGGTGGTGGACACCCTCGTCGGCGCCCTGGTGGGCTTCCTCGCGGCCGTCGTCGTCACCAACCGGCGCGCCGGCGACCGCGTCGAGCGGGCGGTGACCGCCGGCGACCGCGCCCGCGAGCACGCCGCCCGCCTCCTCACGGAGCCCGAGCCCGCGCCCGGCGCCCTGGACGCGGCCCGCCGTGGCCTGGCCGCCGCCCTGACCGACCTGCGCGCCACGGCCGACGCCGCGGCCGGCGAGTGGTGGCAGCGCGCCCTGCCCCAGGAGAGGGTCGTGCTCGCCGAGCAGGCCGGACACCGTACGCTCGCCGCAACGGTGCGACGCCAGGCAGCGCGTGCGGACCGGGACACGGGCACGAGAACGGAGGGCGTACGGCCATGACCGCAATCGACGGGGGCCCGGCGACCGGGAGCAGCGCGACCGGCGGACCGGGCGGACCGGGCGGACCAGGAGGGGACACCGTCGCCGCCGTCGTCCGGCAGTGGCGGGCCGTCCACCCCGACCTCGACACCGGCCCCATGGAGATCATCGGCCGCATCAACCGCTGTGCCGCCCTCCTCCAGCAGGCCGAGGACGCCCCACTGCGCCGGGCGGGCCTCAGTCGCGCCGAGTTCGACCTGCTCGGCGCGCTGCGCCGCACCGGACACGAGCTGACCCCCGGTGAGCTGGCCCGCGAGACCTTCTCCTCCGGCGCGGCCGTCACCAAGCGCCTCAAGCAGCTCACCGAGCGCGCTCTGGTGGAGCGGCGCGGCGACACCCGCGACCGCCGGGTCGCCCACGTCCGCCTCACCGACGCCGGACGCGATCTGGTCGACGGCCTGCTGCCCGAGCAGCTCGCCTACGAGTCGGCCGTCCTGTCCGGCGTCGACGCGTCCGAGCTGGACGACCTGGCCGCGCTCCTCGGGGCGCTGCTGGGCCGGCTGGAGGGCCGCCTGGACGCGCTGCGGATCTGACGCCCCGTGCGGTGGTGCCGTGGCCCGGCTCAGCGCTCGTCGCCCGCCCGGTACACGCCGAACATCGCGCCCTGCGGGTCCCGGAGCACCGCGATGCGCGGCCCGTCGGGCAGGGAGGTGGGCTCCATGAGCACGGTGCCGTCGCTGTCGGTCGTGTCGATCGCGGCGGTGTTCACGTCCGCCACGGCGAAGTACGGCAGCCAGTGCGCCGGTACCTCGTGCGGGAACTTCTCGTCCATCGTCACCATGCCGCCGAAGTCCGCGCCGTCGACCGACCACCGGGGATAGCGCGCGGACGTGGTGACGCTCCAGCCGAACACGGTGGTGTAGAAGTCCGCCGCCCGGCCGGGCTCCCGGGTCAGCAGTTCCACCCAGCCCAGCGAGCCGGGCGCGTTGAACAGCCCGGCGCCCGGGAAGGTTCCGGCCTGCCACAGCTGGAACACCGCGCCGGCCGGGTCGACGGCCACCGCGGATCGGCCCGCGTCGAACACGTCCACCGGGCCCTGCGGCACCGCCCCGCCCGCCGCGGTCACCCACCGCACGGCGGCGTCCGCGTCGGCCACGGCGAACGAGACGTTCCACGCGACGGGCTGCGCCCGCCGGCCCAAGGGCGTCAGCCCGGCGACGGCCGCGCCGTCGAGACGGGCGATCGTGCAACCATCCGCCTGCTGCCGGGGATCCGTCTCGGGGCGCCAGCCGAACAGCTTCGTGTAGAACCGCTCGGCCGCTTCCAGGTCACTGGTACCCAGCTCCGCCCAGCAGGGCCCGCCGGTCACCGGTTCGTGGAGCTTCATCGCGTCGGGGTCCTTCCGCC
This sequence comes from Streptomyces sp. NPDC029152, assembly GCF_055564355.1. Taxonomy (NCBI): domain Bacteria; kingdom Bacillati; phylum Actinomycetota; class Actinomycetes; order Kitasatosporales; family Streptomycetaceae; genus Streptomyces; species Streptomyces sp. NPDC029152. The sequence continues at coordinate 285,253 of NZ_JBVHWR010000004.1, read as the reverse complement.
GGGCCGCAGACCGTTCCCTCCCCCCAGCACGCTAAGGCCGGGCGGGGGCCGCGGCCATCCGGCGCCCGCCGCCCCGGTGCTCAGATCCCGGGCCGGTAGCGCAGCGGATGGTCCGCCGGCACCTCCACCAGCACGATCCGCGTGCCGTCCGGGTCCTCGATCCACATCTCGACCAGCCCCCACGGCTCCCTGACCGGCGGCCGGACGATCTCGACGCCCCTCGCCCGCAGCTCCGCCTCGGCCGCCGAGGCGTCCTCGACCTGGAGCCACAGCGCGAGCGCGGGGGACGGGGGCGCCTCGGAACGGCCCGAGACCTCCAGGAAACCGCCGCCGAGGAAGTACACGGTGCCCCGCTCGGGCCCGGTGCCGAACTCGCGGTGGACGGCGAGGCCGAGCTGCTCGCCGTAGAAGGCGCGGGACCGGTCGGGGTCGGTGGGACGGAGCAGGATCCGGCTGCTGAGTACATGCACCATGCGTCCGGAGCCTAACGGGAGCGTTACGCTCATCGGTGCCCGCGCCTCGCCCGAGAACGAACCGGAGAGACACCCCATGGACACCGCCACCGGCCGACTGACCTTCCGCGACGCCACCGACGCCGACGTGGACGCGCTCGTCGCGCTCGTGGAGTCCGCGTACCGGGGCGAGTCCAGCCGGGCCGGGTGGACCACCGAGGCGGACATCCTCCAGGGACAGCGCACCGACCCCGAGGGCGTGCTGGAGGTCGTCAAGTCGCCGGACAGCCGCCTGCTGACGGTCGAGCGGGACGGCGTGATCGTGGCCTGCTGCCAGCTCGAGCACCGCGGTGAGCACGCCTACTTCGGGATGTTCGCCGTCAGCCCGGCGCTCCAGGGCGAAGGGCTCGGCAAGAAGGTCATCGCGGAGGCGGAGCGGCAGGCCCGCGAGGTGTGGGGCGTGACGGAGATGCACATGACCGTGATCTCCGTGCGCGAGGACCTCATCGCCTGGTACGAGCGCCGCGGCTACCGCCGCACGGGGGAGACGACCCCCTTCCCCTACGGCGACGAGCGCTTCGGCATCCCGCAGCGGGACGACCTGTGCTTCGAGCTGCTGGTCAAGCCGCTGACCTGAGACCCACCCCGTGACGCCCGGCCCATGGCGTTCACGCCGTGAAGCGGCCGGTGCGTTTGATCTCCGGGTAGTCGGTCGTCGCGCCGTCCAGCCCCAGGGCGCGCACCAGCCGCAGATGGTCCTGGGTGTTCACCGTCCAGGAGAAGACCCTGAGGCCCGCCTCGCGGGCCCGTTCCACGACCTCCAGCGTGATCCGGTTGATGTCCAGGCACAGGGTGGCGGCGCCGGCCTCGACGGCGCGGTCCACCACTTCGGGCCCGTAGTACTGCGCGACCAGGGCGGTCCGCACCCCCGGCACGAGCCGGGCGATCTCGACGACGGCCTCGTCGTGGAACGAGATCACCTCGACCCGGTCCACAAGATCGCGCCGGCGCATCACCTCGGCCAGCGTCCGCGCCGCCGCCACGTCCTTGATCTCGGCCTGCAACGGCACCGAGACGGCGTCCAGGACCTCCTCGAAGACCGGGACCCGCTCCCCGCGGCCCGCGTCCAGCGCGCGCAGTTCCCCGAGTGTCCTGTCGGCGATCGCGCCGGTACCGTCGGTGGTGCGGTCCACGTCCGCGTCGTGCATGACGACGAGCGCGCCGTCCTTGCTCAGGTGCAGGTCCAGTTCGACGACGTCGAGGCCGGCCCGCTCGGCGGCGACGAAGGAACGCAGGGTGTTCTCGGGCTCGACGCCCATGACTCCGCGGTGACCGATGGTGAGGAAGTTCAAGGCTCGACTCGCTTCCGTCGACGTCGGCGATGGCAGGGCGGCGGTCCGACGGCCCTGCGGAACCGTTTCCCCTTTGCCACGCGTGGTATACGGACTTCGGTGTCCCGCAGGAAGAAATGCGGTGTGGGGTGGGGTGGGGCAGGATAATTTACGGAGGTGCCCCTTGCTGGGAGAAACCTCGTGTGCATACGGTGTCCTGACGCAAGCTTCTCCCGTGGAGGATGGGACATGACGGAAATTCTTGTGCAGGTGGGTGCGGAGGAGAAGGTTCCTCCGGTGAGCAGGGTGGTGGAGCACCCGGCGTGGCCCGTGCTCAAGGATGCCGTGGAGCGGATCCGGCCATGGCAGTCCAAGGACGGGTCGATCGACTTCGACGCCGAGGGCGCCCCGGAGCGCGCCGCCGCCGAGGACGCCGTGCGCCGCGTCGTCGAGGCCGTGCGAGAGCTGTCCCCGCTGCTCCCGCACGACCGCGCGTACCACGAGGCGCTGGTGAAGGACCTCGGCCGCTGGGCCGACGGCGGTTTCCAGGTGCCCGACTTCCTCGACTCCCTGCTGGCCTTCCAGCCGGCCGCGGACCGCAGGGACGGCCTCCAGCACCTGGTCGTCTTCCCGATGTACACGCAGAACGGCAACCCGGACCGCAACCTCGAGGCGGTCGTGCTGCGCATGGTCTGGCCCGACTGGCTGGCCGAACTGGAGCGCACCCGCTACGACAACCCGCTGTTCTGCGGCATCACCTTCGAGGACTTCACGGCCGGCTACGACACCAACTCGGCCGTCCTCTTCCCGGAGACCATCGCCGTGCGCGAGGCGCCGGAACGTTTCTCCTGGGGCGGCATCTTCTGCGACCGTGAGGCCGCCCGCTTCCGCCGCGTCACCGACGCCGCCGTGGACATCCTCGGCCTCGAACTGCCCGAGGACATCGCCGCCATGGTCCACGACCAGAAGCGCTGCGAGGAGGCGTTCGTCCTGTGGGACATGGTCCACGACCGTACCCACAGCCACGGCGACCTGCCCTTCGACCCGTTCATGATCAAGCAGCGCCAGCCGTTCTGGATGTACGGCCTGGAGGAGCTGCGCTGCGACCTCACCGCCTTCAAGGAGGCCGTGAAGCTGGAGGCGGACGGCGTCCCGCAGGCCCGCGACGTGCAGTACGCGGTGCTCTTCGACCGCATGTTCCGCTTCCCGGTCACCGGCGAGCGCGTGCGCAACTACGACGGTCTCGGCGGCCAGCTCCTCTTCGCCTACCTGCACAAGCACGACGTCGTCCGCTGGACGGACAACAAGCTCTTCATCGACTGGCAGCGCGCCCCGCAGGTCACCAACCAGCTGTGCGCCGAGATCGAGACGCTCTACCGCGACGGCATCGACCGCCCCAAGCTCGTCCACTGGTTCGCCGGCTACGAGCTGGTCTCCGCCTACCTCGCCCCGCACCCGGGCTCGAAGTGGGCCAAGGGCCCCGACGCCCTGGACCTGACCCAGCCGCCGCGCAAACTCGTCGACGACGTGCTTCCGGACGAGTTCCCGCTCAGCATGTTCTACGAGGCGCTGTCCAGGAAACTGAAGAACGTGATCGCCTCCACCAAGGGCATCACGGCCGACGACGCCGAGCGGGTCGCCGCGTGAGCGACGGCACGGGCGCGCGGGAACAGGCTCAGCAGGCACGGGCTCGGGAGGCGAGGACCATGGGGAACGGGGCGCTCGACGGCGCGGTGATCGCGGTGGCCGGAGCGGGCGGACCCGCCGGACGGGCCGCGCTGCTGCGGCTCGCCGAGGCGGGCGCGACCGTCGTCGGCTCGGACAACGACCCTCAGCGGCTGGCGGAGGCGGTGGACGCGGCGCGCTACGCGCACGGCGGCGCCACGGTCACCGGTGAGACGGTCGACCTGCTCGACCTCGACTCCACCCGGGCCTGGGCCGACCGCATCGAGAAGGACTTCGGCCACGTCGACGGCCTGGTCCACCTCGTCGGCGGCTGGCGCGGCAGCCAGACCTTCACCAAGACCGACCTCGGCGACTGGGACCTGCTGGAGAAGCTGCTGGTGCGCACCGTGCAGCACACCTCCCTCGCCTTCCACGAGGCGCTCCAGCGCAGCGACCGCGGCCGCTACGTCCTGATCAGCGCCGCGGGCGCGTCGCAGCCGACCGCGGGCAACGCCGCCTACTCGGCCGCCAAGGCCGCCGCCGAGGCGTGGACACTGGCCATGGCGGACTACTTCCGCAAGGCGGGGGGCGAGCAGGGGCCGACCTCCGCGGCTGCGATCCTGGTGGTCAAGGCGTTGGTGCACGACGCGATGCGCGCCGAGCGCCCCAACGCGAAGTTCGCGGGTTTCACGGACGTCGGGGACCTGGCCGAGGCGGTCGCCGGAGTCTGGGAGAAGCCCGCCGCGGAAGTGAACGGAAACCGTCTGTGGCTGACCGACAAGCCGTGAACCCACCGAAGACCGACGCGCGTCGTCATCACGACCCCGGGACCCGCGGATTCGCCAGCGACAACTACGCCGGCGCCCACCCGGAGGTGCTCGCCGCCCTGGCCCTGGCCAACGGCGGGCACCAGGTCGCGTACGGCGAGGACGACTACACGGCGAACCTCCAGCGGGTGATCCGCAGCCACTTCGGGCCGACGGCCGAGGCCTTCCCGGTCTTCAACGGCACCGGTGCCAACGTCGTCGCGCTCCAGGCGGTCACCGACCGCTGGGGCGCGGTGATCTGCGCCGAGAGCGCGCACATCAACGTCGACGAGTGCGGGGCGCCGGAACGGGTCGGCGGCCTGAAGCTGCTCACCGTGCCGACCCCCGACGGCAAGCTCACCCCCGAGCTGATCGACCGGCAGGCGTACGGCTGGGACGACGAGCACCGCGCGATGCCGCAGGTCGTCTCCCTCACCCAGAGCACCGAACTCGGCACCCTCTACACGCCCGACGAGATCCGGGCCGTCTGCGAGCACGCCCACGCGCACGGCATGAAGGTGCACCTGGACGGTTCCCGGATAGCCAACGCGGCCGCCTCCCTGGACGTGCCCATGCGCACGTTCACCAACGCGGTCGGCGTCGACCTCCTCTCGCTCGGCGGCACCAAGAACGGCGCCCTGTTCGGCGAGGCGGTCGTGGTCCTGAACCCCGACGCCGTGCGCCACATGAAGCACCTGCGCAAGCTGTCCATGCAGCTGGCGTCCAAGATGCGCTTCGTCTCGGTGCAGCTGGAGGCCCTGCTCGCCAAGGACCTGTGGCTGCGCAACGCCCGGCACGCCAACGAGATGGCCCAGCGTCTGGCCGAGGGCGTACGCGCCGTGCACGGCGTGGAGATCCTCCACCCCGTGCAGGCCAACGCGGTCTTCGCCCGGCTCCCGCACGAGGTGAGCGAGCGCCTGCAGAAGCGGTTCCGCTTCTACTTCTGGGACGAGGCCGCGGGCGACGTGCGCTGGATGTGCGCCTTCGACACCACGGAGGACGACGTGGACGCGTTCGTCGCCGCGCTCAAGGAGGAGACGGCGCGCTAGGAGACACCGCCATTGATGCATAGGTATGCGGTCACCTGAAAAGTCATTGACTGACGGGTGATCGCGTTCCTATGCTCTGGCGTCATGGAGCTCATCCAGAAGACCCCTGACCTGTCCGCCTACTTGGCTGCCGACGAGGTCATCGACCATGACCACCCGTATGTGCGGGAGGTGGCCGGACGCCTCGCGAAGGAGGCGGAAGACTCGTATTCCTATGCGCGGCTGGCGTTCGAGTTCGTGCGCGACACCATCCCGCACTCGCAGGACGCCGGCGACCCGCGCGTCACCTGGCGCGCCTCCGACGTCCTGGAGCAGCGCACCGGCATCTGCTACGCCAAGGCGCACGCGCTGACGGCGCTGCTGCGCGCCGAGGACATCCCGACCGCCCTGTGCTACCAGCGCTTCGACGTGGTGCACGGACTGGTCGCCGTACGGTTCGACGGGGCCTGGCACCGCCAGGACCCGCGCGGCAACAAACCCGGCGTGGGCGCCCGGTTCTCCCTGGGGCGGGAACAGCTGGCCTTCGTGCCGGACTTCGAGGCCGGCGAGGCGGACTATCCGGAGCTGTACGCGGCCCCGCACCCGGCCGTGCTGGCCGCCCTGCGGGCGGCCACCGACCGCGCGCACCTCTGGGCGACGCTCCCCGCTGCCCTCTGACGCACCGGGCTCAGTGGGCCTCGGCCGTGCGCAGCTGCTCGGGCGTCGGCGCCGTGCCCCCGAGGTGGGCCGGCATCCACCAGGTGTCGTCGGCGCCCCTGGGGCGCACCGGGTAGGCGCGCTGGGCGGCCTCCAGGAGTTCCTGGACGCGCTCGCGCAGACGGCGGGTGAGGGCGCCCGCGTACTGGTCGCGGGGGGCCTCCATCGCCTCGCCGACCCGGATGGTGACCGGGGTGTGGCTGCGCTTGAAGTTGCGCGGGTGCCCCTTGGTCCACAGCCGCTGCGTGCCCCACACCGCCATGGGCACCAGCGGCACGCCCGCCTCCTGGGCCAGGCGCGCGGCGCCCGACTTGAAGCTCTTGAGCGTGAACGACTCGGAGATCGTCGCCTCCGGGAAGACCCCGATGATCTCACCCGACCGCAGCGAGTCCAGGGCGTGCGCGTAGGCGGCCTCGCCCTGCTTGCGGTCCACCGGGATGTGCTTCATGCCGCGCATCAGCGGACCGGAGATCCGGTGCCGGAAGACCGACTCCTTCGCCATGAACCGGACCAGCCGCTTCTGCGGAAGCGCCGCCAGGCCGTTGAAGATGAAGTCCAGGTAGCTGATGTGGTTGCTCACCAGCACTGCGCCGCCCGAGCGCGGGATGTTCTCCGACCCACGGCAGTCGATCTTGAGGTCCCACACCTTGAACATGGTGCGGGCGAGACCGATGACCGGGCGGTAGACGAGTTCTGCCATGGGCGGGTCGGACCCTTCCTTGTCTGCCTGGGAAGGGGGCTCCCAGTCGAAAGTTACGCAGCCGTAGGTTTACGGCCTGTCGAGATCGTGCCCCAAGAACGGCCGGGGTACCAGCCCTGGTGCCCGGGCGTGGCGAGATCCTCATCACGTCATCGGCCGCCGTGTGGCCGGAACGCGTCGGCGGACCGGGAATCTTCGCCCGCCCCCGGACGCTGGACCTGGGGGCGACCGGACCGGGACGCCCTCGGGGCGTGCCCGCGAAGGGCCGCCAGGCGGCGGAGCGGGAGGCGTGCGAGTGGGCGGGCGGAGCGAGGGCCTGTGGCTGGACGCGGCGGACCTGGGGGCGGAACTGGGCGCGCGCGCCACGCTCGTGCAGTTCTCCAGCGCCTTCTGCGCCCCTTGCCGGGCCACCCGGCGGGTACTCGGCGAGGTGGCCGGCATGGTCCCCGGCGTCGCCCACGTCGAGCTGGACGCCGAGGCCCGGCTGGAGCTCGTCCGCGCGCTGGACGTGCTCAAGACCCCGACCGTGCTGGTCCTCGACGCCGAGGGCCGCGTCGTGCGGCGGGCCGTGGGCCTGCCGCGCAAGGCGGACGTGATCGCCGCCCTGGGGGAGGCGGTGTGATCATCGCCACGCCGTCGGTGAGGCGTTCTCCACAGCTTCCGGATCCCGGGACGTATTTGACTGTGTGTACCACCCATCGTCACCCTGCCCGTATGCCCTCGCTCCCCCCTCCCCGGACCGAGGCGCACGGCGGAAGGACATCCCGCATGACGGCCACATCCGACCTCGCCGCGCCCCGGACCGCCGCGGGCGGCGACCTCCTGCGGTCCGTCTTCCGGCGGCACGCGGCCGGCGTGGCGGTGATCACCGCGCGCGGCGACGCGGGTCCGGTCGGCTTCACGGCCACCTCCCTCACCTCCGTGTCCGCCGAGCCGCCGTTGCTCTCCTTCGGCATCGGCACCGGCTCCTCCAGCTGGCCCACGGTGTCCGGCGCCGAGTACGTCGGGGTCCACCTGCTCGGCGAGCACCAGCAGGAGCTGGCCGCCACCTTCGCGCGCAGCGGCGCCGACCGCTTCGGCGCGCCCACCGTCTGGCGCGAGGGTCCCGAGGGCGTCCCCGTGCTGGACGGCGTCCTCGCCTGGCTCGTGTGCCGGGTCGTCGGCCGCGTCCCCGCGGGGGACCACCGCATCGTGCTGGGCGAGGTGCTCCTCGGCGACCCGACGGGTGCGGGCCGCCCGCTGCTGTACCACCAGGGGCGCTTCGGCGGTCTGCGCGACTGAGGGCTCCCCGGGCTCCTTCGGGCCCCGTCGTCCTCCTTCTGCGGAACGGTCGAGTTCCGGTTACGCTGCGTTGCGAAGGTCACAGTTCAAAGCGCTTGCTTAGCGGGAAAGAACTGGGTGTACTGACGAGTAACGTTCCGGGTGGAAGCGTGGATCGCCCCGACCGGAATCGGCCGCTTGAGGCGCCTATGCTGCCTGCAAGCAGGCAGCACTGAAATGACGATGCAGTAGGAGAGCCGGCGTGAGCTTGAGGATCGTTGTCACTGTGAAGTACGTGCCCGACGCCACTGGCGACCGGCGCTTCGCCGATGACCTGACCGTCGACCGTGACGATGTGGACGGTCTGCTCTCCGAGCTGGACGAGTACGCGGTCGAGCAGGCGCTGCAGATCTCGGAGAACTCGGACGACGACGTGGAGATCACCGTCCTGACGGTGGGTCCCGAGGACGCGAAGGACGCGCTGCGCAAGGCGCTGTCCATGGGCGCGGACAAGGCGATCCACGTCGAGGACGACGACCTGCACGGCACCGACGCCATCGGCACCTCCCTGGTCCTGGCGAAGGCGATCGAGAAGGCCGGCTACGACCTGGTCGTCTCCGGCATGGCCTCCACCGACGGCACCATGGGCGTCGTCCCCGCGCTGGTCGCCGAGCGCCTCGGTGTCCCGCAGGTGACGCTGCTGTCCGAGGTCTCGGTCGAGGGCGGCGTCGTGAAGGGCCGCCGCGACGGCGACTCCGCCACGGAGCAGCTTCAGGCGCAGCTTCCGGCGGTCGTGTCGGTCACCGACCAGTCGGGCGAGGCGCGTTACCCGTCCTTCAAGGGCATCATGGCGGCCAAGAAGAAGCCGGTGGAGTCCTGGGACCTGTCCGACCTCGACATCGACGAGGACGAGGTCGGTCTCGAGAACGCCTACACGGTCGTGGAGTCGGCGGCGGAGCGTCCGGCGCGCACCGCGGGCACCATCGTCAAGGACGAGGGCGAGGGCGGCAAGCAGCTCGCCGAGTTCCTCGCGGGCCAGAAGTTCATCTGAGCCCCGCTGGTTCCGCAGACCGCCCCTCACATCTCGCAAGCAGGAGAGAAGAAGTCCCATGGCTGAAGTTCTCGTCTACGTCGACCACGTGGACGGTGCCGTCCGCAAGCCCACCCTGGAGCTGCTGACCCTGGCCCGCCGCATCGGCGACCCCGTCGCCGTCGCGCTGGGCGACGGCGCCGGTGACACCGCCGCCGCCCTCGCCGAGCACGGCGCGGTCAAGGTCCTCACCCACGAGGCCGCCGAGTACGCCGACTACCTGGTCGTGCCGAAGGTCGACGCCCTCCAGGCCGCCGTCGCGGCCGTCTCCCCGGCCGCCGTGCTGGTGCCGTCCTCCACCGAGGGCAAGGAGATCGCCGCCCGTCTGGCGCTGCGCATCGGTTCCGGCATCATCACCGACGCCGTCGACCTGGAGGCCGGTGACGAGGGCCCGGTGGCGACCCAGTCGGTGTTCGCCGCCGCGTTCACCACCAAGTCCCGCGTCTCCAAGGGCACCCCGGTCATCACGGTCAAGCCGAACAGCGCGGCCGTCGAGGCGGCCCCGGCCGCCGGCGCGGTCGAGGCCCTGTCGGTCACGTTCTCCGACGCCGCGACCGGCACCAAGGTCACCTCGCGCACGCCGCGCGAGTCGACCGGCCGTCCGGAGCTGACCGAGGCCGCGATCGTGGTCTCCGGCGGCCGTGGCGTCAACGGCGCGGAGAACTTCGGAATCATCGAGGCGCTCGCCGACTCGCTCGGCGCGGCCGTCGGCGCCTCGCGCGCCGCGGTGGACGCGGGCTGGTACCCGCACACCAACCAGGTCGGCCAGACCGGCAAGAGCGTGTCGCCGCAGCTGTACATCGCCTCCGGCATCTCGGGCGCGATCCAGCACCGCGCCGGCATGCAGACCTCGAAGACGATCGTGGCGATCAACAAGGACGCCGAGGCCCCGATCTTCGACCTGGTCGACTACGGCGTCGTCGGCGACCTCTTCGACGTCGTCCCGCAGCTCACCGAGGAGATCAAGACCCGCAAGGGCTGAGCGTCCTTGCCGGAGACCGGCCGAGGCCCCCGCGACCGTCCGTGGTCGCGGGGGCCTCGTCGTGTACGCGGAACGGCGGGGCCCGCCGGGCGTCGCCGGGGGACGGTTGACCGGGGCAGAGGCGACAGATAACTTCGCTCTACGGATTATTGATTCCGTTCAGCGGAAAATAGGAGAGTGTGGGATGGGTCAGCAGGAGAAGGTGGCAACGAGTCTCGCGGGCGCCGTCGGCGAGGAGATCAGTGCCTCCCTCGCACCGGTCGACGCGGAGCTGGAGCGCCGCTACCCCGGGGACCCGGGCACCCGCCAGCCCGTCCACACCGTCTACGTCCCCGGTGACGTCTTCGCCGCCGACACGATCCGCTCCTGGGGGGACCGGGCGCTCACCGCGCTCGACGAGCACGCCCCCGACGCCGCGTCCTTCGCCGCCGTCCTCGGCCTGTCCGACGAACTCGCCGAGCCGGTGTACTCCCGGGTGCGCGCCAAGCTGGAGCGGGAGCCGATCGAGGACCTGCGCATCGACTTCGAGGACGGCTACGGCAACCGGTCCGACGCCGAGGAGGACGAGGCCGCCGCCCGCGCGGCCCGGCTCGTCGCCGAGGCCTACGAGCAGGGCACCGCGGCCCCGTACATGGGCATCCGCATGAAGTGCATGGAGGCCCCCGTGCGCGCCCGGGGCATCCGGACGCTCGACGTCTTCCTCAGCGGCCTGATGGAGGCCGGCGGCCTGCCCGACGGGCTGGTCCTCACCCTGCCGAAGGTGACGTATCCCGAGCAGGTCACCGCCATGGTGCGGCTCCTGGAGGCCTTCGAGAAGGCACGGGGCCTGGAGCCCGGCCGGATCGGCTTCGAGATCCAGATCGAGACCAGCCAGTCCATCCTCGCCGCCGACGGCACCGCCGCCGTCGCCCGCATGATCCAGGCCGCCGAGGGCCGCGCCACCGGACTGCACTACGGCACCTTCGACTACAGCGCCTGCCTCGGCGTCTCCGCCGCCTACCAGGCGAGCGACCACCCGGCCGCCGACCACGCCAAGGCGGTCATGCAGGTCGCCGCCGCCGGCACCGGCGTACGCGTCTCGGACGGCTCCACCAACGTCCTGCCGGTCGGCTCCACGGAGAAGGTCCACGACGCGTGGCGCCTGCACTTCGGTCTCACCCGCCGCGCCCTGGCCCGCGCCTACTACCAGGGCTGGGACATGCACCCCGGCCACATCCCCACCCGGTACGCGGCCGTCTTCGCCTTCTACCGCGAGGGCTTCGAGCAGGCCGCCGCCCGCCTCGCCCGCTACGCCAACCAGGCGGGCGGCGACGTCATGGACGAGCCCGCCACCGCCAAGGCACTCAGCGGCTACCTGCTGCGCGGCCTGGACTGCGGTGCCCTCGACACGGGCGAGGTCGCCCGGCTGACCGGCCTGACCCGCGCCGACCTGGAGAGCTTCTCCTCGCCCCGGCGCGGCGACCTCACGGCCTCGGCGCAGTAGGCGCCCCGTCCGCGTCGGCCGACCGTCCGGGCCCGGAGCGCACCAGCCGCTCCGGGCCCGGACGCCGTCACCCGCCCGTGCGGACGCCGGCCGGCCGCACGGGCGCGGTCTCGGCCCGCCCGCTGCCCGTGCCGCGCGGGGCGACCTGCGCACCGTGCGTCCCCCGAGCCGGTCCCCGTGCGACCGCGTCCGTCCAGGCGGCCCCGGCCGGCCCGCGGGGGGACTCGGCCGGAGCCGGGGTCCGGCACGGCTCGCCGGACCGCTCAGTCCGCCGGCGGCAGTTCGCCCGAGCCGCGGGTGATCAGACGGGTCGGCAGTTCGACGCGCTCGGGGGCGAGCAGGGTGCCGTCGAGCTGCCGGAAGAGCCGTTCGGCCGCCGTGCGGCCGAGGGCCGCCGCGTCCTGGGCGACCACGGTGACGCCCGGCCGCAGCAGGTCGGCGAGCTCGATGTCGTCGAAGCCGACGAGGGCGACGCGCCGGGTGTGCTCGGCGAGGACGCGGATCACGGTGACCGTCACCCGGTTGTTGCCGGTGAAGATCGCGGTCACCGGGTGGTGCGGGTCGGCGAGCATCTCCTCGGCGGCCCGGCGCACCCGCTCGGGGCCGGTGACGCCCAGCGACATCCAGGAGTCCTTCACCGGTATGCCCGCGTCCTCCATGGCGGCCCGGTAGCCGCGCAGCCGCTCGGCGGCGGTGTGGATGCGGGGCATGTCGCCGATGAAGCCGATCCTGCGGTGCCCGTGCGCAATCAGATGGGCCACGCCGTCACGGGCGCCGCCGAAGTTGTCGGAGACCACCACGTCCGCGTCGATCCGCCCCGCGGGACGATCGACGAACACCGTGGCCACGCCGGCCTTGAGCTCGGGCTCCAGGTACCGGTGGTCGTCCCCGGCGGGGATCACCAGCAGCCCGTCCACGCGCCGCGCGCACAGCGCCAGCACCAGCTCCTGCTCGCGGTCCGGGTCCTCCGCGCTGGAGCCGTTGATCAGCAGGGCCCCGTGGGCGCGGGCCACCTCCTCCACCGCACGGCTCAGCGGCCCGTAGAACGGGTCCGCGAGGTCCTCCAGCACCAGCCCGATGCTCGCCGTACGGCCCTTGCGGAGCACCCGCGCGCTGTCGTTGCGGCGGAAGCCGAGCGCGTCGATGGCCTCCTGGACGCGCCGCTCGGTCTCCGGGGTGACCCCCGGCTCCCCGTTGACCACCCGGGAGACGGTCTTGAGCCCGACCCCGGCGCGGGCGGCGACGTCCTTCATGGTGGGGCGGTTGCCGTAGCGGTTCCCGGGAAGCCGGTCTGCGCGGCGGGGCGTGTCGGCCACGGTGCGGTGTCCTGTCCTGTCGTTCACGGGATCGCGTCGGCTCCTGTCGTCCACGCCGGACGCGGTGCTCGTGCGCTTGTATGAGGATGTGGCGTCGAGCATAGAGCCTGGACAACGTTGTCAGATGCGCGAGACACTGACCACCGCACTCTTCGGTCCGCGTCCCCACCGCACGGCCGGCCTGCTGCTCCCGTTCGCGTCCCTCGCTTTCCCGACTTTCCGCACTTTTCTGATTTTCCTTGTTTTTGCTGCTTTCTTCACCTTTCCTTCGGTCGACGGGGAGATCCGACTCTGATGCACACCGACCTCGTGGCAGCGCTGGACATCGGCGGCACCAAGATCGCCGGGGCGCTGGTGGACGGCCACGGCCGGATCCAGGCCCGCGCGCAGCGTGCGACGCCCGCCCAGGAGGACGGCGAGACCGTGATGCGGGCCGTGGACGCGGTCCTCGCCGAGCTGGCCGTGTCACCGCTGTGGGAGCGGGCCAGGGCGGTCGGCATCGGCAGCGCCGGACCGGTGGACGCCTCCGCGGGCACGGTCAGCCCGGTCAACGTGCCCGGCTGGCGCGACTTCCCCCTCGTCCGGCGCGTCCGCGCCGTCGCCGGTGACCTGCCCGTCGAGCTGATCGGCGACGGGGTGGCGATCACGGCGGCCGAGCACTGGCAGGGGGCGGCCCGCGGGCACGACAACGCGCTGTGCATGGTCGTCTCGACGGGTGTCGGCGGCGGTCTGGTCCTGAACGGCGCGCTCCATCCCGGCCCGACCGGCAACGCGGGACACATCGGGCACATCAGCGTGGACCTGGACGGCGACCCGTGCCCGTGCGGTTCGCGCGGTTGTGTGGAACGCGTGGCCAGCGGCCCCAACATCGCGCGGCGTGCGCTGGCCGACGGCTGGCGGCCGGGCCCGGACGGCGACACCTCGGCCGCCGCGGTGGCCGCCGCCGCCCGCCTGGGCGACCCGGTCGCCGTGGCCTCCTTCGAACGGGCGGCCCAGGCGCTGGCCGCCGGCATCGCCGCCGCCGCCACCCTCGTGGAGATCGACATCGCCGTGGTCGGCGGGGGAGTGGGCAAGGCGGGCGAGGTGCTCTTCGGCCCGCTGCGCAAGGCCCTGGCCGACTACGCGACGCTGTCCTTCGTGCGGCGCCTGACGGTCGTGCCCGCCCGGATGGGCACGGACGCGGGACTGGTCGGGGCCGCCGCGGCAGCGCTCACCAGGACGGCGGGCGTGACCGCGGCGGGGGTCTGAGCCGCGGCCGTGGATCGGCGGGCCGGTTCCGCGCCCGGCCGGAGCGGCACCGGCGCGGCCGGCGTACGCCCTCAACTGGGCCTGGTTTCCGTGGCAGGGTGAAGCGGGCAAGCCACAGGGGGCCAAGACAAGAGGGGGACCTGTGACCGTCGTCTGGATCAACGGCGCGTTCGGTGCGGGGAAGACCACCACCGCACGGGAACTGATCGAACTGATCCCGAACAGCACGCTCTTCGACCCCGAGGTCATCGGCGCGGCACTCGCACACCTGCTGCCGCCCAAACGCCTCGCCGAAGCGGGCGACTTCCAGGACCTGCCGATCTGGCGGCGCCTCGTGATCGACACCGCGGCCGCGATGCTCGCCGAACTCGGCGGAACCCTCGTGGTCCCCATGACCCTGCTGCGCCAGGAGTACCGCGACGAGATCTTCGGCGGCCTCGCCGCCCGCCGGATAGCGGTCCGGCACATCCTCCTGGCTCCGGCGGAAACGATCCTGCGGGAGCGGATGGCGGCCCGCGAGGCGCCCGAGGCGGCGGACGGGGAGATACGTGTACGGCAGTGGTCGTACGACCACATCGAGCCGTACCGGGCCGCCCTCGCCTCCTGGCTGACGGCCGACGCCCATCCGGTCGACACCAGCGCCCTCACCCCGTACGAGACCGCAGCCCGCATCGCCGAGGCCGTCGGCACCGGGGCGGCGCCCGCCTGCGACATCGTGCAGACCCCCGAGCCCACCGGCGAGACCCTGGCCGCCGGCGTCCTCCTCTTCGACGAGCAGGACCGGGTGCTGCTCGTCGACCCCACCTACAAGCCCGGCTGGGAGTTCCCCGGCGGCGTCGTGGAACCCGGCGAGGCGCCCGCCCGCGCCGGGATGCGCGAGGTCGCCGAGGAGACCGGCATCCGTCTCGACGAGGTGCCCGCCCTGCTGGTCGTCGACTGGGAGTCACCCGCGCCCCCCGGCTACGGCGGCCTGCGCCTGCTCTTCGACGGCGGCCGGCTCGACTCCGCGGAGGCCGGCCGGGTGCTGCTGCCGGGGCCCGAACTGCGCGACTGGCGCTTCGTCAGCGAGGACGAGGCCGCCGCCCTGCTGCCCCCGGTCCGCTACGAGCGTCTGCGCTGGGCCCTGCGGGCCCGGGAACGCGGGGCGGCACTGTACCTGGAGGCGGGCACACCGGTCGGCTGACACCGGCCGGCCGCGGCGCACGTCCACGCCCGGGGCGCCTTTCCGGGACGACCGCGGGGACGGCGCGCGTCCCGTGACGAAGGCCGTCCGCCGTCGTGCGGAGCGCGAACGGGCGGCGCGCTCAGCTCGCCGCGTAGTTCCGCAGGAACAGGGCCTCCGCCACCGACAGCCGCTCCAGCTCCTCGGGGGACACGCTCTCGTTCACGGCGTGGATCTGCGCCTCCGGCTCGCTCAGGCCGATCAGCAGGATCTCCGCCTCCGGGTAGAGCGCCGCGAGGGTGTTGCACAGCGGGATGGAGCCGCCCTGTCCGGCGTACTGCATCTCCTGGCCCGGGTACGCCACCGCCATCGCCTCCGCCATCGCCTGGTAGGCCGGGCTGGTGGTGTCGGCGCGGAACGCCTGGCCCTGGCCGATCTGTTCGACCTGCACCCGTGCGCCCCACGGCGTGCGCGTCTCCAGGTGGGCCCGGAGCAGCTTGGTGGCCTCGGCGGCGTCCACGCCCGGCGGCACCCTCAGGCTCACCAGCGCCCGGGCGCTCGCCTGCACCGACGGGGTCGCGCCGACCACCGGCGGGCAGTCGATGCCGAGCACCGTCACGGCGGGGCGCGCCCAGATGCGGTCGGCGACCGAACCGGAGCCGATCAGCTCGACGCCGTCGAGCACCTTGGCGTCCCGGCGGAACTGCTCCTCGTCGTAGGCCAGGCCCTCCCAGGTGCTGTCCGACGCCAGACCGTCCACGGTCGTCGAACCGTCCTCGGCGCGCAGCGAGTCCAGCACGCGGACCAGCGCGGCGAGCGCGTCGGGGGCCGCGCCGCCGAACTGGCCGGAGTGCAGGTTGCCCTCGAGCGTGTCGACCTTCACGCGGAGCAGCGTCATGCCGCGCAGCGTCGAGGTGACCGTCGGCAGACCGGCGCGGAAGTTGCCGGCGTCGCCGATGACGATGGCGTCCGCCGCCAGCAGCTCCGGGTGCGCCTCGGCGTACCGCTCCAGACCGCCGGTGCCCTGCTCCTCGGAGCCCTCGGCGATCACCTTGACGTGCACCGGCACACCGCCGTTCGCCTTCAGCGCGCGCAGCGCGAGCAGGTGCATCAGCACGCCGCCCTTGCAGTCGGCCGTGCCGCGCCCGTACCAGCGGCCGTCGCGCTCGGTCAGCTCGAACGGAGGCGTGTCCCAGCCCGCCTCGTCCAGCGGCGGCTGCACGTCGTAGTGGGCGTAGAGCAGCACGGTCCTGGCACCCTCGGGGCCGGGCAGGAAGCCGTACACCGACTGGGTGCCGTCCAGCGTGTCGAGCAGTGCCACGTCCTCGAAGCCCTCGGCGCGCAGCGCGGACGCTATCCAGTCGGCGGCGCCCGCGCTCTCGCTGCGCGGGAACTGGTCGAAGTCCGCCACCGACTTGAAGGCCACCAGCGCGGTGAGCTCCTCCTTCGCCCTGGGCATCAGGGAGGAGACGGTCTCGGCGACCGGATTCGACGACATGGGCACGCTCCTTGTAGGTGCGACGTTGTACCGATCGGTACATGAGCGGGCGCTGCTGACGAGTGCCCGCGCGTACCGCTGTGTACGGGTGATCGTGCGGGGTGCGGACACCTCCCGGTGTGCGGGTGGCGTCCGCCGCCGATCCTCCCACAGTGGCCTGCGGCGATGCCCGCCGTAGGATGCGGGGGTCAGGTGCGGCATGCGGTTTGATCGGAGCAGTAGACCATCGTGAGCAGCGAGAACTCTTCGGCGGACGACACGCGTCAGGTCTGGGACGTCGTCGTGGTGGGCGCGGGACCGGCGGGGGCCTCGGCCGCCTACGCGGCGGCGGTCGCGGGGCGGCGCGTGCTGCTGCTGGAGAAGGCGGAGCTGCCCCGCTACAAGACGTGCGGCGGCGGCATCATCGGCCCCTCGCGCGACACCCTGCCCCCCGGCTTCGACCTGCCCCTGCGGGACCGCGTGCACGCGGTGACGTTCTCCCACAACGGCCGCTTCACCCGCACCCGGCGCTCCAAGCAGATGCTGTTCGGCCTGGTCAACCGGCCGGAATTCGACCAGCAACTCGTCGAGCACGCCCAGAAGGCGGGCGCCGAGCTGCGCACCGGGGCTACGGTGACGCGGGTCGAGCAGCACGGGTCGGCCGTGCCGGACCGGCGCACGGTCGCCGTCGTCCTCCAGGGCGGAGAGACGGTGCTGGCGCGGGCCGTCGTCGGCGCGGACGGCAGCGCGAGCCGGATAGGCGCGCACGTCGGGGTCAAGCTCGACCAGGTCGACCTCGGCCTGGAGGCGGAGATCCCGGTGCCCGAAACGGTCGCCGACGACTGGAAGGGCCGGGTGCTCATCGACTGGGGGCCGCTGCCGGGCAGTTACGGCTGGGTCTTCCCCAAGGGGGACACGCTCACCGTCGGGGTGATCTCGGCGCGCGGTGAGGGAGCGGCGACCAAGCGGTACCTGGAGGACTTCATCGGCCGGCTCGGACTCGCCGGGTTCGAACCGAGCATCTCCTCCGGCCACTTGACGCGCTGCCGCGCCGACGACTCGCCGCTGTCCCGGGGCCGGGTGCTGGTGTGCGGGGACGCGGCGGGGCTCCTGGAGCCGTGGACGCGCGAGGGCATCTCGTTCGCGCTGCGCTCGGGGCGGCTCGCGGGGGAGTGGGCGGTGCGCATCGCGGAGGCGCACGACGCCGTGGACGCGCGCAAGCAGGCCCTGAACTACGCGTTCGCCGTCAAGGCCGGGCTGGGCGTCGAGATGAGCGTCGGCAAGCGGATGCTGGCGGTCTTCGAGCGCCGCCCGGGGCTCTTCCACGCGGCGCTGACCGGTTTCCGCCCCGCCTGGAGGGCGTTCAGGGACATCACCCAGGGCTCGACGTCGCTGGGCGAGCTGGTCCGCAGCCATCCGCTGGCGCAGCGGGCCCTGTCGGCCGTGGACCGGCGCAGCACGGAGCCCGCGGCCGGCGAGACCGGCTCCTGACCTCGGCCCGGCGCCCCGGGCGGCCGGCGGCGGGGGCCGGTGGCACCCGCGCAGGGCACGGGCGTCGTGGGCGGGCGGGCCGGCCGCTCCCGCGGCACGGGAGCGGACCTCCGCGCCCGCCCCGGGCAGTGGCCCCGCCCCGGGCAGTGGCCCCGCCCCGCCGACGGCCGCGGACCGGCCTCCGGGCCCGCCGAGCGGTGGGCCCGCCCCGTGTCGCCGCCCGCCGTCGCGGACCGGCCCCCGGGTCCTTTGGGCCGCAGTCCCGACCCGCCTCACCGGCCGTCGCCGTACTCCCCCGGGAGTACGTGCGGTCACCGCGCGCGGGTGACGCCGCCCGGTGCGCGCGGCGTCTAGCGTGGCGGGCATGGACGGACAGCACGAGCACGGGGGCGGGCCGCCACGGTGGTGGCGGTACGGGCCTGCGTGGTGGGACCACCGGGGCGACGAGGAGCGCGGCCCCCGCCCGCCCTGGCTCTCCACGGCGCTGATCACGGCCTTCGTGCTGCTCGGCTCGGACTTCGCCGCCCACGCCCAGGCGGGGGAGCGGACCCCGCTCGATCCCTTCGCCCGCCTCCTGCTGCTCGTGACCGGCCTCGCCCTGCTGGGCCGGCGGCGGTACCCCGTGGCCGTCGTGTCCGGCACGGCCGCCACCACCCTGGTCTACCTGGGCGCCGGATACCCCTACGGGCCGGTGTTCCTGGCCGTCGCGGTGGCCTGCTTCAGTGCCGTCGTCGCCGGGCACCGCGGGGCCGCGTGGGCGGCGATGGCCGCGCTGTGGGCCGGGCACGTCCTGCTGGCCCACTGGCTCTACCGGTGGCTGCCGCCGTCCGGGGACCCGGCCGCCTCCTGGGGGCAGGAACTGGTCGTCGCCACCTGGGTGGTGGCGATCGTCGCGCTGTCGGAGCTGGCCCGGACCCGGCGCGAGCAGTGGGCGCGGGAGCGGGCCGAACGGACCCGGGCCGCCAAGCGGCGCGCGGACCGGGAACGGCTGCGGATCGCCCGCGAACTGCACGACGTCCTCGCGCACAGCATCTCCGTCATCAACGTGCAGGCGGGCGTCGGTCTCGCCCTCCTGGACAGCGACCCCGAACAGGCCCGCACCGCGCTCACCACCATCAAGGACAAGAGCAGGGAGGCGCTCGGAGAGGTCCGTCAGGTCCTCGACACCCTCCGCGCGCCCGGCGACGCACCGCGCGCACCGGCTCCCGGCCTGGACCGGCTGCCCGAACTGGTGGACCAGGCGGCGAGCGCCGGGCTCACCGTGGAGGTCGAGGGGGAGCCGCCGCGCCTGCCGCCCGGCACCGACCTCGCCGCGTTCCGGATCGTCCAGGAAGCCCTCACCAACGTCGTGCGGCACTCGGGTTCGCGCCGCGCCCGCGTCCGCCTCGCCGGGGGCGGCGGCACCCTGCGGCTGCGCATCGACGACGACGGACCCGCGACCGGCGCCGACGCCGGGGGCAGCGGCAACGGGCTGGCCGGAATGCGCGAGCGGGCGGCGGCGCTCGGTGGCACCATCGAGGCGGGCCCGCGTCCCGACGGCGGCTTCCGGGTGCTCGCTTCCCTGCCGCTCACCGTGCGGCACGCCGAGGAGGAGGACCGGTGATCCGCGTACTGCTCGCCGACGACCAGTCACTGGTACGGGCCGGCTTCCGGGCGCTGCTGGACGCGCAGCCGGACATCGAGGTGACAGGCGAGGCCGCCGACGGCGAGGAGGCGGTGCGCGCGATCCGCGAACTGCGCCCCGACGTCGTCCTGATGGACATCCGCATGCCCGCCCTCGACGGCCTGGCCGCCACCCGCCGGGTCACCGGGGACGAGGGGCTGAAGGACGTGAAGGTGGTCATGCTCACCACCTTCGAGCTGGACGAGTACGTCTTCGAAGCCATCCGCTCGGGCGCCTCCGGGTTCCTGGTCAAGGACACCGAGCCCGACGAACTCCTGCGCGCCGTGCGGGCGGTGGTCGCCGGGGACGCGCTGCTCTCACCGGGGGTGACCCGCCGCCTGATCGCCGAGTTCGCGGCGCGCTCCAAGGAACCCGCCGCCGCCGACGCGCTGTCCCGCCTCACCGAGCGGGAACGGGAGGTGATGGCCCTGGTCGGCATCGGCCTGTCCAACGAGGAGATCGCCCGCCGCCTGGTCGTCAGCCCTCTCACCGCCAAGACCCACGTCAGCCGCACCATGGTGAAGCTGGGCGCCCGCGACCGTGCCCAGCTCGTCGTGCTCGCCTACGAGTCGGGGCTGGTGCGGCCGGGCTGGCTGGGCTGATCCCCGCGCCCGAACCGGACCAGCACGCTCACCACCCGGGCGACGAACACCACGACGGCCGGCACCGCGCCCGTGCCGACCAGTCCGCCCCGCACGCCGGCCGGCGGCCCGAAGGCGTGGGCCGGCCCCGCCACGGCCCCGGACAGCACCGCCGCCGCGAACGCCGCGCTGCACAGCGCGTGTCCGGTCTCGACGGTCACCGCATCCCGCTCGCCCCGTACCGGCGGGCGTCCCGCCCGGCCTCAGGTCACGGCCGACCTCTCCCGCCACAGCGCGGCGAGCGAGGCGTCCCCGGTGACGTGCGGGAACGGCAGCCGGTTCCACAGCGACAGATACAACCGCTCCGCCGGTCCGGCCACTTCGCAGTCGGCGTCGCCGGTGTCCCCCCGCTCGGCCGCGGGCGGCTCCGCCGAGAGCCGTACGGTCCACACGGCGCCGCCCGGGTCCGTCGCCCGTACCCGCAGCACACGGGGCTCCGCACTGCGGACCCCGCTCTTCGCGCGGGCGTGGAAGCCGCGCAGCAGCTCGTCGATGCCGTCCACGGCGAAGCCGGCGTCGATGCCGGCCGGATCGCCGCCCCTGGCCGACTCCGCGTCGAACCGGTGGACGGTCGTCTCGTGCGCCTGCCGTCGTGCCCAGAACGCCAGCGGCGACGGCGCGGGCAGGAAGTGCCAGCACTCCACGTCGGGCGCGGCACCGGCGAGGGTGCCGACGAGCTGCCGGTGCCCCTGCCGGAACCAGGCCACGAGTTCGGCGCCGTCGAGGTCCGGCGCCCCTCCGTCGGGTTGGTACGAGGTGTGGCCCTCGGCGACGAACGCCGCCGCCCAGCGGTGCACCGCCCCGGTGTGCCGCAGCAGGTCCCGCACCTGCCAGCCGGGGCAGGTCGGCACCTCGGCGCCGGTCCCCGCCTTCTCCGCGGCGGCGGCCAGCAGCTCGCCCTCGCGGTCCAGTGTCTCGACGAACGTGATGGTCTCCATGGCGGAGAGTCTGCACGATGGAGCGCGCTCCGAGGGAGGGCCGCCGTCCCGTCCCGGGCCGGCCGCCAGGGCACGGGGGCGACGAGCGTCGCCACGGCCACCGGCACCGCGACGCCGGTGAGCGCGGCCGGCCGCGGGAACCGGCCGGCCGCGCGGCACCTCACCCGCGGTGCGCGGCGATCAGGTCCCGGTACCAGCGGTAGCTGTCCTTCGGTGTGCGCCGCTGGGTGTCGTAGTCGACCCGCACGATGCCGAAGCGCTTGTCGTAGCCGAACGCCCACTCGAAGTTGTCCAGCAGCGACCACACGTAGTAGCCCCGCACGTCCACCCCCGCGTCCATCGCCGCCCGCAGGGCCGTCAGGTGGTCGCGCAGATAGGCGACCCGGTCGGTGTCGTGCACCGCGCCGTCGACGGCGACCGTGTCGTCCTCCGCCGAGCCGTTCTCCGTGATGTGGACGGGCGGCAGCGCGTCACCGTACTGCTTCTTCAGCCGGACGAGCAGGTCGGTGAAGCTGTCGGGGACGACCGGCCAGCCCATGGCGGTGTGCCGGACGCCGGGAAGCCGCACCTCCTCGTAGCGGTTGTCCGTCGCCACCCTGCGCGCCGGGTCGGCCTCGCGGTGCGGGGCGTCGGCGACCACGATCGGCCGGTAGTAGTTGATGCCGAGGAAGTCCAGCGGCTGGGAGATCAGCTCCAGGTCGCCGTCCCGCCGGAAGTCCTCGCCGGTGATCAGCTCGCCGAAGGTCTCCTCCTCCGTCGCCGGGTACCTGCCCGCCAGGATCGGCTCGGTCCACACCAGATTGTGCTGGGTGTCCGCGCGGACCACGGCCGCCAGGTCGGCGGGGGAGCCGGTGGCCGGCAGGTTGCGGTCGAGGTTGAGCGTGATGCCGGCCTCGCGCACCCCGGCCGCCCGCAGCGCCTTCACCGCGAGACCATGGCCGACCAGCAGGTGGTGGACGGCGGCCAGGGCACCCCGGCCCTCCTTGGCCCCGGGGGCGTGACGGCCGACGGAGTAGCCGAGGAAGGCGCTGCACCACGGCTCGTTCAGCGTGATCCAGCGCGGCACCCGGTCGCCCAGGTGCTCGGCGACCACGGCCGTGTACTCGGCGAACCGCTCCGCGGTCTCCCGCACCCGCCAGCCGCCCCGGTCCTCCAGGGCCTGCGGCAGGTCCCAGTGGTAGAGGGTGGCGGCCGGCTCGACGCCCGCCGCGAGCAGTTCGTCGACGAGGCGTGAATAGAAGTCCAGTCCCTCGGTGTTCACCGTGCCCGAGCCCTCGGGGACGATCCGCGGCCAGGCGATCGAGAAGCGGTACGAGTCCACGCCCAGGTCGCGCAGCAGCGCCACGTCCTCCCGGTAGCGGTGGTAGTGGTCGCAGGCCACGTCGCCGGTGTCGCCGTTGGCCGTCAGGCCGGGGGTGTGGCTGTAGGTGTCCCAGATCGACGGACCGCGGCCGCCCTCCCGCGCGGCGCCCTCGATCTGGTAGGAGGCGGTCGCGGCGCCGAAGACGAAGCCGGGCGGGAAGCGGGGGAAGTCGCTCATACGGGAAGGCCCCTCTCCTGGTGTGCGGTGGTCACTTGACGGAACCGCCGGTGATGCCGGCGGCGATGTACTTCTGGGCGAGGACGAGCAGGATCGCCGCCGGGACCGCGGACAGCACGGAGGCGGCCATCACCGAACCCCAGTCGCCGACGTGCGCGCCGATGTACTGGTAGATGCCCAGCGTGACCGGCTTGACCTCGTCGGTGGTGTTCAGCGTGAGCGCGAACATGAAGTCGCTCCACGAGAACAGGAACGCGAACAGGCCCGAGGTGATCAGGGAGTTGCGGCTCATCGGCAGCACCACCCGCAGGAACGTCCGCACCGGTCCGGCGCCGTCCATCTGCGCGGCCTCGATCACCTCGCCGGGGATCGACACCATGAAGGACCGCATCAGGACGATGGAGAACGGGATGCCGAGCGAGGCGTCCGCCAGCATCAGGCCGAAGTAGGAGTTGACCAGGCCCAGGTCGACGTAGGAGTTGTAGAGCGCGTTGGCGATGACGATGCCCGGCACCATCTGGGTGATCAGCGTGCCGAACACGATGGTGCGCGAGCCGCGCAGCCCGAACCGCGCCAGCCCGTAGGCCGCGGGCGCCGAGACCGCCAGGCAGATGACGACCGCGCCGAGCGAGACGGCCAGCGAGGTCAGCAGGTGGCCGCCCTGGTCGCTGATCGCCCTGGAGAAGCCGGACAGGTCCAGGCTGCCCGGCACCGGGTCGACCTGGAGCAGCCCCGACTCGGGCTGGAGCGCGGTGTTGAGCATCCAGTAGAGCGGGAACAGCATCACGCACAGGACGAGCACACCGGCGACGGTGGAGCCCCAGCGGCGCCGGGACGCGGCGGGAGTGCGGTCGGCCATCGTCGGTCACTTCCCTTCGGAGCGGTTGGCCCGCAGGTAGAACACCGCGAACACGGCGGAGATCAGGATCAGTACGTTGCCGACGACCGCGCCCGCGCCGAAGTCCAGCTGGACGAACGAGTTCTGGTACGTGAGCGTGCCCAGGGTCTGGGTGGAGTCGGCGGGACCGCCGTCGGTCAGGGCGAGGATCAGGTCGAGGATCTTGACCGTCGACATGAAGCCGAGCACGAGCACGACCGTGATGACCGGCTTGAGCATCGGCAGGGTCACGGAGCGGAAGGTCCGCCAGGCGGAGGCGCCGTCCAGGGAGGCCGCCTCGTGCAGCTCCTTCGGGATCTCCTGGAGACCGCCGTACAGGATGACCATGTTGAACGGGATGCCGATCCAGATGTTGACCAGGACGACGGACAGCAGGGCCATGTGCGGACTGGTCAACCACGGTGTGTGTCCGCCGAGACCGAGGGTGTCCAGGAACGAGTTGAGCACGCCCGTGTCCTGGTCGAGGATGCGCCGCCAGACGATGCCGGACACCACCATGGGCACCAGCCAGGGCAGCAGGATCAGCGAGCGCAGCACACCGTTGAGCGGGAAGCGCCGGCTGAAGAACACCGCGAGCGCCAGTCCGATGCAGAACTGGCCGAGCAGCGAACCCGCGGTGAAGACGAGCGTGTGCCACAGCGCCTTGCCGAACAGGGCGTCGTGGAAGACGGTGGACCAGTTGTCGGTGCCGTTGAAGGGCGCCTCACCGGTGAAGAAGGTCTTCGGCGTGTAGTGCTGGAAGCTCATCACGACGTTGCGGACGAGCGGGTAGCCGAAGAACAGCAGCATGAAGACGACGGCGGGGGCGACGAACCCCCACTGGGAGAGCCTGCGCCGGCGCGTGGTCCGGGCCGGGTCCGGCACGGCCTTCGCGGACGCCTCGGCGGGTGTCTGTGCGGTGACGGTGGACGTGGTCATGGGTGCGCTCCCTCAGTTCCCGCTCGTGGCCCGCTGCTGGGCGCGCTTCAGGGCGGCCTCGCTGGACTGGCCGGTCAGGGCGGACTGGAAGGCGCTCTGCAGGGCGAGCGACACGCCCGGCCAGCCGGCACCGAGCTTGGCGGTCCGGGACCGGGCGGTGGCGACCTGGTCGGCGAGTGCGTCCAGCTCGGGCACCCGCTCGCGCCACACGGCCGCGGCCTTGGCGTTCGCCGGGACCATCCAGCTGTTGAGCGCGTAGGTCAGCTGCTCCTTCTCGCCGGCCAGACAGGCGACGATCCTGCCGGCGGTCTTCTCCCGCGCGTCATCGCCCGTTCTCGGCACGGTGAGCACCGCACCGCCCAGCGGACCCACCGAGTCGTCCCCGGCCTTCGGCACCGGGATCTGCGCGATGCCCCAGTGGAGAGACCTGTCGGTGTTGAGGGTCTCCACCTGCCACGGACCGTTGATCATCATCGCCGCGTTGCCGGCCATGAACTGGTCGTTGACGTCGGCCTGTGTCCAGTTGACCGTCGACTTCGACAGCGACCCGTCCTTCAGCAGGCTCTTCCAGTAGTCGAGCGCCCCGGCGACCTGCGGGCTGTCCAGCTTCGTCTCGTCGCCGCCGTTGGACCACATGAACGGCGTGAACTGGAAGACGCCGTCCTCGGCACCGCCCGCGCTGAGCGCCAGGCCGTACTGCTTGCCCCGCGTGAGCGTCCTGGCGGCCTCGCGCAGCTCGGCCCAGGTGCTGGGCACCCGGACACCCGCCTTGTCGAGCACGTCCTTGTTGTAGAAGAGGGCGAGCGTGTTCACGGACCGGGCCGCGCCGTAGTACGTCCCCTCGTACGAGCCGAAATCGACGATGCCCTCGGGGATGCCGTCGGTGCTCAGTCCGAGCGTCCGGAGGTCGACGAGGCCCCCGGCGTCGGCGAACGTGGGCATCTCGGAGGCGTCGAACTGGACGATGTCCGGCAGCGACCCGGACGACGCCATGCGCAGCGCCTTCGTCATCACCTGCGCCGCGGGGACGCTCTGCTGCTCGATGGTGACGCCCAGCCGCTCCCCGCAGCGGGCCATCGCCTCCGCGTCCCAGCGGTGGTACGACTCGTCGGTCGAGGAGTTCATCACGGTGTACACGTCGGCGTCGCGCTGCTGCCCGCAGCCGGTCAGCGCCGTACCCGCGACCAGGACGGAGACGGCGGCGAGCGGGGCGAAGACTCTGCGTGAGCGTTCGTGCCCTCGATGCGCGGCGTTGAAGCGCTTCGACATCATGCGGCCCTTGCTGTCGTACGGTCCGGCTTCCTTGCCGGACTGTTTTGTTTGTTGTGATGACTAATACGTCAGGGGTGGGCTGCGGCGCTAGGGGCAAGTGCCCCCCATCTCGTCGCCCGCCGCGTGAAGGAAGTGTTCTTTTCGGTAATCGTGCCTGTTCAACGTGGTTCTCATCGCGAGGGGGCCTCGGTTTCCCGATGTGTTCTGTGTACGATCAAAACGCTGTGGGAGGGCCTTCGCGCACCCACTCGACCGCTCCCGCCCCACCCAAGGAAGATCATGAAGTTCACCGACGGCTTCTGGCTCATCCGCGAGGGCGTGCATCTGTCGTACGCCACCGAGGTACGCGCTGTACGCACCGAATCGAAGCGCTTCACCGCCCATGCCGCCGTGAAGAAGGTGACGCGGCGGGGCGACACGCTCAACGCCCCGCTCCTCACGGTCGAGTGCTTCTCCCCGGCCGAGGGCGTCATCGGCGTGCGGGTCACCCACCACGCCGGCAAGCACCGCCCCGGCCCCGACTTCGCCCTCACCGGCACGCCCGACGGCGCGGGCGAGGTGCGCCAGGACGGCACGGTCACCGAGCTGACCAGCGGCCCGCTGACCCTGCGCCTGGACGGCGAGGGCCCCTGGGGCCTCACCTTCCACGACGCCGACGGACGCGAGCTGACCCGCGCGAACGCCAAGAGCACCGCGTTCGCCACCACCGGCGACGGCGCCCACCACATGCTGAGCCGGCTCGCCCTCGGCGTCGGCGAGCAGATCTACGGCCTCGGCGAGCGCTTCACCCCGTTCGTGAAGAACGGCCAGGTCGTCGACGTATGGCAGGCCGACGGCGGCACCAGCAGCGAACAGGCCTACAAGAACATCCCGTTCTACCTCTCCTCACGCGGCTACGGCGTCTTCGTCAACCACCCCGGCGCGGTCTCCTTCGAGGTCGGCTCGGAGTCCGTCGGGCAGGTCCAGTTCAGCGTCGAGGACCAGACGCTGGAGTACTACGTCGTCGCCGGGCCCACCCCCAAGGACGTCCTCGCCCGCTACACCGCCCTCACCGGCCGCCCGGCCCTGCCGCCCGCCTGGTCCTTCGGCCTGTGGCTCACCACGTCCTTCACCACCTCCTACGACGAACGGACGGTCACGTCGTTCGTCGACGGCATGGCCGAGCGCGGCATCCCGCTGACCGTGTTCCACTTCGACTGCTTCTGGATGCGCGAGTACCAGTGGTGCGACTTCCAGTGGGACCCGGAGGTCTTCCCCGACCCGGAGGGCATGCTCGCCCGGCTCAAGGCCAAGGGCCTGAAGGTCAGTGTCTGGATCAACCCCTACATCGCCCAGAAGTCCCCGCTCTTCGACGAGGCCGCCGCGCTCGGGCACCTGGTGCGCCGGCCGAACGGCGACATCTGGCAGTGGGACCTGTGGCAGGCCGGCATGGGCCTGGTCGACTTCACCAGCCCCGCCGCCCGCGAGTGGTTCGCCGGCAAGCTCAAGCCGTTGCTGGACCAGGGCGTGGACTGCTTCAAGACCGACTTCGGCGAGCGCGTCCCCACCGACGTGGTGTGGCACGACGGTTCCGACCCGGAGCGGATGCACAACTACTACACCCACCTGTTCAACCGGACCGTCTTCGAACTCCTCGAGAAGGAGCGCGGACAGGGCGAGGCCGTCCTCTTCGCCCGCTCCGCGACCGCGGGCGGCCAGCAGTACCCCGTCCACTGGGGCGGCGACTGCTGGTCCTCCTTCGAGGCGATGGCCGAGTCGCTGCGCGGCGGCCTCTCCCTGTCCCTGAGCGGCTTCGGCTTCTGGAGCCACGACATCGGCGGCTTCGAGGGCACGCCCGACCCGGCGGTCTTCAAGCGCTGGCTGGCCTTCGGCCTGCTCTCCTCGCACAGCCGCCTGCACGGCTCCTCGTCGTACCGGGTGCCGTGGGAGTTCGGCGACGAGGCCGTCGACGTGGCCCGCCGCTTCACCCTGCTCAAGCACCGCCTGATGCCCTACCTGTACGGTGCCGCCGCCGAGGCCCACCGCACCGGCGTGCCGGTGATGCGGCCCATGGTCCTGGAGTTCCCGCAGGACCCGGGCTGCCGCACCCTGGACCGTCAGTACATGCTCGGCCCCGACCTGCTGGTCGCCCCGGTCTTCACCGAGGACGGCGAGGTCGAGGTCTACCTCCCCGAGGGCACCTGGACGCACCTCCTGTCCGGCGAGCGGGTCACCGGTCCGGCGTGGCGCACCGAGAGGCACGGTTACGACAGCCTCCCGCTGTACGTCCGCGAGGGCGCCGTCCTGCCGCTGGCCCGGGACGACCGGCGTCCCGACGGCGACTGGCTGGACGACCCGGTCCTCCTGGTGCACCCGACCGCCGCGCCCGGGTACGCCGCCGAGGTCACCGTGCCCGACCTGCTGGGCGCGCCGGCCGCGACCTTCCACGTCCGGCGCGAGGGTGACGCCCTGCGGGTCACCGCGAGCGGCACCGACCGTCCGTTCACCGTGCGCGTCGCGGGCGGGGCGAGCGCGGAGGGCAGCGGCGAGGTGACCGTGCCCCTGGGGTGAGGCGGCGTCAGCGGGGGAGGCCGCCCAGCGCCGTCAGCAGCCGGTCCACGTCGTCCGCGCTGCTGTACGGCGCGAGTCCGACCCGGACGCCGCCCTCGTCGCCCAGCCCCAGGCGGCGGGCGGCCTCCACCGCGTAGAACGACCCGGCGGGGGCGTCGACCCCCCGCTCGGCCAGCAGGCGGCAGACCTCGGCGGGGCTCAGGCCCGCCACGGTGAACAGCAGGGTCGGCGTGCGCCGCGCGGCCCGGGAGTACACCGTGATCCCGCCGAGCTCGGCCAGTCCCCGCTCGATCCGCTCGCGCAGAGCGTCCTCGTGGGCCTCCAGCGCCGCGAAGGACGCGAGCAGCCGCTCCCGCCGCCCGCCGGGGGTGCCGGGCACCAGATCCGCGAGGAAGTCCACCGCCGCGCGGGCGCCGGCCAGCAGCTCGTACGGCAGCGTGCCCAGCTCGAAGCGCTCGGGGACGGCGTCGCTGGACGGCAGCAGCTTGTCCGGGCGCAGGGTCCGGAGGAACTCGGGCCGGGCCGCCAGCACGCCCAGGTGCGGACCGAGGAACTTGTACGGCGAGCACACCAGCGTGTCCGCGCCGAGCGCCGCCAGGTCGACGGCGGCGTGCGAGGCGTAGTGCACCGCGTCGACGTGGAGCAGTGCTCCCGCGCCGTGCACCAGGCGGGCGAGGGCCGGCAGGTCGGGCATGGTGCCGATGAGGTTGGAGGCGGCCGTGACCGCGACCAGCCGGGTGCGCGGGGACAGCACCGCCTCGACGTGCTCGGGGAGCAGCTCGCCGGTGGCCGGGTCGAAGTCGGCCCACCGCACGGTCGCGCCCACCGCCTCGGCCGCCTGCGTCCAGGGCCGGATGTTGGAGTCGTGCTCGAGGCGGGTGACGACCACCTCGTCGCCCGGCCCCCATCCCTTGGCGAGTGTCCGGGCGAGGTCGTACGCGAGCTGCGTGGCGCTGCGGCCGAAGACGACGCCCCGCGGGTCGGCGCCGAGCAGGTCGCCCAGGGCGGCACGGGCCCGCGTGACGATCCGGTCCGCGTTGCGCTCACCCTCGGTGACCTGCCCCCGATTGGCCAGGGGAGCGGCCAGGGCCTCGGCGACGGCGTCGATGACGGGCTGCGGGGTCTGGGTGCCGCCGGGCGCGTCGAAGCGGGCGGTGCCGGACTTGAGGGCGGGTGTCTGCGCGCGGATCGCGTCGACGTCGAGGGCCATGTGCACTCCAACCGGTGGCGGGGACTCCCGCCTCATGATCGCAGCAGCGCGGCGGCCGGACCAGGTCCCGGGGGCGGGACGGACACCGGGTCAGGACTCGGCGTGCGCCGGGTGTTTCTCGCGTCCGCCGGGGTGACGGTGCCGCCAGGTCCAGAACACGGCGCAGGACAGCAGCGCCCACCCGCCCAGCACCAGGTACGGGAAGAGGTGCTGGTGCCCCTGGAAGTACACCGCCGTGTGCTGCGCGTTGACCGAGGCGCCGGGCGGCAGCCACCGGCCGATCTCGCCCAGCGGGGACGGCAGCAGCGGCCAGGACACCGCGCCGCCGGACGAGGGATTGCCGAGCAGCACCATGAGCCCCCAGGTCGGCAGCATCGCCCAGCGGCCGAACAGGGTGTTGAACATCGTGAAGACCATGCCGCTGGTGAACAGGGTGAACGCGAGGATCAGCCACGACTCGACGAACGGCAGGTCGAGCGCGCCCAGCAGCCAGTCCACGGTCGCGGCGATGGCGAAGCCGCCGAGCAGCGCGTAGGCGATCGTGAAGAGGATGCGCTCGAACGGGGTCAGGGCCCGCGCGTGCACGCTGAGCTGGATCGCCCCGACGAAGCCGATGATGACGGCGGCCAGGGAGATGTAGAAGATCGCCAGACCGCGCGGGTCGCCCTCCTGCAGGGGGTTGACGTCCCGGACGGTGAGGGCGACCCCGGTCTTCTTCCCCACCTCCGGTGCCGTCTGGGCCAGCACCTCGGCGACCGAGGCGCCCGAGGCGCTGGACAGGTCGAGGACGGCCGACCGCCCGTTCCCGCGCAGCTCGAAGATCGCGAAGACCTCCTGTTCCTCGACCGCGTCACGCGCCTCGGCGGTACTGCCGTAGGGGTGCACCTTCACCGAGGCGTTCAGCGCCTGCTCCAGGCCGTCCAGGAAGGCCTTGCCGCGCCCCTGTTCGTAGGAGCCGACCACGGCCGTGGGGAGCGAGTGCGGCGTCGGGTCCGCCATGGAGTAGGTGTACGAGCCCGCGAAGAGTCCGGCCGCCGCCGCGAGGATCAGCACCAGCACGGTGGCCGGCCAGAACGGCGACTGCCGGAACGCGGACCACTTCTGGCCGCGCGTCGGAGGCTGGGCGTGGGCACCGTGGGAACCGGAGGACATGTGGGCCATAGGAGGACACTTCCACAGCGTGGGTGAAAGGGCATCGAGAGGGCGCTCCGCCCACGGCGCGCGGGGAGTGCGGGGCGGCCGTGGACGCGGAACGGACCGGCCCCGGACGGGAGGTGTCCGGGGCCGGCGCGCTACGGCCGGTCAGGCGTGCACGAGAGGCGTGTCGACGAGGTGCTCCGCCAGGAACCAGGCCTGGAGCTCGTTGGTGCGCACGACCTCGGAGACCAGGAGGTCGTTCGTGCCGTCGTCGCCGAGCTCCTGGGTGCGGGCCGCGGCGTCGTGGCAGTCGGTGAGGATCAGCTCATGGGCCTCCAGCAGCCGCGAGAGCATCGCCGGCACCTCCTCCACGCCGTCCGGCGGACGCGGCACCGCGGTGATCTCCGCGACGTGCCGGGGGTCGCCGACGGCGACGCCGCCGAGCGTCTGGACGCGTTCGGCGACGGTGTCGATCAGCTCCAGCTGTTCGCCGGCGTGCTTGTCCAGCAGCAGGTGCAGTTGGTAGAACGTCGCCCCGCGCATGAGCCAGTGGTACTTCTTGTACAGGTCGTGCAGGATGCGGGTGTCCGCCAGGACCTTGTTGAGCCGCTGGCACGAGTAGAGGCGGGTCTCCATGGACAGCGCCACGGGGAACTGCTTGACGGTGCCGAACTCCTGGATGGTCCGGCCCCTCTGGTGCAGCCAGGGCTGGCTGCCGTCGGAGCTGTGCCCGGGTGCCGGCGGATTCGGGGTGTTCACGCCAGGACTCCTTCCGGAGGAAAGCTGAGTGTCCGCACCGGCGCGGTGCGACCGGCCCGCCCCCTGCGACAGTCGACCAGCCGCACGCCGGTCCCGCAAACGCTGGGGCCCGAGCCGGCGCCCGCCCCCGCTCCCCGCGGGGGGTTGTCCGGTCCTTCCCCCGCGCTCTAGGGTCTGCGGGAGTGCAAGCGCTTTCTAAAGGTCTCCGAGGGGTACGCACGGGCGGCCCGAGCGCGTGCCGCCCGTCACCGTCCGAGGAGGACCGCATGTCCCCGCACCCCGCCCGCCGCCGCGTCGCCGTGGTCGGCACCGGCGCCGTCGTCGTCGACAGCCACCTGCCCGCGCTCGCGGCCCACGCCGACCGCGTGGAACTGGTCGCCGCCGTCGACGTGGACCCGTCCCGGCTGGAGGCCTTCCGGCGGAGCGCGGGCGGTGACGTCGCCGGCCACACCTCGATGGAGGCCATGCTGGACGCCGTGCGCCCCGACCTGGTGCTCGTCGGCACGCCGCCGTCCCTGCACCGGGAGCAGACGGTGGCCGCGCTCGAGGCCGGCGCGTGGGTGCTGTGCGAGAAGCCGCTGTGCCTCTCGCTCGCCGAGTACGACGACATCGCCGCGGCCGAGGAGGCCTCCGGGGGGTACGCCTCCGTGATCTTCCAGCACCGGTACGGCTCCGGTGCCGCGCACGCCCGGGAGCTGATCGCGGGCGGCGAGCTCGGCGCACCGCTGGTCGCGCACTGCCAGACCACCTGGCACCGCGACGCCGCCTACTACGCGGTGCCCTGGCGCGGACGCTGGGCCACCGAGGGCGGCGGACCGACGATGGGCCACGGCATCCACCAGTACGACCTGCTGCTGCACCTGCTCGGGCCGTGGCGGGAGATCCGGGCCATGGCCTCGCGCCTGGTCCACGGCACCGAGAGCGAGGACGTCTCCACGGCCCTGGTGCGGTTCGCGAACGGCGCCCTCGCCACCGTCGTCAACAGCGTCCTCTCCCCGGACGAGGTGAGCCGCGTCCGCGTCGACTGCGCCGACGCCACCGTCGAGCTCACCCACCTGTACGGGCACCGCAACGACGACTGGACCTACACCCCGGCCCGGCACGTCGACCCGGCACGCGCCGCGGCCTGGCGCACCCCGGCGGCGGACGTGCCCAGTTCCCACACCGCTCAGCTCGGCGCCGTGCTGGACGCCTGGGACGCCGGTGCCAGGCCGCCCGGCAGCGGACCGGAGGCCCGCGCCACGCTGGAGTTCGCCGCCGCCCTGTACAAGGCGGCGTTCACCGGCCGGCCGGTACGCGCGGGCGAGATCGGCCCCGGTGACCCCTTCTACCCGGCCATGCACGGCGGCCACCCCGGCTGGGCCCCCGAGGAGCGCGCGTGAGCACCCTGAGCGTCACCCACACCCACGGCGACCACATCGCCGTCACGGCGTCGAACGGCACCGAGATCCTCCGCTACGTCTACCGCCCCGACCCCGACGCCTTCGAGTCCCGCAAGCCCTACGCCCATCCCGTGCGAACCCTCGCCGGACACGTCGTCACCGGCTACCGGCCCAGCGACCACCGCTGGCACAAGGGCGTGCAGATGACGGCCAGCCACCTCTGCGGACAGAACTTCTGGGGCGGCAACTCCTACGTCCACGGCGAGGGCTACCTGCCCCTGCCCGAGCGCATCGGCTCGATGCGGCACGACGGCTTCCCGGGCTTCACGGCCGGTGACGACCGGCTCGACGTCACCGAACACCTGACCTGGGTCGAGAACGGCGGTGCCGAGTGGGCCCGCGAGGAACGCGGGCTCACCGTCCACTCGGTCGACGAGGACGCCGGCGCCTGGTCGCTGGACTGGTCGATCCGCCTCACCAACACCCGGGCCGAGCCGCTGGTCTTCGGTTCGCCGACCACCGCGGGCCGGGAGATGGCCGGTTACACCGGCCTCCAGTGGCGCGGTCCCCGCGACTTCACCGACGGCACCGTCTTCGCTCCGGGCACCACCGGCGGGGCGGAGAGGCTGATGGGCGCACAGAGTCCGTGGCTCGCCTTCACCGCGGAGCGCGACGGGAGCGACGGCCACTCCACGCTCGTCTTCGCGCACGCGCCGGAGAACCTGGACGACAGGAGCGCGATCCATCCCTCCCACTGGTTCGTGCGGGCCACGCCGGTGCCGACGGTCGCGTTCTCCTGGGCGTTCTTCGAGGAGTTCGAGCTGCCGCCCGGCGAGTCCTTCGCCTACCGCTACCGCCTGGTGATCGCCGACGGGGCCTGGGACGGCGACCGGGTCGGCGCCTACCTGGAGGACCTGCCGTGGTGAGCGCGCCGCTCCCGGGCGGCGCTGCCCGTCACCGCCCGGAAGCCGACGGCCCGCCGGGACGGCGCGGGTGCGAAGGGACGGCCGAGACGCGCGTTCTCCTGGCCCAGACCTGTGGCCCGAGGGGCGGGCCGCCGCCTCATGGAGGTGTGGGACGCGCCGCGGACTCGCCGCCTCGGCCACGGCCGTGACCGCCGACGCCGGCAGCGCCTTCCACGAGGACCTCGAGCGCGTCTGCACCCGCTGCGGCGGAGGCGCGAAGACCGTCCGCACCGGCACGGTCCGGACGTGCCACCAGGCGGTGAGGGCGTTCGGCCGGCGGACGCGTCCCGGACACGGGCAGACCATCAGCTGGTGCCCGCGCGGGCGCCGGCTGACAGTCTGGGCACAGGCACGCCTTCGAGGAGGAGTTCACCCGTGATCGATGTGACGCACCAGATCGACTCCGTGCGCCGGCAGGTCGGCACGCGTGCCTTCAAGGCGGGTGAGGCCCGCGTCCTCACGGTGGGCCGTACCTACGACACCCCGCTCGACGACCTGTGGGAGGCCTGTACCGACCCCCGGCGCATCCCGCAGTGGTTCCTCCCCGTCTCCGGCGACCTGCGGCTGGGCGGGCGTTACCAGCTGGAGGGGAACGCGGGCGGCACGATCGAGAGCTGCGAACCGCCCAGGGGCTTCGCCGCCACCTGGGAGTACGCCGAGGAGGTCAGCTGGATCGAGCTGCGGCTGACGCCCGGCGGGGGCGGCACCCGCTTCGAGCTGGACTACCTCGCCCACGTCGACGACGAGCGGTGGGCCGCGTTCGGTCCGGGCGCGGTCGGTGTCGGCTGGGACCTGATGCTCGTCGGCCTCACCATGTACCTGTCGAGCGGCGGCACCCCCGTGGACCCCCAGGAGGTCGCGGCCTGGTCGGCCTCGGAGGCGGGACGGCGGTTCGTGCTCTCCAGCGGCGAGGCCTGGTACGGGGCCGACGTGGCGAGCGGCACCGATCCCGGGACGGCGCGCGCGAGGGCGGACCGGACCGCCGCCTTCTACACGGGCGCGGACGGGACGGGCGGCGCCACCGGGTAGACCGTCCGCAGAACGGGCACCGGAGCGGCCGCGGCCAGCGCCAGCACGGTGGCCGCCCCGGCGACGCCGAGGACGGCGCCCGCCACCACGTCACCCGGATAGTGCACACCGGTGTGGACGCGGGAGTACCCCACGGCGGTCGCCAGCGCGCCGAGGGGTGCGGCGGCCGCCGGCAGGACCACGCCGACCGCCGTGGCGAACGCGACCGCCGAGGCCGTGTGACCGGACGGGAACGACGCCGACGCGGGCATGGGCACGTACCGGTCGACCGTCACGCGGGCCGC
This sequence comes from Streptomyces sp. NPDC029152, assembly GCF_055564355.1. Classification (NCBI taxonomy): domain Bacteria; kingdom Bacillati; phylum Actinomycetota; class Actinomycetes; order Kitasatosporales; family Streptomycetaceae; genus Streptomyces; species Streptomyces sp. NPDC029152. The sequence continues at coordinate 249,859 of NZ_JBVHWR010000004.1, read as the reverse complement.
CTCCCGGTCGGGCCGGGGCCTGCGCACCAGGCGCTTGCCGAGCAGGTTCGCGGCCGTGGAGGTCACGGCCACCGCCCCGACCCCGACGAGCGCCGCGTCGCGGGCCCGCCCTCCGCCCAGGGCGAGGACGGCGGCGATCCCGAGCGAGATCCTGGAGTGGTCGGCGGCGCGGGACAGCCGCCGCAGGGACCGGTCCAGCGCGGGCGTGTGCGTGGAGGCCACCGCCGCGTACAGCGCACCGTCCACGGCACGCAGGTCTGCGAGCACGGCGGCGAGGCCACGACGGCGGGGACGCGGCGGCCCCGCGGCCGGTGCGAGCGGGCCGCCGGCGTCTCCGCCGTCGTCGGTCGGTTCGGTCATGGGCTCCTGCTCCGTGAGGCGGTGGCGTCCGGGTACGGGCGGTTCCCGCCGCCCCGCCGGTGGCGGTGGGCGGGACCCGTCCGCCGGACCAGCCTCGTCCCTGTCCCGCCGTACGGCGTCCCGGCGGCACCCGTCCGGGCGAGCGCGAGGCGGTCCGGAACGCGGGAACGGGGTGGGGGCGGACCCTGTGGTCCACCCCCACCCCGTGCGCGAGCGTGTCAGTTCGCGGCCTTGAATCCGCGCAGCCGCAGGGAGTTGCCGACGACGAAGACGGAGGAGAAGGCCATGGCCGCTCCGGCGAGCATCGGGTTGAGGAGCCCGGCGGCGGCGAGGGGGAGCGCGGCGACGTTGTAGGCGAAGGCCCAGAAGAGGTTGGACCTGATGGTGCCCAGGGTCCTGCGGGCCAGCCGGATGGCGTCGGCGGCGGCGCGCAGGTCGCCGCGGACGAGGGTGAGGTCGCCGGCCTCGATGGCGGCGTCGGTCCCGGTGCCCATGGCCAGCCCCAGGTCGGCCCGGGCGAGCGCGGCGGCGTCGTTGACCCCGTCGCCGACCATCGCGACCGAACGGCCCTCGTCCTGCAGCCGCTTGACGACGTCGACCTTGTCCTGCGGCATGACCTCCGCGACGACGTGCTCCGCGTCGATGCCGACCTCGCGGGCGACGGAGGCGGCCACGGCCTTGTTGTCGCCGGTCAGCAGCACCGGGGTGAGGCCCAGGGCCCGCAGCCGGGTGATGGCCTCGGCGCTGGTGTCCTTGACCGCGTCGGCGACCTCCAGGACCGCCCTGGCCTCGCCGTCCCAGGCCACGGCGATCGCGGTGCGGCCCGCCGCCTCCGCGTCGGCCTTGGCGCGGGCCAGGTCCGCCGGGAGGCTCATGGCCCACTCGGCGAGCAGCTTCTCGCGGCCGACGAGGACGGCGTGGCCGTCGACGACGCCCTGCACACCCAGTCCGGCGACGCCTGCGAAGTCCTCGGGCGTCGGCAGGGTGCCCAGCTTCTCCAGGGCGCCGTCGGCGACGGCGCGGGCGATCGGGTGCTCGGAGGAGTGCTCCAGCGCGCCCGCGAGGCGCAGCACCTCGGACTCCTCGGTGCCGGCGGCGGTGTGCACGGCGAGCAGGGTCATGCGGCCGGTGGTGACGGTGCCGGTCTTGTCCAGGACGATGGTGTCGACCCTGCGGGTGGACTCCAGGACCTCGGGGCCCTTGATGAGGATGCCGAGCTGGGCGCCGCGCCCGGTGCCGACCATGAGCGCGGTCGGCGTGGCCAGGCCCAGGGCGCAGGGGCAGGCGATGATCAGGACCGCGACGGCGGCGGTGAACGCGGCGGTGAGCCCGGCGCCGTTGCCGGTCCAGAAACCGAGCGTGGCCAGCGCCAGGGCGATGACGACCGGGACGAAGACCCCGGAGATGCGGTCGGCGAGCCGCTGGGCGGCGGCCTTGCCGTTCTGCGCGTCCTCGACCAGCTTCGCCATCCGCGCGAGCTGCGTGTCGGCGCCGACCCGGGTGGCCTCGACCACCAGCCGGCCCCCGGCGTTCAGGGTGGCGCCGGTGACGCTGTCGCCGACGCCGACCTCGACCGGCACCGACTCGCCGGTGAGCATCGACGCGTCCACGGCCGAGGCGCCCTCCACGACCGTGCCGTCGGTGGCGATCTTCTCGCCCGGACGGACCAGGAAGCGGTCGCCCACCGCCAGTCGCGCCGTGGGGATCGTCCGCTCGCCGCCGTCCGGGTCCAGTACGGTGACGTCCTTCGCCCCCAGCTCCAGCAGGGCCTTCAGCGCGGCACCGGCCTTGCGCTTGGAGCGGGCCTCGAAGTAGCGGCCGGCCAGGATGAACGCGGTCACTCCGGCGGCGGCCTCCAGGTAGATGTTCCCGGAACCGTCACCGCGGGCGATGGTCAGCTCGAAGGGGTGCGTCATGCCCGGTGTGCCCGCGGTGCCGAAGAACAGCGCCCACAGCGACCACAGGAACGCCGCCGAGGTGCCGACCGAGATCAACGTGTCCATGGTCGCCGCGCCGTGGCGGGCGTTGGTGAACGCGGCCCGGTGGAACGGCCAGGCGGCGTAGGTGACCACGGGCGCGGCCAGGGTCAGCGACAGCCACTGCCAGTACTCGAACTGCAGCGCCGGCACCATCGCCATCGCGATGACGGGAACGGCCAGCAGCACCGAGGTGACCAGCCGCTGCCGCAGCGGCCGCAGCCCGTCCGCCTCCTCGGCCTCCGTGGCCCCCGGCGCCGGCTCCGCCCGCACCGGCTCGGGCTCGCGGGCGGTGTAACCGGTCGCCTCGACCGTGGCGATCAGCTCCGGGACGGACACCCCGCCCGTGAAACTGACCTTGGCCTTCTCCGTCGCGTAGTTGACGGTCGCGGTGACCCCGTCCATCCGGTTCAGCTTCTTCTCGATCCGGGCGGCGCACGAGGCACAGGTCATCCCGCCGATGGCGAGCTCCACCTCGGTCGGTGCGCTGGTCGTACTGGTGGTCATGACTGCTCCTGATGCGGGGTCGTCGGCCGGGAGCCGGGGGCCGGGTCCCGGTGGTGCGGTGGTGCGGCTTGCGCGGGGGAGCGGGGGGCCGGTCAGACGCGGCCGGTGAGCTCGTAGCCGGCCTCGTCGACGGCCTCCGTGATCGCGGCGTCGTCCGGCTCGGCGGTGCCGGTCACGGTGACCCGGCCGGCGGCGACCTGGACGTCGACGGCGGTGACGCCGTCCAGCTCGCCGATCACCCGTGTGAGCGTCGCCTTGCAGTGGCCGCAGCTCATTCCGGAGACGGCGTAGGTGGTGCTGACGGCGCCGGCGGTGGAAGCCATGGGTGTCCTCCTGCGGGAACGGCCCGAAATACGGGGCGGGGGTGTGTCTGCCGAGATCCATATATACCCCTAGGGGGTATGGGACGCAACCCCTGGCCGAGCTTGACTGTGTACCCCCCAGGGGTATTGTGAAGTGCATGGAGAGGCGTCCGCAGGACCGGGCGCCGGGAATCGAGGAGACGACCGCCATGGGTACGGGACCGAGCACCGGACTGAAGATCACCGCATTCGCCGCCGCACTGGCCGCGACCTTCGGTACGGCGTACGGCGTCGGCAGGGCCGTCGACCCGGTCGTCGCGGACGCCCCGTCCGCCGCGCACGGGGCGCACGGGAGCGGGCCGTCGGCGGATCCGGGTGGCGGCGACGGCCACGCGGGCCACGAGAGCGAGCCGGCCGGCGGCCTGCGGGTCTCCGAGAACGGCTACACCCTCGACCTCGCCACCCCGAGCGTCACCGCCGGCCGGCGCACCGAACTGCGCTTCACCGTCCGCGACGACGACGGCAGGGCCGTCACCGCGTACCAGCGCGAGCACGACAAGGAACTCCACCTCATCGTCGCCTCACGCGATCTGGCCACCTACCGCCACCTGCACCCCACCCGCGCCGCCGACGGTACCTGGAGCACTCCGGTCGACCTGCCCCGCGCGGGCGGTTACCGCGTCTTCGCCGACTTCACTCCGGCCGGGAAGGGCGCGGAGAACCTCACCCTCGGCGCGGACCTCGCGGCCGGCGGCACCTACCGGCCCGTGGACCTCCCGGCGCCGGACGACACCGCGCGGACCGACGGCTACCAGGTCGAACTCGCCGGGTCCCTGAGCCCCGGCAAGGCGGGCGAGCTGAAACTGAAGGTCTCCCGCGACGGCCGCCCCGTCACCGACCTCCAGCCCCATCTCGGCGCCTACGGCCACCTCGTCGCCCTGCGCTCCGGCGACCTCGCCTACCTCCACGTCCACCCGAACGGCGAACCCGGCGACGGCACCACGAAGCCCGGCCCGGAGATCTCCTTCACGGCCACCGCGCCCAGCGCCGGCGCCTACCGCCTGTTCCTGGACTTCCGGCACCGGGGCGAGGTCCACACCGCGGCCTTCACCGTGCGGGCCGGATCGGCGCCCGCCGGCCAGGACCCCGCGCCGGCCGCCACGCGGGGGCACACCGACGGTCACGGGCACTGACCGAGGCCGCCTACGCCAGGACGACCCGGATCCCCGCCTCCTCGAACGGGCGCAGGGCGTCCGGGTCGGCCGCGCCGTCGGTGACCAGCGTGTCCACCGCGTCCGCGGCGCAGATCCGGGCGAACGCCCGCCGGCCCAGCTTGCTCGAGTCCGCGGCCACCACCACGCGCTCGGCCCGCTCGCACAGCAGCCGGTTGATCGCGGCCTCCGCCTCGTCGTGGGCCGCGGCGCCGTGCGCGAGGTCGAAGCCGACGACGCCGAGCACCGCCACGTCGAGCGTGACCTGGCCCAGCACCCCGTCCGCGAGCGGTCCGATCAGCTCGTACGACTGCGCCCGGGCCACCCCGCCGGTCACCACGATCTTGAACTGCGGCCGTACCGCCAGCTCGTTGGCGATGTTCAGCGCGTTCGTGACCACGGTCAGCGCGGGTGTGCCGGAGGCCAGGTCGGGGCGCACGGCCAGGGCTCGCGCCACCTCGGTGGTGGTCGTGCCGCCGGTCAGCCCCACCGCCTCGCCCGGCGCCACCAGCGCGGCGACGGCCTGCGCGATGCGCTGCTTCTCCGAGGCCCGGCGAGCGGTCTTGTAGCGCAGCGGCAACTCGTACGACACGCCGTGCACCACCGCGCCACCGCGCGTGCGCACGAGCATCTGCTGCTCCGCCAGCCGGTCGAAGTCGCGGCGGATCGTCGCGGCCGACACCTCCAGCTCGGCCGCCGCCTCCTCGACGTCCAGGCGGCCACGCTCGACGAGCAGCTCCAGCAGTGCCTTCCAGCGGGCGTCGCGCGACATCCGCGCCTCCGTTCTTCGCTCTCCCGCCGACCCTAGCGCACGGCTCTCCTTCGTTGATTGCTTGATAGTGCTCGAAAGTTCGCTATATCTTGCATGAACAATCAAGCGAGCCAGGTCTGCTCAGAGACCGGTCGGGAGTGTGCGGCATGACGTACGTCGAGGACGAGCTCAACAGCCAGCCCGAGTGCTGGACACGCGCCGCCGCCGAGGCGCCCGGACACGCGGCGGTGCTGCCGGCGGCGGGGGAGCGGGTGGCGATCGTCGGCTGCGGCACCTCGTACTTCATGGCCCAGTCGGCGGCGGCGCTGCGCGAGGAGGCGGGTCTGGGCGAGACGGACGCCTTCGCCGCCTCCGAGTTCCCGCGGGGCCGCGCCTACGACCGTGTCGTCGCCCTCACCCGCTCCGGCACCACCACCGAAGTGCTCGACCTGCTCGGCGCGTTGAAGGGCCGCACCCGCACCGTCGCGCTCACCGCCGACCCGGACACGCCCGTCATGACCGCCGCCGACGACGTCGTCGTCCTCGACCACGCGGACGAGCGGTCGGTCGTGCAGACCCGGTTCGCGACCACCGCCCTGACCCTGCTCCGCGCCCACCTGGGCCTGCACACCGAGGCCGCCGTCGCCGACGCCCGCACCGCGCTCGCGGCCGAGCTGCCCGAAGGACTCGTCGACTGCACCCAGTTCACCTTCCTCGGCCGCGGCTGGACGGTGGGTCTGGCCAACGAGGCCGGGCTGAAGATGCGCGAGGCGTCCCTGTCCTGGACCGAGGCGTACCCGGCGATGGAGTACCGGCACGGTCCCATCAGCATCAGCACGGCCGGCACGGCGACCTGGATGTTCGGCGAGGCCCCCGGCGGACTGGCCGAGCAGGTCCGGGACACGGGCGCGCTGTGGGTGGCCGCAGGCCTCGACCCGCTCGCCGAACTGGTCCGCGCCCAGCGGCTCGCCGTCGCCGTCGCCGCCGCCCGCGGCCTCGACCCGGACCGGCCCCGCCACCTCACCCGCTCGGTGATCCTCGCCCCCTGACGCCCGCCCGACGCCCGAGAAGGACCGGGAAAGACCGGGGATAGGAGACTCCGTGCCCCTCGCCACCACCGGCGACCTGATCACCCGCGCCGCCGCCGCGCGTTCCGCCGTCGCCGCGTTCAACGTCATCACCCTGGAGCACATCGAAGCCGTCGTCGCCGGCGCCGAGTCCGAGCGCGCACCCGTGGTGCTCCAGGTCAGCGAGAACGCGGTGAAGTTCCGTTACGGCCGCCTGCTGCCGCTGGCCCGCGCCGCCGTCGCCGCCGCCGAGGCCGCCGCCGTGCCCGTCGCCCTCCACCTCGACCACGTCCAGAGCGACGCCCTGCTGCGCCAGGCCCCGGACGCCGGATTCAGCTCCGTGATGTACGACGCCTCACGGCTGCCGTACACGGAGAACCTCGCCGCGACCCGGGCCGCCGCCGACTGGGCCCACGCCCAGGGGCTGTGGATCGAGGCCGAGTTGGGAGAAGTGGGCGGCAAGAACGGCGAGGCGCCGCTCGACGCGCACGCGCCCGGCGCCCGCACCGGCCCCGCCGAGGCCCGTGCCTTCGTCGCCGACTCCGCGGTGGACGCCCTGGCCGTCGCCGTCGGCAGCAGCCACGCCATGACCACGCGGACCGCCGCCCTCGACCACGACCTGCTCAAGGAGCTGTCCGGAACGCTGGACGTGCCGCTCGTGCTGCACGGCTCCTCCGGACTCCCGGACGGCGAACTCGCCGCGGCGGTCGCGGGCGGCATCGCCAAGGTCAACGTCGGCACCGCGCTCAACATCGCCATGACGGGCGCGATCCGGGAGTACCTCGCCTCCCACCCGGACGCCGTCGACTCGCGCCGCTACCTCACCGTGGGAAGGGAGGCCATGGTGCGGACGGTGGCGGCACTCGTCCGGGTGATCGCCGGCCCTACCGCTTGACGGCCTTCAGCACCACGAACTTGCGGTCGCTCGCCACCAGACGGCTGTTGCCGAACAGCCGCCGCAGCTTGACGTGGTAGCCGAGGTGCCGGTTGCCGACCACCCACAGTTCGCCGCCGGGGCGCAGCACGCGCTTCGCCCCGGTGAACATCCGCCACGCCGTGGCGTCGGTCGTCGCCTGGTGGGAGTGGAACGGCGGATTGTTGAGCACCAGGTCCACGCTGCCGTCCGGCACCCCGGCCAGCCCGTCGCCGACCCGGAACTCCGCGTGCCCCGGCACCCCGTTCGCCCTGTACGTGGCCTCCGCCGAGGCGACGGCCTGGAACGACTCGTCGGTGAACAGCACCTCGGCGTCCGGATCGGCCAGCGCCACCGCCGTACCGACCACGCCGTTGCCGCAGCCCAGGTCCACCACCCGCCGGGCGCCCCCGCCGTCCGGCAGGTGCCGGAGGAAGAACCGGGTGCCGATGTCGAGCCGGTCGGCGCAGAAGACGCCGGCGTGGTTGACGACCGTCCGCCCGGAGAGCACGCCGATGCCGTCGGGGAGCGCGTAGCTGAGCGGCCACGGACTGGCGGGCCGTTCCCGTGCGGGGTCGGGCGTGCAGAGGACCAGCCGCGCCTTCTTCTCGGCGAGCGAGGTGCGGGTCGGGCCGATGATCCGCTCGAACAGCGCGAGCGTCGAGGTGTGGATCTCCTTGACCATCCCGGTGCCGACGACGACCGTGCCCTCGTGCACGGCGGGCGCCAGCCGCAGCAACTGGTCCTCCAGCAGCGCCAGGCTCTTCGGCACCCGCACCAGCAGGACGTCGATCCGCCCGGGCGGCGGGTCCTGCGTGGTGAGCAGCCGCACCGAGCCGGGCGCCACGCCGTTGCGCGCCAGGTTGGCGCGGGTCGCCTCCTGGGCGAGGTGGGAGTCGGTGATCTGCACCGGCCGGTGCGCCGCCAGCGCCGTCACCAGCGCCCCCCACCGGTCGCCGACGACCACGACCGTGCCGGACAGCGGGACGTCCTGGTCCGCCAGATGCCGGAGCAGGTACTCGTCGGAGGCGTCCCAGGCGCGCAGCAGGTCGCGCGGATCCTCGGGGAAGCGGGCCAGCGCGAGCTCGCCCCACGGAGTCGTCATACGGTCGCTCGGGTCGTTCATCGTGCGTCCAGGCTAGCGGAGCCGCAGCTCAGGCCGTGTCGCGGCGGTCGGGCAGGATGGAGGCATGGACGCCGAGCTGTTCCCGAGGTCCCGCACCGAGGTCGCCCCGGGCGCGGTGCACCTGCCGGACTGGCTGGACGCCGGCCGGCAGCGCGAGCTGCTGCGCGCCTGCCGGGAGTGGGCCCGCGCGCCCGCCGGACTGCGCACCGTCCGCACCCCCGGCGGCGGCACGATGACCGCCCGGCAGGTGTGCCTCGGCTGGCACTGGTACCCGTACGCCTACGCCCGCACCGTCGTCGACGGCGACGGCGCCCCGGTGAAGCCCTTCCCGGCCTGGCTCGGCGACCTCGGGCGCCGGGCGGTGACCGACGCGCTGGGCGCGGCGGCGGCCACGGCGGCGTACGACATCGCGCTGATCAACTTCTACGACGCCGGCGCCCGCATGGGCCTGCACCGCGACGGCGACGAGCGGGCGGACGCGCCCGTGGTCTCCCTGAGCCTCGGCGACGCCTGCGTCTTCCGCTTCGGCAACCCCGACACCCGCGCCCGCCCCTGGACCGACGTCGAGCTGCGCAGCGGCGACCTGTTCGTCTTCGGCGGTCCCTCCCGGCTCGCGTACCACGGGGTGCCGCGGGTGCACGCGGGCACCGCACCGCCCGAGTTGGGGCTCACCGGGCGGCTGAACATCACGCTCCGGGTCAGCGGCCTCCAGGCTCCCCGGGCCGGCGGCCTCTAGGCCTCCCGGGCCGGCGGATCATGGGAGACTCCCCCTCATGAGCGGCAAGGCGGACCCCCGTACGGCGGGGGAAGGGACCACCTCGAGGACGCGGCTGGACCGGGGGCGCGGCGCGCTCGGACCCGCGTTGGAGCTCGTGCACACCGGACGCGCCCCCACCCGGGCCGTCCTCACCGCCGAGCTCGGCGTGACCCGGGCCACGGCCGGCGCCGTCGCCGCCGAACTGGAGGCACTCGGCCTGATCCGGGTCGACGCCCGCCCCGGCGCGGCGGGAGGGGCGCAGGGCCGCCCCTCGCACCGCCTCGCGGTCGCCGAGGACGGCCCCGTCGCCCTCGCCGCCCAGATCCACGCGGACGGCTTCCGCGCGGCCCTGGTCGGCCTCGGCGGCCGGCTCGTCGCCACCGCCTCCGGCCGCGAGGTCGTCGACGCCGACCCGGCGAAGGTGCTCGGCTCCGTCGTCGAGACGGGCGCCGGACTGCTGCGGCAGACCGGGCGGCGCTGCGTCGGCGCGGGACTCGCCGTGCCCTCCGCCGTCGCGGAGCCGGAGGGACTGGCCCTGAACCCGCTGCACCTGGCCTGGCCGGCCGGCGCCCCGGTGCGGCGGATCTTCGCCGAGCAGGTGCGTGCCGCCGGCATCGAAGGTCCCGCCTTCGCGGCGAACGACGTCAACCTCGCCGCCCTCGCCGAACACCGGCACGGCGCCGGACGCGGCGCCCGCGACCTGCTCTGCGTCGCCACCGGTCACCGGGGCGTCGGCGGCGCGCTGGTCCTCGACGGGCGCCTGCACAGCGGCAGTTCCGGTCTCGCGCTGGAGGTCGGCCACCTCACCGTCAACCCCGAGGGCCGTCCCTGCCACTGCGGCAGCCGGGGCTGCCTGGACGTGGAGACCGACCCGCTGGCCTTCCTCACCGCGGCCGGACGCGAGCCCGGCCCCGAGGTGTCCCTGCTCCAGCAGTCCAACGACCTGATCCGCGGCCGGTACGACGACCCGGCCGTCCGCACCGCCACCGGGGCCCTCATCGACCGTCTCGGCCTGGGCCTGGCCGGTCTGGTGAACCTCCTCAACCCGGACCGGATCGTCCTCGGCGGACTGCACCGCACCCTGCTGGACGCCGACCCCGAACGGCTGCGCGCGGTCGTCGCCGACCGCAGCCTGTGGGGGCAGAGCGGCAGCGTGCCGATCCTGCCCTGCACCCTGGACCACAACAGCCTGGTCGGCGCGGCCGAGTTGGCGTGGCAGCCGGTGCTGGACGACCCGCTGGGGGCGCTGGTGTGAGCCGTCCCGGTCAGGGCGTCGGCGCGTGGCCGAGGTCGATGACGCAGAACCTGTTGCCGTCCGGGTCGGCGAGGACCACGAAGTCGGGGTCGGACGGGTACAGGTCCCAGTCGACGGCCCGCGCGCCGAGCCCGATCAGCCGCCGCACCTCGGCCTGCTGCTCCTCCGCCGTGTCCGTGAACAGGTCCAGGTGCAGGCGGGGGCGCGGCTCGGCCGGGGACTCGCTGCGCATCACGGCGAGGACCCGGCCGGAGCCGTCGGCGTGCTCGAGCGTCCGCCAGGTCTCGCTCGCCCGCTCCTCACTGGCGACCAGGCCGAGCGCAGCCGTCCAGAACGCCACCGCGCGGGGCACGTCCGTGACACCGATGACAGGGAACCCGAGTCTCACCATGGGCCGACCCTAAGGCTTTTCCCGCGAAGCTCTTCCCGGACGGCCCCTCCTCGCGCCGGGCAGGGCCGCCGGCCGCACGACGCGACGCGCTCCGGGCCACCGGCCGAGGCGGGTCGGCGCGGTCGGTACGGGAGCCGCTCCGTTCTCGCGGGCGAGACGGCCGGCGACGCGGCGCGTACGGGTCTGGCGGGACGGGTCGCCGACAGCGCGGCGCGGTGCGTCGGCCAGGAGGGGAGCGGTCAGCCGCTGGTGCGGGACGCGGGCGGGCGTGCTTCCCGGGGCGGCGGGCCGGGAGGCCCGGAAGCGCTGATCGAGCCGACGGGCACGGGTGCGGCCGGCGCTCCCGCCCCGGGATCGGCCGCGGTGGTGCCCGCACCGGCGTGGTGGACCACGGCGGCCGTGCGGGGCAGGAGCCGGCCGTGCGGCACCCCGGCGACGGTGAGGACGTCCTCGCCCTCGACGTGCAGCCCGCTCCAGCCCGGCTGCACGATGCCGCGCGGCCCCGCCGTCCGCAGGGCCTCGGCGACCAGGACGCTCCGTCCCTCCGCGTCGGTGCCCGCCGTGCTGCCGGAACCGCCGGCGAACCGGAGACGGGGGGGCCGGGGCCGCCTCGTGACCGGCCCGCCTCGGCCGGAGCCCCGGTCCGAGGAAGGGGCGACGTCTCCCCAGGTGCCCACCGTGACGATCAGAACGCGCGTGGAACTGAGCACGTCCGCGCGGCGGGCCTCCCCGGTGGAGCCGCGTCGACACGGGCACCCGGGTCCTCACCACTGGCGCCCTCGGGGCAGCCGGTCCCGTCCCGGAGCGGACACGTGCAGCACCTCGAACACGTCCCCCTCGGCCCCGGCCGCCGCGTCGCCGTGGACGAAGAGGGTGAAGTGGACCAGCTCCCACCGGCTGGTGTCCACGACCGCCGCCGACAGCACCACGCCGTCCAGCGCCGCCAGCCGCCCGTTCTCCCGCACCGCTTCCGCCGCCACCCCCGCGAGCGGCACTCCGTCGGGCACCGGCCGGCGGCCGCGCACCGCCACCCGCGCCGGGGAACCGGCGGCGCCGCCCTCCTCGTACGCCAGGCCCGTCCACTGCCGGACCGAGGGCCGTCCGAAGTCGTCGGTGGGCCGCTGGAAGGCGCCCTGCCACAGGAAGGAGTTCATGCCCTCCACGGTGTTCCACAGGTAGAACGGCGCGTACTCGTTGACCGCCGAGCCGCGCACCCCGCGCTCCCGCATCAGGTACGCCTTGATCCCGAGGCCGGTCCAGTCGTCGAGCAGGTGCCCGGTCCGGGCCACCCGCTCCCGGACGACGTCCATGGAGTAGTCGGCGGGCAGGGTGAAGGCGTACTGCATGGCGTGCATGTGATGGTCCCTCGGTCGTCAGCGGGCGGTGGCCGGTGCGAGCAGCGACAGCAGCCCCCGGACGGCCGCGTCGAAGGCGGCGGGCGAGCCGGACGCGCGGGCGAGGACGTAGCCGCCCTGGACGGTCGCGACGACGGCCGCCGCGATCTCCTCACCGTCCAGTGAGGGCGCGAACTCGCCCTGCTCCCTGCCCTCCTCGACGATCTGCGCGAGTCGCTCCCGCAGCCAGTCCAGCGTCTCGTCGACCGGAGCGCGCAGGGCCGCGTCGGCGATCACGTCCGGGTCCATCGTCAGCCGCCCGACGGGGCAGCCGCGCAACACCTCGCGCTCGCGCCGCAGATACGCCTCGACGCGCTCGTACGGCGTCCCGGGGCCGTCGAGCACCGCCTCGGCGGTGGCCCGCATCTCCTCGGCCGTCCGCCGGATCGCGGCGAGCGCCAGATCGGGCTTGCCCTTGAAGTGGTGGTACATGCTGCCCTGCCCGGCGCCCGCGCGCTCCAGGATCGCCTTCGGGCTGGTGCCCACGTAACCGCGCTCCCACAACAGCTCGCGCGTGGACTCGATCAGCCGCTCCGAGGTGCTCATGCGCCCACTGTACATACTAGTAGTTACAGAAGTCGAGGGCGGAGGGAGCAGGCGCGGCTCGTCGTCCTGCTCCCTCCGCGGTACGCACACCGCCGCCGGCCGTACGACGACCCGGGCCCCCTGCCGGGGCGACGCTCGGAAGCGACACACAGGACATCGCCACCGAGGAGCTGGACGACATGCAGACCCTGGCACACTTCGCCGACGGCGGGCCCGGCCCGTGGATCCTTCTCTTCCCGCTGGTCTGGGCGCTGGTCGTCGCCGCCGGCGTCACCCTGCTGCGCCGCACCGCGTGGCGCGGCCGCCGCGGCGCCTGGCGCCCGCCCGTCGTCGAGGACCACTCACCCATCGTCGTGCTCGGCCACCGCTTCGCCTCCGGAGAGATCGACGAGGACGAGTACTGGCGCCGGCTGTCCGTGCTCGACGAGCGGTTCGGCCGGACGGGCGGGGGAGGTGCGGCATGACACGACGACCGCCGCCCGGGGCGTCGACGCCGTGAAGCCGTACGGCCGTGGCGGCACCGCCGTGCGCGCCCTGGACGGGGCCGGCGTGGACCTTTCGGCCGGGCGCTTCACCGCCGTCGGCCTCGCCGCCGGCGCCCGGGCCGTCGCCACCGAGCGACGGGCCCGAGGCCCTGGGAGACCGGGGAGTCCCCCGTCCGCTCCCGCGACCGGTCGCTCCCGACCCGGGGCGGGAACGGCCGGCCGGGCCCGCGGCGGCGAAGGATCACCGCCCGGTCAGCCGACAACGGCCGGCCGGGCGGGAGCGGGTTGCGGTCTGCCCAGCTCGACGGCGCGTTCGGCCTCCGCGAACGCGCCGACGGACACCTCGCCGGCCAGGCGGCGCGGCGGACGCGCGGCGACGGGAGCCACGGCGGGGGCCGTGGGGAGCGTGAACCAGACGACCTTTCCGGACTCGCCGTCCGGCCGGGCGCCCCAGCTCTCACTCATCGCCGCCACCATCGCGAGCCCGCGCCCGCAGGTGGCGAGGGGCTCGGCGTCGTCCACCACGGGCAGACGCGGATCGTGGTCGCGCACCGAGACCGTGAGCCGGTCCAGGAGGAGTTCTATCTCCACGGTGCAGGTCTTGTCGGGCGCGGCGTGCAGGTGGACGTTGGTCAACAACTCCGTCACGCCGAGCGCCGCCCGGTCGATCAGGGAATCCATATGCCAGTAGCGCAATTGCGCAGATACGATTCTGCGGACCTGGCCGATCCGCGACGGCAGGGCTTGGAGCTCCACCGTGCAGTGTCTGCTTGGGTGACTGATCACGGCTGCGACTCCCCGACATAGAGGTCCGGAAGAACACGGAGTTCGGATCCAGCAGGGCGCACGCGGCGCATCGCCGCCTGCTGTCATGGCCGGCGGGCTGGTTCGCAGCGTTATCGCCGGTAAACCCAGAGTGACGTGAGACCAGAGTGGCGCAAGGGGTGGGGCACCGCAAGTCACGGTCATCTCAGCCGTTGCGCCCCGCGGCCCTGCGCACGGCCTCGATGAAACGGCGTGCGGCGGGCGGGCCCGGCTCGCCGGGAGCGGGGTCGCGCTCGCCGAGGGTCAGCAGGTACCGCTTGCCGTCGAGGTCGGCGAGCGCCCGGTCCTGGGAGGCGAACCAGGGCCGGGCGGCGCGCACGGCCCGCACCGGCGCGCTGTCTATCTCGCTGCCGTAGCTGGTGAGCAGCTCCAGCCTGCCGTCCCTGATCCGGACCTGCCCGGCCCGGGTGAGCGAACGCAGCCGCTTGCCGATCCGCACCCCCGTGGCCGTGAACTCCGGCTCCGCCATGCCGTCGCCCCCTCGTGCGCGTCGGACCGCCGGACCATGGCACCGCGAGGGCCCCCGGCACCGGCTCGTGTCGTGCTCCAGTGTGCGCCCGTGACGGGACTCCGGTCCCGCCGCGTGCAGTCTGCCCGCCCTCGGCGCCGAGCACCAGTGCGCGCCGCCCCTTTCCGGAGGCGCCCGGAGCACTCGCGCGAATGCGCCCCCACGCGGCCACAGCCCTTGCCCCAGGGCGTCTTTGAGGCCCTCAAAGGTGTGTTTATGCAGGTGAGAAGCGTGTGGAAGGTGCCTATGATCGGTGTGCCGGCCGCGCGAGGCGCCGTCGGAGCGCAGCGTAAGGAGCCCCGCCGTGAGCACCCCTCAGCAGTCCCGGACCGGCGCCACCCTCGACGTCGACCACAGCGACGCCGACTACCGCGCCTGGCTGAAAGAAGCCGTGCGCAAGGTCCAGGCCGACGCCAACCGGTCGGCCGACACCCACCTGCTCCTGTTCCCGCTGCCGGAGCGGTGGGGCATCGACCTCTATCTGAAGGACGAGTCGACCCACCCGACGGGCAGCCTCAAGCACCGGCTCGCCCGCTCGCTCTTCCTCTACGGCCTGTGCAACGGCTGGATCCGGCCGGACCGGCCCGTGATCGAGGCGTCCAGCGGTTCGACGGCCGTCTCCGAGGCGTACTTCGCCTCGCTCATCGGCGTCCCCTTCATCGCCGTGATGCCGCGTACGACCAGCGCCGAGAAGATCCGCCTGATCGAGTTCCAGGGCGGGCGGTGCCACTTCGTGGACGACCCGCGCAGGATGTACGAGGAGTCCGCCCGCCTCGCGGCCGAGACCGGCGGCCACTACATGGACCAGTTCACCTACGCGGAACGGGCCACCGACTGGCGCGGCAACAACAACATCGCCGAGTCGATCTTCCGGCAGCTGCGGCTGGAGCGCTTCCCCGAGCCGGCCTGGATCGTCGCCACGGCCGGCACCGGCGGCACCTCCGCGACCCTCGCGCGCTACGTGCACTACATGCAGTACGACACCCGCGTCTGCGTGGCCGACCCGGAGAACTCCTGCTTCTTCGACGGCTGGACCACCGGCGACCCGGACGTCACCTGCGACTGCGGCTCCCGCATCGAGGGCATCGGCCGGCCCCGCATGGAGCCGAGCTTCGTGCCCGGCGCGATCGACCGCATGATGAAGGTGCCCGACGCCGCCAGCGTCGCCGCCGTACGGGCCCTGGAGCGGGCCATCGGCCGCAAGGCCGGCGGATCGACGGGCACCGGACTGTGGAGTGCGCTGAAGATCGTCGCCGAGATGGTGGCCGAGGGACGCCACGGCAGCGTGGTGACCCTGCTGTGCGACCCGGGCGACCGGTACCTCGACAAGTACTACTCCGACGCGTGGCTCGCCGAACAGGGCCTGGACATCCGTCCGTACGCCGCGGCCATCGACTCGCTCCTGGCCACCGGCGCCTGGCCCGAACGACCGCGGGCGGACCTGGACGGACGGACGGACCGCGCGGACGCGTCCTAGCGCACGGCCAGCCGCCGGTCCAGTGCCGCGACCGCGTTCCGGAAGGCCCGCCCCAGCGCCGGGCCGCCCAGGCGCACGACCCGGCGGAAGGGCGCCGTGCCGTCGGCGGCGAACGTCCACCGCACGCGCGTCCCGGTGCCGGCCGGCGCCAGCCGCCACTCCTCGGCGATCGCCCGGGCCCCCGGCGCGTTGGTGACGTCCACGCGGTACGCGTACACCTCGCAGGGCCGGGCCGCCAGCACCGCCTCCAGGAAGCGCCCACCGCCCACGAGCCGTATCTCGCGGCCCGCTCCCTCGGCGATGGGCCGCGCGGAGGTCACCGCGGAGAACCACGCGGACCAGCCCGGCACGTCCTCGGCGAGCGCGCGGTAGACCTTCTCGGGCGCGGCGGCGGTCTCCGCCGAGAACACCAGACGCACGGGTGCCGACTCGACGAAGTCGAGCCCCACCGGACGCAGACGGCGAGCCATGGACGACGACCCCCTCGTGACGAGCCGCGGACGCGGACGACCCGCGAAGTCCCGTCACCCTAGCGGCGGACTCGCCCGCTGTCAGCAGGGCCTCAGCCGTCGCTGTCCGGCTCGCCCGCCACGACCAGCCGCAGATGCTCCGCGATCTCCGCCCGCGCGTCCGCCGGCAGACCGCCGTCGGTCACCAGCGTGTCGACCTGTTCCAGCGCCGCGAACGAACTCAGGCCGACCACGCCCCACTTGGTGTGGTCGGCGACCACCACCACCCGCCGCGCCGACTGCACCAGCCGCCGGTTGGTCTCCGCCTCCGCGAGGTTCGGCGTCGACAGACCGGCCTCGGCCGATATCCCGTGCACACCGAGGAACAGCACGTCGAAGTGGAGCGCCGCGATCGCCTGGTCGGCGACGGGCCCCACCAGTGAGTCGGAGGGCGTGCGCACACCGCCGGTCAGCACCACCGTGGCCGTGCCCTGCCGCGCGCCCGAGGCGCGCTGCGCCACGTGGAACACGTCGGCCACCCGCACCGAGTTGGTCACCACGGTCAGATCCGGCACGTCCACCAGCCGGTGCGCCAGCGCGTACGTCGTCGTACCGCCCGACAGCGCGATCGCGGCCCCCGGCGCGACCAGCTCGGCCGCGGCCCGCGCGATGTCCTCCTTGGCGGTCGGCTCCAGACCCGACTTGGCCTCGAACCCCGGCTCGTGCGTGCTCGCCTCGACCACCGGCACCGCACCGCCGTGCACCTTCTCCAGCACGCCCTGCCGCGCCAGCGCGTCGAGGTCGCGGCGGACCGTCATGTCCGACACGCCGAGCTTGCGGGTCAGTTCGTTGACCCGGACGCCACCGCGGCGGCGCACCTCGTCGAGGATCAGGGCGCGCCGCTGCTCCGCGAGGAGGTTCGGATTCTCACTCACGTACGCCTCGGTCCCTTCGCCGCCAAACCGTCCGACACGCCCGCCCACCGGCTCCGACGAGGAGTTCTCCCGGTCCTGCGCGCGGCCGTCCCATCCTCGCACGCCACGCCGCGGGCCGCGCCACCGGCTGCCGGAGCCCGCCCGCCACGACGTCCGGCCCGTCACACGGTTCGGGGAGATTCCGTGCGCAGGGGTGTACGACGCCCGCGAACCGGAGATCCTGTGCCCGCACGGACACGGCCGACGGCGCGTCACGGGGGGTGCGGGCAGTGGAACAGGCACAGGAACGGACCGGAGCCGGCGACGGGAGCGACCCCGCCGTCCCCGGCCCGCGGTCCCGGGAGACCGGCACCGCGCTGGAGCTCCTGGTGCACGGCGTGGGCGGCACGACACCCGCCCAGATGCTGGACGACCCGCGCACCGTGCGCGTCACCGGCGACCACACCGCGGCCGTCTTCCGGCGCACCGAGGACGCCGACGCCGAGTCCCGGCCCGGGGACTACCGGGGCCGGCCGGTGCCCGAGGCCTACGTATGGTGCAACCTCACCTCCGGCAACGGCACCCGCGCCCTGTGGCTGCTGCTCCTGCCGTTCATGGTCGTCAACCTCGCCCACTGGATGCGGCCCGCCGCGCACGGCCGGATCCGGACGGTCCGGCTCTACGGGCTGCTGGTGCGGCTCGCCGGACTGACCCTGACCGTGCTGCTGGTGGCCGCGGCCTGCGAGGTCGCGATCGACCTCGTCGCCTGGCAGTGCGCGGGCACGCGCGCGTGCGCCCAGCGGCACTCCTGGCTGGGCTTCCTGTCGCCGGCGATGCCGGACGGCGGCTGGTGGAGCACGCCCGGCCGCAGGCTCGCCCTCGCGGCCGCCGTGCCCGCCGCGCTCACCGGCCTCCTGTGGTACCTGTCCCTGCGCACCTGGCGGGCGTACGAGTCCCAGCAGCCGATGGAACGCGCCGCCGACCCCGAGGGCGACCCCGGCCCCACCGCCCTGAACCGGCCCGGGTTCTGGTACGGGCGGCGCCTGGTGGCCCGGTTGCGCGCCGCGCACACCGCGGCGGGCCTGCTGACGGTCGCCGCCGCGGTCGGCGTGCCGGCGGCCCGCTTCGACCGCGCGCCCGGCGGGCCGGCGCTGCTCGACACGCTCGGATGGCTGCTGCAGGGCGCGCTGGCCGTCGGCGCGATCGCGGCGGTGGGCGTGACCTGCCGCCGGGGCCGCAGCGAGAACCGCCTCGACCGGGAACTCGACCGGCACGTCGTACGGCGCCTGCCGCTCACCGCCCTCGCCCTGCTCGTGTTCGCCCTGGTGTACGGCGGCTGGGCCCGCCCGGGGTGGACGTCGGCGGGCCGGCTGCCCGGGGACACGGCCTTCGGCGGCATCGCCCTGGTGCAGGGACTGCTGGTGATCGTCCTCGGTGTGGTCGCCCGTGCGCTGCACCGCGCCCGCCCCGACCCGCGCGCCGCGATCCGCGGCCTCGGCGGGCCCGCCGTCGCCATGCTGGCCTGCGCGCTGGGGGGCGTGATGTCCGGCGGCGTGGCGCAGCGGGTGTCGGACTGGCTGGACGGCACCGGCACCTCCATCGACGGGCCGCCCGTCCTGCTGACCTGGCAGGCGTCCGTCATCCCGCCGCTGCTCGTCGTCGTGCTGCTGCTCTGCGCCGGCCTCGCCCGGCGCACCTGGCTCCTCGCCCGGGCGGAGCGGGACGCGGTGGAGCGCGAACACCCCGAAGGGGCCGGGGACCCGGGCCGCACCCGCCGCATCGCGACCGCCCGCGCCATGGCCGCCCTCACCGACCGGGGCCCGCTCGTCGTCGCCGTCACCTCCGTCGCCACCCTGCTGCTGGGCGCGGCGGCCCTCGCGGGCGCCCTGACGACCGACCGGGTGCCGGCCGAGGCCGCGCGCGGGACGTACGCCGTCGTGCAGGGGGCCGCGCAGACCGCGCAGGCGCTGGGCTCCTGGCTCATCGGCCTCGGCTTCGTACTCTTCGTCACCTGGGGCAGGCGCGCCTACAAGGACGCCTCCGCGCGGCGCACCATCGGCATCCTGTGGGACGTGGGCACCTTCTGGCCGCGCGCCGCCCACCCCTTCGCACCCCCCTGCTACGCCGAGCGCGCGGTGCCCGACCTGACCTGGCGCATGGCGACCTGGACCCGTGTCACCGGCGGGCGGCTGGTCATCTCCGGGCACTCGCAGGGCAGCGTCCTCGCCGCCGCGGCGGCCTGGCAGCTCGCGCCCTCCGCCCGCAGACGGGTCGCCCTGCTGACCTACGGCTCCCCGCTGGAACGCCTCTACGGCCGCTGGTTCCCCGCCCACTTCGGGCCCGACGCGCTCGGCTCCCTGCACCGGGACGTCGACTGCTGGCGCAACCTCCACCGGCGCACCGACCCCATCGGAGGTCCGGTACGGCTGCCCGGCGACTGCGGTCCGGCCGTGGACCGCGAACCCCTCAAGGACCCGCTGACGTACGGCCGCACCGATCTCCACCCGCTGCCCGCGCCGATCCTCGGCCACTCCGACTACCAGGCCGACCCGGCCTTCGCCGAGGAACGGCGACGGCTGCTGGCCCGGCTGCGTCCGGAGGCGCCGGCACCGTGCCACACCGGCCAGGCACCCCCCGTCCCGGGCGCGGACGGCGGCCCCGGCGGCTGCTAGGGCCTGCCCCGGCAGCTCCTACCGGGGCAGCTCCGGCAGGTCCTCCTCGTAGAGCAGGCTCAGGTCGTCCGTGCTCGGGTCCGCCAGCTGGGCGACGCGGCTCGCGTGCCGCTCCACCATCGCCTCGAAGGTCTGGCGCGCGGTGCGGCCGTTGCCGAAGGCCGGGCCCTTGGGGAGCGCCGTGAAGTACCGCGTCAGAGCCTCGGGCACGCCCGGCGCCAGCCGGTACTCGTGCTCCTCGGCCTGCTGCTCCACGATCCGCAGGAGCTCCTCGGGGCCGTAGTCGCCGAAGGTGATGACCCGCGAGAAGCGGGACGCCACTCCGGGGTTGACCGACAGGAACCGCTCCATCTCCGCCGTGTAGCCCGCGACGATCACCACGACCGCGTCCCGCTGATCCTCCATCAGCTTCACCAGCGTGTCGATGGCCTCCTTGCCGAAGTCCCGGCCCGCGTCCTCCGGCGAGAGCGCGTACGCCTCGTCGATGAACAGCACACCGCCGTGCGCCCGCTGGAACGCCTCCTGCGTGCGGATCGCCGTGGAGCCGATGTGCTCGCCGACCAGATCGACGCGGGACACCTCGACGAGGTGGCCCTTCTCCAACACGCCCAGGGAGGCCAGGATCTCGCCGTACAGCCGGGCGACCGTCGTCTTGCCGGTGCCGGGGGAGCCGGTGAAGACCAGGTGCCGTTTGACCGACGCGGCCTTCAGCCCCGCCTGCTGCCGGCGCCGTCCCACCTCGATCATGTCGGTCAGGGCGCGGACCTCGCGTTTGACGCTCTCCAGGCCGACCAGCGCGTCCAGTTCGCCGAGGACGGCCTTCGACGTCCGCGCGGGCTCACCGGGCCCGGGGCCCGCGACCAGCGGCTCCTGCTCGGTGCTGCGCTGCCCGGGGATCGAGCCCAGCAGACCGCCGGGGGAGTGGCCCGCCGTCTGCACGGCCGCCTCCCGCGCCGGGGGCGGCGCCAGACCGCCGCCGCTCTCGTCACTGGCGCAGTCCTCGACGAGCGGCCCCGAGTCGGACGACGCGTCCGGGCCGCCGTCCGCGAACTCGAAACCGCCGCGCGCGCACCGCTCCGTACGGCACTTCCTCAGCGTCGTGCGACAGCCGTCGATCACGTGGAAGCCGTAACCGGCGCTGCCCGTCACCCGGCAGTTCAGGAAGCTGCCGCGGCCGCCCGCCGACACGTAGACCCCGGCCTCGGAGGGGGAGTCGACCGTGCAGCGCTCGATGGTGGGGTCGGCGCCCTTGGTGACGATCACGCCGGTGCGGTTGCCGTCCAGGGCGCAGTTGTTCAGGGTGCCGCCGCTGCCGTGGTCGCGGAACCACGCGCCCGTCGCCGCGTCCCGGATGCGGCAGTCGTCGAGCTGCGCGGTGGCGCCGTCACTCACCGACACCGCCGTGTTCCGCACCTGGGACAGATCGCTGTCGACGACGTCCACGCGCGAGCCGCGGTCCAGCACGAACAGCGCGTCCGGCACGTCGTGCACCCGGCAGGAGTCGAGCACCGCGGTGGCGCCGTCGCTGACCCAGACCGCCGGGTAGTCGCCCGTGCTGTCGAAGATCTCGCACTGGTTGGCGTCCACGCGCGTGCCCGGGTCCCACACCGACAGGCCGTTGCGCCCGAACTGCCGCACGCTGGTGCGGGTCAGGGTGAGCACGGAACGGGAGCGCAGGTCGACCGCGTTCTCCGGGATGTCGTGGATACGGCAGTCGGCGAGCGTGAGCACGGCGTCGGTGTCGAGCGTGACGCCGTCGCCGGTGGTGCGGTGCACGTCGCAGTCGGTCAGGTGCGCGGTGGCCCGGCCGGAGACCTGAACGCCGCTGCCCCGCACCTCGTAGACCTCGCACCCCACCGCCTCCAGCGCGGAGTGCTCACCGGTCGCCGTCAGCCCCGATCCGGCGGCGTGGTGGATCCGGCAGCGTTCCAGCCGGGGGCGTGCGCCGGAGCGAACGGCGACACCCGCCTGGCCGGCCGAGACGACCTCGCACTCCTCGAACACCCCGCCCCCGCCGTCGAGGACGGCGATGCCGACGCCCGCCGGGTTGTCGACGGTGCAGCGGCGCACCGTGGGCCGGGCGCTGCCGCGCACCTCGATGCCGGACGCGGACCGCGTGACCACGCGGACGTCCAGCAGTTCCGGGGTGCCCTCCTCGACGAGCACCGCGGGCGCCGCCGCGTCCTGGCCCTCGACGTGCAGGTCCTGGACGACGGCCGAGGCACGCACCGTCAGCGGCACCCCGTCGACGGGCGCGATGCGCACCGAACCCTGGGCCCCCTCGGGCCCGCGCAGGGTCACCGCCCGCTGGACGACGAGATTCTCCCGGTAGGTCCCGGGGGCGACGGTGAGGACGTCACCGTCGGCCGCGGCCTCCAGGGCGGCGGCGAGCGATGCGTACTCACCCGTGCGGCGCCGCCACCGCGAGGTGCCGGTGTGCGTCACCTGGACCGTGCCCTGTGCCATGGCGTTGCTGTGCCCCCACCTCGTCGTACTGATGGCTCGTTCGCCGTCGGGGACGCCCCGGCCGGGGCGGGACCCCGCCCGCGCCCGTGGGCCCGTACGCGCTCCCGACACCGGCGCGCACCTGTGGCTTCCTCACGCGCGGGTTGTCGCCGATTGGTTCGGCCGGTCCACCGTAGCGTGCGCGCGGACGGTGGGTTGACCAGAGGCGGAAGCCCGTCAGCTGCCCGTGCCGGTCAGGCCCCAGTCCGGGCCCACCCGGCCCCACTCCCGCTCCCAACGGTCGTAGCGGCGGCGGACCATGCGCCACACGACGATCCGCCGGCCCGCCTCGGTCAGGACCGCGGTGGCCAGGGCGGCGCCGATGCCGGCGAGCGCGGCGTGCGTCGTGGCGGTGGAGGAGTCCAGCGGGCGGGGCACCAGCCGGCCCTGCCCGTCGGTCCATATCCGGAAGTGGTCGCCGCCGTGCGGGTCCCGCAGGCCCGTGAGGACGGAACCGCGGTGTTCGGAGCCGTCCGGCGCCTCCCACCGGGCGAGGACGCGGCTGCGCAGGTCCCCGGCCGAGACGCCCTCCGGATCGGCGTTCGGCGGGGAGCGCCTCAGTTCGCGGACGACGGAGGCCGTCACCTGGTGCCGGGACTCGCGCTGGGCGCGGACCGACCGCTGGAGGGCGTCCTGCGCGGCTCCTCCGACGAGCGCGCCGACCAGGGGCGCGACGGAGAGGATCAGCAGCAGGCCCGCCAGGGCGACCCAGGCCTCGACCAGGTCGGTCGTGCGGCGCAGTGGATTGTGCCGCCAGCGCCAGAGTCCCCTGATCGCCCGCACTGCCCGGCCCCCTTCCCGCTCCTGCCGCCCCTGGTCGATCCGTTCGTCCACGAGCCGGTCCGGGAGGGCCGGCGCGTCTCGCGCCGGCGTCCTCGGCCGTCTCTTCCCACCTGTCTCTCACACCGGCCAACGCGCGTACCGGTGACCGGGTTCCCGGTCACCGGTACGTGGGCGCGTCGCTTGCGTCACGCGACGATCCGCACCGGGTCGCCGACCCGGATCGTGCCGGGACCGAGGGGCACGAGGTTCTGCCCGAAGACCAGCCTGCGGCCGATGAGGCGGTGGCGCCCGAGGCTGTGCAGGGGCTCTCTGCCGCGGAGGGCGGTGTCCTGGTCGGTGGTCGTCACCACGCAGCGCCCGGACGGTTTGGCGACACGGAAGCCGACCTCGCCGACGACGAGGCGCGACCAGCCGTCCTCCGCCCACGCGTCGGTGCCGGTGACGACCAGGTTCGGCCGGAAGCGGTTCATGGGCAGCGGGCCCTCCGCCGCGTGCTCCCCCTGTGCGATCAGGGAGTTGAGGGCGTCGAGGGACGCCGTCGTCGTGAGCAGCAGCGGAAAGCCGTCGGCGAAGGAGACGGTTTCGTCCGGCAGCGCGTACGCGGGGTCGACGGGCCGGCGGGTGGCGGGATCGTCCAGGTGCACCAGCCGTACGTCCGCACCGAGAAGGGCGCTGCACCAGGCGTGCGCGGCGTCCCCCTGCGCCGGGACCGCCTCGACCTTGTCGCCGAAGAGCCGCACCGGGACCGTGCTCACCGCGTGCGGGACCGGGACCGTCAGCGGGCGGCGGCCGGACGCGGACAGCCGGATGCCGCCGCCGGGCAGGAGCTCGGCGGCGGCCAGGGCGAGGCGCGGCTGCTCGCGCTGCGTGACGACCTTTCCCCCGTCGTCGACCAGCATCCAGCGGCGGTCTCCGGCCAGCCCCCAGGGCTCCACGACGGCCTCCCGGGGCGCGAGGCCCCGGAACGCCTTGACCGGATGGACGTGAATCGACTGCAGTCGCGCGTTCCCCATGGAGTCATGGTGCCAGGCGGCACCGGCCCCAGGGGAGACGGCTCAGTACCCGCGGTACTGCTGGTTGTTGTACGGGTCCTGATAGGGCGCCGGGGCGGGCCGCGAGGCCGCTGGGCGCATCGCCTCGTACCCCGCGGGGCCGGGCGCGGCCGGGCGGGGCTGCTGCGGCTGCTGGGGGCCGGGGTAGCCGCGCGGGGCGCTCGCCTGCTGGGGGATATAGGGGGCGGGCGCCTGCTGCGGGATGTACGGGGCGGGCGCCTGCTGCAGCGGGGCGGGCTGCTGCATCTGCTGCATCTGCTGCGGATAGCCGTAGGAGGGCTGGGAAGGGGCCGCCGGGAGGGCGGGCAGGGCCGAGGGGAGCGCCGGCAGGTGGCTGCCCGGCGCGTCGTACTCGGCCGGAACCCGGATCGGGGCGATCTGCGGGGTACCGCGCTCGGCGACGAGCGAGTCGTAGATCGGGGTGTCCGGGAAGGAGGCGGAGTAGTAGCCGCCACCATAAGTGGAGCGGGGGGAGGTCATGGCACATAAGTTAAGCCCACGATGTGCTGGTTGGGGAGACCGATAAGAGGGTTGTTTTCCGTGCTCGCGGTGACCTGAGATCCCCAATCAGAGTGAAAACGGCAAAAAGGGACGGCACGGGGCGCGATCTTGGTGTAAAGGCCGAGTTTCGGGCGGGTTACCGGCGGTCGGCCGACGGTCTGCGTGCACTCCTCGTGAGCGGTGCGCGCAGACGTGAGCGGTGCGCGGAGAGGGGAATAGGTTGGGCGCGGAAGACTCGACGAACCGCCGGGACGCGGCCCGGCGCGGTGACACGTGATGGGGGCGGACATGTCCATGCCGAAGGGCTCGAACACCCCGGTGCCGGCCACGGCGCTGCGGGTCGAACTGGGCTGGCGGTCCGGCCCCGGCGTGCCCGACGCGGACGCCTCGGCACTGCTCCTGGTGGCGGGAAAGGTCCGTTCCGACGCGGACTTCGTCTTCTACAACCAGCCGGCGCACTCCTCCGGCGCGGTCCGGCACGAGGGCAAGCGGGACGCCGGCGGCAGGGTGACCGACAGCCTGCTGGTCGACCTCGCGCGCGTGGAACCCGCGATCGAGACGGTGATCGTCGCCGCCTCTTCGGACGGCGGGTCGTTCGGCCAGGTCCCCGACCTGTACATCGAGGTGCGGGACGCGGTGCGGAACACCGTCGTCGCCCGCTTCGACAACCCCGGCGCCACGGTCGAAACGGCTTTCGTGCTAGGCGAGTTCTACCGTCGGCAGGGCGCCTGGAAGTTCCGCGCCGTCGGGCAGGGCTACGACAGCGGTCTCGAGGGCCTGGCCACCGACTACGGCATCACGGTGGACGAGCCGCAACAGGCCCCGGCGACCCTCACGCCACCGCCACCGCCCCCGGTCCCGCCCATGACGCGGCCCGCGGGCACCCCGCCGCCCCCTGCGACGGCGCCCTCCGCCGAACCGGTCCGCCTGACCAAGGTCACGCTCACCAAGGCCGCGCCCTCCGTCTCCCTCACCAAACAGGGCGGCACCTCGGGCGCCATGCGCGTGAACCTCAACTGGCAGGTGCGCAAGCAGTTCTCCGGCTGGGCCCGCAAGCTGGGCCGCCCGGTCGCCATGCACGACGACCTCGACCTCGACCTGTGCTGCCTGTACGAACTGAGCGACGGCAGCAAGGGCGTCGTCCAGGCCCTCGGCAACGCCTTCGGCTCCCTGAGCCAGCCGCCGTTCATCCACCTCGACGGGGACGACCGCACCGGCGCCGTGTCGACCGGCGAGAACCTGACCGTCAACCTCGACCACCAGAAGCACTTCCGGCGCATCCTCGTCTTCGTCACCATCTACGAGGGAGCGCGCTCCTTCGCCGACCTGCACGCCACCGTCACCCTCCAGCCGCAGTACGGCGCCCCGATCGACTTCTCGCTCGACGAGTGCACGGTCCCCTCGACGGTGTGCGCCCTCGCCCTGATCACCAACACCGGCGACGACCTCGTCGTCCAGCGCGAGGCCCGCTACCTGGTGCCCGAGCGGGGCGTGAGCCCGCAACGCACGGTCGACCACGCGTACGGGTGGGGCATGAACTGGACGCCGGGCCGCAAGTGAACCCTCCCGGCGCGGGCGTTCAGCCCTCGTCGGGCAGGGCGCCCGGCCGGGCGTAGGTGCGGCCCTTCCAGGCCGCACCGCGCCCCCGGTGGTGCTGCACCGCGGAGTCGACCGTCATCAGGAGGTACAGGAACGCGGTGAACGGCAGCAGCGGGGCGAGCCACAGCGGCTGGCGGTAGTACCGCAGCATCGGCACGTACGTCCCCGCCATCACCAGCCACGCGGCGGCTCCGCACGCCGCCGTCGCCGTGTCGCCGGCCGCCGTGCCCGCGACCGCCGCCGCCGGCGGCACCAGATACACCAGCGCCAGGCCGGCGACCGTGCCGGCGAGCAGCAGCGGGTTGTGCCGCAACTGGGCGTAGGCGCTGCGCGAGACCATCCGCCACAGGTCGCGCAGCCGCGGATAGGGGCGCACGCTCTCCACCCCGTCGGCCAGTCCCAGCCACACCCGGCCGCCGCTGCCCTTGACCGCCCGGGCGAGGGCCACGTCGTCGATGACCGCGTGCCGGATGGCGTCCGGGATCCGCGCCCGCTCGGCGGCGCCGGTGCGCAGCAGCACGCAGCCGCCCGCCGCCGCCGCCGTCCGCGTCCCCTTCTTCCCGGCCCGGGCCCCGCCGATGCGCCGGAACGGGTACAGCTGCGCGAAGAAGTAGACGAAGGCCGGCACCACGAGCCGCTCCCACGCGCTCTCGACCCGCAGGCGGGCCATCTGGGAGACGACGTCGAACCCGCCGGTGCGGGCCGCGGCCACCAACTGCCGCAGGCTGTCCGGCGCGTGGGCGATGTCGGCGTCCGTCAGCAGCAGGTACTCGGGGTCGCGCGCGCGTGCCAGGGCGATGCCGTGCCGCACCGCCCAGAGCTTGCCCGTCCAGCCCGCCGGCGGCTCCCCGGGCGAGGCCACGGTGAGCGGCAGGCCTTCCTGGCGCCGGGCCAGATCGCGCGCCAGGCCGCCGGTGCCGTCCGTGCTGCCGTCGTCGATCAGGAAGACCTCCGCCCGCCCCGGATAGTCCTGGGCGAGCAGCGACGGCAGGCTCGCCGGCAGGACCGCCGCCTCGTCGCGCGCCGGCACGACGACGCACACGGGCGGCCACGCGTCCGGCTCCTCGCGGCCGGGCAGTCTGACGTCCGTGCGCCAGAAGAAGCCCTGGGCGAGCAGCAGCCACAGCCAGGCGGCGAGGGACAGGGCGGAGACGACGGTCACGACGGAAGCCCACGCATCGGCACTCACGTGCGCAGTCTGCCCCACGACGCGGCGCGCGGAGGCCCATCGTCTATCGTGGCCTGGTGAAGATCGCGCTCATGGACTCCGGAATCGGTCTGCTGGCGGCCACCGCAGCGGTACGGCGCCTGCGGCCGGACGCCGATCTCATCCTCTCCCTGGACCCCGACGGCATGCCCTGGGGCCCGCGGACCCCGGAGGACCTCACCGGACGGGCCCTGGCCGTCGCCGAGGCCGCCGCCGCGCACCGGCCGGAGGCCCTGATCGTCGGCTGCAACACCGCCACCGTGCACGCGCTGCCCGCGCTGCGGGCCCGCTTCGAACCCGGCCTGCCGGTCGTCGGCACCGTCCCGGCGATCAAGCCCGCCGCGGCCGGCGGCGGGCCCGTGGCGATCTGGGCGACGCCCGCCACCACCGGCAGTCCCTACCAGCGCGGACTCATCGAGGACTTCGCCGTCGGCACGTCCGTCACCGAGGTGCCGTGCCACGGTCTCGCCGAGGCCGTCGAGCACGCGGACGAGACGGCGATCACCGCCGCCGTGGCAGCCGCCGCCGCGCTGACGCCCGAGGACGTGAGGACCGTCGTCCTGGGCTGCACCCATTACGAACTGGTCGCCGAACGCATCCGCGCCGCCGTGCAGCGCCCCGGATCCCCGCGCCTCGCCCTGCGCGGCTCCGCCGGCGCGGTCGCCGCGCAGGCGCTGCGCCGGATCGGCGCCCGGCCCGACCCCGGGGCACCCGCCGCGGGCACCCTCACCGTGCTGCTGAGCGGACGCGAGGGCACCCTGCCCGCGGCCGCGGCGGCCTACGAGGAGGGCCGGCTGCTGCGCACGGTCACGCCGGCCGGCTGACCGGTCGGCCCGGTCACCCTGCGTGACGAGGTGGCCGCGCAGCGAAACATGAGTAACCTCGTAGCCATGAGGCATCGCCCCGGCGAGAGCACCCCCGTACCGGACGTCTGGACCGGACGTGCCACCAACCGCGTCCAGTGGTTCCTGGCGCTCATCGGCGTCGCCTGCGTGGCGCTCGGCATCGTGCTGGCCGTCGACTCGGCCTGGGAATCCGGTGTCGCCCCGCTGACCATGGCCGTCGTCGGCTGCATCGCGGCCGGACTGCTCGTGCTCTTCGGCACGCTGGCGTTCGTGCACGTCGCGCTGAGAGTCGACGAGGAGTGCCTCGAAGTGCGCTGCGGCCACATCGGCGTGCCCCGCCGGCGCATCCCCCTCTCGCACGTCGTCGGAGCGGAGTTCACCCCGCACGTCACTCCGCGGCACTGGGGCGGCTGGGGCTACCGCTGGCGGCCGGAGAAGGGCACCGCCGTCGTCGTGCGGCGCGGCGAGGGCCTGATCCTGCGGCTGGGGGACGGCCACACCTTCACCATCACCGTGGACGACGCGGAAGCGGCCGTCCAGGTCATCAAGGACCGTCTCCGTCCGAAGGCCCCGGGCCCGGCGCACTGAGGCCGCCGCACACGCCCCGGCGGTCGCGGCGCACCCTGCTCCCCGCCGGTACCCCCGTCCGGCGGCGCGCCGCGCGGTCGCCGGGCCCCGGAGCGTCCGCCGGGTGCGCACCATGACGCGCGCCCGTCCCCTCCTGAGGAGAGCCGCCCGCGCCCCACCGTGCCCCCGCCCGTGTCGCCCCGGCCTCCACGGGCCCCGCCGCCCGGACGGCAGGACCGGACGACCGAGGCTCCGGCGCACCGCAACGGCCGGCCGGCGGATCGGGGCCGGTCCGGCAGCCGGCCGTGCCGAAACGGTGCGGCACCGGCTGCCCGCGGGCCCCGCGGCCCCCTTCGAACCATGCTGCCGGCGGTGAAGTCACGCGCCGTACACTCCGGGGGGTGACCGTCACCGCAACCACCGTCGGCGAGCCGGACCGGCTGAAGCCGCAGGCCGCATCCGCCTCGCGCCTCGCCGCGCGGCTCACACGCCTGTTCCCGGCCGCCGCGGCCGCGCTCTCCGGAGTGCTGCTCTACGTCAGCTTCCCGCCGCGCACCCTGTGGTGGCTGGCCCTGCCCGCCTTCGCCGTCCTCGGCGCGGTGCTGCGCGGCCGGAGCTGGAAGGCGGGCCTCGGCCTCGGCTACCTGTTCGGTCTCGGCTTCCTGCTGCCCCTTCTGGTGTGGACCGGCGTGGAGGTCGGCCCCGGCCCCTGGCTCGCCCTGGCCGTGATCGAGGCGGTCTTCGTCGCACTGGTCGGTGCGGGCGTCGCCGCGGTGTCGAGGCTCCCGGCCTGGCCGGTGTGGGCGGCGGCCGTGTGGATCGCCGGAGAGGCCGCACGCGCGCGCGTGCCCTTCCACGGCTTCCCGTGGGGAAAGATCGCGTTCGGACAGGCGGACGGCGTGTTCCTGCCGCTCGCCGCGGTCGGCGGCACACCCGTGCTCGGCTTCGCGGTCGTCCTGTGCGGCTTCGGTCTCGGTGAGACCGTCCGCCTGGCCGTCGGGGCACGCCGCACCGGCACGGTACGGCGGGGCGCGGCGGCGGCGGCCCTGCTCGGCGTGGCCGTGCCCGTCGTGGGCGCCGTGGCCGCCCGGCCACTGGTCACCGACGAGGCGGAGGACGGCACCGCGACCGTCGCCGTCGTCCAGGGCAACGTGCCGCGCGCCGGCCTCGACTTCAACGCCCAGCGCCGCGCCGTGCTCGACCACCACGCGCGCGAGACGGAACGCCTGGCCGCGGAGGTCGAGGCCGGCAGGGCCGACCGCCCCGACTTCGTGCTCTGGCCGGAGAACTCCTCCGACATCGACCCGTTCGCCAACGCCGACGCGCGCTACGTCATCGAACGGGCCGTCAAGGCGATCGGCGTGCCCGTCTCGGTCGGCGGCGTCGTCGAACGCGGCGGCAAGCTGCTCAACGAGCAGATCCTGTGGGACCCGGACGAGGGCCCCGTCGACACCTACGACAAGCGGCAGATCCAGCCCTTCGGCGAGTACCTGCCGCTGCGCTCGCTGATCGGCGCGATCAACGGCGACTGGACCTCCATGGTCAGCCGGGACTTCAGCCGCGGCACCGAGCCCGGCGTCTTCACCATGGCCGGCACCCGGGTCGGCCTCGTCACCTGTTACGAGGCCGCCTTCGACTGGGCCGTGCGCTCCGAGGTCACCGACGGCGCCCAGATGATCTCCGTACCCAGCAACAACGCGACGTTCGACCGCAGCGAGATGACCTACCAGCAGCTCGCCATGTCCCGCATCCGCGCCGTCGAGCACAGCCGGACCGTCACCGTGCCGGTGACCAGCGGCGTCAGCGCCATCATCATGCCGGACGGACGGATCACCCAGAAGACCGGCATGTTCGTGGCGGACTCCCTGGTCCAGGAGGTGCCGCTGCGCTCCTCCGAGACCCCCGCCACCCGGTGGGGCGTGTGGCCGGAGACCGTCCTCGTGCTGGTCGCGGCCGGCGGACTCGGCTGGGCCGTCGGCGCCGGTGTGCGCGGGCGGCGCGCCCGTGGTGTGTGACCGTCCGCCCGCCCCTCGCCCCGGGTCGCCCCCGGGAGCGGCGCGCCCGGCCCGCTAGGGTCGGGCGCATGCCTACTCCCGACTTCATCCGCGACCTGCGCGCCTCGGCCGGACACCAGCTGCTGTGGCTCCCCGGAGTCACCGCCGTCGTCCTCGACGAGGAGGGGAGGGTGCTGCTGGGCCGGCGGGCCGACAACCGGCGCTGGTCGCTGATCGGCGGCATCCCGGAGCCGGGGGAGCAGCCCGCCGCCTGCGCCGTGCGCGAGGTGGAGGAGGAGACCGCCGTCCGGTGCGTCGTCGAGCGACTGGTCCTCGTCCAGGCACTCGATCCGGTCACCTACCAGAACGGCGACGTCTGCCAGTTCATGGACATCACCTTCCGCTGCCGGGCCGTCGGCGGCGAGGCCCGGGTCAACGACGACGAGTCACTGGACGTGGGCTGGTTCGCGGTGGACGCCCTGCCGGACCTCGGGGAGTTCGGGCAGTTCCGGATCAAGCAGGCACTGTCCGACGCACCCACATGGTTCGACCCCACTAGTTCCATCTGAACTATGGGGCGTGCCCACATGGGGTGTGGGATGGGCCCTGCCTAGGGTCGGGACATGACCTCGCCCAGTGTCCCCCCGGCCCCCCACGCCTCCCCGCTCGACCTCGGCGGCCGCACCGCCCTCGTCACCGGCGCCGCCGGCGGCATCGGCCGCGCCTGCGCGCTGCGGCTCGCCGCCGCCGGGGCCAAGGTCAGAGCGGTCGACCGGGACGCCGCGGGGCTGGACGCGCTCACCGAGCTGGCCGTGGACCTCACGGGCACGGTCGAACCGCACGTCCTGGACCTGACCGATCTGGACGCCGCCGAGCACGCGGCCGCCGGCACCGACGTCCTCGTCAACAACGCCGGACTGCAGATGGTGCGGCCCCTGGAGGAATTCCCGCCGGACGTCTTCCACACGGTGCTCACCGTCATGCTGGAGGCCCCCTTCCGGCTGATCCGCGGCGCCCTGCCCCACATGTACGGGCAGGGCTGGGGCCGCATCGTGAACATCTCCTCCGTGCACGGACTGCGTGCCTCCGCCTACAAGGCGGCCTATGTGTCCGCCAAGCACGGGCTGGAGGGCCTGTCCAAGACCGCCGCCCTGGAGGGGGCCGCCCACGGCGTCACCTCCAACTGCGTGAACCCCGCCTACGTGCGCACCCCGCTGGTGGAGAAGCAGATCACCGACCAGGCCCGTGCGCACGGCGTCCCCGAGGAACAGGTGCTGTCCGACGTGCTGCTGCGGGACAGCGCGGTGCGGCGGCTCATCGAACCGGAGGAGGTCGCCGAGGCCGTGGCGTACCTGTGCGGCCCGCAGGCGTCCTTCGTCACCGGCACCTCCCTCGTCCTGGACGGCGGCTGGACCGCCCACTGACCGCCGTGAGCGCCCTGTACAGCCGGGGGAGGAACGGCGCGCCGAGCGGTGCGCTCCCCCCGGCGGCCCGGGTTTTCCACAGGGCTGCCGGGGCGAGCGCGCGATGGGGAATCCTGTGACCATGTCCCGCGATCACGCGCAGTCCGCCGAGCGCCCCGTCCACGACGCCGAAGCGTCCCTCCACCATGCGGCGTCCGCCGGTGCCGAGACGCCCTTCCTGGAGCTGCTGGCCCGGGGAGCCTCCGCCGACGCCTACGAGCGTCCGGTGCTGCTCGCCCGCGCGGAGGGCCGACCGGCCGAGCGGATCGCCGCGCTGGAACGGGCCAAGCTCCTCGCGTTGCGCGTGCGTTCCGAGCTGGAGGGCCGGCGCCGGCGCGAGGCCGAGCTGTCGGCACTCTTCGAGACGGCCCACGACCTCGCCGGACTGCGCGACCTGGACGCCGTACTGCGCGCGATCGTGCAGCGGGCCCGCTCACTGCTCGGCACGGACGTGGCCTACCTCAGCCTCAACGACCCGGCCCGCGGCGACACCTACATGCGGGTCACCGAGGGCTCGGTCGCGGCCCGCTTCCAGCAGCTGAGGCTCGGCATGGGGGAGGGGCTCGGCGGCCTGGTCGCCCAGACCGCCCGGCCCTACGTCACCGAGAACTACTTCGAGGACGCCCGCTTCCAGCACACCCGCGCCATCGACACGGGCGTACGGGACGAGGGACTGGTCGCGATCCTGGGCGTTCCCCTGATGCTCGGGCACCACGTCATCGGGGTGCTGTTCGCGGCGGACCGGCGCGCCCGGGTCTTCGAGCGGGAGCAGATCGCCCTGCTCGGTTCCTTCGCGGCCCTCGCGGCGGCGGCCATCGACACCGCGAACCTGCTCGCGGAGACCCGCTCGGCCCTCGCCGAGCTGGAGCGGGCCAACGCGATCATCAAGGACCGCAGCGGCGTCATCGAACGCGCCTCCGACGTCCACGACCGGCTCGCCGAACTGGTCCTGCGCGGCGGTGGCGTCCACGACGTGGCCGCCGCGGTCTCCCAGGTCCTGGCCGGCACCGTCGAGTTCACCGAGGCCGCCGCGGCACCCGCCGGCGCCCTGGAGACGTCCCGCGCGGAAGGGCACGCGGTGCGGCACGACGACGACTGGATCGCCGCCGTCGCCGCCGGCGGCGAACTGCTCGGCGCCCTCGTCCTGCGCGGCCACCCCGGACTCGACCCCGTGGACCAGCTCACCCTGGAGCGGGCCGCGATGGTCACCTCCCTGCTGCTGCTCGCCCGGCGCTCCGCCGCCGAGGCCGAACAGCGGGTGCGCGGCGAACTGCTGGACGACCTGCTCGACGCACGCGACCGCGACCCGCGCCTGCTGCGCGAACGCGCCCACAGGCTGCAGGCCGACCTCGACGCCACGCACGTCGTCCTCGCCGCCCGCCTCGACACCACCGCACCCGACGCCGACCAGGAGGCGGACGCCCGCCGACGCCTGTGGTCCGCTGCCTCCCACCTCGCCGCGACCCGGCACGGCCTGGCCGCCGCCCGCGACGGCGGCACCGTCCTGCTGCTGCCCCTCGACGACCGGGACGACGCCACGGAACTGGCCCGCCGCACCGCGCGCGACCTCGGTACCGCCGTCCACGAGGCCGTCACCGTCGGCGCCTCCGCACCCGTCGAGGACCTCGCCGCCCGCCCCGAGACCGTGGCCGCCGCCTACACCGAGGCCAGACGCTGCCAGGACGCCCTGCGGCTGCTGAACCGCTCCGGGGACGGCGCCGCCGCCGAGGACTTCGGGTTCCTGGGGCTGCTCCTGGCCGGCGACCGGGACATCGCGGGTTTCGTCGACCGCACCATCGGCCAGGTCGTGGCCTACGACGAGCGGCGCGGCACCGAACTGCTGCGCACCCTCGACGCGTACTTCGCCTGCGGAATGAGCCCCGCGCGCACCAAGGACGAGCTCCACGTGCACGTGAACACGGTCGCCCAGCGCCTGGAACGCGTCGGCCGCCTCCTCGGCGACGACTGGCAGAGCCCCGCCCGCACCCTGGAGATACAACTGGCCCTGAGGCTGCACCGGCTGTCGGCCCCGGCACAGCGCTGACCCCCGTACGCCCGGGCGTACGGGGGGCCGGCGGCGCGGTGGTCAGACGGTGCGCGCACCGGTGGGGCGGGAGCCGGCCGGCTCCTCGGAGCCCTCCTGCTCGGTCGCCACGTCGGAGAGGTCCCGGTGGCGGGTCTCCTTCGCCACGCCCACGGCGACCAGCGTGAGCAGGGCCGCGGCGATGACGTAGAGCGAGATCGGCGTCGAACTGTCGTACTCGGACAGCAGCG
Source organism: Streptomyces sp. NPDC029152 (assembly GCF_055564355.1). Classification (NCBI taxonomy): domain Bacteria; kingdom Bacillati; phylum Actinomycetota; class Actinomycetes; order Kitasatosporales; family Streptomycetaceae; genus Streptomyces; species Streptomyces sp. NPDC029152. Next base: position 215,183 of record NZ_JBVHWR010000004.1, on the reverse strand, counting down.
CCGTGGCGATCAGCGGCGCCGGGGCGCCTGCCGCGACCGACGCGAACTGCGCGCCGATGGAGGCGCCGGAGTAGCGCATCCGGGTCGCGAACATCTCGGAGAAGAAGGCCGCCTGGGGCGCGTACATCGCGCCGTGCAGCACCAGACCCACGGTCACCGCGAGGAGGAGGCCGCCGAAGTGCCCGGAGTCGATGAGCATGAAGAACGGGAACATCCACAGCCCGACCCCGGCCGCCCCCAGCAGGTACACGGGACGACGGCCGATCCGGTCCGACAGCGCGCCCCACGCCGGGATGACCGCGAAGTGCACGGCCGAGGCGATCAGCACCGCGTTGAGCGCGGTCTGTTTGGAGACGTCGGCCGCGGTGGTGGCGTAGACGAGGATGAAGGCCGTGATGACGTAATAGCTGATGTTCTCCGCCATCCGCGCGCCCATCGCGATCAGCACGTCGCGCCAGTGGTGCCGCACCACGGCGACCAGCGGAAGCGGCTCGGCGTCCGCCTTGCGCGCCTCCGCCTGCGCCAGCGCCTGCTTGAAGACGGGGGATTCGTCGACGGACAGACGGATCCACAGGCCGACCACGACCAGTACGCCGGAGAGCAGGAACGGTATCCGCCAGCCCCAGCTGGTGAACGCGGCGTCCGACAGCACCGCCGTCAGCAGTGACAGCACGCCGGTCGCCAGCAGCTGTCCGGCCGGCGCTCCGGTCTGCGGCCACGAGGCCCAGAACCCGCGGTGGCGGGCGTCCCCGTGCTCGGACACCAGCAGCACGGCGCCGCCCCACTCGCCGCCGAGCGCGAAGCCCTGGACGAGCCGCAGCACGGTCAGCAGCACGGGAGCGGCCGTGCCGACGGTCGCGTGCGTGGGCAGCAGCCCGATCGCGAAGGTCGCCCCGCCCATCATCAGCAGGCTCAGCACCAGCAGCTTCTTGCGTCCGAGCCGGTCACCGTAGTGCCCGAAGACCAGCGCGCCGAGCGGACGGGCGGCGAAGCCGACGGCATAGGTCAGGAACGACAGCAGGGTGCCGACCAGCGGGTCGGAATCCGGGAAGAACAGCTTGTTGAAGACCAGGGCGGCGGCGGAGCCGTAGAGGAAGAAGTCGTACCACTCGATGGTGGTGCCGATGAGGGACGCGGCGACGATGCGCTTGAGGTTGTTCGGAGCTGGTGGAGCGGTTGCGGGCGACGACATCGGCACCACTTCCTGGGGTGTGACGGGGACGTTTGCGTGTCGCCACACCGTAGGAATCCGCAGGTCAGGCGCACATGTGGCGGGGCAACATAGTTTGAGGGGTCGCTATGCGTGCGGCCACCATGCCGGCTCGCGGGAAGGCGGTTCAGGGGATTAATGGTGGTCGAAACGAGTGCCGTCCGGGACGCGTAGTTCAGTACGATTTGACGGTGCCGTGCTGGCTCCCGTGCTGGTTTGGTGCTGACTACGCTTCGTTGAACTCGGGCATCTGGGATTGATCGACTCAGAGTCGTTGCGTGGCAGGTGGCCGGACTGAGAAACCAAGTCCGGCCTTGCCGCTCAGCCGCCGTCGGCACCGGCCAAGGCGCTGTGCCTGGGCGCGGTGCACGTTGATGCCAGGAGGTTCTTCGTCTGCTGGTGGTACACGGCTCAGATGCAGTTTGACCAGCGAAAACAGCTCTGGTCGCCACAAGCTGCGGACAGCTGGCCCGGGTATGGTCCGGATCTTTGTTCGAAGGTTCGTGGTGATGAGCGCTGCTCGCATGTTGCGCTCGTACGACGATAACGGCCTCGGCACTGCTTCGAGAGGCGACGACGGGCCGCAGGAGACTGTCCTGACCGGGCTGCACCAAGGCTGGATCCGGCGCTGGCGGAGGCCAGCGGCAGTTTCTTCCGGCCCGGCCCTACAACCGTGGCGCTGTCCTTGCAGGACCGCGACGACACCGCGTTGAGAATTCGTCCCGTGGGGGCTCGGTTGGCCGAGGCGGCGCAGCGGCGGGTTGATCAGTGCCTACCAGTGCCTCCCGATCCTGTGACGCCCCCGGGTCATGGTCGCAGAACCACGGTTCGAAGGGGCGGCGCCGGCGCACTATGGCTGTGAGCGCGCTTCCGCTGCTTTTCGCCATTCGTCAGCAGAGCTCCGCTTGGCGTGACCGGGGCTGTTTCCGCAGCTGAGAGACGGGCGGTCACGCGCCGTGTGAGGGCTGGCGGAAAGGACCATAGTGAACCGCCTGGGAGCTGAGAAGGGCATTCGCCCAGCTGAGCGGCCTCAGGCTCGCTGCCCCGTGAATTGGCCTGACGGTGTGGGCCCTCCTGGCCTGATAGCGACTCGACCGGGGTGTAGCGCCGTGATGACCCATCAGCTGCTGTCAGTGCCCACTGCTACACCTTTTTGTCGGGATGAGCCGCGCTCCGCGGCCCACCGACGGGAGGGGGAAACATGTCGAAGGTGCCGGACGGGTTCCATCGGGTACGCGGTCACATTCGTCGCAATCCGAAGCCCAGGAGCGCCAAGCGCATGAGCGGTTGGATGATTGCCGGCTTACTGGCCGGCGTGTGGCTGTGGGGGCAGGTGTTCGGGTTCAGTGAGTCCACCGCCACAACACCGCCGACGGATCCGAAGCCGGCGGCCAGCGCGACGGCCGACCGCTGATGGGACGGATACGTCTGCGGCGCCCTCGCGGTGCTGCGGAACTGGTCGCAGCGGCTGTGGTCGCCCTGGCTGTGCTCGTCCTGGTGGCGCGGACGGTGGCTACCGCGGTCGGCGCGCTGAAGGCGGCCTGGCCCGCCCTGCTGGCTCTCGCTCTGCTCACGGGAGCAGGTGCGGCGTGGCGGATCAGGCAGGCGACCACGATGCGGCGTCGGGCGAAGGAGCGGCTGGCCACTCTGCGGATCACGCTCGCGGAGTTCGACACCATGGACGACCGTCGCTTCGAGTACGCCCTGCGGGACCTGCTGGTCCGCGACGGCTGGCCGGCCCGCAGAGTGGGTGGCGGCGGCGACCAGGCCGCCGACGTCATCGGTGACCATCCGCAGCGCGGCCGGATCGTGGTGCAGGCCAAGCACACCCGCGTCGGCGGGAAGGTGGGCTCATCGGTGATGTACGCGGTGAAGGGGACGGCCGGGCCGGTCCACAAAGCCGATCACGCTGTCGTCGTCACCAATGGAGCCTTCACCCGGGATGCCATGGCGTGGGGTGACCGGCACGGTGTCCACTGGATCGACCGGGAGAAGCTACGGCGCTGGGCCGAGGACGGGGCCGCTCTGCACGAGCTCCTCGGATTGTCCGCGCGCTCCCGCCCGAGCCGATTCAGGCGTGCGGCATGACTGGCAAAGATCGTGATCGCTGCCCAAGACGTCTGGAGGTGTGGTGCTCGATGAGGACGGGTCGCTCGACCCGCTGCTGAAGTTCCTGCTGTATGCGGTCATCGCGCTGGCCGTCGGCAAGATGCTCTGGGAGTGGCTCACCGAGGATGTCGGCCAGTGGATCACCGTAGATTTGTGAGGGCTGGTAGCCGATCACCCGTGGTGGACCGGGCTCTTCGTGGCAAGCGGACTGACCATGCTGCTCCTGCTCGGCAGAATTCTGTCGTTCCTGCTTGGCGCCAACACCTACGCCAACGTGGACGACACGTTCGCCGCTCCCTCTGGCGATGCGATCGAAGCGGACGCGCTGACCCTCAAGATGAAGCAGCTTTCGTCGATGAGCGCGACGGGTTTCGAGCAGGCGTGCACTGATCTCCTGGCCCGTGACGGATTCCGGCGTCCGAAGCGGGTCGGGGGCGCCGGTGACCTCGGCGTGGACATCACTGCCCGCGATGACGAAGACCGCCTCCTGATCACGCAGTGCAAGCAGTATCAGAGCCCAGTCGGGTCAGGCCACGTGCAGAAGTTCAACGGGACAGCCCGCCCGCACCACGGAGCCGACCTCCCGATCATAATCGCACTCAACGGATTCGCGCAGCCGGCGATGCCGTGGGCCGCGAACCAGGCTTTGGCCCGGTGCAGGAACGCGACGGCGGTCGTGGCCTGCTCGTCGGAGAGCGCTTCGGTGTAGGCGAGTCGGCTGTATCCGTCGACGGCGGAGTGAAGGTAGACGTAGCCGCCGCGTGCGCCCTTAACCTTGCGGCGCTCGACGGTCTTGGCTTGAGAGCTCCCGCGTCCGTGGACGCGCCAGCCGCCGCCGTCCGGGATCCGGCCGACCTTCTTGACGTCGATGTGGACCATGTGTCCGGGACGGCGGGCGGTGATCTTCCGCGGTTCCCGGTTCGTGTCGCCGCTGGGGTCGATGAATCGGCGCCGGTTAAGGCCGAGGGCGAGCAGGTGCCGGGAGACGGTGCGGCGGCTGAGTGCGTACCCCTCGGCCTGGAGCTCGAACGTGATCCGGGATGCCGACCACTTCTCGGCCCGGCGTAGTGCCTCGATCCTGGCCACGACGTCTGGGGGAGTCGCGGTCGGCTGGCGTCGCGGTGCGGACGAACGGTCCAGCAGACCGAGTTCCCCGTGCCGCCGGTAGCGGTTGACCCATTTCGACGCGCAGGCACGGGAGATGCCCATCTCGGCGGCAACGTGCGCGATCGGGCGGGTGCGGCAGCGTTCAATGAGCCGCTGCCGGCCCTCGACCGTAAGAGGTGCATTGCGGTGCGGCATACATAGATCCCTTGATCCCTTGGCCTCAGACGGCGGAACGCCGGAGGTCTCTGCCCGGCGCGGCCGTGATCGGTCCGGGGGCGGTCCGCACCCTGCTGCCCGCCGCAGCGGCGGGCAGCAGGGCAGGTCCAGAGCGCGGCTTCATCGGGTGATCGGCGTGGCGCCGGTGGCGGCGAGAGACGTCGACCAGAGCCGGGCGGCTTCGTCAGGATCGATGGCGTAGGCGCGAACGCCGCCGTCATCCATGGGGGTGTCGGGGGCGGAGACGCGCGCGATGTCGCAGTCCTCCAGGTAGAGGCCGCCCCGGTTATCGAGGAGTGGGGAGGTGGCGGCCCACAGGCCGGTGGCGGCACCCTGGGAGGGGGTCTTGAAGCCCTCGCCGATGACATTGCCGTGCTCATCCACCCAGCCGCGGTCGATCTGTTCCTTCAAGGCCATCTCGCGCTGGAGGCCGGTGATGATTTTGCCGGGGTGAAGGGCGAACGCCCGGACGCCGTCGCCTTGCCCGATGGCGTCGAGGTGCACGGCGAACAGGGCGTTGGCGGTCTTGGCCTGGCCGTAGGCCAGCCACTTGTCGTAGCCGATACGGAAGTGCGGGTCGTGCCAGCGGATGCCGGTCAGGGTGTGTCCGGCGGAGCTGTTGACGACGACGCGCGCGCCGTCCGCGGCGGCCAGGAGGGGATAGAGCTCGCAGGCGAGGGTGAAGTGCCCGAAGTGGTTGGCGGTGAGCTGGCCTTCCCAGCCGGGCCCGACGCGCCGCTCCGGGGTGGCCATGACGCCGGCGATGGCCATCAGGACATCGATCCGGTTGAGCTGGTCGCTCAGGTGCGCGGCGGCTGAGCGGACACTGGCGAGGTCGGCCAGGTCCATGGGGATGACCTCGCAGTTCTTCACCTCCTGCAGAGCGGCACGGGCAGCGTCGGGGCGGCGGGCGGGAACGATGACCCTGGCTCCGACGGCCGTCAGCGCCAGTGTGGTGGCCAGGCCGAGCCCGGAATAGCCCCCTGTCACCACGGCCGTCTTTCCGGAGAGGTCGAGGCCAGCCACGATGTCCTCGGCAGTGGTGGAGGCAGAGAAGGGCGAGCCGAGCGACTGCTGATCAGTAATGGTCATGCCGCAGACGCTACGATCTAGAGCGAGGTCTAGATCAAGCCAAGGGGTGAGCGGGATGACGACCAGCGAGGATGCTGCGCAGTCGCTGAGCATCGGCGAGGTGGCCGAGCGCACCGGGCTGAGCGTGCACGCGCTGCGCTTCTACGAGCGCGAGGGCCTGCTCGTCGGACCCGTCCAGCGCACGTCGGGCGGCCGACGGCGCTACACCCCCGTCGACGTCGAGTGGCTGCTGGTCTGTGTCAAACTCCGCGAATCCGGCATGCCGCTCGCCGACCTCAAGCACTTCGCCGAACTGGTACGTCGCGGACCGGGCAACGAAGCGGAACGCCTGCACCTGCTCGACACCCATCGCCAGCGCGTCGACGCACAGATCCAGGCGTTGGAGGAGTGCCGATCCGTCATCACCTGGAAGGTCGCCGTCTACACCGAGCACCTCGCCCGCGGTGCAGCCGACGGACTCTGGGCCCCGACTACCTGAAGCGACCTTCTCGGGTGCGGTGCGCCAGCCATGGAGCGACGAGCCCCGGCACACCGTAGCTGCACGGATATGCCCTGCCAGGAGCGTCAACAATGTCATGACCCGCAACAGCTAGTGCCTTCACCCAGGGCAGATTCCCGTGATCAATGACATGCGAGGCAGTCTGCTGGTTACGTCTCGTGTGTCCGCTGGGGCTGCGCGACGTTCGGAGTGATGAACACCGCAAGGCAGCGGAACTCGCCACTTGAACCATCCAGTTGGGTGTACTGACGCCAGGCGAGCGTGTAGGCGCCGTGCAGCACTCGGGTGTTGTCCGGGAAGGAACCGCCGGCCCACAGCAAGGTGCCGCTCAGTTCGCGCCCGTGGTGGATGCGGAACTCCTCGTCCCTGGTGGGCATCCTGCGTTGCCTGGGGCGCCACAGGGCCGCCTCGTTTGTGATGAGCAGGGCCAGCCCGTTCTGGTCCTCGCGGTCGCAGAAGCGTTCCAGCCTTGCTACGTCCCGCAGGTAGTCCCTACGTGCGATGTCTGGGGCGTTGTGTCCGCACAAGGCGTACTCCTCGGGAGGCGTCCCTGCTGTACCCGACCATTGTCGGGTCACGTACTTGAACTCGATTGCCGTACGGCTCGCTGGCCCCAGGCATAGGAGGTCCAGGTACTCTGAGGCGTTGCTTCCGCGCACCGGGATCTCGAGACGGCACCTGACATCCGGTGCGACCTCGCCTACGGCGAGGGCGAAACTGTGCTGGAGATCGGCCTCGGAGTGGAACACCGGCCGCCGCGCGCGTAGACACTCCAGCACTTCGTCCAGCGTGGCGCTACCCGCGATCGTCTCCGGAGTGGGGGGCGGGGGCGGGGTGTTGGCATCGGCGTGGCCATGACGCCATTGAAGACTGTGCGGCCTGCCCATGTCAGCTGACAGTCGACTACCGTCAACAGGATGTCGGCCACATCGCTGGACGCCGAAGCGCTCATGATCCGCCGAACTCATCTTCAAAGGGGGGCCGATACCGAGGATGCCGTCAGGCGGCAGCGATCTCCTAAAGAAGGTTCGTACGACGGAACCCGGGCTTGCTCGACTACTGGTGCAGCGGCGGCGTGCATCGTGACCAACGGTTATCGAGTCGCGCCTCGGGAGCACGTTCCGCACGCGGTACGGCCTCCTACGATGCTGGTCAGGGTGAGGGTGATGGCCGTTCTGCACCTGCAGCGGCAGCGCCACCGGTCGGTGGTCTTCCCCGGATAGGGCTCCAACGGCTCGAACCCGGCGGCGCGTGCCTCCGCGGCGGCTGCCGCGGGATCGGTTCGGCCACCGGATCGGGGGCACTTCTTGCAGCCGGTGGTTCCAGACCGGACGGATGACAGGCGCGTCATGACCTCGTTTCCGCAGGAACAGCGGCAGCGCCAACGGTCTGTGGTACGGCCGGGGTACGGCTCCAGCGGCTCGAACCCGGCCGCTCGCACTTCGGCGGACGCACGCTCGTCGGTTGCCGAGTTGAGGGCACAGAACCGGCAGCCCTTCGAACCGCTGTTGACGTTGGAGTAGGTGGGGCTGGTTTCGCGACCGCATGTGGTGCAGCGGCACCGCCACGGCGTTTGGCTGCCCGGGTAGGGTTCAAGCGGTTGGAGTCCGGCCGCGCGCATGGTTTCTTGGGCCTTCGGCGCGTTCGTGGCGGCGCGTTTCGCCTGGATTTCCTTTGCCCGGCAGACGCGACAGCGCTGGCCCGCGTTACGGACGGCATTGAACGTAGGACGCCCCTCGTGCCCGCAGGTCATGCAGCGCGAGGGCCAAGTCGCGTTGGTGCGGCCGGGATACAGCACGAGTGGCTCGTATCCGCAAGCCCGCATCTCAGCGGCTGCGGCCTCCGCGTCGATGAGGACCACAGCACGTGGTCGGCCGCCAACTCGGGGCGCATAGGGTTTTTCTGCGCTCCGTGTTTCCTCATCGACCATGGCCCAGACCTCGGCCGCCGTGATGCGAGCTGCGGAGCAGGTCTCGGTCCAGCCGTTCGGCATGACGTCGCTCGTGAGGAAAGGAACGAGTCCGGCCTGATGCAGTCGGCCCAGCACGGCCTGCTCGACGTCGTAGGCGGCTGCGCCGGTGGTGTAGTCACGGGCCTGATGCAGTCGCCAACCCTGGCGTTCGTGTTGGATGAGGCGAGAGGTGTAGCCGGTGCAGGCACCGATCCCGATCTTGACAGCTTTCCACTCCTGGTGGGTGATCACGTAAACCTTCGACGGTCCTGACAGGTCGATGCCGTGGGTGGCACAGAACTTGCACCCTCCACCAGCACGAATCTTCATGAGCGTCGGGGAGGCCTCGTTGGCGCAGGTTACGCAACGGCACCGCCACGCAGTCACCGAGGTGACATAGGGCTCCAGCGGCTCCAGCCCAGCCGCGCGCATGGCAGCCACCGCGATGTCCGGGGCGGTCTTTCTGCCCGCTGCCGCCCTCACGTCGGCACAGTGCCGACAGCCGCCCTGGCCCGCCAGAATGCCGCCCAGACTCGGTGACGTCTCACACCCACAGCCGTTGCAGCGACACCGCCACGCCTTGTCACGACGCCCGGCGTACGGTTCGAGCGGTTCCAGGTCAGCGGCACGCATGAGGGCCTCGGCCTCGTCCGCGGGCCAGCGGCGTCGGCCACCCGAGGAGGGAGGGCAGTACGGGCATGCCCGAAGGCCGCGCCTGAGGTTGCTCAACCTGATCTCGACGTCTCGGCCGCACGCGAGGTGGCGGCAGTGCCACAGCCCGCTCGGTCCCGGGTAGGGCTCCAGCGGCTCGAGGTCGAAGTCCTTCGCCTCAATTGCGGCCCGGTCGCCGTCCGTGCGGGGCAGTTCGCGGCGACGCGACCATGCCCGGCTGATGCCCTGCCCGGCGTTCTTGCGCCCGCACGGGCCGCAGCCCCCTTGTCCGCCCTTGACCGACCCATGAGTGGGAGTCCTGATCGTGCCGCATGTTGTGCAGCGGCACTGCCAGGGGATGTCGGTCCCGGGATAGGGCTCCAACGGTTCCAGACCCGCCGACCTCATGAGCGCGGCGGCCTGGTCCGGATCGACCGGCGCGTTCGGCGCGCACCATCGGCACGGTCCCCCTCCGCGCTTGATGTACGAGTAGCGCGGCTTGACCTCCCGACCGCACGGCACGTGCCGGCAGCGCCAAGGGGGTGTCGCCCCGGGATACGGCTCCAGCGGTTCCAGGCCGGCCGAGCGCATCAACGCCACCGCCGCCTCTGGCGGAATCGGAGCCGTGCCTGAGCAGTACCGGCAGCCGCCCTGCCGGCCCGCCGCAATGTTGCCCAGCCGCGGTGACACTTCTCTCCCGCACGCTTCATGGCGGCAGCGCCAGGTCTTATCACTTCCTGGATAGGGCTCCAGTGGTTCGAGCCTGGCATCCCGCATAATCAGCACCGGATCGCGTGGATACTTCCGTGGACGTCCCGTCGCCACCCAGCCTCCTTCTGAAGTGCCCGCTTCCGGGGTGAGGATCGCACGCGGCACTGACAACAGCCTTGCTCGCGTCGCGAGCTCGGGGCGGCTTCCTCGCGGCGGCTCTCTCGCTTGGCCCTTCCGGGCTGTCCTGTTCGTGGCCTTCGGCAGCTTGTGAACCTTGGCAGGCCCGTTTTCGCCGCGAGGAGGCTTCGCTCGGGTGGGGACTCGTTCAGGGCGGTCATGAGGTCCGATGAGCTCTCCCAGTCCTGCTGGCGGTTTGGGCGCTGCTTGCGGGTATCGGCGGGTCGCTGCGCTCGTGACCGGGCGGCTCGTGGGGTGATGTCCCGAGGCGCTACTTGGTCCGCGACTGGTCCGGAGGGATCTCCTTTGGATGCCAGACAGTAGCTCGAAGAACCCAATTGATTACAGTGGATACCTATAGCGTCGGGGTGCCTGGAGCGCAAAATACCTTCAGGCAACCCGAATGCAGGCTCTAGAAGAACCCAAGCTTCTGAGGGCTGTAAGAACAAAGAATGTTCTTCGTCTGCTGGTGGTACACGGCTCAGATGCGGTTTGACCGGCGAAAACAGCTCTGGTCGCCACAAACTGCGGTTGCGTCCGGGGAAGTGGTGTACGGGTTCCCACCTGATCCGGGCGTTTGGCCCGGCGTCGAAGCGAGTATCTGGATATGAGAACGGCCACCGGCTGATCTTTCAAGACGACCAAGTCTTTGAATGAGATCAGCATGATGCCCGCACCCGACAGTCTGCCCCTGTACGCTCTCGCGGAGGACAATCTCGCCTCGGCGAGTCCGGACCTGCTGTGCGCGATGGTCAAGACGTTCACCGATGGGCTCATGTCGGCGGAGGCCGACGCCCCCCGACCGCACCGCCGTCATCAGGCTCGTCCGGGCGGTCCTGGCCGAGCAGAACGACGAGTGGACCGAAGCCCGCTGCTACATGGGCCGCGAACTCCTCGCCAAAGCCCGAATCCACCCGATCGAGTCAGAAAACGACGACCCCGCCCTGCCCACCGAACTCACCGCACAGCCTCAGACCGAGATCACCGAGTGGCCGTCGATACACCACTCCAGCGGACGTGACCCGACGCTGCCGCGCATCGCAGAACGGCTCACCTCCGCCTGTGCGGAGCGGACGTGACCCGGCCCACCGGTCAGCGCTTTCCCATGGGGGTCGGCAAGGTGGCAGTTGAGCCAAGACATCGCAGGTCCACCTACCGCACGGTTCTGGCATAGCCACCTGCGCTCACGCCGAATTCCCGTCGGAAGTGCCGATTGAGCTGGCTCTGGTCACAGTAACCGAGCTCGGCGGCGGTCTCTGCCACGGATCGTCCCGCCGCCAGCATGGACTTGGCGCGGGCCAAGCGCAACAGGGTCCGGTAATGGTGCGGTGGAACCCCGTAAGCCTGCCGGAAACTCCTGATCAAGTGGCGTTTGCTGCAACCGGCGACTGCCGCGAGGTCGTCGAGCTTGATGTTGGAGTTCAGTTGGCTGTGGAGCATATCCCGTACTTGACGAAGCGCTCGAGGGCGAAGTGTCGGACTTGCTGCGCCGGGAGCATCCGCATGCCTGGCGAGCAGGACGGTCAGCAAGCGGATCAGCGACGACTCGAGATCCAACTCGTCCTCGCCGTGCGCCAAACCCCTGTGCAGTGCAGCAATGCCGTTGAAGAGGCCGCGGTCTGGATAGGTCACCTCATGAAAGCGCGGCCGGCCTGTGCCGACTGGCATGAGATCGGCGTCAATGAACATCAGTTGCACAATGGCCTGGCCGTCAGCGGCGGCTTTGTCCTGATCGAGGCAGCTCACGACCTCATGGGGCTCGATCACCGTCACTGCGCCAGGAACAGGGGGACCCTGGGTTCGCCCGAGGTACCGAAAAGGGGGTGCAGAGCCGCCATGCGTGATCTTGACAGTGTACCCATCGTTCACAACGGTCGGGAAGTCGCCATCGGCAACGCGCACAACCAGGCTCTCGACTCCTAACCGTGCTCTTCTGTGACGCCCATCGATTGCGGACTCAGTCATGTCACTTTCGCCCTAGTTCGGTTTGTTCGGTTGGTCTTACAGTTCCCGGCAAGACAAGTGCATCCGTCGAGCTGGGGAGGCATGACAGTCGATGGTTGAGCCAGTCGCCCTCCCCTGCCGTCGGACCGCGGGACGAACACCTGACGAGATCTGTGCACCGCTGCGGAGATCACCGTCCACACCGATCCAGGTGCCGGGCGGCCGTTCCCGGCCCATCAGGCTCGCGGCCACGACCGCCAGTTCCATGCCTACCGCCAGTTACGACAGGCGCTATGTCAACACCGATCTCGAGAGGGCTCCGATGAGCAAGCCGTACAGCGACGCCGCCAACATCCCGGTCAACGCGTCGCAACCCGTCCTCACCTACCATCCGGTCACCCTCGACGTTCCCGGCCGGCCCGTGCCGCTGGAGGTCAAGGTGTCGGTCCCCGCGACCGGCACCGACCTGCCGCTCATCCTCCTGTCCCACGGGCACGGGCTGGCGAACTTCCTGTCCTCCTACAACGGCTACGGGCCGCTGGCGAACTTCTTCGCCGCCCACGGGTTCGCGGTCATCCAGCCGACCCACCTGGACTCGACGGCCCTCGGTCTGCGCGACACCGACCTCAAGGACGCGCCCCTGTTCTGGCGTGACCGCGCCACCGACATGCACAACATCCTCGACCGCCTCGACGACATCGAGGCCGCCGTCCCTGGTCTTGCCGAACGGCGGATCGACAGGGACCGTGTCGGTGCCGTAGGACACTCCCTGGGCGGCAACACCGTCTCCCTCCTCCTCGGAGCCCGGATGCTGGACCCGGACGACGACCGGCCGAAGGACCTCTCCGACTCTCGTGTCAGGGCGGGAGTGCTCATCGGGGCTCCAGGCATCGGCAACGACGAGCACTTCGCCGAGTGGGCCAAGACGAACTACCCGGTGCTGTATTACACCGACTTCGAGCAGATGACAGGCACCAGCCTGATCATCGTGGGCGATCAGGATCTCAACCCCAACTTCTCCAATCGGCTCAGTTACCGTGCTGACGCTTACTCGGCCAGCCCCGGCGGCAACAAAACCATGGTGACCATGTACGGCGCTGGTCACATCTTCGGTGGCATATCCGGATACGACGCGGCAGAGACGGACGACGAAAATCCCGAGCGCGTGGCGACTCTGCGGGCTCTCGTGTGGGCCTACTTGCGCAGCCAGCTCTACTCGGCCGACCCGTCCTGGAAGAACGCGGTGAACGCTCTGGAGAACGGTGAAGACCCGATGGCCAAGGTCGAAACGAGGTAGTTCCGCGAGGTGGGCGGCGGTGCGACGGCCGCCGCCCACCGCACTTCATCGCACCGAGACCTTCCACCCCAGCACGGATCGCACAGGAGCAACCGCCATGTGGACCACGTTCGCTGCAACCGTCGGCGGAAGCGCCGCCGGCCTCACCGGCCTCACCTTCATCGTTGTCGCCTTCCGCTTCGACGTCGCCGCCGCCTCCCGGGAATACCGCAACCGCGCCGCGCAAACCGTCTCCCTGTTCCTGACAACCACGGTCACCGCATCGCTGGTCACCCTGCCGCAACCGACCTGGGCGCTCGGGGCCGAACTGTTGGTCGCCGCAGCAGCAAGCGCAAGTCTGCTCTCGGTGCTCGACCACGCAGCCCGCCGTGGCACGTCCCAGCATGCGCGGCCCATCCTCGTCGTCGCGCTCGTCGTGTTCGCGGCAGGTATCGCCGCCGCCGGACTGTTCGCCACCGTCGGCTCCACCAACGGAATGGGCTTCTACGCCGCGAGTTCGCTGCTCGGCCTCATGTGGGGCGTCTACGGGACGTGGGTCTTCCTCACCCAGGCGGGCACAGATCAGATCAACGCGGTAGCAAACGTGCATGACCAACTCGGCACCGTGCCGGCCGCCTGACCGGCCCCGCACAGTGAGGCGGTGCGGGACTGTGACGGAGTGCGGGTCTGTACGGTGAGTGGTGCAACTCCCAGGCAGGAAAAGCCGGTCAAGTGTGGTGTCTCGGGGCCTTGGTTGCACGAAGTCCTCGAAGGTGAGCTGCTGCGGGATGTCCGAGAGTGGTTCGGGCGGCTGGTCAGAGACGATCCAGTGGTCGCTCCCGGCGGTCCGGCTGACGGGCGGTCGGCCGCCGAGCGCGGCGTGCGGCCGCTCGTGGTTGTAGTGGTTCACGAACTCCACGAGTGCGACGCGTCGTTCACGCTCGGTCGTGTAGTCGCGGACGTACGCCCACTCGCGGGAGAGCGTCCCGTCATACCTCTCCGCCTTCCCGTTCGTGCGCGGCGTGTACGGTCTGGTCCGCTTGTGTTTCGTACCGGTCGCGGCGAGCGCGTCAGCCCAGGTCGCAGACCGGTAGCACGCGCCGTTGTCGGTGAGGCAGCGGCGGACCGGTGTGATGCCGTGGGCGGCGAAGAAGGCAACGGCACGGTGCCAGAAGGCGACCGCGGTGACGGCCTTCTCATCGTCCAGGGCCTCGGTGCAGGCGAGCCGGGAGTGGTCGTCGAGCGCCGAATGCAGGTACGTGTGTCCGACCTTGCCGGTGTCGGGACCGGTGCGTTTGGAAGCGCGGGCGGACTCGGTGCCGACGCCGTGCATCCGCCGGCCGCCGCCGGTCGGGATACGTCCGAGTTTCTTGGCGTCGACGTGGACCAGGTCGCCGAGCCGGTCGTGCTCGTAGCGGATGACCTCCCGCAGCTGCTCGCCGGTCGGTGGATCGAGGTCCCGGAGCCGGTTGGGTCCTCGCCTCACCAGGATGCGGTGGGCGGTCGCCGGTGCGAGTGTGACGCCGTGCAGCCGCTGTAGGTCGGCGGCGAGCCGGGCCGGCCCGTGCTCGGTCCGCCGCCGCAGCGCCTCCACCAGGTCGGCGATGTCCTCGGGGGTGCGGGCGGGGCTGGTAGCGGGGCGGGAGGAGTGGTCGAGCAGTCCGTTCTCGCCGTGCGTCCGCCAGCGGGCGTACCACTTGGCCAGGCAACGGCGCGAGATCCCGGCTTCCGCAGCGACGTGCGCGATCGGACGTGCGGCGTCGATCCGCAGGCACAAGCGCAGACGTCCTTCGGGGGTCAGCGGGGCGTTCCAGTGCCCCCTGCTGGTGGCGCTCCTGGACTCGGCGGCCGCGTTCACCGGGAACCCTGGGATCTCAGGGCTCCCGCGTGAGCGGCTGTGCGTGGTGTCAGCGTGCGAACTTTTCGATAGCCGCCGGGGTGACGGGGGTGAAGAAGTTGACGAGGTTGCCGTCGGGGTCACGAAGCAGCAGCGACCGGTTGCCCCAGGGCATCGTGGTGGGCTCGGTGACGAAGTCGGTGACGAAGCCGGTCAGGTTCTGGTGGACGCGGTCCACGTCGTCGACGAGGAACTCGGTGATCACGCTGTGGTTGTCCGCCGGGCGGGCAGAGCCCGGGGCGAACAGCGGGACGGTGCGGGTGCCGGCGATCGCGAGGGTGGCGCCCGGGGTCTTGAGCTCGGCGAAGTCCTCGGTGGCCCACGTCGCCCGCACTCCTGTGGCTCGCTCGTAGAACTCGACGAGACGCGCTACGTCGCTGGTGATGATGCGGATCGAGACGAAGTCCATGGGGATCTCCTTGGCTGTGTGGAGTCGTGCACGTCGCAGGCTAGGAGAAATAGTGGACAGAATCGGTCCTGTATTCGCGTTAGGTTGTGCACATGCCTCGACCCACTGGCCGCGTGCTGACACTCCTGGAACTGCTGCAGTCGGGCGGCACCCGGACGGTGGCCGAACTCGCCGACCGGCTCGGCGTCGAAGGGCGCACCGTGCGGCGGTATGTGGACCAGCTGATCGACCTCGACGTGCCCGTGGAATCGGTGCGCGGCCGCTACGGCGGGTACCGGCTCGCCCCCGGGTACCGCTTGCCTCCGCTCATGCTCAGCGACGACGAGGCGCTGGCCGTGCTGCTCGGCCTGGTCGCCGGCCGCCGGGCAGGGCTGACAACGACGCAGCACACGGCAAGCGAGACGGCATCGGCCAAGATCCGGAGGGTGCTGCCCAAGCACATCGCCCGCCGGCTCGACACACTCCTGGAATCCCTCGCCTTCACGGACCAGCCCGGAGACTCCGACACCCCGGACGCCGGGGTCCTGCTCACCATCGCCGATGCGGTGCGCCACCGCCGACCGGCCTCGATCCGCTACACCGACCGCGACGAACGGCGCAGCGAACGCACGCTGCACGCGTACGGGATCGTCGCCCATGCGGGCCGGTGGTACGTCACGGGCAAGGACGCCCGGATCGGCGAGGACCGAACCTTCCGGCTCGATCGCATCGCAGACGCGCGGACCCTGCCCGGCTCGTTCGAAGCGCCGGCGGGCCCCGATCCGGCACAGCGCGTGTTGTCAGGCTTCGCCACGGCTGACTACCGGCATGAGGTGACCTTGCGGATCCACGGGACGGTCGAGCAGATCCGCGCCCACCTTCCCGCCAGCGTCGCGAGCCTGGAGGAGCACGAACCCGCGGTGGGCGAGGACCGGGTGACCGAGCGCTGGCTACGCGTCGAGCTGCGGGCGGAGCGGCTCGACTGGGTGCCTCCGGTACTCGCCTCACTCGACCGGCCGTTCGTCATCGAGCGCCCCGACGAACTTCGCGACCTCGTCATCGAGCTCGCCGATCGCCTCGCGTCCCACGCCCGCCGAGCCTGACAGCGAGGAACCAATGTCATGAGATGACACAGTCAAGGCTGGTGAACCTCCCGGGGAGGAACATTCGAGTGAGCCGGCGGCCGAGGCCGTTGAGCCAGAGCTGGACCGGGCTCTCGTGGGTGGGCTGGTGGCCCGGGCGAAGGCCGACGGGGTCCGGATGACCGGTGAAGGCGGCCTGCTGGCGCAGTTGACGAAGCTCGTGGTCGAGGGAGCTCTGGAGGGTGAGCTCACCGATCGCCTCGGGCGGGAGAGCGGGGAGCGGGCCGACGAGGGCCGCAGCGGGAACTGCCGCAACGGGCATCGCGCGAAGACGGTGACGGGCGAGGCCGGGCCGGTGGAGATCAAGGTGCCCAGGGACCGCAACGGCTCGTTCGATCCGCAGTTGGTGCGCAAGCGGCAGCGGCGTCTGACCGGGGTGGACGAGATGGTGTTGTCGCTGTCGGCCGAGGGCCCGGCCCACGGGGAGATCTCCGCCCGTCTCCAGGAGGTCTACGGCGCGGAGGTGTCGAAGCAGACCATCTCCACGATCACGGACAGCGTGGTCGACGCGATGAGGAGTGGCAGAACCGGCCGCTGGACCGTGTCTACCCGGTCGTGTTCATCGACTGCGCGCACGTGGAGATCCGCGACGGCCAGGTCGCGAACCGGCCCGTCTGCATCGTGCTGGCCGTCACGGCGGAGGGCACGAGGAACATCCTCGGCCTGTGGGCCGGCGATGGCGGTGAAGGGGCGAAGTGCTGGCAGCAGGTTCTCACCGAACTGAAGAACCGGGGGTTGCGCGATGTCCTGATGCTGGTCTGCGACGGTCTGAAGGAGCTGTCCGCGGCGGTGAACAACGTGTGGCCGCAGACCGTGGTCCAGACGTGCATCGCTCCGGAGGCGGTGCCGGGGCCTGCGAGGTGAGGAACGCGACCTCGTCCGCCCGGGCCGCACCTCCTTCCCTTTTTAATGTCGAGCATTAACATGGTGGGTGTGGCGAGAACATCGGGACCCGGGACCCGGGAGAAACTGATCCGTGCGGCGGAGGCGCTCTTCGCCGAGCAGGGCGTCCACGGCGCACAGCTGCGGGACGTCGTCGCACTGGCCGGACAGGGGAATCCGTCGGCCGTGCAGTACCACTTCGGCTCCCGCGCCGGGCTGCTGGACGCGGTCATGGCCGGCCGGCAACGGCGCACCGAACAGGTCCTCGCGCCGCTCCTGGAGGCCTCCCCCGACGAACTGCCCGCACTGGTCGGCGCACTGGTCACGGCGGAGGCCAGTGAGCTGCGCAGCGAGCGGGGCCGACGGTGCCTGCGCATCTCCGCCCAGCTCAGCCACGAGAGCGGCGTCCGCGCCCGCACGCCCCATCCCACGCTCGCCGGCACGGCCTACTGGCGCCTGATCGAGCGGACCGAGGCCTGCCTGACCGCCCACGGGCTGCCCGGGCCGTTGCTCCTGGAGCGCCTCGACCTGGCCCTCACCCTGGTGGGCGCCGCCATGGCGGACCGCGCCCGTCAGTACCTGGACGGCACCGAACCGCTGACCGGCGAGGAGCTGTTCCTCGCCGATCTGGCCGGTACCGTCACCGCCCTCCTCCTGGCGGAGCCACCGGCCCGGCCCGAGGGCGCCCGGACGGCCTTCGCACGACCCGGAAAACCCTGAAAGGACTCCTCTTCTCATGAACGATCTCACCGGCAGGACCGTGCTGATCACCGGCGGCGCCCGCGGCCTGGGTGCCGAGGCGGCCCGGCAGGCGGTGGCCGCCGGGGCGAACGTGGTGGTCACCGACGTGCTCGACGAGGAGGGCGGGGCGATTGCCGACGCGCTCGGCGAGCGGGCCCGCTTCGTCCACCACGACGTGACCTCCGAGGAGGAGTGGGAGGCGGCCGTCGCCTTCGCGGTGGAGGAGTTCGGCGGCCTGCACGGCCTGGTGAACAACGCCGGCATCTCCACCGGCACGCTCCTGGAGACCGAGTCCGTCGAGCACTTCCGCAAGGTCCTCGACATCAACCTGACCGGTGTCTTCATCGGCATGAAGACCGCCATACCCGTGATGAAGGAGGCCGGCGGCGGTTCCATCGTCAACATCTCCTCGGCGGCGGGCCTGATGGGCCTGGCCCTGACGGCCGGCTACGGCGCCTCCAAGTGGGGCGTCCGGGGACTGACGAAGATCGGCGCGGTGGAGCTCGGCACCGCCGGCATCCGTGTCAACTCGGTCCACCCGGGCATGACGTACACGCCGATGACCGCCGCCGTCGGCATCGAGCGCGGCGAGGGCAAGTACCCCAACACCCCCATGGGCCGGGTCGGCGAGGCCGACGAGATCGCCGGCGCGGTGGTCTTCCTGCTCTCGGACGCCGCCTCGTACGTCACCGGCGCGGAGCTGGCCGTGGACGGCGGCTGGACCACCGGTCCGACGGTGAAGTACGTCATGGGCCAGTAGACGCCCGCAGGACGCGGGGCCTTCGTGCCGCCGCCCGCGCGGCCCCCGCGACGGCGCGGGCCCGGCCCGTGCTCACCGGCTGGAGTATCCGCCGTCGACCACGAACTCCGAGCCCGTCGAGCAGCTCGCCTCGTCCGACAGCAGGTACGGCACCATGTCCGAGATCTCGGCGGGCCGGGCCTCCCGCCGGATCGGCTGGTGGGGTCATGGGCGCCACCTGCCCGGGCCCCGGCGCCACCGTCGGCCCCGCCGTGAGCTTCGGCCGGCTCGCGGCCGACCACGTCTCCCGTACGTGAAACCGCGGCGACCGGCGGAAGGAAGGAGGAGGGGGCACCGCGCGCACCGTCACGGGGGACGGCGGGCCGAGCCGCGCCGGTTCACGGCCGGACCGTCAGCAGGCGCAGGCCGCCCGTCAGTTCCCGCAGGCACCGCACCACGAGCTCCGCCGGGGAGGCCGCTTCGCCGGTGTCCGCGTCCGTCAGGGCCCAGGTCTCCAACGCCACGCGGATCGCGTCGGTCGCCGCGGCGGCGACCAGGCGTGCCTCCAGCGGGTCGCAGTCCGGTCCCGCCAGGCGGGTGACGATCGGCAGCAGCTCCTCCTCGGACTCCTGGTTCACCCGGTACCAGACGGCGCGCAGTGCGGGGTCGTTCCGGGCCGCCCGCAGCAGCCCGCGGGTCCAGCGCAGGCCTTCGTCCTCCTCCGCGGGCCCCGAGGGGGACAGGGAGGCGATCGCGGCGGACTCCAGGGCCGGGGCGAGCGCCGCCTGCGAACCGGTCTCGGCGAGCAGCTCCCGCCAACGGTCCCCGCCGGCCGACAGCAGCGGCCCGACCGCGTCCTGCTTGCTGCGGAAATACCGGTAGAACGTGCGCAGCGCGACGCCCGCGCGGTCCGCGATCTCCTCCGCCGTCGTGCCGTCGGGCCCCTTCTCGGTGAACAGCTCGGCCGCTGCGCGGGCGATGTCCAGCTGCGTCGCCGCCTTGCGGCGCTCCGTCAGCGAGGTCGGGGTCGAGGTCGAGGCGGAGCGGGACGGCCGGGACTGGGTCATGGGGAAAGCCTACGCGGCCACTCCCTCCACAGGCGCGTCATGCCTTGATGTCAAAACGTGCCACCAAGGCGTACAGTGGACACGCTGCGACGACGTCGCGGTACCCACCACCAGAGGGAGAACACCATGAACCGATTTCAGGGGCGCCGTGCGCTGATCACCGGCGGCGGATCGGGCATCGGCCAGGCCACCGTGCTGCGCGTCCTGGCCGAGGGCGGCGAGGTGGTGGCCGCGGACGTGAGCGAAGCGGGGCTGAAGGACACGTCCGCCAAGGCGGGGTCCGACGCCGAGCGGCTGACCACACTGGTGCTGGACATCTCCGACGAAGCGTCGGTGCGCGCGGGTGCCGCCTCCGCCCTGGCAGCCCTCGGCGGCCTCGACGTCCTGGTCAACGCGGCGGGCATCCTGCGCTCCTCGCACACCCACGCCACGTCCCTCGCCGACTTCACCCGCGTCATCTCGGTGAACCTGACCGGCACCTTCCTGATGATCCGCGAAGCGATCCCGGCGCTTCTGGAAGGCAACGCCCCGGCCGTCGTCAACTTCAGCTCGACCTCCGCGATGTTCGCCCACCCCTACATGGCGGCCTACGCGGCGAGCAAGGGCGGCATCCAGTCCATGACCCACGCGCTGGCGGCCGAGTACGGCAAGCAGGGCATCCGCTTCACCGCCGTACAGCCCGGTTCCATCTCCTCCGGCATGACCGACGGGTCCGGGGAGAGCAGGCAGAGCCGGGGCCCCGGCCTGCCCGAGGACACCGACTGGAGCCTGTTCGCCAAGCTGTCCCCCGCGCTGGGGGACGGGTTCGCCGGACCGGAGGCCGTCGCCGGCGTCGTGGCCATGCTCGCCTCCGAGGACGGCAGGTTCATCACCGGCACCGAGATACGCATCGACGGCGGCACGCACTTCTGAGCGAGCGGCCCCGCAAGGCGCCCGCGCCGCCGCGGAGCGGACGGTGACGGGGCGGTGCGCCCTGCGCGCGTCGGCCGAGCGTGAAGCGCAGCGGTGTCCCGACTCCACCCGTGCCGGCCGCCGGAGGCTGTTGTCCGCAGGCGAGCGGCGGGGTTCCACAGCTGACGGGCCGCCCGTCGGAACCTCCCCCCGTGCAGCGGCGGTTGCGGGGGTTTGCGCGTGCCTCATGACGGAGGCATGGTGGAGGTGAGGAGACCGTGCCTCGACCGACAGCGCATTCACGGTGCGGAACGGCGGCGCACACCGGGACCTGCCGGCCCCGCTGCCGAGGAATTCCCCCACCGGCCGGACGCGGAGCCGGAGGACGACGTGAACGAGGCGGGCTCGGTCCGGGCGGACGGTGCGCCGGTACGGCGGCACCTCACGCTGCCGACAGGCCGTTCCGCCTCGTGGCCCGGCTCCTTGCCGAAGGGAGAGAGGGCCATGCCTGCTTTGGCGCCGTTCCCAGGAGCGGGATTCTTCCACAAGGGGCAACGCAGTCCCGTGATCGCCGCGATGGGAGAACGCCTGGTGAAGGAAGGATGCGGCAAGTACCGGACGGGCCCGGGGCCCGAGTGGACGGATGCCGACCGACAGTCGTACGCCGCCTGGCAGCACAAGATCGGATTCGAAGGGGCCGAGGCCAACGGCATTCCGGGCAGGACCTCCTGGGACCGGCTCCACGTCCCGGCCTCGCCGCCGGCACCCGGCAGTCGCGTCGCAACTCCCGTGCCGGAGCACCGTGTGACGACCGCCTACCGGCTCGAGGGACCTCACTGGAGCCTGGGCTACCACACCGGCGCGGACTACGCCGCTCCGGACGGCACACCTTGTGTCGCCGTGCTCAGCGGTTCCGTGGCCCGCAACGGACACGACCGCAGTTTCGGCAACTTCCTCGTGCTGCGTGCCGACGGGTTCGACTACTGGTACTGCCACCTCTCGGAGCAGATCGTGAAGGGCGGGGCGGTCAGGGCCGGCCAGAGGATCGGGAAGGTCGGCTCCACCGGGAACGCCACCGGCCCGCATCTCCACTTCGAGAAGCGCCCGGCCGGTGGCGGCTTCGGGTCCGACGTGACCCCCACCTGGTAGCCGGCGGAGGAACGTTCACCGGCCCGTCAGCGGTTCTCGCTGGTCACCTGTTCGAGGGTGTCGAGAGACGACTCGTCCTGCTGCAGACGCTCCTTCAGGACCTCCAGCCGTTTTGCTCTTCCCGGCGCTTCCCTCAACCGCAGGGTCATGGGGAGCGGTCGAGTCCGTCGTGCGCGTCTGCCGCTCCGGGGCCGGACGCGGCCGGCGGCATGGGCGGCAGGCCTGCGGAGAGGCCCGGCAGCAGGACGGGCTCCAGCCGGACCTCTCCCTGCCTGCTCAGGTAGCGCTCCAGCTCCGGCGGCCGGTAGGCGGTGTTCCGGTCGTAGCGCTCCTTCGTGGGCACCGAGAGGAACTCGTTGCCGTCGGGCTCGCCGTCGTTCATCGCCTCCCCGATGGGCCGATGCAGCGGCTCGGCCAGTCGGTACATGCCCGTCCGCGAGATGTGGAGAGTGCCCGAAGCGTCCGGCCGGACGCGGAAGTCGATGCTCTCCCGAGGCCGCATCACCCGTGGCCCGTCCGTGCTCAGCGCCCCGGCATCGAACTCCAGCCCGTGTCTGCGGGCCTGGTCGACCATCCACAGCAGGGCGATGTCGGACAGACCCGTCTCCTTGTAGCCGCCACCGACATCGCAGTGGACACCGGCGAACCACACCTGTTTCAGCTCCTGGCCCGATGCGGCGGAACCGGGCTTCCGGTGCCACAACGTCGGCCGGAACGCCGAGCGCTGTTCGTCGGTGGCCAGTGCGTGGAAGGCCGCCCTGACCCAGCTGCTCAGTTCGGTGTCGTGGAACGCCCAGCGGCGGTTGAACCGGTCCGTCGCCGGTCGCAGCCACGTCGCGTCCGGGACCGGGACGCCCAGGGCGCCCACGGTGTCCCACACCCCGATGAACCTGATCTCGCTCTCGCGCGCGTACGAGCGGCGGAACAACGTGGCGGCCGCGCCGTTCGGTCGCTCGATCCGGTCACGGTACAGGGCCCAGGCCTCAGGGATCCGGCCGGCGTGGCCCCGTCGCACGATGCCGCTGTTGCGGACCAGCCCCGCGAGGCTGCGGGCGGTGAACGCACCGCGGCTGAAGCCGAAGAGGAACAACTCGTCGCCCGGCTCGTACGTCTCGACGAGGAACCGGTAGGCGTCCAGGACGTTCCGGGACAGACCCACGCCGAACGCGCCGCCGCGCAGACGCTCCCCCCGTCGGCTGCCGACACCGCTGTGGTAGTAGACGCGTTGCTCCGCCCCGGCGACGGATCCGGGGCGCACCGACAGGGCGACCTTGGCGACGTTCGTCTTGCTCGGCTGGTCCGCGGAATTCCACGTCCCGTCACAGCAGACGACCAGACGCTTGGCCATGACCATCCCTCCTCACGAAAGCCCGGAACGGTACACGGCACCACTTCCAGGATCGCACCGTCCGGCACGCCCGACCATGCCGAGCGGGACGTCGTGCACGCGGCCCGCGATCCGGGGGCGAGGGGACCGGCGTCCCGGCCGTGTCGGTGCCGTCGGACCGGCCGGGGCCCTACGCCATGGCGCGGTTCCGGGTCATGGCGGTGCTCAGGCGGTCCTTGACCCGCCCCCGCACCGAGGCCATGCCGAAGCCCTTGGGGTCGATCTTGCCGGGCTGCCACTCCAGATGGCCGATCACGCTGCGCTCGGACCAGTGGTGAGCCCGGCAGACGGCGGCGGCCGCCTTCTCGATCGCCTCCAGCCGCATCTCGGGCCAGGGGTCGACGCCGTCGCCGAGGTCGATCGCCTCGAAGCCGTAGAAGTGCCGGTTGCCGTCGGTGTCGGCCTCGTTGTCCGGCGGCAGGGCGACCTCGTCGATCACCGCGCGCAACACGTCGCCGTCACCGGACCCCGCGTGATCGGCGCGGCCGTTGCCGACCAGGTGCACGGTACCGTCCTCGGCGATGACTCCGTGGCACAGCGGCCCGGGCAGGCCGGGGCGGCCGTCGTCACACAACCGGACACTGCTCGGGGTGCCGGCGGTGACCGTGTGATGGATCATCACCCCGTTCACCGGGCCCCAGGGGCCCTTGTGGTCGCGGTTGTGCGTGCGCCGTGACCGGTGCTCGACGACGGTGAGGCCTTCGTCGCGCAGCGAGTCGAGGAACCTGTCTGCTGACATCGGGACGGCCACGGCTGTCCTCCTCGGCGTGCGTGCACAGGAGGTCTCCTCGACGGAAGGCCTTCCGCAGAGGGCTCCCGAGGGGCACCGGGGCTCCGTCGGCCCCGCGATGGTTCGAGTGTCGCGGCCGGCGTGTCACCGTCGTGTGACGGCCGCGTGACTCCCGCACCGTACCGCCGCCCTCCGTCAGGGCCGGTGACCGTCTCCTCCAGCCGGTCCCGGACCACCACCGAGAGAACGGAGGTGCCCGGACCGGCGGGCTCCGGCTCGATCCGGCCGCCACAGCGACGAGGGCCGCGACGGTGATCCTGTCGACGCGCATCGTGCGCTCCTCGGCAACGGCCCGGGTGCCGGCGCGTCGGTGCGGGCGAGGCCTTCCGGACATCAGGAGTCGCCCGGCTCGTTCCGCCCGGCCGCCCGCTACGACACGCCGGTGACGAGCAGGACCGGGCACCGCGCACACCGCCACCGGCCTGTCCTCCGACCGCACCGCACCACCCTCCCGTTGCCCATGACGACGTCGGGCAAGGGAGACGGGGCCCGCGCCCGGAGCGCCCCGCCACGCCGCGTCACGCGGGTGTGAAGCGCACCGGTGTCCCGACCGCGGCCTGGGCCGCCGCCGCGAGGGCGGGTTCGGCGACGACGGCGATCACCGGGTAGCCGCCGGTGGTCGGATGGTCGTGGAGGAACACCACGGGACGGCCGTCCGGCGGGACCTGGACCGCGCCGAGGACCATGCCCTCGCTGGGCAGTTCGGCCGTCGACGCCCGCTCGAGCGCCGGTCCCTCGGTGCGCAGGCCGATGCGGTTGCTGTGCGGGGAGACGCGGTACGTCGCCGAGGTGAAGGCGCGCAGCGCGGCCGGGGCGAACCAGTCGGCGCGGGGACCGGGCCGTACCGGGAGGACCAGTTCGGCGGGCGGCCCCGGCCAGGGGACGGCGGCCGGCGGTGCCGTCCGCCCCGCGGGGGTGCCCAGGGCGAGGACGTGCCCGTCGCGCAGGGGCTCCGGGCCGAGTCCGGAGAGCAGGTCGGTGGAGCAGCTGCCGAGCACCGGTTCCGCGGCGATGCCTCCGGCGAACGCCACGTACGAGCGCACGCCCGCGCTCACCGCCCCCACGTCGAGGACGGCGCCCGCCGGCACCCGCACCGGTGCCCCCCAGGGCGCCGGACGCCCGTCCACCGTCACCGGGCAGGGCGCGCCGCCGACCACGACGGTGACGGCACGGTCGGGCCGCACGGCGCACCCGGTCAGGGTGGTCTCCAGGACGGCGGCGTCGGGATCGTTGCCGAGCAGCCGGTTGGCGAGCCTCATCGCGGGCGCGTCCAGGGCGCCGGAGCGGGGGACGCCCAGGTGGGCGTGGCCGCGCCGGCCCGCGTCCTGCACCGTGGTCAGGGCACCGGCCCGCACGGTTGTGAGCTCGGCGTTCATGCCGCACCCTCCGCGGCGACGAAACGCACCCGGGTGCCCGGGGCGAGCAGCGCCGCCCGTTCCCTCGCGGGGTCCCACAGGAGGCCCGGGTCCGGCATCGTGCCGATCAGCTGCCAGCCGCCGGGGGTGGAGCGGGGGTAGACCGCGCTGTAGGGACCGGCGAGCGCGACCGCTCCGGCCGGGACCCGGGTCCGTGGTGTGGCCCGGCGCGGGACGTGCAGTTCCGGGGGCAGCCCGGTGAGATAGCCGAAGCCCGGCGCGAAACCGCAGAACGCGACCCGGTACGTACGGGAGGAGTGGAGGTCCGCCACCTCGTGCGGGGCGACCCCCCACAGGGCCGCCACGTCGGCGAGGTCGGGGCCGTCGTAGCGCACGGCGATGTCCACGACGGTCCCGTCGTCCGCGGCGCCCGCCGGGATCTCCCAGCCGGCGAGCCGGCGGGCCAGCGCCTCGGGGTCCCGCACTCCGTCCAGGAGCACGGTCCGCGCTCCCGGCACGACCTCCTCCACCGGCGGCAGGGTCCCCGCCGCGCGCCGTCGCAGCAGTTCGGCGTGGAAGGCCGCGGTCCGCTCGGCGTCGGGCAGTTCGACGAGGAGTGCGTGCCGCCCGGCGGGGCGGGCCGTGAGCAGCGGGTTCCGGGTCATGCGAAGGCCCCGACCCCGACCCCGGCCGCCTCCAGCGCCTCGCGCACCCGCACCGCGATCTCGGCCGCGCCCGGGGTGTCGCCGTGCACGCACAGGGAACGGGCGGCGACCGCGACGGTCGTACCGTCCACCGCCTCGACCGCGCCGTCCACCGCGAACGCCAGCGCCCGCCGTACCACCGCGTCCCCGTCCGTCACCACGGAGTTCGCCTCGCGGCGCGGGACGAGGGTGCCCTCGGGGGTGTAGGCGCGGTCCGCGAAGGCCTCGGGTACGCCGGTGAGGCCGGCGTCCTCGGCGGCGGCGAGCAGGCGCGAGCCCGGCAGGCCGAGCACCGGCAGGGCGCCGCCCGCCAGCCGTACGCCCTCCACCACCGCGCCGGCCTGCTCCGGGTCGTGGACGGTGCGGTTGTAGAGCGCGCCGTGCGGCTTCACGTAGGCCACCCGCGCCCCGGCGGCCTCGGCGAAGACCCGCAGCGCGCCGATCTGGTACGCCACCTCGGCCGCGAGTTCACCGGAGGGCACGTCCATGGTGCGCCGCCCGAAGCCGGCCAGGTCGCGGTAGGACACCTGGGCCCCGATGCGCACCCCGCGCTCGGCGGCGAGGTCGCAGACGCGCCGCATCACCGAGGGGTCGCCGGCGTGGAAGCCGCAGGCGATGTTGGCACTGGTGACGACGGAGAGCAGGGCGTCGTCGTCGGTGAGGGTCCAGCGGCCGAAGCCTTCGCCGAGGTCTGCGTTGAGGTCGATCACAGCCCGAACGTAATGGATTGTTGAACGATTCCACAAGGGTGGAGTGAAGTGCGTACCGGCGGTCCGGATGTGAAAGTCACCTCTTGTTAGATCGTTGAACGATCGTCTAGGGTCCGTGCATCTGCCACGTACCCGGAGCCATGGCCCGAGGACCGCTGAAGCGCCGGTTCCGGGACTCCGGGCCCGTGCCCCGCCCCCGATGCCTGAAGAAGGCCGCCGAATGATCGTTCTCCTCGGTGTGGTCGTGGTGATCCTCGGATTCGTCACGCGCCGCAACCCCGTCCTCGTGGTGGGTGTCGCCGGTATCGTCACCGGACTGCTCGGCAGGATGGACCCGCTGGAGGTCCTCGCGGCCTTCGGCCGCTCCTTCGCCGACAGCCGCTCGGTCACCGTCTACGCCATCGTGCTCCCCGTGATCGGGCTGCTCGAGCGCTACGGCCTGCGCGAACAGGCCCGCACCCTCATCGGCCGCCTGGGCCGGCTCAGCGCAGGCCGCTTCCTCACCGTCTACCTGCTGGTCCGGCAGGTCACCGCGGCCTTCGGCCTCAACAGCATCGGCGGCCCGGCGCAGACCGTGCGGCCGCTCGTGGCACCCATGGCCGAGGCCGCCGCCGAGCGCTCCACGGGGGCGAAGCTGCCCGACCGCCTGCGGGAGAAGGTGCGCTCCTACTCCGCGTCGGCCGACACCGTGGGCGTCTTCTTCGGCGAGGACTGCTTCATCGCGATCGGCTCCATCCTGCTGATCACCGGCTTCGTGAACTCCACCTACCACCAGGACATCGAACCGACCCAGCTGGCCCTGTGGGCGATCCCGCTCGCCGTGTGCGCCTTCCTCATCCACGGCGCCCGCCTGCTGCTCATGGACAGGCAGCTGGAGCGCGAGATGGCGCTCGCCGCAGCCGAGCACGACCTGCCGCTTCCCGAGGGGGCCGACAAGTGATCAAGGTCGAATGGCTGTACTGGCTGATAGGCCTCGTCTTCGTCGTCATGGCCGTGCAGATGGCCATGGACCGCAGCAACCCCAAGCGGTGGACGTCCGCCGCCTTCTGGGGCCTGCTCGGACTCACCTTCCCCTACGGCACCGGCGTCGCCAACGCCACGGCGGACAACGGTGACTGGACCCTGCCCGCCGAACCGCTCGGCGTCGCCGTCCTCGCCCTGATCGTGCTCGCCGGGTTCAACTTCCTCGGCAAGGGCGTCCCGGTCACCACCACCGGCGAACAGCGCGAGGCCTCCGCCGCCCGGCTGGGCAACAAGATCTTCGTCCCCGCCCTGACGATCCCCCTCGTCGCCATCGTCTGCGCCTCCGTGCTGGACGAGTCCGGCCTGTTCGAGACCGGCAGGGCCACGCTCCTCGGACTCGGCCTCGGCTGTATCGCCGCGCTGGTCGTCGGCATGATCGTCACCGGCGAGAAGAAGGTCTCGGTCCCGGTCCACTCCGGCCGCTCCATGCTGGAGGCCATGGGCTCCGCCCTGCTGCTGCCCCAGCTGCTGGCCGTGCTCGGCTCGATCTTCGCCGCGGCGGGCGTGGGCGACCAGGTCGGCGACCTCATGAACAAGGTCCTGCCCGACGACTCCAAGTACCTCGCGGTGATCGCCTACTGCGTCGGCATGTTCCTGTTCACCGTCATCATGGGCAACGCCTTCGCCGCCTTCCCGGTGATGACCGCGGCGATCGGCTGGCCGGTGCTCATCCAGCAGATGCACGGCAACGAACCCGCCGTCCTCGCGATCGGCATGCTGGCCGGCTTCGCCGGCACGCTCTGCACACCGATGGCCGCCAACTTCAACATCGTCCCGGCCACCCTGCTCGAACTGAAGGACCAGTACGGGCCGATCAAGGCCCAGCTGCCCACGGGGCTCGCGCTCCTCGTCTGCTGCACCGTGATCATGGCGGTCTTCGCCTTCTGAGCCGCCCGCCCCGCCACCGTAATAAGGAAGTGCTGTGACCCGCGTCCTCATCACCGGCTTCGCCCCCTTCGGCGGCGAGCGCGTGAACCCGTCCTGGCAGGCGGCGTCCCTGGTGGCCGCCGAACCGCCCGCCGGGCTCTCGGTCACCGCCGTCGAACTGCCCTGCGCGTTCGGCGAGTCCCTCGACGCCCTGGGCGACGCCGTCCGCGCGACCGCGCCCGACCTGGTCCTCTGCCTGGGCCAGGCGGGCGGGCGCCCCGGTGTCACCGTCGAACGCGTGGGCATCAACGTCGACGACGCCCGGATCCCCGACAACCGGGGCCGGCAGCCCATCGACGAACCGGTGGTCCCGGGCGGCCCCGCCGCCTACTTCTCCACCCTCCCCGTCAAGGCCTGCGTCGCCGCGATGCGCGAGGCCGGAGTCCCGGCCGCCGTGTCCCACACCGCCGGCACCTTCGTCTGCAACCACGTCGCCTACGGCCTCGGCCACCTCATCGCCACCCGGTTCCCGCACGTCCGGGGCGGATTCGTCCACGTCCCCTGGGCCCCGGAACAGGTCACCGACGGCCAGGCGCCGTCCCTGCCGCCCGCCACCGTCGCCCACGGCCTGCGCGCCCTGCTGGCCACCGCCGCCCGCACGCCGGCCGGACACGACCTGAAGACCACCGAGGGAGCCACCCACTGATGCCGCTCAGCACCCACGCCGCCCCCTTCGCGCGGCTCGCCCTCGCCAACATCACCCGGGAGTACCCCAACTTCCCGGCCCACCTGACCCTCTCCGCCGACGAGCGCGTCGCGCCCCGGTCCCTGCACCCCGCCTTCTACGGCGCCTACGACTGGCACTCCTCGGTCCACATGCACTGGCTGCTCGTCCGCCTGCTGCGCCGCCACGGCGGCACCCCCGCACTGCCGGACACCGGGCCGGCCGTCGACGCCCTCGACCGGCACCTCACCCCCGGCAACCTCGCCGCCGAGGCCGCCTACCTCCGCGACCACCCCTCCTTCGAGCGGCCCTACGGCTGGGCCTGGCTGCTCGCGCTCGCCGCCGAGTGCCGGGCGCACCAGGGGGCGCAGGGCGCCCGCTGGGCCCAGGCCCTGGCACCGGCCGTCGCCGTCGTCGACCGGCTGCTGGCCGACTGGCTGCCGAAGGCGACGTACCCCGTACGCCACGGCAACCACCCCAACAGCGCCTTCGCGCTGGGCCTCGCCCTCGACTCGGGAGAGCTGTCGGCCGCGACCGACCGGGCCGTACGGGAACGCCTGCTGTCCTGGTTCGCCGACGACCACGACGCGCCCGCGCACTGGGAACCCTCGGGGCAGGACTTCCTGTCCCCGGCCCTGAGCGAGGCCGACGCGGTGCGCAGGGTCCTCCCGGCGGAGGAGTTCGCGCCGTGGCTCGACCGCTTCCTGCCCGCGCTGGGCACCGGCGCCCCCTGCCCGCTGCTGGACGTGCCGGTCGTCTCCGACCACGCCGACCCGCAGATCGGCCACCTGCTCGGCCTGACCCTCAGCAGGGCCGCCGCGCTGCGCTCCCTCGCGGACGCCCTGCCCGACGGGCCGGTCCGCAGCCGCCTGGACGCGGCGGCCGGGGCACACCTCGCGGCGGGCCTGCCGGCCGTGGAACGCGGCGACTTCACCACCGACCACTGGCTGGCCACCTTCGCCGCACTGGCCCTGGACCCCCTCACCCGCCCCTAGGAGCGGCGTTCGGACCGCGCCGGGGCCCGCGGGGTCCGGCACGCGCGTCCGCGGCGTCGCCGTCGGTCGCCGGGGCTCCGCCCGCGTACGGCCCGCGCACGTGGGGCCGAGGCGCGCCGCGGCCTTCGCCCGGCGGACGGGCCGCCCGACCCGCCGTGGGGGACCGGCCGCGTCACCGTACGCGCACGCGGTCACCGGTCGACGGGGGAAGGCGGTTCGCCGTCCCCCGTTTCGCGCAGCCGGTCCGTGTGCCGGGTGAGAGTGTCGATGCGGGCGGCCAGCTCGGCGTGTTCGTCCGGGAGGTGCGCGCGGGCGCCGGCCAGCGGGGCGAGGAGGCCGGCGGCGTCGTCGTGGCCCAGGGCGCGTACGAGGGGGGTGCGGGCCTCGGCGGGGAGAGCGGTGAGGGCGGTGATCTGACCGGCGAGTTGCCGCAGGTCGGCGGCGTTGCCGCGGGCCCAGGCGGTGACGGCGCGGTCGGCGGCGCGGCGGTCGCGGGTGGCCTGGACGCGTTGCTCGCCGGTGGTGCCGGGGGCTCCGGGGCGCAGGCGCAGGTAGCGGCGTTCGGCGGCCTGCCGGCTGGCGACACCGAGGGGGTGGGCGAGGTCGGCCCAGCTGGCGCCCGCCTCACGGGCGGTCTCGATCAGCCCCGTCTCCCACCCCGCGAGCTGGGTGCGCACTTCACGCAGGAGCAGCAGTGCGGCCAGGGCCTGCTCGGAGCTGACCTCGGCGGCGGGCTGCCCGGCGGCGGGCCGGGGCGTCTGGGCGCTGTGGACGGCTTCCTCGATCGCCGCGAGCGCGGCCCGGGCGGCGGGGAAGGAGGCGGGCTGGGGAAGGGAGTGCTGGGGGTCTGCGGTCATGGTCACCTCCGCTCGGTCGTGTCACCCGGCCGCGCCACCGATCATGTCACCGGCTGGATGACGAACCCACTTGTCATCGTTTCGATGACATGCTACAAGAAATACAGGAAGCAGCGCATGAGCGGATCGCTCGGACTGGAGGTGTTTCCCGATGCTGATGCGCACCGATCCCTTCCGTGAGTTCGACCGGCTCACCCAGCAGCTGTTCGGCAATGCGTCCGGCACCTGGTCGCGTCCGACGGCGATGCCGATGGACGCCTACCGCGAGGGCGAGGCGTACGTGATCGCCCTGGACCTGCCCGGTGTCGACCCGGACGCGATCGACATCGACGTCGAACGGAACATGCTGACCGTCAAGGCCGAACGCCGGCCCGTCACCAAGGGCGACGACGTCCAGATGGAGCTCTCGGAGCGCCCCCTGGGTGTCTTCTCGCGACAGGTGATGCTGGCGGACACCCTCGACACCGAGCACATCAGTGCCGACTACGAGGCGGGCGTCCTCACGCTGCGCATCCCGATCGCCGAGCGGGCCAAGCCCCGCAAGATCTCCATCGGCGGCGGAGCGGACCGCAAGGAGATCTCCGGCTGAGACGGAGACGGCGACGACAAGGCGCGGAGGGCGGTGGCCGTCCCGACGGCGCGCCCTCCGCCCCCGGACACGCATCGTCCAGGGCAAGGAGGATCCCGATGGCCGTGCACTGGGACGTGTTCCTCGACCAGGTGCAGGAACGCGGCCAGTACGAGACCCGTGCGGAAGCGGACCGTGCCGCGCGCACCGTGCTGGCGCTCCTGGGCGCGCACCTGGTGGGCGAGGTGCGCGCCGAGCTGGCCGCCAGACTTCCGGAGACGTTCGCCCTGATCCTGCTCAACCCGCTCCAGGCCGCCGAACCGCTGTCCGCGGACCGGTTCGTGCGGGCCACCGCGGCGTGGATCGAGGGAGCCACCGAACGCACCGCGGCCTGGGACGTCGGCGCCGTGCTCAGCGTGGCCGCCGACGCGGCGGGCGAGGAGCTGACCCGTCGCGTGCTGCTGCAGCTCCCGCCCGGATACGACCTGCTCCTCGGCCGGCCGCAGGACACCACGATCGGTCTCCCCCCGGACGTCCGGTGACGAAGACCCGTCCGGGCCCGCGGTCACCGGCCGGCCCCACCAGACCATCCCACGAGCGAGAAAGGCCCCATCCACCGATGCTGACCAAGACGGACCCGGCGACGGTCACCACCATCCCGGCCATGACGTACGGCCAGATGCTGGAGCAGGTCCGTTACAACGGCGCGTACCCCACCCGCGAGCGGGCCGAACAGGTCGTCCACGCCGTCCTGTCCGCCCTCGGCCGCCGCGTCACCGGCGAGGAACGCGTCGAGCTGGCCGCCCGCCTGCCCCGCGAAGCGGCCCGGATCTTCGCCGCCGAGATCCCCGGGACCGAGGCGATGACCGGCTGGGCCTTCGTCAGGGACCTCGCCACCCGCACCGGGGGCAGCCTGGCCACCACCCGCTGGGACGTCGGCTCCGTCCTGGGCGTCGTCGCCCGTCTGGCCGGCCCCGACCTGCTCGACCGCGTCCTCGCCCAGCTCCCCTCCGGCTACGCGATCCTCTTCGGGCGCGCGGAACTCACCCAGGCGGCCTGAGCCCGGCCCGGCGGGCGGCACACCGGCCGCCGCGCGGCGCTCCGCTGCCCGGGGAGCCGGATCAGGCGCCGGTCCGGCCGGGCGGGGTGTCCGTGGTCATCCGCGCCTCTGATCGGAGGGCTCTGCTCGGGGAGAGCGTCGAGGGGCCCTGGTGCCGTCCGGCACCGGGGCCCCGAGGGATGTGCGACACCGTCCGCCGGCTCACTGCGACGCCGCCCTTCGACGAACTCCCGTCGTGCCACTGTCCGGCAGGCGGGCAGCTCGTCCCCGTCACGTTTCGCCGACCTCCTGGCCACAACAGGACGGTGGACCCGCCGACGAGCGCATCTCCGCATCGCCCACGAGGGATTTCGCCCCGAACGGGCGAACGCCTCCCCGCACCCACGCTCTCCGGGGCGTCACCGTCCGCCGGCCCGTCGGCCCGCGGCGCCGGCCCGCACCGCGCCGGGGAGCTCCTCCGGCGGCCGCTTCACGGGGAACCGCGGATCGTCCCGGAGCCGCTCGGCGTTGAGCTCGTCGACCGCGCCCCGGGCGTCGCCGACCGTGGCGTAGTCCACGGCGACGAAGTTGACCGGCCTGCCCCGCCGCCGCTCGCAGTCGTGCGCCCGTTCCAGCACCCGCTGCCGGGAGTTGACCGTACCGGCGTCGAGCCGCCGGCCGCCGCCGGCCGTGACGAAGTGGTTGAGCAGGAACAGCCGCTTGTCCGTGCCGCCCCGGTTCGGCAGGCAGGTCATCGTGTCGGGGCTGCGGAAGGCGAACGGCGTCTCCATGCCGTACCGGTAGAAGTTCCGGTACCACGGGGCGGGACCGTCCGCCTTCTCCGCGAACACCACCAGGCGCCGGCCACTGTCGATCATGTCCTTCAGCTTCGGCCACGGGCGGTCCGGATCGTCGGCCGGCACGTACAGCAGACCCGCGAGTCCGGCCTGCTCGAAGGCGCGCCGGGTGGCCTCGGCGCCGACCCCGTCCTGCACGATCAGGGTGACGATCTCCGAGGGGTGCGCCCGCAGCCAGTCGCCGATCTGACGCACCGTGGGCGTCAGCTCCAGCGCGCCCGCGCCGCACACCGAGTGGCACAGCCACAGGCCCGGGTGGGGCGGATTCACCCGTTCCAGGATCCCGGTGAGCCGCCGGCGCAGCTCCGGGGAGAACTCGGAGGTGCTCAGCCGGTCCGCGACCTCCTCGGGGCGCTCCCAGCGGTGGGTGTCGAGGAGCAGGGCGCGCACCCCGGCGTCCAACTGGCCCACGATGTCGGGATCCTGGAGGGGGCCGATGAAGCGGTCCGCCGTCGTGGCCATGGCGTTGTGCGCCGCGAGCTGGGCGATCTCGTCGTAGCGGGCGTCGCACAGCTCGGCGCTGCCCTGGCAGATCCGCGGGGAGGCGCCCGTCAGCGCCACGGGGGCGAACACCGTCCCGGCCAGCGCGCACGCCGACACGACGACGGTCAGTGCCGGTCCGTGCCGCGGGTCGGTGAACACGGGCACCGTCGGCCTGGTCTGCCAGACCCAGGCGACGGTGATCAGCAGCGCTCCCGCGGCGAGCAGGATCACGGCGACGACGGTGGCCGTGGCCGACACCCGGTCCAGAGCGGTGGCCTGGACGTCGGCGAGGAGACGGGCGGCCGTCGGGGGCCACGACGCCGGCGCCCCGAAGAGCGCGTCGCCCAGCGTGAGCCGCAGGAGGAACACCGCCAGCGCCGTGAGCGAGGCGGCGGAGGTCAGCACCCAGCCCAGCGGCATCAGCCGCCGCTTGACGGGGGAAGGGGTGGAGAACCACAGCAGCGAGAGCGCGGCCGCGCACAGGAGCGCGGCGACCGGCTCCACGACCTCCTGGAACAGACGCGTGACCGCGCGTGCCCGGTGCACCGGTGCCAGCTCGTCGCGGGAGGGGTCGAGGTGCACGGTGACGACCCAGGTGCCGTCGCGCGCCTCCCGCAGCAGCTCGGCCGCGGTCGCCCGGACCTGGTCCGTCAGGGCGACCGGCGCGAGCGCGGCCAGCGCCGCGGCCACGTCCCCCCGGTCCAGCGCGGTCTCCACGGTGGGCCCGATGCCGTCCCGCGCGCCCTCCGGCACCAGCCGCAGCAGCGCCTGGGTGGCCGCGGCCGCCTGGGCGGGGGAGAGCGGCAGCGTCGGCAGGTCCTCGAGCGGCGCCTCGCCCGCCACCACCTGCGCGGCCATGTCGGACAGACGTTGCACGAAGGCCCGGAAGTCGGGTTCGGTGCGCTGTTGCAGGGCGGCGACGGCGTCACCGAAGTACGCCCGGCTGAGCCTCTCGACGTTCGCGACGACGGGTTCGAGGTCCACCGTGACGCGCAGCCCGTCGCGGTCGCCCTCCAGGTAGTGGACCACCTCGGCGATCTGCCGGTCGCCCATGGTCCGCAGCGTCTCCGGCGGGATCACGACCTTGATGTTCGAGGTGATGGTGGACTGCGGGACGGGCAGCCGGTCCAGCAGTTCCTGGGTGAGCGGCGTACTGTGCGGATCGACCAGCACCTCGTCGTAGAACCGCTGGTAGGCGTGCTCGTCCTCGAGCACCCGGCTGTAGAACGAGGGGTCGAGCACGGTGCTGCGCACCACGGCGGCCGCGGCCAGGACGGTCAGGCTCAGCACGGCCACGGTCCGGACCAGCACGTGGACCCATGCCGAGCGGTGAACCAGTCCCTCCATGGCGCCCATTCTCGTTCCCGCCGGCCTCGTGCCGGCCACCGCTTCCGCCCCCGTGGCGGCGACAGATGCCGTCGGGGTGACCTGCGGGTCCGTGGGCAGGTCCCGTCCCTCGTACCCAGGAAGGGCGGACAGGTCACCCCTGCCCGCCCTTCCCGCACTCCGGCCCGCCGACCGGAACGGTTCACCCCGTGGTCGTGACGCGGACCTCGGCGGGCTGCGGGTGGACGCAGTGCCAGCGATGCCCGTCGGGACCGTCCGTCGCCGCCGGGAAGACGGTGGCGCACGCGTCGTCCGCCTTCCAGCAGCGGGTGCGGAACGGGCAGCCGGACGGCGGGTTGGTGGCCGAGGGCACCGGACCGTGCAGCACGATCCGCTCGGGCCGCTCCAGCAGGCTCGGCGTCGCGGACAGCAGCGCCTCGGTGTACGGGTGCCGCGAGGCACCGGAGACCTGGGCGGCCCCGCCCTCCTCGACGACGCGCCCCAGGTACAGCACCGCGATGCGGTCCGCCAGATAGCGCACCGTCTGGACGTCGTGGGAGATGAACACCATGCCCAGGCCGAGACGGGCACGCAGATCCACCAGCAGGTTGAGGATCTGGGCCCGCACCGACACGTCCAGGGCGCTGGTGGGCTCGTCGGCGACGATCAGCTCCGGCTCGAGGGCCAGCGCACGGGCGATGGCCACGCGCTGGCGCTGTCCGCCGGACAGCTGGCCCGGCAGCGCCTCGAGGGTGTGGCCGGGCAGCCCGACCAGGTCGAGCAGCTCCTCGACCCGGCTCTCCCGCTCGGCCGGCGTGCCCCGCTTGTGGACGTCCAGCGGATCGCGCAGGATCCGGCGTACGGTCAGCCGCGGGTTCAGCGCGGTCGACGCGTCCTGGAAGACCACGCCGACGGCGGCCCCGAACCCGGTACGGCGCTCGGCGGCGCCCATGGTCCACAGGTCCTGACCCCGGAAGTACACCTGCCCCTCGGTGGGGCGCTGGAGCCCGGTGATCACGCGGGCCAGCGTGGACTTGCCGCAGCCCGACTCGCCGACCAGCCCGAGGATCTCGCCGCGCCGGACCTCGAGGGAGGCGTCGGTGAGGGCGTGCACCGCGTCCCGGCGGAAGACACCGCCGCTGCGGGCCTTGTGCCGTACGTGGATGCGGTCGAGCCGGACGAGTGGGTCCATGGTGCTGTCCTCGGTGGCGGTCATCGGGCACTCTCCAGCGACTTCGCCGCACGGTTCGCGGACGCCGGGTGGTGGCAGGCGAAGACGTGGTCGAGACCGGCGTCGCGGTCGGTGGCGGGCGGCGGGGTGGTGGCGCACAGGTCGGTGGCGGCGGCGCAGCGGGACGCGAACCGGCAGCCGGGACCGAACGCCTTCGGGGCCGGCACGACACCGCGGATCTGGTGCAGCCGCCGGGCCCCCGACTCCAGCGACACGACCGAGCCGAGCAGACCCCGGCTGTAGTGGTGCGCCGGGTCGGTCAGCAGCGCGCGGGTGCCGCCGGCCTCGGCGACCTGTCCGGCGTACATGACCGCGACCCGATGGGCGAGGTCGCCGACCAGGGCGAGGTCGTGGGAGACGAGGACCATCGCGAAGCCGAGTTCGTCGCGCAGCCGGACCAACAGCTCGACCACCTGGGCCTGCACGGTGACGTCGAGGGCGGTGGTCGGCTCGTCGGCGATGAGCAGGCGCGGGCTGCGGGAGAGCGCCATCGCGATCAGCACCCGCTGGCGCTGCCCGCCCGACAGCTCGTGCGGATAGCTGCGCAGGGTGCGCTCGGGGGACAAGCCGACCAGTTCGAGCAGCTCGGCGGGGGTGCGGGTGCCGCCGCGGGAGGTGAGCCACTTCAGCTGGGTGCCGATCAGCACGGACGGGTTCAGGGACGACATGGCGTCCTGGTAGACCATCGCGATCTCCGGGCCCATCAGCGCCCGGCGTTCCTTCGGCGCGAGCTCGAGCAGGTCGCGGCCCCGGTAGAGGATCTCGCCCTCGGCCTCGGCGTTGCGGGCCAGCAGGCCCATGATCGCGAGGCTGGTGATGGACTTGCCGCAGCCCGACTCGCCGACCAGGCCGAGGGTCTCGCCCTCGCGGACGGTGAAGGAGATGCCGTCGACGACGCGGGTGTCGCCGTAGCGGTCCGGGAAGCGGATGGACAGGTCGCGCACGACCAGCAGTTCGGCCGCGTCCTCGGCGAGCGGCGGCACGGCGGGCTCCATGGCCTCGAGCCGGGTCGCCAGCTCGGCGAGCGCGGCGTTCACCTCGGCGTCGTCCGCCGCGGGCGCCGGGGCGGCGGCGTTGTCGTCGGAGTCGGTGCCGCCGGTGCGGGACTTGTCCGGGGAGGCGGCGGCGTCCGTCATGCCCTCGGAGAGCACGTTCAGCGCGAGCACCGTGACCAGCACGCACAGGCCGGGGAAGAGGGTCGCCCACCAGCCGCCCGACAGCAGGATCTGCCGGCCGTAGGCCAGCACGCTGCCCCAGCTCGGGTCGGGGTCCTGCACACCGGCGCCGATGAAGGACAGGCTCGCCTCGAAGATGATGGAGTCGGCGACCATGACCGTCGCGAACACCAGCACCGGCGCCGCGCAGTTGATCGCGACGTGCCGGGCCACGATGTAGCCGCGGCGGGCGCCGATGACCCGCTCGGCGGCGACGTAGTCCTCGCCGTACTGCTCCAGCACGTTGGCCCGCACCACGCGGGCGAGCGAGGGCGAGTAGACGAACGCGATGGTGAAGATGATGACCGGCACGCTTGGTCCGAAGACCGCGACGAGCACGGCGGCCAGCGCGATCGGCGGGAAGGACATGACGACGTCGAGCGTGCGCATCACCGACTCGTCGGCGAGCTTGCGCGAGGTGGCCGCCAGCGCGCCCAGGGCGGAGCCGAGGACCAGGGCGAGCAGGGTGGCGCCGAGTCCGATGACCAGGGAGTAGCGGGCGCCGTGCACGACCCGGGCGAACACGTCGCGGCCGGCCCGGTCGGTGCCGAACCAGTGGTCGGCGCCCGGTGCCTGGGCGGGGATGCCGGTGGCGAGCGGGTCCTGGGTGAGCAGCGGGGCGAACACCGCGCCCAGTACCACCACGAGGAGGATCCCGAGGGCGATCCGGGAGGGCACGGGCAACCGGCGCAGGCGGGTGCCGGGCCGGGCGAGGCGCCCGGCGAGGGAGCGTGGAGCGAACATCACACCGTCCTGATGCGCGGGTTGACGAGCAGGTAGAGCAGGTCGACGACGACGTTGACCACGAGGAAGGCGATCGCGATGGTGAGCACGGTGCCCTGGACCAGCCCGACGTCGCCTCCGTTGACGCCTTCGAGGATCAGCTTGCCCATGCCGGGCAGGTCGAAGATCGCCTCGATGACGACGGCGCCGCTGAGCATGTAGCCGACCTTGACGCCGAGCACGGTCAGCGGGGTGACCAGGGCGTTGCGCAGCACCGAGCGGATGATCAGGAACGGCGGCAGGCCGCTGCCCCGGGCGGTGCGCACGTAGTCGCGGTCGAGTTCGGTGACCATCGAGGTGCGGATCAGCCGGGCGAGCGACGAGGCGACCGGCAGGGCGAGGGAGAGCGCGGGCAGCGTCATGCTCTCGATCCAGCCGGAGAAGGAGTCGGCCGGGTTGACGTAGCCGCCGGTCGGGAAGAGCGGCATGTTCAGCGAGAACTGCTGGATGAGCAGCACGCCGATCCAGAACGAGGGCAGGGCGATGCCGGCCATCGACAGCACCCGGAAGACCTGGTCCGGCCAGCGGTCGCGGTAGACGGCGCTGAGGACGCCGAAGACCAGCGCCAGCACGACGGCCAGCGCGAGGCCGAGCAGGGTCAGCTGCAGCGTGAGCGGGAACGCGGTGGCGATCCGGTCGGTGACGGGCTGGCTGGGCGACATGGTGACGCCGAGGTCCCCCCGCAGCAGGTCGCCCAGGAAGGCGAAGTAGCGCACGGGCAGGGGGTCGTCGAGTCCGTTCGCCTCGGCGAACGCCGCTCGCGCCTCCGGGCTCGCCGACTCGCCCAGCGCGTTGTACGCGGGGTCGGTCGGCGAGAACTGGAGGACCACGAAGACCAGCAGCGCGATGCCGAGGACCATCACCGGCATCATCGCGACGCGGCGCAGCGCGAGCCGGAGAAATGCAACCATCGTGAGGTTCCTAGCGATTGGGGCGGGGGCCGCCGCAGCCCGTGCTGGCGCGGCGGCGGCCCGACGGCGTGGGCGTGCGGGGGTCAGCCCCGGCCGACGTCGAGGAAGGACAGCCCGGTGGTGGGCAGCGGCCTGAAGTTCGTCAGCGCCCCTTCCCGCCAGGCGGTGGGCAGCTTGCGGTGCAGGATCGGGTACAGGGCGGCCTCGTCGGCGACGAGGTCGGTCACCTTGCCCCACAGCTCCTTGCGCTTCGCCTCGTCGGCCTCGGCCGCGGCCTTGTCGAGCAGCGCCTTGGTCTGCTTGTAGGCGTCGCTGCCCTTCCACGCGTAGCGGTTCTCCGGCCAGAAGCCGTAGTAGAACCAGCGCAGCAGCAGGTCGGCGTCGTTGCCGAACACGGACGGGT
Organism: Streptomyces sp. NPDC029152; assembly: GCF_055564355.1. Classification (NCBI taxonomy): domain Bacteria; kingdom Bacillati; phylum Actinomycetota; class Actinomycetes; order Kitasatosporales; family Streptomycetaceae; genus Streptomyces; species Streptomyces sp. NPDC029152. The sequence goes on along the minus strand of NZ_JBVHWR010000004.1, from coordinate 175,117 downwards.
CGCCCGGCGCGGCCAGTGCCTCGAAGCTGCCCTGGTCGATCTTGGCGTACTGGGCGGCGGACTGCTGGATGTCCAGTTTGGCGTCGACGCCCACCGCGGCCCAGCTCTCCTTGATCAGCGGCGCGATGTCCTTGACCCAGCCGTTGTCGGTGAGCATCAGCGTGAAGGACAGCTTGCCCACGCCGGCCTCGGCGAGCAGCTTCTTCGCCTTCGCCGGGTCGTGCGTGTAGACGGTGGCGGCCTTGTGGTAGTCCGGGTGGGTGGCCGGGACGTACCCGGAGGCGGCCTCGGCGTTGCCCAGGAGCGCGGTGGAGATGATCTTCTCGGTGTCCAGGGCGTAGTGCAGCGCCTGCCGCACCCGCTTGTCCGCGAACCGCTTGTCGGCGCAGTTGAACATCAGGAAGAGCAGCCCGAACGACTGGACCGACTCCACCTTGTCCTTGCCGGTGAAGCCCTTGATGTCGATGTAGGGCACGTCCTCGATGGCCTGCACGCGCCCGGACTTGAGCGCGCTGACCCGCGCGGACGGGTCGGACATCAGCCGCCAGATCATCTTCTTGGCCTTGGCCGGGCGCGGCCCGTTGTACTTGTCGTACGCCTCCATGACGATCTTGTCCTCGCGGACCGCCGAGACGAACTTGTACGGGCCCGTGCCGACGGGCCTGGCGTCGAAGGACTTGGCGTCGGCGCCCGCGATCTTCTCCGGAACGATCCGCACCACGGATATGCGGGAGGGGAAGAGCGCGAAGGCGTGCTTCAGCTTGAACTCCACCGTCGACTTGTCGACGGCCGTGACCTGGTCGATGAACGGGACGAACTGCGCCATCAGCGAGGCGTTCTTCTCGTCGAGGACGCGCTCGAAGCTGAACACCACGTCGTCCGCCGTGACCGCCGAGCCGTCGTGGAAGGTCGCGCCCGCGCGCAGGGTGGCCCGGTAGGTGGTGGCGTTGATCTTCTTGGGCATCTCGGTGGCGAGCGCCGGCCGCGCCACGAGCGTGACCGGGTCGAGGTCGACGAGCCCCTCGAAGATGTGCATGTTGGCGGCGTACGGGGTCGCGCCCGAGGTGATCATCGGGTCGAAGCCGGTGGACAGCGGGTACGAGAGGCCGGCCTCGATGGTGTCGCCGGCGCCGCCCGAGTCACCGGTACCGTCTCCGCTGGACGCCGGGCCTCCGCAGGCCGTCAGACCCGTGGTGATCGCGGTCGCCACACCGATGGCACTGGTATATCTCATGAAGGTGCGGCGATCGACGCCGGCTGCACTGCGCGCGGACAAGGAGTCCTCCAGGCGGGAGATGAGAGATGTCGAGCAAGGTGGAGGAGGCGGATGTGGTCGGCGCCTCACCGACTGCGCATCAGACGTCTGATGTCTGATGCTTGATAACGTGGGAACGTAGCCGGGCAAATGAGAGGGGTCAAGAGGTGGCGGTGGGGCAAAGGGCGATTCGGCAGAGAGTGCCGGAGCCCAAGACGGTACGACAACCGTTGCGACAGGAGGTCGTGGACGGCATCAAGTCCTACATCCTGCGCAACGACCTGCGCCCGGGGGATCCCTTGCCGACCGAGCCCGCCCTGTGCGAGGCGCTCGGCGCGAGCCGCTCCAGCGTGCGGGAGGCGATCAGGATCCTCACCGCGCTCGACATCGTCGAGGTGCGGCACGGTCACGGCACCTACGTCGGCAGGCTGAGCCTGTCCGCCCTGGTGGAGAGCCTGACCTTCCGGGGGCTCCTCAGTCCCGACGACGACTTCCAGGTGATGAGCGACCTCATCGAGGTGCGCGAGCTGTTCGAGCGGGGCATGGCGGACCGGCTCGTCTCCTCCCTGGCCGAGGAGCAGATCGACCTCCTCGCGCAGCACGTCGACGAGATGCGCAGAGCCGGCGCGGGGGAGGGGCGCGGCTTCGTCGAGGCCGACCGGGCCTTCCACACCCTGCTCCTCGCCCCGCTCGGCAACGACCTCATCGGTCAGCTGTCCACGGCGTTCTGGGACGTCTACGTCATCGTCGCACCGCACCTGGACGTGTTCACGCGCGAGCACGAGGCGGCCACCATCGCCAATCACCAGCGCATCGTGGACGCCGTGCGCGACCGCGATCCGGTCGAGTTCGCGGCGGCCCTCACCGAACACTACGCTCCGGTGCGTCAGCGGATCGAGGAGGCCCGCGCCCGACGCTGACGGCCCCGCCGACGACCGAGGCGCCCCCCGCCGGGGGGCGCCTTCTTCGTGCGCGCGGCAGGCGGACGCGCCGGGCGTCCCCGGGGCGGGGCACTTGACGGCCGCCGCAGCGGTCTCTAGTGTCCTCGATCAACAGACATCAGACGTCTGCTGTTTCGACGGGGCCGGTTCCGGCCGGCCCTCCCGTTCTCCGCGCTGCGCCGCGCGCACGCCTCACCCACCGGGGCCCCCTCATGCCACTGACGGACCTCACCCTCGCCCAGTGCCTGGCACTGCGGCCGGACCTCGACGAGCCCGCCGACCTCGACGCCTTCTGGGAGCAGACCCTGCGGGAGGCCCGCGAACACGGCGGCGCGCCCGGCTTCACCCGCGTGGACACCGGCCTGACCGAGGTGACGACCTACGACGTCACGGTGCCGGGCTTCGCCGGCGAGCCCGTCCGGGGCTGGCTGCACCTGCCCGCACGGGCGAGCGGACCCCTCGGCTGCGTGGTGGAGTTCCTCGGCTACGGACGCGGACGCGGCCTGCCGCACGAGCAGGTGCTCTGGGCCAACGCCGGCTACGCGCACCTCATCATGGACACGCGCGGCCAGGGCTGGTCCACCGCCGGCGGGGACACCCCCGACACCGCCGCCCTGAACGGCACCGTCCCCGGCTTCCTGACCCGGGGCGTCGAAAGCCCCCACGACCACTACTACCGGCGGGTCTACACCGACGCCGTGCGCTTCGTGGAGGCGGCCCTCGCCCATCCGGCCGTGGACCCGGACCGGGTCGTCGTCACCGGCATCAGCCAGGGCGGCGGCATCGCCCTCGCGGTGGCCGGGCTCGTGCCGGGCCTGGCCGGGGTGATGCCCGACGTCCCCTTCCTCTGCGACATCCGGCGCGGCGCGACGATCGCGGCCCAGCCGCCCTACACCGAGGTCGCCGAGTACCTGCGCCTGCACCGCGACCGCACCGGGACGGTCTTCACCACCCTGTCCTACGTCGACGCGGCGCTGCTGGCCGCGCGCGCCACCGCCCCGGCCCTCTTCTCCATCGCGATGATGGACGAGGTCTGCCCGCCCTCGACGAGCTTCGCGGCCTACCACCGCTACGGCGGCTCCAAGGACGTACGCGTCTACGAGTTCAACGGCCACGAAGGCGGCGGCGGCCACCACCGCCGCGAACAACTGGCCTGGGTACGGGAGCTGCTCCGCGCACCCCGCCCCGAGGCCCCCACCGCTCTCTCCGCCCTGCACGACCCCCAACTCGCCTGACCCCTCACCCGAGAAGAGGCCCGTTCATGCAGCGAAGAGTCACCCTCGCCCTCGCCACCGCGGCCCTGACCGTCCTGGCCGCCACCGTCCCCGCCGCCCACGGGGCCACCTCCGCCCCGACGGCCACCGGCACCCTGACCTCCCAGGACATCGCCACGGCGGGCACCGGCTCCCCCTACTACCGCATCCCCGCCCTGACCCGCACCACCCGGGGCACGCTGATCGCCGCGTACGACGCCCGCCCCACCCTCGGCGACCTGCCGGGCAACATCGGCATCGTCCTCAGGCGCAGCACCGACGGCGGCGCCACCTGGCAGGCCCAGCAGGTCGTGCGCAAGGACGCCGCCCCCAAGGGCTACGGCGACCCCAGCCTGCTCGTCGACCGCGAGACCGGCCGCGTCTTCGTCTTCTACGCGGCCTCCGTGAACCAGGGCTTCTTCGGCTCGGCCACCGGCAACGACGAGAGCGACCCGAACATCGTCCAGGCCGACTACAGCTACTCCGACGACGACGGGGTGACCTGGAAGCACGAGCGGATCACCGCCGACATCAAGAACCCGGCCTGGGCCGGCATGTTCGCCGCCTCCGGAGAGGGCATCCAGCTGCGCCACGGCGCCCACAAGGGCCGGCTCGTCCAGCAGTACGCCATCCGCAACAACGGGGCCAACTACGCGGTCAGCGCCTACAGCGACGACCACGGCGCCACCTGGAAGATGGGCACCCCCGTCGGACCCGGCGGCGACGAGAACAAGACCGTCGAGCTGTCCGACGGCCGCGTCATGCTCAACAACCGCTCCGCGCCGTACCGCACGGTGGCGTACTCCTCCGACGGCGGTGTCACCTACACCCCCTTCAAGCAGGACACCGAGCTGCCGGACCCGGCGAACAACGGCTCCATCACCCGCTTCGCGCCGGACGTGGCCGCCTCGCACCCGCGCGCCTCCTGGCTGGTGTTCAGCAACACGGCGACGACCAACGGCCGCAGCAACCTCACCGTCCGCCTCTCCTGCGACAACGGGGAGACCTGGCCGGTGCGCAGGACCGTCGAGTCCGGCGCGGCCGCCTACTCGACGCTCACCCCGCTCAGCGACGGCACCGGCGGCAACGCCGCCATGGGCCTGCTGTGGGAGCGGGCAGGCTACCAGCACATCACCTACTCCTCCTTCGACCTGAAGTGGCTCGGCGGAGTCTGCGCCCCGGTCACCGTCACCCCGCCCGCGTCCCTGCCCGCCGGCCGGACCACCGACGTCACCGTCCGCGTCGTCAGCCAGAACGACGTGGCGCTCCCGGCCGGCACGGTCTCCCTGACGCTGCCCGCGGGCTGGAGCGCCCCCACCGTCACCATGCCGGCGCTCAACCCGGGCCAGGGCGCCAACGTCAGGATCCCCGTCACCGTCCCCGCGAACGCCACCGCGGGCACCGTGTCGACGACCGCGGCCTACGAGGTCCGCGGCACCCAGCACTCCTACGGCGACAAGACGCTCACCGTCACCGCGCCGTAGCCCGGCCACGGCCCGCCCGGCGCCGGCATCCCGGCGCCCGGCGGCCCGTTCCACCCGTACCACCACTCGCACAGCCCAGGAGAAACACCATGTCCTCGTCCCAGCCCCTGAGCGGCGTCGTGCCGCCCGTCTGCACTCCTCTGGACGCGTCGGGCGAAGTCGACACCGCCTCGCTCACCCGACTCGTCGAGCACCTCGTCGGCGGGGGAGTGCACGGGCTGTTCGCCCTGGGCTCCAGCAGCGAGGTCGCCTTCCTCACCGACCGGCAGCGGGCCGTCGCCCTGGAGACGGTCGTCGAGGCCGTCGCCGGCCGCGTCCCCGTGCTGGCGGGCGTCATCGACATGACCACGCCCCGGGTGCTCGTCCACGCCGAGGCCGCCCGCGAGGCCGGCGCCGACGCCCTGGTGGCGACCGCCCCCTTCTACGCCCGCACCCACCCGCGCGAGACCGCCGCCCACTTCCGGGCGGTCCGCTCCGCCGTCGACCTGCCCCTGTACGCCTACGACATCCCCGTCTCGGTGCACAGCAAGCTCTCCGCCGCCCTGGTGCGCGAACTCGCCGAGGACGGCACGCTGGCCGGCCTCAAGGACAGCAGCGGCGACGAGGGCGGCCTGCGCCGGCTCATCGTCGAACTCGGCGGACGCCACGGCCGCGCCGACGGTCCCGCGCCCTCCTTCAGCATCCTCACCGGGTCCGAACTGACCGTGGACGCCGCCCTGCTGGCCGGCGCCGACGGCGTCGTCCCGGGACTGGGCAACGTCGACCCGGCCGGCTACGTCCGCCTCTACGACGCCGTGCGCGGCGGCGACCTGGACGGCGCCGTCAAGGAACAGGAGCGGCTCGTGGAGCTGTTCGGCCTGGTCGACGCGGGTCCGGAGAGCGAGATGGGGCGCAACTCCTCGGCCATCGGCGCCTTCAAGCACGCGCTGCGGCTGCTCGGGGTGATCACCCACGGCACCACCGCCGCCTCGCAGGTCCAGCTGGGCGAGGAGTCCGTCGCCCACGTCGAGCGGCACCTGCGCGGCGCCGGGCTGCTGCCGGTCCGATGACCGCACGGCACCTCGACGGGCCGGTGATCGGCCTCGACCTCGGCGGCACCAAGATCGCCGCCGCCCTGGTCGGGGCCGGCGGCACCGTACTGGCCCGGCACACCCTGCCCACCCCGGCGACCCGGGGCGCCGGGGCGGTCCTGGACACGATGGCGGAGGCCGCCCGCGCGGTGTGGGCGCCCGGTACCACCGCGATCGGCGTCGCCGCGGCCGGTGTGATCGACCCCGTCACCGGGACCGTCACCAGCGCCACCGACACCATCCGGGGCTGGGCGGGCACCGGCCTCGCGGCGGGCCTCGCCGCCCGTACGGGACTCCCCGTGGCCTGCGACAACGACGTACGCGCCGCCGCCGCGACGGAACTGGACGGACCCGAGGACGACGGCACGCTGATCTACGCCGCCGTCGGCACCGGAGTCGGCGGCGCCGTCGCCGCCGCGGGACGCGTGCTGCACGGTGCCGCCGGAATCGCCGGGCACCTCGGGCACCTGCCCAGCCCCGAGGCCGACGGGCTGCCCTGCACCTGCGGAGCCACCGGCCATCTGGAGGCCATCGCGGCGGGCCCCGCCATCACCGCCCACTGCGCACGCCTCGGCGGCCGACCGGCCGACCGCCTCCAGACCGTCGCCGAGCGCGCCGCGCAGGGCGACCCGCACGCGACGCGGGCCATCACGCTCGGCGCCCGCGCGGCGGGCCGCGCCCTGGGCGGCCTCGCCAACGCGCTCGGCCCGCACCGCGTCGTCGTCGCCGGTGGCGTTCCCCGCATCGGCGCCCTCTACTGGGACGCCCTGTGCGAGGCCTTCGCCGCCGAGCTCATGCCCCCGCTGCGCGGACTGAGCCCGCGGCATCCGCGGGGCGGCGCCGACGCCGCGGTCCTCGGGGCGGCCGCGCTGCCCCGCACCCTGCCCCTGCACCAGCCCCAGACCACCGGAGCACCGTCATGACCCCGCCCCAGTCCCTGGCCGACACCTGGAAGGGCCGTCTGATCGTGTCCTGCCAGGCACCTCCCGGCGATCCGATGCGCCACACCGACACACTGGTCCGCATGACGCTGGCGGCGCGCGACGGCGGCGCGGCGGCCGTGCGCGTCAACGACCCGGAGGTCGTCGCGGCCACCGTCGCGGCCGTCGACCTGCCGGTGATCGGCCTGTGGAAGGACGGCGACAGCGGCGTCTTCATCACCCCGACCGTGCGCCACGCGCTCGCCCTGGTGGAGGCCGGTGCCGCCGTCGTCGCCGCCGACGCGACCGCTCGTCCGCGGCCCGACGGCAGTACCTTCGCGGAGCTGGTCGAGGCCGTGCACGCCGCCGGCGCCCAGGTCATGGCCGACGTGTCGACCCTGGGCGAGGGCCGTGCGGCCGCCGACCAGGGTGCCGACTTCATCGGCACCACCCTGTCCGGCTACGTGCCGGGCACCCCCGTGCAGAGCGCCCCCGACCTGGCTCTCGTGACCGACCTCGCCGACGCGCTCGGCACCCCGGTGATCGCCGAAGGCCGTATCGCCACTCCCGAGCAGGCCGTCCGGGCGCTCGCGGCGGGGGCGCACAGCGTCGTCGTCGGCACCGCCATCACCGCACCGACCGCGCTGACCCGGCTCTTCGCCCGGGCCCTGGCACCCTGACCGGCACGGCACGCGCGAGGGGCGGCGGGACCCGGTGTCCCGCCGCCCCTCGCACGTGCTCGTGGTGCTTTCGGATCAGACCGCCGGCGACGGGTACGTCGGGTACTCCACCCCGGAGACGTGCTGGACGACGCGGACGACCTGGCAGGAGTAGCCGAACTCGTTGTCGTACCAGAGGTAGAGGATGGCGTTGTCGCCCTCGACCTTGAGCGCGCCGGCGTCGACGATCGAGGCGTGGCGCGAGCCGATGAAGTCGCTGGAGACCGCGTCGGGGGCGCTGATGAAGTCGATCTGGCGCTTGAGCGGCGAGGTGAGCGACACCTCGCGCAGGTGGTCGAGGACGTCCTCGCGGGTCGTCTCGCGGGCCAGCTGGAGGTTGAGGATCGCGATCGAGACGTCCGGGACCGGGACGCGGATCGAGCTGCCGGTGATCTTCGCCTTGAGGTCGGGCAGCGCCTTGGCGACGGCGGAGGCGGCACCGGTCTCGGTGATGACCATGTTCAGCGGCGCCGACCGGCCACGGCGGTCCGACTTGTGGTAGTTGTCCAGCAGGTTCTGGTCGTTGGTGAACGAGTGGACGGTCTCCACGTGGCCGCGCAGCACGCCGTACTCGTCGGCCATCGCCTTCAGCGGCGGCACGATCGCGTTGGTGGTGCAGGACGCGCAGGACAGGATCTGCTCGTCGGGCTTGACGGTGTCGTGGTTGACGCCGTGCACGATGTTCGGGACGTCGCCCTTGCCCGGCGCGGTCAGGACGACCTTGTCGATGCCGGGGCGCAGGTGCTTCGACAGGCCCTCGCGGTCGCGCCACTTGCCGGTGTTGTCGATGAGGATGGCGTTCTTGATGCCGTACGCCGTGTAGTCGACCTGCGTCGGGTCGTCGGCGTGGATCACCCTGATCGCGTTGCCGTTGGCGACGATCGTGCTGTTGTCCTCGTCGACGGTGATCGTGCCCTGGAACTGGCCGTGCACGGAGTCGCGGCGCAGCAGCGAGGCGCGCTTGACGAGGTCCTGCTCCCCGCCGCCCCGGACGACGATGGCGCGCAGTCGCAGGCCGTTGCCCGAGCCCGCCTTCTCGATGAGCAGGCGGGCGACGAGGCGGCCGATGCGGCCGAAGCCGTACAGGACGACGTCGCGCGGCTCGCGGCGGTCGATCTTGTTCGCGCCGGTGGCGCCGGCGACGGCCTCGGCGGTGAACTCCGCCACCGACAGGCCGCGGTCGTCCTCCTTGTAGGTGGAGGCCAGCATGCCGACGTCGATCTGGGAGGGGCCGAGGTCCAGCGTGGTGAGGGCCTGGACGAAGGGGAGCGTCTCGGTGACCGACAGCTCGGCACCGGCGATCTGCCGGGCGAAGCGGTGGGTCTTCAGGATGCTGACCACCGACTTGTTCACCAGGGAGCGGCTGTGCAGCAGGACGGTGACGTCCCGCTCGCGGTGCAGCTTCCCGATCATCGGGATCATCGACTCCGCGATCTCCTCGCGGTTCTTCCAATTGGTGAACGAGTCCTCGTTGACAGTCACGTCTCTATCTTTCGAGCTAGGCGGCGCTCATATGCTAACCCCACCGCCTCTGTGATCGATCAAGTGGGCCCCTGGTTGATCAGATGAGTGCCGGGACGCGCCCGGTCCGCTCCGCGGCCGCACGTCTGTCAGTGCGCGGCGCCCCGGGAGCGGGCGACGTCCACCACGACACGGCCGTCCAGGACCTGCGCCCGGAACGGCAGCCGGGCCCGGACGCCGAGCCCGGGCTGCGTCTCGCCCTCGGAGCCGCCCGCGAAGCGGGCGCCCCGGAAGGCCGAGGCCGGAGGCGGGGTCCACGCGGACCGACCGGGCCACCTCCTCACGGTCGGCGTGGCTCTCCGGCGGGATCCCGTGCAGCGCGGCGACCGCGTCCCGCGAGGCGCCCGACCTGTGCGCCGCCTCGATCGGTTCGTCCTTGTCCGCGGGGAGGTCGACGTCCTCGACCGTGTCGACCACCTCGTGGGCGCTGGTGTGGTGGGACATGGGCACCCCTCCCGGTCCGCGGCTCGACTCCCGGAAGGCTTCCGGGCGACCGCCTGAGCCCCATTTCTCGCGTTCCGGCCGTTTCGCCCACGCGTCGTCGTCGCGGCCCCCGGTGCCCCGGACGGGCCCGACCGCGGGGCCGCGGGTCCCTCGAACAGGATTGCGCCGTGGGCGATCGGGTACGCGAGGCTGGACCGCGCCCGCGCCGATGATCCGCGCGGGCCCCATCCCACCGCCGCTACCAGGGAATCTGCCATGGAGACACCCGCGAACGACAGCCCCACCACACCCGCCCAGCAGGCACTGGACGCGCTCGCCGAGAACACCGAGGACACGGCGGCGCTCGACACGCTGGCGAGCAGCGAGGTGCTCGTGCCGGTACCGGACGACGCGAACGAGCAGGACGCCGCCGACCCCGGGATGCTGGCCCTGCCGGTGCTGGAACAGCAGGGCGGACGCCAGGTGGTGCCCGTGTTCACCTCGGAGCTGGAGATGGCCGACCTGCTGCCGTACGTCTCGCGCTACCGCATGGTGCCGCTCGGCGCGCTCGCCGCACAGTGGCCGGCCGACGACCTGTCGCTGTCCATCGACGCCGGCTCGGAGCACCGCCTGACGCTCACCTCGGAGGGCGTCCGCACCCTGCTGGCCCGCCCCTAGGGCCCGGCGCGCCGAGAGCGCGCACCTGACGCCGCGAAGCCCGCCCTCCGGGCGGACGGCGGGAGTTCGACGACAGGCCCTGGGGACGCCGGAGCCGGCTCGCCCCGGGCCAGGGAGTGTCGTGCGGATCGTGCCGGGGTCGCGGGGGCGGAACGCGCGTCCGCGGCGTCGCCGCCGGCCGCCGGGGCTTCTGCCCCGTCACCCTCCTCCGCCTCGCGGCCGCACGCGCCGGACCCCGCTCGGGCCGGCCGCAAGGCACCGCCGCCCGGAGCCGGACCGATCCGAACGGCATCCCCTAACGGTCGCCCAGCGTGCGGGCCAGCACGGACCGCTGCAGCGGCAGCACCTCGGCGTGCAGGTCGCGGCCCCGGCGGGTCAGGGCGACCCACACACCGCGCCGGTCCTCCGCGCACATGGAGCGCTCCACCAGCCCCTCCTTCTCCAGCCGCGCGATGAGGCGGGAGAGCGCGCTCTGGCTCAGGTGGACCCGGCCGACCAGGTTCTGCACCCGGCACTGGGCGCCTTCCTCCGGCGCCTCGGACACCAGGATGTCGAGCACCTCGAAGTCGCTCGCGCCCAGGCCGTGCGGGTGCAGCACGCGGTCGATCTCGCACATCGTGCGGGCGTGCACCGAGAGGATCTCCCGCCACCGTTCCTCGAGCCGCGCCCCGGCCGTCTTGGCTGCCATACCTGCACGGTAGCACCGGACGGAACGTTCGTTGATCGTGCAACTACTCGGGTGCGAGGAACGGTCCGCCCCGCCTCCGCCCGGCCGTGCTCAGGCCGAGCCGCGCCGCACCAGTTCCGTCGGCAGGATCACGGTCGCCGGGTCCTCGCCGCCGATCTGGGCCAGCAGCACCCGGACCATCTCGGCGCTGATCCGGTCCCAGGGCTGGCGGATGGTGGTCAGTTCGGGGCTGGCGGCGACCGCGGCGGGGGAGTCGTCGAACCCGCCCACCGCCACGTCCTGGGGCACCCGCCGGCCGGCCCGCTGCAACGCGGTCAGCACCCCCTGCGCCATCAGGTCGGAGGCCACGAACACGGCGTCCACGTCCGGGGCCTGCGCCAGCAGCCGCTCCGCGCCCGCCTCGCCGCTGGCCCGGCTGTAGTCGCCGGAGACGACGAGCCGCTCGTCGATCCCGACGCCCGCCTCGGTGAGCACCTCCTGGTAGCCGGCGAGGCGCTCCACACCGCCCGGGGTGTCCAGCGGTCCGGTGACCACACCGATGCGCCGCCGCCCCAGCGACAGCAGATGACGGACCATGTCCCGGGCGCCGTCGCGGTCGTCGGCGGCCACGTAACTCACCTTGGAACCCAGCCCGATCGGCTTGCCGCACGCCACCAGCGGCACCCCGGCCGCGCGAAGTTCCTCGGCGACCGGGTCACCGGAGCGGCTGGAGACCAGCAGCACCCCGTCGACGTGCCCTGCCGTGATGTACCGCGTGATGCGCCGCCGCTCGTCCTTCGTCCCCGCCAGCATCAGCAGCAGCGGCACGTCGTGCGCGGCCAGCGCCTGCGTGCAACCGCGCAGCAGGACGTTGAAGTTGGGGTCCTCGAAGAACCGCTCCTGCGGCTCGGTGAGCAGGAAGCCCACCGAGTCGGAACGCCCGGTGATCAGCGACCGGGCGTGCCGGTTGACGACGTAACCGGTCTTGCGGATCGCGGCGTCGACGGCCTCCCGCGCGGCCGGGCTGACGTAGTGCCCGCCGTTGAGCACCCGTGACACCGTGCCCCGCGAGACGCCCGCCTCGCGCGCCACGTCGTGGATCGTGGGCGGTCGGCGCCGTCCCCCCGTGCTGCTCATGGTCATGACTTTACGGCCCCGGAGAGCAGGTCGAGGTTCCAGAACCGCTGGACCACCAGGAACAGCGCGACCAGCGGGATCACCGCGAGGAACGCGCCCGTGACCACCAGCGTGTAGAGCGCCGGAGTGTTGGCCCCCTGTTCGAGCAGCGTGTACAGACCGAGCGTGATCGGGAACTTCTCGTCGTCGCTCAGCATGATGTACGGCAGCAGGAAGTTGTTCCACACGGCCACGAACTGGAACAGGAAGACCGTCACCAGACCCGGCACCATCATCGGCAGCGCGACCCGGACGAAGATGCGCCACTCGCTCGCCCCGTCCATCCGTCCGGCCTCCACCACGTCGGCGGGCACGGCCGCCGACGCGTAGATGCGCGCCAGGTAGACCCCGTAGGGGGAGAGGATCTGGGGGAGCAGCACCGACAGGTACGAGTCCGTGAGGTCCGCCTGCGCCAGCAGCAGGTACTGGGGGACGGCGAGAATCACGGGCGGCATCAGCACGCCGGCGAGCAGCACGTTGAACAGCGTCTCGCGGCCCCGGAAGCGGTAGACGGCCAGCGCGTAGCCGCTGAACGCCGACACGGCCGTCGACAGCAGGGCGCCGAGCCCGGCGTAGAGGGCGGAGTTGGCCATCCACCGCCAGTAGACGCCGTCGCGGTAGGCGTTCAGGTCGCCCACGTTGTCGGCGAAGCCCGTGCCCGGCAGGAAGGTGAAGGTGGAGAACAGCTCGCTGCCCGACTTGGTGGCCGCGATGACCACCCAGGCCACCGGCAGCAGGCAGTAGACCGCGCCGAGCAGCAGCGTGAGCGTCGGCACCAGCGCGGTGCGCCCGCGTCGCGGGGGACCCTGTGCGGTGCCGGGCGTGGTGCCCGCCGCCGGCTGTGCCTTGCGCACGGCAAGGGAACTCATCGTGCTGCCTCCTGCTTGTTGCGCCGGTTCGCCGCCCGCAGGAACCCGAAGGAGAGCACCAGAGTGGCGAGCGCGATGATCGCGGCCTGTGCGGCGGCGGCGTGGACGTCGCCCTTGCCGAAGGCGTCCTGGTACACCTTCATCAGCGGACTCCAGGTCGTGGAAACGGAGTTGGTGAGGGGCTTGAGGGTGGTCGGCTCGTTGAACACCTGGAGCGTGGCGATGATCGAGAAGAAGAACGTCAGCACCAGCGAGGGCGCCACCATCGGGATCTTGATCCGCAGCGCGATCTGCAGCGGGGAGGCGCCGTCCAGTTTCGCCGCCTCGTACACCTCGGCCGGAACGGCCCGCAGCGAGGTGTAGATGACGATCATGTTGAAGCCGGTGCCGCCCCAGACCGCGATGTTGGACAGGGCCAGGTACAGCGGGCCGCCGTCCAGCAGGTCCGGCTGCGGCAGACCGAGCCGGTCGAGCACGAAGTAGAAGGGACTGACGTCCGGCAGGTACAAAAAGCCCCACAACAGCGCCGCCACCACACCGGGGATGGCGTACGGCAGGAAGATCGCGAGCCGGGTGACGGGGGTGAAGCGCACCTTGTCGGAGTCCAGCATCAGCGCGAACAGCAGGGCGAGGCCCAGCATCACGGGCACGACGACGCAGCCGTAGCCGAGGACGCGCAGCGCACCGTCCAGCAGCTCGCTGTCGCCGAGCGCGTCGGCGTAGTTCCGGAAGCCGGCCCAGACCTCCTTGCGCGCCCCGGAGCCGAGGCCCAGCCCGGACACCTCCACCTTGCGGAAGCTGAGCCAGACCGCGTACCCGATGGGCAGCGCGAAGAAGAGCAGGAACAGGACGGTCGCCGGGACCAGGAAGGCGTACGGGGCGCTCCTGACCCCGTACGGCCGGCGGCGTGCGGTCGGGCTGCTCACCGGGCGACCTCGAAGCCCTGCTTCTCCAGGTCGGCGACCGTCTCCTCCTGCATGGTGCCGAGGGCGGCGGTGAAGTCCGACTTGTTCTTGGCGGCGGCGCCGAACGCGTCCTTGAAGGCCGTGTAGGCGACGTTGACGTTGGGGCCCCAGGCCGCGGGCGCCGTGGTCCTCGCGATCTCGGCGGCGCGGGTGTAGAAGTCCGGCTGGTCGGCGAAGTACGCCGGCGGGTTGGTGAAGGCGCCGCTGAGCTGGGCGGAGGTGGAGGCGGGGTAGATGCCGCCCTCCTTGGCGAGCGCGTTGAGCGCGTCGCCGTCGGTGTTCAGCCAGGCGGCGAACTTCGCGGCCGCCTCCTTGTGCTCGGAGTCGGTGGTGACGCCGGTGGAGGAACCGCCCCAGCTGCCGGTGCGGTTCTCGGCGGCCGACCACTGGGGGAGCGGGGCCATGGCCCACTTGCCCCGGGTGTCCGGCGCGGCCGTGGTCAGCGTGCCGGGCGCCCACACGGCGCTGACCCAGGCGATCTGCTTGCCGGTGTTGAGCGCCTTGTTCCAGGCCGGGGTGTACATCGGCTGGTTGTCGATCGCGCCCTCCTCGACGAGGCCGCCCCAGAAGCCGGCCACCTTCTTCGTCGCCGGGTCGTCGATGCCGACCTTCCACTTCTCGCCCTCGGTCGTCCACCACCGGGCGCCGGCCTGCTGGGCGAGGCCCGCGAAGAGGCCGGAGTCGTTGGCGGAGAAGGTGGTGAGGGCCTTGTCGGGGGCCGCCTTCTTCAGCTTGCGCGCGGTCTGGGCGAACTCGTCCCAGGTGGCGGGGACCTCGAGGCCGTACTTCTCGAACAGGTCCTCGCGGTAGTAGAACATCATCGGCCCGATGTCCTGCGGGACGGCGTAGACGGCGTCCGTGCCGAGCGTGGTCTGCTGCCACACACCCTCGGCGAACCTGTCCTCCACGCCGCCGACCTCGCCCGCTATGTCGGCGAGGGCGTCGTTGCTGACCAGCGTCGGCAGTGCCTGGTACTCGGCCTGGACGAGGTCGGGCGCCTGACCGGCCTTGTGCGCGGTGAGGATCTTGGTGACCAGGGTGTCGCCGGACGCCTGCTTCTTCACCGTGACGGTGATCTGCTCCTTCTTGCCCGGCCCCTTGTTCCACAGGTCGACGACCTTGTCCATGCCGGGCGTCCACGTCCAGTACGTCAGCGAGACCGGACCCGACTGCGCGTCGCCGCTGTCGTCGGAGGAGCCGCAGGCGGCGAGGGCGGTGGCACCGAGAGCGACGGCGACGGCGGACGCCGCCAGGCGGCGGCGCTTCGTGTACGGCATGGATCTCTCCCCTGACCTGGGGTCCTCGCCTGCTGCGAGGACCTGCCATGCTTCTGTGAGCGTTCACAGTAGAGAAACATCCCGGACACTTGTCAATGGTTGTTGCTGTGCGGTTATGTTGGCTCAGCGCCGCCCCTCAGGTGTGTGCACGTTCCCAATTGATCGATCACATCGGGAGACCATCCATGCCGGAGACCACCCCCAGGGGCCTCACCGGGCTCGCCTTCGGCGGGGACTACAACCCCGAGCAGTGGCCGGAGAGCGTCTGGCAGGAGGACGTCCGGCTGATGCGCGAGGCCGGCGTCACCATGGTGAGCGCCGGGATCTTCTCCTGGGCCCTGCTGGAGCCCGCCCCCGGCACCTACGACTTCGGCTGGCTCGACCGGCTCCTCGACCTGCTGCACGAGAACGGCGTCCGCGTCGACCTCGGCACCCCCACCGTCGCACCGCCCGCCTGGTTCTACCGGGCCCACCCCGAGGCCCTCCCGGTCACCGCCGAGGGCGTGCGCCACGAGTTCGGCTCCCGGGGGGCCATCTGCCACAGCAACGCCGACTACCGCGCCGCCGCGGCGAACATCACCACCAGGCTCGCCGAGCGCTACGGCGGCCACCCGGCGCTGGCGCTCTGGCACGTCCACAACGAGTACGGCGTCCCCGTCTCCGCCTGCTACTGCGACTCCTGCGCCGCGCACTTCCGCCGCTGGCTCGCGACGACGTACGGCACGGTCGACGCCGTCAACGAGGCCTGGGGCACGGCCTTCTGGGGCCAGCGCTACGCGGACCTCGACCAGATCAACCCGCCGCGCGTCACCCCGACGGCCGGCAACCCGGCCCAGGCGCTGGACTACAGGCGCTTCGCCGACGCCACCATGCGCGAGAACTTCCGCGCGGAGCGCGACATCCTGCACCGCCTCTCACCCGGTGTCCCCGTCACCACCAACTTCATGACCGCCCTCAGCCAGTGCGACTCCGTGGACTACTGGGCCTGGGGCCGCGAGGTCGACCTCGTCACCAACGACCACTACCTGATCACCGACGGCCGCCGCACCCACGTCAACCTCGCCATGGCCGCCGACCTCACCCGCTCCGTCGCGGGCGGCGCCCCCTGGCTGCTGCTCGAACACTCCACCTCGGGCGTCAACTGGCAGCCCCGCAACCCCGCCAAGGCGCCCGGCCAGATGGCCCGCAACTCCCTGGCGCACGTGGCCCGCGGTTCCGAGGGCGCCATGTTCTTCCAGTGGCGCCAGTCCCGGCGCGGCGCCGAGAAGTTCCACTCGGCGATGCTGCCGCACGGCGGCACCGGGACGCGCGTCTGGCGCGAGGTGGTCGAACTCGGTGCCTCGGTCGGCTCGCTGGACCCCGTCCGCGGCACCCGCACCGAGGCCGACGTCGCGATGCTCTGGGACTGGCACTCCTGGTGGGCGCAGACCCTCCAGTGGCGCCCCAGCGAGGACCACGACCCGCGCGAACGCGCCGACGCCTTCTACGAGGCCCTCTACGACCGTCACCTCACCGTCGACTTCGCCCACCCGGAAGCCGACTTGTCGTCCTATCCCCTCGTCGTCGTCCCCGCCCTGTACCTGATGACGGAGGCGGCCGGGAACAACCTGCGGGAGTACGTGGAGAGGGGCGGAACCCTGGTCGTCTCCTACTTCTCCGGCATCGTCGACGAGCACGACGCCGTCCACGAGGGCGCCCACCCCGGTGCGCTGAGGGACGTGCTGGGCCTGACCGTCGAGGAGTTCTCGCCGCTGCTGGCGGGCGAACGGGTGCGGATCACGGGCCCCGACGGATCCGAGACGAGCGGCGACGTGTGGACGGAGTTCGTCGTCCCGCGCGGCGCCGAGCCGGTGTGGACGTACGCCGACGGCCTGACCGCCGGCGGGCCCGCCGTCACCCGGCACCGCCTGGGCGAGGGCACCGCCTGGTACGTCTCCACCCGCCTCGGCGCCGAGGGCCTGGACGCGGTCCTCGGCCGGGCGTCGGAGGACGCGCGCGTCCCCGCTCGCGCCGGCCTGCCCCGCGACGTCGAAGTGGTGCGCCGCACCGGCGGGCCGGGCACCTTCCTGTTCGCGGTCAACCACACCGCGTCGGACGCCGAGGTGCCCCTGGACACCCACGGCACCGAGCTGCTGACCGGGGAACGCACCGCGGGCCCCCTCACGGTCCCGGCCGGGGCCGTACGGGTCGTACGGCTGGACGGCTAGACCTTCCCTCCCCCCTCCCGGGCCTGCGCCGGGGAGGGGCCGGTGCCGGACACGGCGGCCGGAGTCCCGGACGGCGGGGCCCCGGCCGCGGGACACGTGGAGGGAGGCGGCACGGGGGCCCGGAGGGAGGGCGGGATGCCGAGGACTCCCGTGCGCGGTACGCGTCTCGACGTCCTGGAGCGGCTCGAGGACCCGGTCGCGCACTTCCCGCCGCAACGCCGCCCGGACGCCCTCGCGCACGGTGTCGACGCGGGCCTCGTCGCCGCGAAGCCCGGCGTGCCGCGCCGGGCGGCCGGGAGCCTCCTGCGCCGGCTCGTCGCCCTCGGCCTGATGCGCACCAGCAGAATCCGCCGGCGCACCCACCACCGGCGCGACGAGGGCCGGACCGCCGAAGCGCCGCGCCTGTCCGAGAAGGGCCGGCAGCCCCCGGACCGCTCCCCAAGTGACCCGGGCGGGGCTCCGGCGTTAGGCTGGCGGGCAGCCGCGGCCGGTGCGCGCGGCGCGGCGGTGGGGCCCGCCGTACCCGAACCGCGGCACAGGTGCCGCCAACGGTCCCTACTTGCGAACGGGGGCACCCCCATGCCCGGCGAGTAGGAGACGCACGACCATGACAGTCCCGGACACGGACAGCCCCGGCGGTCTGCGCCCCGCGGCGCCCCGGCGCCCCGCCCGGCTCGCACAGGCACCGGTCGTCGCGGTCGTGGCGCTCGGCGGCGGCCTCGGCGCCACCGCGCGCTACGCGGTCTCCCTGGGATGGCCCACGCACACCGGCGGCTTCCCCTGGGCGACCTTCTGGGTCAACGTCACCGGCTGCGCGGTGATCGGCGTGTTCATGGTCGTCATCACCGACGTGTGGGCCGCCCACCGCCTCGTGCGGCCCTTCTTCGGCACCGGTGTGCTCGGCGGCTTCACCACCTTCTCCACCTACGCCGTCGACAGCCGGCAGCTGTTCGCCACCGGCCACGTCCGCACGGGCCTGGCCTACCTCGCCGCGACCCCGCCCGCGGCCCTCACGGCGGTCGGCCTCGCCGCATGGGCGACCCGCCGCGTCCTGAAGCGGAGGCAGCCATGACACGGCTCACCGGCAGCGCCCTGCGCCTGACCGTCCTGGTCGGCGAGAACGACACCTGGCACCACCGGCCCCTGTACTCGGAGATCGTCCACCGGGCCCACCGGGCGGGCCTCGCCGGCGCGAGCGTCTTCCGGGGCATCGAGGGCTTCGGCGCCTCCTCGCTGGTCCACACCACCCGGCTGCTGTCCCTGAGCGAGGACCTGCCGGTGGCCGTCGTGATCGTGGACACCGAGGAGCGCGTACGGGCCTTCCTGCCGCAGCTCGACGAACTCGTCACCGAGGGCCTGGTGATCCTCGACGACTGCGAGGTCATCCGGTACGCCGGCCGCGAGAGGACGCCCGGTGGTCCGGGCGCGAGGGACCCGAAGGAAGAGGAGTCGTCGTGAACTGGCTGCTGGTGGCCGCGGGCGCCATGGTCGGCGCCCCGCTCCGCTACCTCACCGACCGCGCCATGCAGTCCCGGCACGACTCGGTCTTCCCCTGGGGCACCTTCGCGGTCAACGTCGTCGGCTGTCTCGTCCTCGGCGTGCTGACCGGCGCGGCGCTCGCCGGAGCCGCCTCCTCCCGCCTCCAGCTGCTGCTCGGCACCGGCCTGTGCGGCGCCCTGACGACGTACTCGACCTTCTCCTACGAGACGCTGCGGCTGACCGGGACGGGCGCCCGCCTGCACGCCGCCGTCAACGTGGCGGCGAGCGTGGCGGCCGGCCTCGGCGCGGCCTTCGCGGGGGTGGCACTGGCCGACGCGCTCTGGGGGTGAGACGGCGCGTCGCCCCGCGGGCGGGAGGACCGGCCCGTCCGCGACTGCCGTCCGCGCCCGCCCCGGGCAGAACGGGACCCCCTGAGCGTCATCGGCATCGGCCGCGCGGTCGTCGAGAAGGCGACCGGCTTCCGGCCCGTCTCCTCCACCGGTCACCTCGAGACCGTCGAGGGGCTGACGGGCCTCCCGGTCGTCGTCGGCCCGGCGGCCGAGCCGCCGGGCCGAGGCCCCCTCGCCTCGCCGCGGGTGGTCGCGGGCTCGCCGATCGCCGGCAGCGGCGTCATCGGGGTGGCGGACCGGACCGGCCGGCCGTCGGCACGGTCGTGTCCCTCGGGGTGGCCTGCGCCTCCACCGCCCGGCTGCCGGGGTTCGTCGCCGAGCACTGCACTCCTTTGACGCCCTCGTGATCCACCGGATCGTGGCCGGCGTCCTGCTGCCCGGACCGCTCGGCACGGACGCGCTGCACGGCCGGCCGCCGCGCGCCGGTCCCGGCCGGCCACGCGCCTCAGCGGGCGTCGCGCAGCGGCTCCCCGACGCTCCTCATGTGCCGCAGGGCCTCGCGGTGCGAGGCGAGCAGCCCGGTCTGGTGGTAGGGGACGCCCAGCTCGGCGCAGTACCGCTCGGTGATGACCTGGGCCCCGGCGAGGGCGGGCGTCGGCATGCTGGGGAACAGGTGGTGCTCGATCTGGTAGTTGAGGCCGCCCATGAAGGCGTCGATGAAGGCACCGCCCCGCACGTTGCGTGAGGTGAGGACCTGCCGGCGCAGGAAGTCGAGCCGCGTGCCCTCCTCGATCATCGGCATGCCCTTGTGGTTGGGCGCGAAGACCGAGCCCAGGTAGATCCCGAACAGGCCCTGGTGCACGGCGATGAAGGCGAGCGCCCTGCCGGGGGAGAGGACCGCGAACAGGCCGCCGAAGTACAGGACGAAATGGGCGACGAGCAGGGTTCCCTCCAGCACCGGCCGCTTCATCGACGGGCTGCGCAGCGCCTTGAAACTGCTGAAACTCAGATTGAGTCCTTCCAGCGTCAGCAACGGGAAGAACAGGGCGGCCTGGTGCTTTCCGAGGAAACGGGGAAGGCCCGTGGCCCTGCTCGCCTGGCGCCGCGACCAGACCAGGATGTCGGGGGAGACGTCCGGGTCCTTCTCCTCGTGATTGGGATTGGCGTGGTGACGGGTGTGCTTGTTCATCCACCAGCCGTAGCTCATGCCCAGCAACAGGTTGGCCACCAGCAGACCGCCCGCCTCGCTCGGGCGGCGCCGTGAGAAGACCTGCCGGTGGGCGAGGTCGTGGGCGGCGAGCCCGAGCTGGCCGAAGACGACGGCCGACGCCACGGCGACGGCCAACTGGCTCCAGCTGTCCCCCAGGACGACGAAGGCCGTGACGACGCCGGCGAGCGCGAGGGCGACGGCGCCGAAACGCACCGTGTAGTACAGCGGGCGGCGCCGGAGCAGCCCCGCGTCGGCTATGCGCCGCGACAGCTCGGAGAAGTCGCTTCCTTTTCCGTTCTCTTTCCCGCTTCCTTTTCCGTTTTCTTTTCCACCGGCTCTTTCGCTTCCCCCTTCCTTCTCATGGGCGGACGACGTTTCGATGAGTACCGTGGGATTGGCCATGCGCTCCAGTATGTGAAGGGCCGTCCGTCCGCAGAATGACGTCAGCCCCCGAAGGGGGGTGCGGCTGACCCCACCCCCCGCACGCCGGGCCGCACCCGGGGGAAGAAGATGGTGACCATGAGTACGCCGACGACCTTCCAGCCGGTCCTGGAGCGCATCGCCGAGGAGATCGCGCGGACCCCCGGCAGCGGCCGGCCCGCCGACTACATCCCGGCGCTCGCCGCCTGCGACCCGCGCCGCTTCGGCATGGCCGTCGCCGAGCCGGACGGCACGGTGTACGGCGTGGGGGAGTGGCGGGAGCCGTTCTCCGCGCAGTCCATCACCAAGGTCTTCACCCTCGCCCTCGACCTGGCCCGCGAGGGCGACGCCCTGTGGGAGCACGTGGGGCGCGAACCGTCGGGCAACCCGTTCAACTCCCTGGTGCAGCTGGAGTACGAGAACGGCATCCCGCGCAACCCGTTCATCAACGCGGGCGCCCTGGTCGTCACCGACCGGCTGCACACCCGCACCGGCGACGCGGCGGGCGAACTCCTCGCCTTCCTGCGTGCCGAGAGCGGCAACCCGGACCTGACCTTCGACGAGGAGGTCGCCGCGTCCGAGACCACCCACGGCGACCGGAACGCCGCCCTGGGCCACTTCATGGCGTCCTACGGCAACATCGACAACCCGGTGCCGGTCCTGCTGGAGCAGTACTTCCGCCAGTGCTCCGTCGCCGCGTCCTGTGCCGACCTCGCCCTCGCCACCGGGTTCCTCGCCCGGCACGGGGTCCGCGCCGACGGCACCCGGCTGCTGAGCCGCAGCCAGGCCAAGCAGGTCAACGCGGTGATGCTGACCTGCGGGACGTACGACGCGGCCGGCGACTTCGCCTACCGGGTGGGTCTGCCGGGCAAGAGCGGGGTCGGCGGCGGCATCATCGCGGTCGTGCCGGGCCGCTGCACGCTGTGCGTGTGGAGCCCCGGTCTGGACGAGCGGGGCAACTCGGTCGCCGGGGTGGCGGCCCTGGACCGCTTCACCACGCTGACGGGACTGTCGGTGTTCTGACCCGGGTCCGCCCGGTCAACTCCGTTCCGCCCGAACCGCCTTGATCCGCAGGACCAGTGCCATGGCGCCCGCGCCGAGCCCGGCCGCGCCCAGGATCGCGCCGGTCTCCTGCCATCCCGGCTCGTCCCGGACCGGCTCCGCGGCCGCCGTCGCGGGCGCGGCCCCGGGGCCCGGCCGCGACCGGACGCCCCCGGGGTCCAGCGAACCGACCGGGTCCACCCGGCCGGCGGCGCCGAACCCCCAGTCGAGCAGCGAGCGGGCCTCCTCGTACACGGCGTACCCGCCGCCCTCCTGGGGGTTCATCACGGTCACCACCAGGGTGCGCCCGTCGCGCCGGGCGGCGGCGACGAGCGTGTTGCCGGCGTCGCTGGTGTAGCCGTTCTTGATGCCGATCAGCCCCGGATAGGGCTCCACGCCGTCCGCGCCCGTGAGCAGCCGGTTGGTGTTCATGATCCCGTACGAGTCGCCGTCGCCGTCGGGGAACATCGCGTCGATCCTGGAGCAGTACCGCGCGAAGTCGGGGTTGCGCAGTCCGGCCCGCCCGAAGACCGCCAGGTCGTAGGCCGAGGAGACCTGGCCCGGGGCGTCGTAGCCGTCGGGTGAGCGGACGTGCGTGTCGTGGGCGCCGAGGGCGCGGGCCTCGGCCTGCATCCGGGCGGTGGTGGTGTTCCAGCCGCCGACGAGCGAGGCGAGGACGTGGACGGCGTCGTTGCCGGAGTTGAGGAACACGCCGTTCCAGAGGTCGGAGACCCGGTACGTGCGCCCCTCCACGACCCCGACCAGACTGCTGCCGGGCCCGATGTCCGACAGTTCCTCGGTACTCACCCGGTGGCTGAGGCCGCCCGGCAGGGCCGGCAGCACCGTGAGCGCGAAGAGCGTCTTGAGGGTGCTGGCGGGCGGGAGCCTGCGGTGCGCGTCGTGCGCGGCCAGCACCTCGCCGCTGCCGGCGTCGGCCACCACCCAGGCCAGGGCGGAGACATCGGGGACCTCCGCCGCGCCGGGGCGGAGCCGGACCTGGGTGCCGGAGCGGTACAGCAGGGACGCCTGCGGTGCCGTGGCCCGTGGCCCGCCGGGCACACCCGGGTCCGGCCGCACGACGCGGGCGGCCGCGGCGGCGGGCATGAGCGTCAGCAGGCCCGCCACGCAGAGCACACAGGTGGACCGAGTTGTCCGGGATGAAAATCCGATAGTCATACCGCAAACGTAGGAAGGGGACCGCGCGACGCCACGCTGCCCGGGCCGAGCCGCGCCCGCGACCACCCGGATGGCCGCGACGGGCCCGGACGCCGGCGGACCACTGTCCGTCGGCCCGTCAGCCGGAGGGCAGCGTCGGCCGGACGTCCCGCAGGAACGTGGCGTTGTCGGGGGTCCGGCGCATCCGTTCGAGCAGTGTCTCCAGACCGGACTGTCCGTCCCGGGTCCCCAGGGCCCGCCGCAGACCCCGTACGGCCGTCGACTCGGCGTGGGAGAGCAGGAGTTCCTCGCGGCGGGTGCCGGAGCCGGCCAGGTCCACGGCCGGGAAGACGCGGCGGGAGGCGAGCTCCCGGCTGAGCCGCAGCTCCATGTTGCCGGTGCTCTTGAGCTCCTCGAAGTAGAAGTCGTCCGCGCGCGAGCCGGTCTCCACCAGCGCGGTGGCGAGAACGGTGAGCGAGCCGCCCTCCTCCGCCTTCCGGGCGGCCCCGAAGAACCGCTTGGGCCCGAGCAGCGCACCGGCGTCGACACCGCCGCTGAGCGTGCGGCCGCCGGAGGCGGCGGCGTTGTTGTGCGCCCGGCACAGCCGGGTGAGGGAGTCGAGGAGGATCACGACGTCCTCACCGGCCTCGACGAGGCGCTTGGCCCGCTCGATCACCAGGTCGGCGAGCGCGATGTGGTGTCCGGCGCTCAGGTCGAACGTCGAGGCGTACACCTCGCCCCGGACGGAGCGCCGCATGTCGGTGACCTCCTCGGGCCGCTCGTCGAGCAGCACCACCATCAGGTGCGCCTCGGGGTGGTTGCCGGCGACGGCGGCGGCGATCCGCTGGAGCAGGACGGTCTTGCCGGTCTTGGGCGGGGCGACGATCAGGCCGCGCTGGCCCTTGCCGACCGGGGCGATCAGGTCGGCGACGCGCCCGGCCGGCCCGGCCGCGGGGTGCTCCAGGCGCAGCCGCTCGTACGGGTGCAGCGGGGTCAGGTCCCGGAAGTGCCGCCGTCCGCCGGGACCCGTGGGCACACGCCCGTCGACCCGGACGACGCCGGTCAGGGCGCGGCGGTCGCCGAGCACGCCCTCGACCAGATCGCCCTTGCGCAGGCCGTGCCGGCGGACCAGCGCGGGGGAGAGGGTCGGGTCGGACGGTTCGGGCAGCAGGTTCTCGCCGCGCAGGCGGCCCCTGCCTCCCGCGTCGATGTCGAGGACACCGGAGGCGGTCTCGGCCGGGGACTGCTGCACAGGGGGAGGTTCGAGTGTGGTGGTCATGGTGTTCGGTCCTTTCACGGACGCGGGCATGAGACATGCGGGAGGAAGGGGGAGAAGCCGTGCGAGGGGGCGGACGACGCCCTGAGGACGGCGGGGAACGGCACCTCGGACGCCAGGGGGGAAGACCCTGTTCACGAGGGTGTGCCGGGAAGCGGACGCGCCGGTCGTGCCAGGACGGGCGGGTCGGCGAACCGAAGGGGGGAAGCGCACCGGCGCCCGAAGAGGTCCGAGGGCCTCGAAGGAAAAGGGAGGGCGTACACAGGTGCTGAGGGCACTGTACCACCACGAGCGGTGGAGTGGGGGAGCGGGGCGGCCGGACCGCCGCGCTCCGCACGGCGCGGCGGGCGCCGCGGAGGTTCCGCGCCGATCGGCCCGGAGCCCCGCCGGGCCGCTGCGCCCGGCGGGGCTGGGAGCCTCAGGGGCCCGTCAGGCGCTCCCGGTCTCCTCGGCGATCCGCTCGAACTGCGCCGCCATCGCGGCCTGCAGCGCCTGAGCGCCCGACAGCGGGCGCACCATCACGGTGAGTTCGGCGATGCGGCCGGCCTCGTCGAGGCGCAGGAAGTCGCAGCCGCCGATCTCCCGGTCGCCAACCCGCGCGCTGAACATGAGCGCGTGGTCGCGGCCGTCCTCCTCGCCGATCACCCGCTCGTACCGGAAGTCCTCGAAGACGCGCTCGACCGCGCGCAGGATCGCCGTCGTGACCGCCTTGCCGCGGTACGGCTTGAACACGACCGGGCTGGTGAAGACGACGTCCTCGGCCAGCAGTGCCTCGACGGCGTCGATGTCGTGCGCCTCGACGGCCGCGCGGAATGCGTGCATCGCCCCTCCTATTAAACTATTTGAATAGGTGTGCAGGAGAGTAGTCATTCCTTGCTAGCGTGTCGACATGTCTCTCAAGTACGCCGTCCTGGCCGCCCTGCTGGAGGGCGAGGCATCGGGTTACGAGCTGTCCAAGGTCTTCGACGTCTCGCTCGCCAACTTCTGGCCCGCCACACCCCAGCAGCTCTACCGGGAGCTGGACCGGCTCGCGGGCGAGGGGCTGATCGAGTCCCGGACGGTGCCGCAGGAGCGCCGGCCCACCAAGCGCCTGTTCTCGCTGACGCCGGCCGGCCGGGAGCGGCTGAGCGCCTTCGCCGCCGAGCCGACGCGGCGTCCCACCGCCGTCCGCGACGAGTTCCTGATCAAGATGCAGGCCATGGACGGCATCGGCCCCGAGGAGGTCCGCGCGCTGGTCGAGGAGCGCAGGTCCTGGGCCCTGGGCAAGCTCGCCCGCTACGAACGCGTCCGCGAGCGCCTCCTCGACGGCCGCGCGGAGGACGAGTACCTGCGCGACGCGGACCGCGTCGGCCCCTACCTCACGCTGGCCGCCGGGATCACCTTCGAACAGGAGAACGTCCGCTGGTGCGAGCGCGTCCTCGACGTGCTGGAACGGCGTGCTCCCGCCGGGGCGGCCCGGCGGGTCCGGGGCTGACCGCGATGTTCGGCCCCGAAGGTCCCACCCTGCGTGAACTCGCCGTCCAGGCGCTGTCGTCGGTCGAGCGCGGCTACGACCTGCTCGCCCCGAAGTTCGACCGCACCCCGTACCGCACGCCGGACCGGATCCTGGACGCCGTGGCGTCGGCGCTGGAGCCGATGGGCCCGTTCGGCACCGGTCTCGACCTGTGCTGCGGCACGGGCGCGGGCGTGGACGTCCTCGGCCGGGTGTGCCGGGAACGGGTCACGGGCGTCGACTTCAGCGCGGGCATGCTGTCCGTCGCGCGCCGGCGCCCCGTGCCCGGGGGCCCCGCGGTCTCCTGGGTGCGCGCCGACGCCCGCGCCCTGCCGTTCGGGCCCGCCTTCGACCTCGTGGTGAGCTTCGGGGCGTTCGGGCACTTCCTGCCCCGCGAACTGCCGGGCCTGTTCACCCAGGTGCGCTCCGTGCTGCGGCCGGGCGGCTGCTTCGCCTTCCCCGTCGGCGCCCCGTCCCGCCCCGGCTCCCGGGCGTACTGGGCGCTGCTGGGCTTCGACGCGGCGATGCGCGTGCGCAACGCCCTGTGGAGGCCGCCGTTCGTCATGTACTACCGGACGTTCCGGCTCGGCGACGTGGGCCGCGAGCTGGCGCGCACCGGTTTCCGGGTCGGCCTGCACGCCCTGCCCGCCTTCGGGTGCCGGCCCGACGGCAGCCCGCGTGCCCGGCTGGTCGTGGCCCGGCGGCTGCCGTGAACGGCGCTCACAGAGCGCTGTACAGGGCCTCCACCAGCGCCATCTTCCGCGGGTCGTCGGAGATGTGCGGCCCCATGCGGTTCATCGCATAGCCCAGCGAGACCCCCGCCTCGGGGTCCGCCAGTCCGCAGGACCCGCCGAAGCCGTCGTGTCCGAAGGCCCGCGGGTTGGGTCCGTAGGAGCCGTTCGCGCCGCTGAGCCACAGTCCGAGACCGATCTCCGTCTCGTGGGCGAAACCGGCGCCGAGGACCAGGTCGCGGCAGGCGCCCTGCCCCTCGCGCACCCGCTCGGCGGCCTGCGGGGACAGCAGGCGGCGGCCGCCGTACGAGCCCCGGCCCGCGAAGATCCCGTAGAGCGCGGCGACCGCCCGCGCCGTGCCGTGTCCGTTCGCCGCCGGGATCTCGGCGGCCCGCCACGCCGCCGTGTTGGCCTCCGCCGCGCCCACCGGGGGGTTGGTCAGCGCGGCGAGGGCCGCGGGCGTCAACCGGGCGAAGACCGCCGCCTGTCCGCTGCCGGACTCGGTGCGGGGGTGCACCAGCTCGGCCGCCCGGCCCGCCTCCCGCTCGGGCAGTCCGAAGGTGAAGTCGATCCCGAGCGGCCCGGTCACCTCGCGTTCGAGGAAGGCCCCGGGCAGCAGCCCCGACACGCGCCGCACGACCTCGCCGACCAGGAACCCGTACGTGACCGCGTGGTAGCCCGACCGGGTGCCCGGCTCCCACCAGGGCTCCATGGCCGCCAGCCGCGCGGTGGTCGACTCCCAGTCGTACAGCGCGGCCAGATCGTGCGGTTCCCGCAGGCCGGACAGGCCGGCGCGGTGCGACAGGAGGTGCCGTACGAGCACCTTCTCCTTCCCCGAAGCGGCGAACTCGGGCCAGTAGGCGGCCACCGGCGCGTCGAGGTCGAGCAGCCCGCGGTCGGCGAGGATGTGCGCGCACAGGGCGGTCGGGCCCTTGGACGTCGACCACAGGTTCACCAGCGTGTCCCGCTCCCAGGGGCGCGTGCGGGCCGCGTCGGCCCAGCCGCCCCACAGGTCCACCACCGTCGCGCCGTCGACGGTGACGGTCACCGCGGCGCCCAGCTCCCCCCGGTCCCGGAAGTTCTCCTCGAACGCGGTGCGCACCGCCGCGAAGCGGGCGTCGCAGCGGCCGTCGACCTGTACCTCGTGCTCGGACATGGACCCTCCGTCGTGCGCCGGGAAACCGGGCCGCGATGCGACGGCCCGGCCCGAAGAACGTACCGACTGGTCGGACCGGGTGGAAGTCCGCGGGCACGGCCCGTCCGGGCTCAGGCGTACGAGCGCAGCCAGCGCAGCTTCGCGGCCTCCTGGAAGGGGCCGCCTCCCTCGTGGTCGTTGAAGTCGTACACCTCGATCGCCTTGTCCTCGTGCGCCCACGCGTTGAACGCCGCGAAGACGGTCGACGGCGGGCAGGTCTGGTCCTCCAGGGCCGCCGAGAACAGGGCGGGAGCGCGGCCGCGTGCCGCGAAGTGCACGCCGTCGAAGTAGGACAGCGTGCGCAGGGCGTCCTGCGTGCGGCCGCGGTGCGTCTTCAGGTACAGGCCGACCTCCCGGTACGGGTGCCGGTCGGTGAGCGTGACCGCGCGGGGGAAGTCGCAGAGGAACGGCACGTCCGGCGCGACGGCCGTCAGGTCCGGCACCAGGCCGCCGACCGCGATCGTGATGCCGCCGCCCTGGCTGCCGCCGAGCGCGACCGTGCGCGCCGGGTCGGTCAGCGGGTGCGAGCGGGCCGCCTCGACCGCGCGCACCGCGTCGGTGAAGACACGGCGGTAGTAGTAGTTCTCCGGGGCGTCGATGCCGCGGGTCATGAAGCCCGGGTACGCGGGGGTGCCGCCGACCGGGTCGGCGGTCCCGCCACCGCCGCCCCAGGCGCTGCCCTGGCCGCGGGTGTCCATCACGAAGTGCGCCCGGCCCGTCGACGCCCACAGCAGGTGCTCGTGCGGCAGTCCGCGCCCGCCGCCGTACCCGACGAACTCCACGACCAGGGGCAACGGCTCCTCGGCCGCGGCGGGCAGCGTCAGCCAGCCCTTCACCGGGTGACCGCCGAACCCGGCGAACGTCACGTCGTGCACCCGTACCGTGGACAGTCCCGTGTCGACCGGTTCGAAGCGGGCGTCGAGGTCGTGCGCGCGGGCCTCCTGGAGCGTCTTGTCCCAGAACGCGTCGAAGTCCTCGGGTTCGGCGGACTCGCTGCGGTACGCGCGGAGTTCCTCGAGCGGAAGGTCGAACAGGGCCATCGAGAACCGCCTTTGCGGGGAGAACAGTGCCGGGCCGTACGGATGATCACACCGTATGCGAGCGGCCGGACGACTCGCCAGGTCCCCGGGGGCCGGCCGCGCGCCGCGCGGGAGGCGGAGCCGAGGGCGTCACGCCCGGCGGTGCGTCCACCGCGGTTCCGTACGCGCCCAGTCGCGCTCCCACTCGGCCGCCCGGCGCCGGAGCGCCGCCCGGTGGACGACGCCGTGCCCGACGAGGACCGTGAGGGCGGCGCCCAGGGCCGCGAACGCGCCGACGGTGACGGTGTGCTCCCGGACCGCGGAGTCGCCGACCGGAGGAGGCACGCTCCGGCCACGGGCGTCGAGCCACACGGCGACCACGTCGCCCGGCCGGGCACCGGCCGGGACGCGGCTCGTGGCGGTCCGCGTGTCACCGTCCGGCGTGGTCCAGCGCACGGCCACGCGGTACGACTGTCCGCCGGTCTGCGCCGACGGCAGGCTGCCGGGGGTGCGGTCGACCACCGTGGCGTGCACCCGGTGGCGTTCGGCCCGCTGCTGCGCCGCGATCGTCCGCGCCTGGTCCTGGGCCCACGAGGCCGCGGACACCCCCGCCACCGGGGCGCCGGCGAACAGCAGGACGGCGGCGACCAGCGCGGTCCACGCCTCGACGACGTCCGACCGGCGCCGCAGCGGATTGCGCCGCCGGCGCCGGCCGCGCACCAGGGTTCGCATGCCGACCTCCTCGCGATCACCGCGGCCGGAGGACCGGACGACGGCCGTACGAGGCGGGGCCGCCGTCGTCTCCGCATCGCGTCACGCGCGCGTGTGCCCGCACAGGTCTGGTACCCCGCCGGCGGACCTCGCTCACCGCCCACCACGACGCCCGCGCCGGATCGCCCGAGGGCCGTCGCACACCGCCGCCCGAGTGTCCGGCGGAACCACGGGGAACACGGCCCGCCGGGGGTCAGCCGAAGCGCTCGATGCGGATCCGGTCCACCGGCTGTCCCGCCGCCACCAGCAGTCGCGAGGCGTGTTCCGCGAAGGAGTTGGATCCGCAGACGTACGCCTCCCAGCCGCCGGCGGGCGGGTCGGCGAGCAGGGGGGTCAGGTGCGTGGCCGCCAGCCGTCCCACCGGCGTCCCCTCCGGGGCGCTCCGGGTGAACACGGGCGTCGTCTCCGCGCCGAACTCCCGCGCGTAGATCAGCTCCTCCGGGCTGCGCGCCGACACCAGCAGCCGCACCGGGACCGGCAGTCCCCGCGCCCGGTGGTGGCGCACCATCGACATGAGCGGCACCACCCCGGAGCCGGCGCCGAGCAGCAGGGCGGGGCGGTCCCCGGGCCAGGCGAAGAAGCCGCTGAGCGGACCGCGCACCTCGATCCGGTCGCCGGGCCGGGCCACCGTGTGGAACCAGCCCGACACCTCGCCGCCGGCGACGTGGTCGAGGGTCAGCTCGATGTGTCCCGAGTCGTCGGGCGCGGACGCCAGGGAGTAGTGGCGCTGGGCCACGTATCCGTCGGGCGCGGTCAGCCGCAGCATCAGGTGCTGGCCGGGCAGGTGGCCCGCCCAGCCCGGCACCGCCAGCCGGAAGGTGGCCGCGCGGGGCGTCTCGCGGCGGATCTCCGTGAGCGTGGCCGTCTGCCACGTCCCGGCCACCCCGCCGTCCACCTCGATGCGCCCGGGCACGGCGAACCGCGTCGGGGGGGTGGAGGCGCGTGCGCTGTGCGCCGAAGCCGTCTCAGTCACCGGAGTACCGCTGCTCCTCCCAGGGATTGCCGCGCGCGTGGTAGCCGTTCTGCTCCCAGAAGCCCGGCTCGTCGTGGTCGAGGAGCTCCAGGCCCGCGATCCACTTGACGCTCTTCCAGAAGTACAGGTGCGGCACCACCAGCCGCGCCGGACCACCGTGCTCGGGGGCCAGCGGCCGCCCGTCGTACTCCCAGGCGATCCACGCGCGTCCGCCGGTCAGGTCCGCCAGCGGCAGGTTCGCGGTGTAGCCGGTGTGCGCGTAGGCGACGGCGTGCGTGGCGGACGGCAGCGGGCCGGCCGCCTCCAGGAAGGCGTCCAGGGACACGCCCCCGAACCGCACCCCGAACTTCGACCAGCCGGTCACGCAGTGGATGTCGCCGGTGTACGCCGAGGTCGGCAGCCGGCCGGCGTCGGCCCGGTCCCAGGTGCGGGGCTCGGCCACCAGGCCGCCGATGCGGAAGGACCAGTCGTCGGGTGCCAGGTCGGGTGTGACCTCGGCGGACAGCACGGGCCAGTCGTCGCCCGCGTCGTACTGGCCGGGCGGCAGGCCCGGCCGGGCGGAGCGCGCGCGTCCGGTGAAGCCTCGGGTGGTGTTCATGCGGTGGGGCCTTTCGGCCGACGGGGAGGGACTGCCCGCGGTCGGCGTGATCGGTGCGTACGCGGTCAACGGTACGTGCTGCCGGGCGGCGCCTCAGTCCCGGCTCTCCCCGGACCCGGGGCCCTGCCACGCGTTGTACCGCTCCAGATACGCGGCGAAGCGGGCCAGGTCCTCCTCGGGCCACTGGGCGAGCCGCTCCCGGAAGGCGGTCCGGCGGCTCTCGGTGACCTGGGTCAGGATGCGCCGGCCGGCGTCCGTCAGATGCAGCACCTGGACCCGCTGGTCGTCCGGGTCGACGCGCCGTTCGACCAGCTCGGCGCGTTCCAGGGCGGCCACCTGCCGGCTCACGGTGGACTTGTCCAGGGCGTAGTGGGCGGCCAGGTCGGTGGCCCGGCACCCGTCCCGCTCCTCCAGATGCCCGAGCAGCGTGTACGACACCAGCGACAGCTCGGGGTGCATGCGTCCCGCCGAGGCGCGGGCGCGGCGGGCGAAGGCCGTCATCTCCCGCTGGATGGTCTCCACGGCCGCGTCCGCCGCACGGACACCGGGGGTGACAGTCGTCTCATCGGGCCTGTCGGCTGCCGTCACGGATCCTCCTTCGCAGTGCTGGTTGTATAGTACAACGAAAAGGAAGTTGTAAAAGCCAACCATTGGAGGATGCGGGCCGATGAGGTCGCACGCCCTGCGCCATGTGCTCACGCACCTGATCACCCCGCTGCTGATGTGCATCGGCATGGGGCTCGCGTACATGGGGGCCTTCGTCACCCCCGAGCCGAACCACCTGCCCGTCGCCGTCGTCGGCTCGGGCCCCGAGACCAAGGTGCTCGCCCAGACGGTCAAGGACCGGGGCGGCGACGCGCTCGACGTCCGGACCGTCCCCACCCGCGCCGAGGCCGTCGACCTGCTCCGGCACCGCGACATCACCGGTGCCTACGTGCCCGGCGGCAAGGCGCCCGAGGTCGTCGTGGCCACCGCCGCCTCCGACATGGGCGCCATGGCGGCGGAGAAGGTCTTCACCCCCCTCGCCGAGCGGCAGGGCGTCCCGCTGAAGGTCTCCGACGTCGCCGCCCCGGTCGACGACGACCCCACCGGGCAGGGCCTGTTCTTCCTCCTGATCGCGATCAGCATCGGCTCCTACGCCTCCGTGGCCGCCCTCGGCGCCGCCGGATCGGCCCTGGCGATGCGTGTGCGGGCGCTGCTGACGCTCGGCGTCTCGGTCGTCGTCGCCGGCATCGGCACCCTGCTGGCCGGCCCGGTCTTCCACCTCGCGCACCACGGCCTCGCCGGTGTCTTCGGCATGGCCTGGATCTACGCGGCGGGCATCCTGTTCCTCGGCGTGGGCCTGCACACCTTCCTCAAGCGGTGGACCACCCTCGCCATGATGGTGCTGTTCGTGATGCTCAACTTCACCACCTCCGGCGGCCTGTTCCGGCCCGAGCTGCAGAACGGGTTCTTCGGCACCCTGCACGCCTTCTGGAACGGCGCCGGCTTCGTCGAGGGCGTCCGCGGCCTGCTCTACTTCGACGGCGACGGACTGGGCCGCGGCGTCTGGACCCTGGCCGCCTGGCTGCTGCTCGGCCTCGTGGTGACGGGAGTCGCCGCCCTCCGCGAGCGGGCCGCCGCCCCCGCGCCGGCGCACCCGAGGCACGCGCGGCCGGACGCGGAGAAGGCGGGACCGGCCGTCGGCGAGAAGGCCGAGGAAGAGGCCGAGGAGGCCGTCGGCGTCTGATCGTTGGGGTAGGGTGACCGACGGCCGCGGACCGTCCCGGCCGTCGGACACCTGGGAGGTGAGACCCATCACCGCTGTGTCGGCCCGGGCGCTCTCACCTCTCGGCGACGCGGTCACCGGCGACCGGTGACCGGGAGAGCGCCCTTCGGTTCTCGAAAGGCTCCCGGCTTCCATGCCTCCATCGTTCTCCGCGTTCCCTTCCGCCTTCCCCTCCCGTGACTCCGTCGTGGCCGCGCTCCGCGCCGCGGGGTGCGTCTTCGCCGAGGACGAGGCGGAGCTGATCCTCACCGCCGCCCGCACCCCCGGCGAACTGGCCGCGCTGGTCGACCGGCGCGTCGCCGGCCTGCCCCTCGAACTCGTCCTCGGCTGGGCCGAGTTCCGCGGACTGCGCATCGCCGTGGCTCCCGGCGTCTTCGTCCCCCGCCGCCGTACCGAGTTCCTCGTGGAGCAGGCCCTCACCCACGCGCCCGGCGCGGGTGTCGTCGTGGACCTGTGCTGCGGCTCGGGCGCCGTCGGCGCGGCCCTGGCCGCCGCGCTCGACCGGCCCGAGGTGCACGCCGCCGACGTCGACCCGGCCGCCGTGCGCTGCGCCCGCGGCAACCTCTCGGCCGCCGGCGGCCGGGTGCACACCGGCGACCTGTTCGACGCGCTGCCCGGTGCGCTGCGCGGCCGCATCGACATACTCGCCGCCAACGTGCCCTACGTGCCCACCGGCGAGGTCGCCCTGCTGCCCGCCGAGGCCCGCGACCACGAGCCGCTGGTCGCCCTCGACGGCGGCACCGACGGGCTCGACGTGCTGCGCCGCGTCGCCGCCGAGGCGCCCGGCTGGCTCGCGCCCGGCGGCTGCCTGCTGGTCGAGACGAGCGAACGCCAGGCCCCGGCCGCCGTCGACGCCTTCACCCGCGGCGGCCTGACCACCCGACTGGAGGTCAGCGACGAGCTGTACGCCCACGTGGTGATCGGCGTCAGGCGGTAGCGGGGCGCCGGCCTACTCCGGTGGCGTGGCCCGGGCGATCAGCAGGGCCACGTCGTCGGAGTTCTGCGGCTCGTGCAGCGTGCGCAGAAGCAGGTCGCAGACCTCCTCCAAGGGCCGGTCCGGGCCTTCCAGCAGGGCGAGGAGCGCGGCCAGCCGCTCGTCGATCGGCTGCTGCCGCGTCTCGACGAGGCCGTCGGTGTAGAACACCAGCCGGTCGCCCGGGTCCAGGTCGACGGTGGTGGTGGAGAAGGCGACGCCGCCCACTCCGAGCGGCACCCCGGTGGGCAGGTCCAGCAGCTCCGGAGGACGGCCCGCGCGCAGCCGCACCGGCGGCAGGTGGCCGGCGTTGGCGATGCGGCACTGCCGGGCGTGCGGGTCGTGGACGGCGTAGACGCAGGTCGCGATGGCCTGGTCCAGGCCGGCCGTGGTCCGGTCGAGGTGTTCGAGCAGCAGCGCCGGATCCAGGTCCAGGGCGGCCAGCGTGTTCGTCGCGGTGCGCAGCCGCCCCATGGACGCCGCCGCCGTGATGCCGCTGCCCATCACGTCGCCCACGACCAGCGCGGTCTTGCAGCCCTCCAGCGGGATCACGTCGAACCAGTCGCCGCCGACCTCGCTGGTGGCCTCGGCGGGCTGGTAGCGGGAGGCGACCTCCAGGCCGCCCGTCACCCGCGGATGGCTCGGCAGCATGCTGCGCTGCAGGGTGAGGGCGGCGTCGCGGGCGTTCTGGTACCAGCGGGCGTTGTCGATCTGCACCGCCGCGCGCGCGGCGAGCTCCCGGGCCAGCAGCAGGTCGTCCTCGCCGAACGGCAGCGGATTGCCGGTCCGCTTCAGGTCCAGGGCGCCGAGCACCTCACCGCGCGCGATCAGCGGCACGGCCAGGTACGAGTGCACACCGGCCCGGCGCAGCAGCTCGGCCGCCTCGGGCGAACGGGCGATGCGGGTCAGGTCCTCGTCCGTCACCTGCGCCACCAGCACGGGCCGGGCGGTGCGCACGCACTCGGTGACCAGGCGGTCCGGCCCGTACCGGGCCACCTGTCCGGGCGGATCGGCCGCCCGCAGTGCCTCCGGGGAGTCCTCCGCCTGGACGGCCAGGGCCCGGATCACCGCCGGCTCGGCGGGCTCCAGGGCGCTGCGCCGGCCCTTGACCACGGCCTCCAGCAGATCCACGGCCGCTATGTCGGCGAGGCCCGGCACGGCCACGTCGGCCAGCTCGCGGGCCGTGCGGTCCAGCTCCAGCGTGGTGCCGATGCGGGCGGACGCGTCGGCGACGGCGGCGAGGCGGCGCCGCGCGGCCTCCGCCTCGACGCCCGCCCGGTACTGCTCGGTGACGTCCACGATCGACATGGCCACGCCCAGCACCGCGCCGAGGGCGTCCTCCAGCCGGTACAGCGAGACCGACCAGGCGTGGTCCTCGTCCGGGTCGGCCGGGGTCCGTCCGGTCGCCGACCGGTCGACGACCGGACGGCCGGTCTCCAGCACCTTGCGCGCCGCTCCCTCCAGCGCGTCGGCGTCCATCTGGGGCAGCGCCTCCCGGACCGTCCGGCCGATGTGGGCCTCGGCGGGAAGACCGTCGATCCGCTCCAGCGCCGGGTTGACCGAGACGTACCGCAGACCCGTGTCCAGGACCGCCAGCCCGATGGGGGACTGCGTGATCACCCGGGCGGACAGTGCCACGTCGCGCTCCAGCCGGCGCACGGTCGACCGGTCGGCCGCGAGCCCCAGCGCGTAGACGTCGCCCCGGTCGTCGAGCAGCCGCATGTTGCGGAACTCCACCAGCCGGGTGTCGCCGTCCTTGCGGCGGATGGGGAAGGCGCCGGCCCAGCTCCGGCCGGTCCTCATCACGTCGGCGAACAGCTTCACGACCAGCTCGAGGTGCTTCTCGTGGACCATGATCCGGGCGGCGTACTGACCCAGCGCCTCCTGGGCGGAGTAGCCGAACAGCTCCTCGGCCTGCGGGCTCCACAGCACGATCCGGCCCTCGGCGTCCAGCACGACCGAGGCCACGTTCAACACGTCGAGCAGTCCGCTGGGACGCACCGGTCCGCGCGGTGACCCGGCGCCCTCGAACCCGGCAGACCCGGCTGCACTCATCCCACGCCCCGCCTTCGCCGTGCCACGCGGCACGTCTTCCCGATGCCGACACCCCTGTTCTACCGCGTTCCCTCACGTACAGGGTCGTTCCTCCGGGCCCCTGTCGCCTCCTCCAGGATCTCCCCGTGGGGCGGTCACCGCCCCACGGGACGGCCGCACCCGGCGTGTTTTGGTATGTACATGACTGTCACGGGCGGTCACACTGTGCGCCGAGTGCGTGCCGCCCGACCCCCACCGAGGAGCCGCCCCATGCCCCTGCGCGCCCGGCGTCGTCACGCGGTCCTGACCGGACTCGCCGCCCTCGCCCTCCTCCTCGCCGCCCCGCCCGCCGGGGCCGCCCCGGCCGCCGGCACCTGGACGGAGGCCGGCTCGGACCGGGCCGACCCGCTCACCGAGAGCCAGGGCCTGGCCTCGGTGGAGGTCCCGGCCGGCAGCCCCAACCGGTACACCGGGATCGGCACCGTCCCCTGGGGTCTCGCCGTGCGCGGCTGGAACCACGTCGGCGACCCCGACGCCTCCTACGACGGGCACTACGTCGAGCCGTACCAGCGCGACGACGGGAACGCGAAGATGTTCCGCGTGCAGGCGCCGGACGGGCGGTGGTCGGAGTACGTGCACACGCTGGGCGCGGACGAGGCGCCGAACAACTCCTGGGCCGCGATCTCGCCGGACGGCCAGTGGATGCTGTCCGGCGAGTGGGGCACCATGGACCGGCTGCTGGTCTTCCCGACGCCCGGCGTCAACCCGGCCACCTCGCCCTCGGCGGACCTCCCCCGGGCGGCCACCGTCCGCCTGGACCGCGCCGTGCGCGACGTCCAGGGCTGCGACTTCCTCGACGCCACCACCCTCCTGTGCTCCTCCGACGACCCGGAGGGCACCCTCTTCGGGCTCACCCGACCGCTGCTGCGCATCGACCTCTCCGCCGCTCCGGCCGGCGCCGACGTCACCGGCCGCGTCACCGCCCTGCGGCAGCTGCCGCTGCGCAGTGCCTGCTCCGGCGGCTTCGAGGCGGAGGGCGTCGACTACGACCGCCGTACCGGCACCCTGCGCGTGATCGTCGTCTCCCCGGGCTTCTGCGCGCTGACCGACAGCAAGACCTACCGCCTCGTCCGCGGCTGAGGCGGCGGCCGTCGGCCCGTGCCGGTAGTGCTCTGCCCGAGGTGGTGCTTTTCTGGGGGTATGGGTGCGGTCTCCGAGGGGCGTCCACGCAGTGGGGCGGCCGACGGCGGCGCACCGCGGCCAGGAGAGGAGCGATCACGATGGACGGCGAGCGACTGCATCCGGAGGCCGTCTCGGTGGAGCTGAGCGGATGCGACAAGGAGGACGCCCGGACCGTGTTCGACGCCCTGTGCGCGTGTTTCTCGTCCGACCGGCACGCGGGCGACGCGACCCGGGAGTACGACGCGGTGCGCCCGACCGTGTGGCTCGGCACCTTCGACGTGGCCGACGCCCACGGGGGTGAGTGCGCCCCCACCCGGCTCCACGCCTCCGTGGAGGCCGACGTGCAGGGCGGCTACTGGGCGATCGAGCGGTTCCGCACCACCCTGGACTCCCTGTTCACCGTGCACGACCTGAGCACGGCCTCCGGCGACCAGGAGCGCGAACTGCACGTACGGCTGGAAAGCCGCTGACCGGGTCCCGCCGGCGCGGCGGTGTGGTGTGCGCCGCCTCTTTGTGCAACTAGTTGCACAAAGAGGCGGCCGTCCTCTACAACAGAGGCACCACACCGCGCACGGAGGGCCCGATGAGCCGTTACCCCCACCTGCTGAGCCCGCTCGACCTGGGCTTCACCACCCTGCCCAACCGGGTCCTCATGGGCTCCATGCACGTGGGTCTGGAGGAGGTGGAGCGCGGTTTCGAGCGCATGGCCGCCTTCTATGCCGCCCGGGCCCGCGGGGGAGTGGGCCTCATCGTCACCGGCGGCATCGCCCCCAACGACGAGGGCCGGCCCTACGAGGGCGGGGCCAAGCTCACCACCGAGGCGGAGGCCGCGCGGCACCGGGTCGTCACCGAGGCCGTGCACCGCGAGGGCGGCCGGATCGCGATGCAGATCCTGCACTTCGGCCGCTACGCCTACCACGCCGGCCTCGTCGCGCCGAGTCCGCTCCAGGCGCCGATCAGCCCCCACGTGCCCCGGGAGCTGACCGACGACGAGGTCGAGCGGACCGTCGACGACTACGTCCGCGCCGCCCGCCTCGCCCGCGGGGCCGGTTACGACGGCGTCGAGATCATGGGCTCCGAGGGTTACCTGATCAACGAGTTCACCGCCGCGCACACCAACCACCGCACCGACCGCTGGGGCGGCTCCCACGAGAACCGCATGCGCTTCCCCGTCGAGATCGTCCGCCGGGTGCGCGAGGCGGTCGGCGAGGACTTCATCCTCGTCTACCGCCTGTCCATGCTCGACCTGGTCCCCGGCGGCTCCACGCTGGAGGAGGTCGTCACGCTCGCCAAGGCCGTCGAGGCCGCCGGGGCGACCATCATCAACACCGGCATCGGCTGGCACGAGGCCCGCATCCCCACCATCGCCACCTCCGTGCCGCGCGGCGCGTACACCTGGGTGACCAAGCGGCTGATGGGCGAGGTGTCGGTGCCGCTCGTCACCACCAACCGCATCAACACCCCGGACCTGGCGGAGCAGTTGCTCGCCGAGGGCGCCGCGGACATGGTGTCGATGGCCCGCCCGATGCTCGCCGACCCCGACTTCGTCGCCAAGGCGGAGGCGGGCCGCCCCGAGGCCATCAACACCTGCATCGGCTGCAACCAGGCGTGCCTGGACCACACCTTCAGCGGGCGGATCACCTCCTGTCTGGTCAACCCGCGCGCCTGTCACGAGACCGAACTGGTCCTCTCCCCGACCCGGCTGCGCAAGCGCGTCGCGGTCGTCGGCGCCGGACCGGCCGGACTGGCCTGTGCGGTCGGCGCGGCCGAGCGCGGCCACGAGGTCACCCTCTTCGACGCCGCCGGCGAGATCGGCGGGCAGCTCAACGTCGCCCGCAAGGTCCCCGGCAAGCAGGAGTTCGACGAGACGCTGCGCTACTTCCGCACCCAGCTCGACGCGCACGGCGTCGACGTACGGCTGAACACCCCGGTGGGCGTCGACGACCTCACCGGTTACGACGAGGTCGTCGTCGCCACCGGCGTCACCCCCCGCACCCCGGACATCCCCGGCGTCGACCACCCGAGCGTCCTCGGCTACCTGGACGTCCTGCGCGACGGCGCCCCCGTCGGCGACCGCGTCGCGATCCTCGGCGCGGGCGGCATCGGCTTCGACGTCGCCGAGTTCCTCACCGACGGCGGCGACAAGGCCCACGAGAACCCCGCCGCCTACTTCCGCCTGTGGGGCGTCGACATGGACTACCGCTCGCCCGGCGGCCTCGCCGCACCCGAGCGCCCCGCCCCGCCGCGCACCGTCCACCTGCTCCAGCGCAAGACGTCCAAGGTCGGCGCCGGCCTCGGCAGGACCACCGGCTGGATCCACCGCACCGAACTCAAGCACCGCGGCGTCACCATGCTCCCGGGCGTGCGCTACGACCGGATCGACGACGCCGGCCTGCACGTCACGATCGGCGACGAGTCCACGGTGCTGGAGGTCGACACGGTCGTCCTGTGCACCGGCCAGGAGCCTCGCCGCGGCCTGTACGACGAGCTGGTCGCCGCCGGCCGCGACGCCCACCTCATCGGCGGCGCGGACGTGGCCGCCGAACTGGACGCCAAGCGTGCCGTCAAGCAGGGCACCGAGCTGGCGGCGGTGCTGTAGGAGACGCGGGGGAGCGGCGTGGGCCGTCCCTAGGATGAGCCCATGTCACTCCCGCACGCGATCCTCACCGCCCTGGTCGAAAAGCCGTCGTCCGGGCTGGAGCTGACCCGCCGGTTCGACAAGTCGATCGGCTACTTCTGGTCGGCGACGCACCAGCAGATCTACCGCGAGCTGGGAAAACTGGAGGCGCAGGGGCTGATCCGCGCACTGCCCGCGCAGCAGCCCGCCCGCGGGCAGAAGAAGAGCTACGAGGTCCTGCCCGCGGGCCGCGACGAACTGGCCCGGTGGACCGCCACCGCGCAGGACCCGCGCCCCCTGCGGGACACGATGCTGCTGCGGCTGCGGGCCGCCGCCGTGGTCGGCACCACCGGCATCGAGGCGGACCTGCGGCGCCATCTGGAGCTGCACGAGCGGCAGTTGTCCGAGTACGAGGAGATCGAGAAGCGCGACTTCCCGCCGGGGAAGGACGGCCCCGAGGACCGGCTGCGGCACCTGGTGCTGCGCGCCGGCATCGACCTGGAGACCTTCTGGACCCAGTGGCTCAGGCACGCCCTGGCGGAATTCGCCGGGCTTCCCGGCGACGACCCGTCATGACGCCCGCGCGGCGCGCTCAGAACCGGTACGGCTTCGAGCGGCGGCGCAGGAACCAGGCCGCGGCGGTGACCCCGCCCCCCATCAGCGCGCTGCCCACCACGAGGGCGACCGTGCTGTAGTCCTGGACGGCCCCGCCGACCCCGCCCAGGACCCCGCGCGGCGACGCGGACGGCGAGGGGGAGGCGGACCGGCCGGGGGAGGCGGAGGGCGAGGGCGCCGGGGACACGATGACGGTCTGGGTGCCGGCGGTGCTGTTGTTCGCGCACACGACGACGACCGTGTAGGTGCCCGGGGAGATGCCCGGCCACGCGGCGGACTGACCCGCGCCCGTTTCGGACAGCGCGACCTGGCGGCCCTCCGCGAAGCTGCCCTGGCCGCTGGTGAGCAGCGAGGCCGTGCCCCAGCTCCCGTCGAGCCGGGCGCAGGCGGTGGTCGTGACCGACACGGTGCTCCCGGTGGTGCTCACCGAGATCCCCGGGCCCGCGGCGGCGGGGACGACGGGCAGCGCGGCGGCGGTTGCCACGGTCAGGCCGGAGCGGAGGAGTGGCGATGAGATGCGCATGTGGGCTGCCCTCCGGCGGCACGGTCGGCGGACATCCCTCGCGCCGCCGGGATCGGATCGCTCGTGCCTCTCAGGCGCAGCCGACAGGGCGGCGACCGGGCCCGCACCCGGAGCGCGACCGGTCAGGTGACGCGCTCACCGGCCGCGCGCGCACCGCCGGGACCTCACCGCCCCTCGCCCGTCGTCACCGTCCGCTCCTCCGAGAAGCCGCCCCAGGTGCCGTCGGGCAGCTTGGCCCGCACCCGCACCCGGTGCGTGACGCCGGCCTCCGGCCCGGCGTAGAAGCTGTACTCGGCCCGGTCGCGCGGCGCGTCGCCGCCGTACACGAGCGAGGTGGCCATGCTGCCGTCCAGGTGGATCTCGTACGCGGTGACCACGCCGTCGGTGCGCGGCGGGACCCAGTCGAGGTCGATGTAGTACGCGCCGCCGGCGCGGTGGACCGCCGCGCGCAGGCCGGTGGGCGCGGCGGCGCGGCCGTCGTCGGAGCCCGGGGTGGTGAGGCGGACGGCGGCACTGGCGGGGGAGAGGTTGTCGGCGGCGTCCCGCGCCCGGACGGTGAACACGTAGCGGGTGCCGGGGCGCAGGCCGGTGAGGACGGCCGCGGTCTGGGCGCCGCCGACGCTGTGGATCTTCGTGTCGCCCTGGTAGACGTCGTACGAGACGACGCCCCGGTCGTCCGTGGCGGCGGACCAGGTGAGCTGGACCGCACGGCTGCCCGCCGCCCGGCCGTGCGCGTCCGGCGGCGGGGTGGGCGCGGAGCGGTCGGCGGCCCCGGCGGCCGGGGTGGTCGCCCGGAC
This sequence comes from Streptomyces sp. NPDC029152, assembly GCF_055564355.1. Classification (NCBI taxonomy): domain Bacteria; kingdom Bacillati; phylum Actinomycetota; class Actinomycetes; order Kitasatosporales; family Streptomycetaceae; genus Streptomyces; species Streptomyces sp. NPDC029152. The sequence goes on along the minus strand of NZ_JBVHWR010000004.1, from coordinate 133,473 downwards.
CTCCGCACTGCGCGGTCCGAGCCGCCCGTCGGCGTCGCGCGCCCGCACGGTGAAGGTGTAGGCGGTGGAGGGGCGGAGCCGGGTGACGTCGACCATGCGGCCGGTGGCCGGCACCTCCCGCACCTCGGTGGCGCCGCGGTACACCTCGTAGCTCTCGGCCCCATCGACGGCGTTCCACATCACGTGCACGCTCGTCGCGCTGCCCGCCTCGGCGGTGACGCCCGTCGGTGCCCCGGGCGGGCCGCCACCCCCGTCGTCGTGGCCCGTGCCCCAGCCGCAGGACGAGACCAGCACGAGGGCGCCGCAGAGAAGGGCGCAGCGGCGCGGGACGTGGTGGGGCGCGGGAACGGGAACGCCTCGCACGGCTCTGCCTCCCGGGACGGCCAGACGGCAATGGTCCGGACCAATATGCCGCCGTGATGCGATCACATCAAGGGGCTCGTGGTGGCCGATCACCCGGAAGAGTTACGTATCCTGAGTTCCCGACGGCCCAAGTCCCCGGACCGACAGGGGAACCGGGCCGGTGGCGCGGGCCGCTGTCGTCGCTGATCCCGCGCCGACGCGGGAGGCCGGGCGGGCCGGGGACCGGTACCGGACCCGGCCCCCCGCCCCTTTGTCGCGCAACCGGACGTGCACCGTCTGGCCCTGTCATGGTGGTCCGCGCGCCCGTTCCGGGGACAGATGGGGCCGAGTGCCCGTCCACGCCCCCCAGGAGAGGCCCCAACGTGCGTGTCCAGTCGCTGACACTGGTCGCGGCCAGTGCCGCCCTGCTCGCCCCCACGGCGTTCCCCGCCGCACCGTCGCCGCCCCGGCCGGGCCCGCAGTCCCAGGCCCGGCCGACGACCGAGGCCGGGTCCCGGTCCCGGGCGGCGTCCGTGCCCGAGGCCGTCTCCCGCCTCAGGCCGGAGCACAGGGCCGGCTCCCGGTCCGGGGCCCGGCCGCCCGTACCCGGCCCGGACACCGGTGCCCGCACCGCGGACGGCGCATCCGGGGAGCCCGTCCGCGCCGCCGACCTGCTGGCCAGGACCCGGGACTGCGCCCCCGTCTCGCACGGCCGCTACCGCAGCGACGCGGGGGCACCGGCGGACATCCCGGTCTGCGGCACCCGGGACGCCGTGTTCTGGAAGGCCGACCTGGACATCGACTGCGACGGCCGGAGCGGCGAACGCTGCAACGCCCGCACCGACCCGCACTTCACCGCCGCCACGGCCTACACCCGCTCCGACGGCGGCCCGCTCGACGCGGAGAAGCTGCCCTACGTCGTCGTGCCCCAGCCCAGCGGCATCTGGGACCACAGGGCGGACGGCGTGCGCGGCGGCTCGGTCGTGGCCGTCGTCCACGGGGACCGGGTGGGATACGCGGTCGTCGGCGACATCGGCCCGCGCGAGGTCATCGGCGAGGCGTCGTACGCGGCCGCCGAGGCGCTCGGGGTCCCCGCCGACCCGCGCACCGGCGGTGTCGCCTCCGGGGTGACGTACATCCTCTTCAAGGACACCGCGACCGAGCCCATCGAGGACACGGCCGCCACCGAGCGGACGGGGGAACGGCTGGCCCGGGAGTTCGCCGACGGCGACTGAGCGGGCGGGGCGGGGGCCGCCCGCCCCGCCCGGCACGTCGGCCGTCCGGCACCAGGAGCGACGCGCGCGCCGTGCCGCCGCCCCGGCGCGCTACGCCTTCCGGTAGGAGTACGCCTCCGCCGCGGCCGCCTCCACCGCCGCCAGGTCCGCGCCCGTCGCCGCCGTGACGACCGCGGCCACCGCGCCCTCCACGAACGGGGCGTCGACCAGGCGGGTGTTCTCCGGCAGTTCGTCACCCTCGGCCAGCAGGGCCTTGACGGTGAGCACCGCGCTGCCCAGATCGGTCAGGACGGCGACACCCGCGCCCCGGTCCACGGACGCGGCGGCGGCGGAGACCAGCTCGGAACTGGTGCCGAACCCGCCGGCCGCGGTACCGCCCGCCGGAGCCACCGGCACCGCCGCGCCACCGCCCGACAGGGCCTTCGCCAGCTCCGCCACGGACGCCGCGACCTCGACGCTGTGCGACACCAGCACGATCCCGACCAGCTTCTCGTCACTCACCGGATGCCTCCTGAAGCCCTTCGATCAGCAGCGCCGCCGACGTGGCACCGGGATCCTGGTGCCCGATGCTGCGCTCGCCCAGATAACTCGCCCTGCCCTTGCGCGCCTGCAGCGGCGTGGTCGCCTCGGCGCCCTCCTCGGCGGCGGCACGGGCCGCGGCGAACGAGTCGCCGAGGGCGTCCACGGCCGGCACCAGGGCATCGACCATCGTCTTGTCGCCCGGCGCCGCGCCCCCGAGCGTCCGGACGGCGTCCACCCCCGTCCGCAACGCCTCGGCCAGCTGCTCCGCGCTCACCTCGGCGGCGTCGCCGAGCGCCTTGCCGGTGCGGCGCAGCAGCGTCCCGTACAACGGCCCCGAGGCGCCGCCGACCGTGGAGATGAGCTGCCGTCCGGCGAGCGTCAGGACCGCGCCGGGCGTGCCGGGTGCCTCCTTCTCCAGCGTGGCCGTCACGGCCGTGAAACCGCGCTGGAGATTGCTGCCGTGGTCCGCGTCGCCGATGGGCGAGTCGAGGGCGGTGAGCCGCTCCGCCTCGCGGTCGACCAACGCGGCGGTCGCCGTCATCCAACGGCGGAAGAATTCGGCGTCGAGCACAGGATCTCCTTGCCTGGTAGGTGTGTTCCGATCCCTTCCCCGCCCACCGTCACATGCCCCACCGGAGCCCGGGCGTCCGCACCGGCGCGTCCCACAGTCCGAGCAGCTCCTCGTCGATCTCGCACAGGGTGACCGAGGCGCCCGCCATGTCGAGGGAGGTCACGTAGTTGCCGACGAGGGTGCGGGCGACGGCGACACCCCGCTCGCCGAGCACGCGCTGCACCTCGGCGTTGAAGCCGTACAGCTCCAGCAGCGGCGTGGCGCCCATGCCGTTGACGAGGACCAGTACGGGATTGCGGGGGGCGAGGTCGGTCAGTACCGCGTCCACGGCGGCCTCGGCGATCTCGCCCGAGGTCATCATCGGCCGCCGCTCCCGGCCGGGCTCCCCGTGGATGCCGATGCCCAGCTCCAGTTCACCGGCGGGCAGGTCGAAGGTGGGGCTGCCCTTGGCCGGCGTGGTGCAGGCGCTCAGCGCGACACCGAAGCTCCGGGAGCTGCCGTTGACCCGCCGGGCGACCGCCTCCACCTGCTCCAGCGGACGGCCCTCCTCCGCCGCGGCGCCCGCGATCTTCTCCACGAACAGCGTGGCCCCCGTGCCGCGCCGCCCCGCCGTGTACAGGCTGTCCGTCACCGCCACGTCGTCGTCGACCAGCACCTTCGCGACCCGGATGCCCTCGTCCTCGGCCAGCTCGGCGGCCATGTCGAAGTTGAGCACGTCGCCGGTGTAGTTCTTGACGACGAACAGCACCCCCGCGCCGCTGTCCACGGCCGCGGCGGCCCGCAGCATCTGGTCCGGCACCGGCGAGGTGAACACCTCTCCCGGACAGGCCGCCGTCAGCATCCCCGGCCCCACGAACCCGCCGTGCAGCGGCTCGTGCCCCGACCCGCCCCCGGACACCAGGGCGACCTTCCCGCCCACCGGGGCGTCCCGCCGCACGATCACCCGGTTCTCGACGTCCACCGTCAGCTCCGGGTGGGCGGCGGCCATCCCCCGCAGCGCGTCCGCGACCACGGTCTCCGGAACGTTGATGAGCATCTTCACTGGTGCCTCCTGGGAAGAGTAGTAGCTGGGTCTTCGAACAGGGTCTTCGCTGGTGGGAGCGGGTGTGGGCGGTTCTCGGCCGCGGCGGTCCGCAGCGGCCCCGAGCGGGGCCGGCGGTACTGGTGCCGATGTGGCGCCGACGTCGGTGTCGGCCCGACAGGTCTGCTGGACGATCGGACGATCGGACGAGGGGGCGACTGCGGTACTCCTGTCCGAAGTATCAGCCTTGCGGAGGCGAAGGTCACGTGCGCGGGCACCCGGGCGTGCCAGGAGGCGGGACGGCCCGTGCCACTCCGCGACGGCGCGGGCCCGAAGCCCTCGTCCGCCCGGCCCCGGCCTTCGGGCGAGCGGCTCCGTGGCGTCCGGAGGCGGAGCAGCCGCGGGAAACCGTTTGGCGGACCACGGCGACCACTGCTACTTTCCCGGAGGCCGTGCGAGAGAAGGAGGAGGTGGTACCCGTGAACACATCGACGTGGGTGCTCTCCTCCGGGGTCACGGTCGGGCGATAGGTCGTCGTCCGGGAGCGCCGTTCGTGAGCACTCCCGAAAGGCACGACCGTGCACTTCACTTCCGAGCAACACCTCGACGACGGTGTCCTCGAGCGCGCATTCACCCTCGGCGGGATCCCCGGCATCCTGTGGACGCCCGCGTCCGCATCGGCACCGGCACCGGCACCGCTGATCCTGCTCGGCCCCCCTCCCCTCGGGCTGCGCAAGGCGTACCCCCGGCTGGCGGCCCGGGCCCGGCGCTCCGCGGCGGACGGCTTCGCCACGGCGACCATCGAGCTCCCCGGAAGCGGCGACCGGCCCCGTTGCCCCGCCGTCGAACAGGCCCGCGCCGGCCTGCGCAGGGCGACGGAGGCCGGTGAGCCGGTCGGCGACGAGATCGTCGACGCCCTCGTCCTCCCGCTGGTCGAGAAGGCGGTCCCGGAATGGCAGGCCGCCCTGGACGCCCTCCTGGCGCTGCCCGGGATCGGCGGCCCGGTCGGGTACTCGGGGGGAGTGATCTCCATCGGGATCCGACTGGCGGTGGTCGAGCCGCGCATCTCGGCCGCCGTCCTGTTCGCCGGGAGCCTCGTGCCCCGCGCCGTGTTCGAGGAGGCCCGGCAGGTCACCGTTCCGCTGCACGTCCTGCTGCAGTGGGACGACGAAGGGAACGACCGGCAGGCGGCCCTGGAGCTGTTCGACGCCTTCGGCTCCGAGGAGAAGTCCCTGCACGCCAACCTGGGCGGGCACACCGGCGTCCCGCAGTTCGCGGGGGACGTCGCGGCCCGGTTCTTCACCCGGCACCTGCGCTAGCCGCCCGCCGTCCCCGCCGCCCGGGCGGCGGGGACGGCGGGCGGTGCCGACCGGCCGGGGCGGCGCGCGGGCGCGTCCGCCTCGGCGGCGGTACGGGGAGGACGTGAAGGACTTCGTCCGTCTCCGTCTCCGTCTCCGTCTCCGTCTCGGTGAGGGACTGGGCCGCGCCGTGGTGGGCGACGGCACCGTCCGCCGCGTCCGCCGGGCTCGTCGGGGAGGTCGCCCACCTGCGCGCCGCGGGGCCCGACGGACCGGCCGTGGCCCTCGCCGACGTACGGCCGGACGGGTGGTGTGCGGGGTATGGCGCGACCGGGGCCGGTGAGGTGAAGATGCCTCCAGGCACGGTGTGCGCCGGACCGGGGGAGCCATCCAGGATGCGGACCACAGAGTCATCGACGGGGGAGTCACTGTCGCGGACGTCGGATTCCGACGTGACACGGCTGCTCTGCACGGCGCTCTACGCGCGCCCGGCCCGTGCCGGCGGCCCCGGGCCGTGGAGCGGGACGTCGCTGCCCCGGCTGGTCAAGGACGTGCTGCGCGAACCGGCGCGCGCGGTCCCGTCGTACGGTTTCGATCTGGTGCCGGTGCTCGTGCACGGAGCGCGCGTCCGCCGGTGGCGGCTGCTGCGCCGGGTCGCGGTGGCGGTGGTGCTCGGCACTGTCGTGGTCTGGGCGCCGGCCGCGGCCCTGGCGTGGCTGGGCGCGCTCGGCCTCGCCTGGGTGCTGGGCTCGTCCGGCCCCGGCTGGGCGCTGACACCGCTGATCGGGTTCTGGGCGTTCACGCCGGTGGCGATGCGCAAGCACGACGATTTCCACGAACTGTGGGTGCGCGCAGCCCAGTTGCCCCTCGTGCTGGCCTCGGCCGTGGCCCTGGTGTACGTCGTCGACGGGGTGGTCGCCCGGTCGGCACGGAGACGGGTGGGCCGGGACGGCGGCACCCGGGAGCGGCTGCCCTCGGTCGGGCCGCGGACCCGCGCACGTGTGGAGCGGGTCCGCACCCGGCAGAACGGCACCGCGCTGCCGTACGACGTCGCGGGCCGTTTCATCGGCGCGGGCGGGGAAGTGCGGGGCGCGGCGGAGATGCGCGTGCCGTTGCGGCCCGGGTGGCCCGGGCGAGCCGTGGTGCCCCTGCGCGAGACGGAGGTGCTGGACAGCATCGGGGCCGCGCTGACCGCCACCGGTCAGGGTGGGGACGGGCCCGGCGGCACCGAGGAGACCGCCCCACTGCCCGGTTTCTCGGTGGCCCGGGTCCTGGCCCTGCCGGCCGGCCTGTGGCTGGAGCGCGGCCGGAACGGGACCGGGGCGCCGCAGGCGGCGGGCGGCCTGGGCCGGCCGGAGCGGCCGTGCCTGCGGGCTCAGTGCGTCAGCTGGCAGGGACAGCTCGTGGTGAGTCTCTTCGTGCACGCGGCCCTCCAGGCCGGCGAATTGCGGCTCACGCTGCGGCCGCAGGTGCTGGCACCGCTGCTGCCGCTGCCCGAACCGGCCGGTCCCGCGGCGCTCGAAGGACTGCGCGGTGCGGCGCGGCTGTGGCTGGCGCTGTGGCGGCGGCTGCGCAAGACACCGGCGCGGGAGCCGGACCCGGCCGGGGACGACGGCCCGCTGAGTCTGCGCGACGCCCTGGCCCTGCCCGAGGTTTCCGACCTGCACCAGAAAGGCGACGCCGAACGCCACGTCGAGCTGATGCAGGCCGCCGTCCTGCACGCGGTGGAGGCCCTGCTCGAACGCCACGGGTTCGCGACGGAGGCGTTCTCCGACCGGCGCACGGTGATCAACAGCATTCAGGTGCTGGGGGACAACAACGCCGGGATCCAACTCGCGGGAGGTGTGACGCTGACCCAGGTGGCGCAGACGGCGCCCGCGGCGCCCGCCCCCGCCCCGACCGGAGGAGTGCTCATGAGCCGAGGGTTTTCGCGCAGGACCCCGTCCCCCGAGCCCGCCGGGGCCCCGGGGGCCGGCATCAGCATCGGCGGCGACAACACCGGCACCGCGCAGAACGCCGTCGGTCGTCGCCTGTCCCGCATCACGCAGACCGGCACCGGCCAGGGCGGCGTTCCGTCCGACGCCCTCGACTCCCTCGCCACCCTCCTGACCGCCTTCCGCGCGGACATCGACCGCAACGCGGCCCTGCTGGGGGACCCGGACGCGCTGCGGGACCAGACGACGGTGCTGGCGGGTGCCCTGACGGATCCGGAGAACGACGGCTTCCGTCCCGCCCTGCGGACAGCGGTCCGTTCCCTGCCCGCACTGGTCGCCGGAACGGCCGTCCAGCAGACGGGCGAGGCGGTGGTGACGGCGATCAGACAGCTGCTGGGCTGAACGCGTCCGGCGCCGAGCGCGGCCGAGGTGCCGGATCCGGCCGGAGACGCCGGCCGCCTCGCCGCCGCGGGCCGGCACCGGGGAAGCTCTCCGGCCCGCCCCGGTGCCGGCCGTCACCGGCGAGGCCGACGTGCCGCGCGACGGGGCGAGGCGTCCGCCGGCGAGCCGCGCGAGACCCACGCCGCCCGGACCGCCGTCACCCGGGCCGTCACCGTCCCGCGCACCGCACCGCACCCGCCGCCGGCCGAGCCCGGCCGCCGCCTCAGGAGGCGGGCGTCCCGTAGACGCCCATCTCGTAGAGGGAGTAGCCCCACGTCGTCCTCCGCTCGACGCCCTGCATGCGGACGTACCGCACGGCCTCGTCGGAGGTGAGCCGGACGACGTCGTCGCCGCAGCCGTCCGGGCGCTGGGTGGACACGGTCCGCCAGGTCACGCCGTCCAGGGAGGTCCGGACGGCGTACTCCGTCGCACAGGCGCCCTCCCACGCGAGGGTCACCGCCGAGACCTTCGCAGGGGCGGCGAGTTCGACCTGAACCCACGCGTCGTCCGCGTAACCGGAGGCCCAACGGGTGCTCATTTGACCGTCGTTGACGTACCGGGCCGCCAGCCGGTCGAGGTTCTGTTCCACGCTGGACGCGGACGCCTTCCCCTTCAGGGCCAGGTTCTCCGCGCCGCCCGCGGAGTCCCACAGCCGCAGCCTAAGGCCGGCCTGCAGGAGGAAGGTGTCCAGCACGCCGTCACCGACCTTGGGCTGGACCTTGCCCCAGGAGTTGCGCGGCGGGTCGACCCGCACGGCCCGGGCGCGCTGCTGCAGGTCGTCCGACTCGGCCAGCAACCGGTCGGACGCCTCCACGTCACCGTCCTGACGCGCCGTGAGCGCGTCGAGCATCGTCACCATGGCCCCGCCCCACAGCCGGGTGGCGTCCAGCCAGGGCGACGCGTCGGCCACGAAGCCCCTGTCCACGGCTCCGCCGCGGATGGTCGCCGGGGCCTGCTCGACCGCGGTCGCGTGGGCGCGCAGGGCCCCGACCGCCTCGGTGCGTTTCCCCTCGTCCCACATCGCCCAGAACTGCCGCACGCGCCGGTCGAGTTCGGGCGCCTGCGGTTGCCAGGGAGTGGCGCCGAAGGTCGGGGCCATGTGCTCCAGGTCGCCGAGGACCAGCAGGGCGGCCGTGGCCTCGGGGTCGCCGCCCGCGAGGTAGGACATGGCGCGCGGCCAGTTCTCCCGCGCGTCGTAGGCGCGGTCGTTCCAGGTGAAGTCCGCGGTGCCGAAGACGGCGACCTTGCTGGCGTAGGGCTGGTTCATGGGGTTGGCGACGATGCCGGAGAGGTGCTCGGACAGGCCGGCCTCACGCTTGTCGTACGGTGCGAGCAGCAGTCGCCCGCTGGTGTTGCCGAAGTCGTTGACCGGGTAGTTGTCCCAGACGAAGACCTTGCGGCCGAAGAGTTTCGAGACCCGGTCGGCCTCGTCGTTGGTGATCTTCGGCGGGACCACGGCCGTGCCGGTCCACATCACCACGACCGCCGGGTCCAGGGTCGCGCGCATGGTCTGCTTGTAGGCGGTGTCGGTGAGGTCGCCGTACTCGGTGGGCACCGTCTGCAGCGGTCGCGTGCCCTCGTGGGTGGCGACGAAGTTCCGCTGCACGTCGTTGAGCAGGTCGACCTGAGCCCTCGCGGCCGCCGCGCGACCGGGCTCGCCGTACGCGGTCCGGTCGCCCTCGCAGTTCCAGCGGGTGTAGCTGATGTCGTCGAGCGGGATGGAGAAGGCGCGGGTCCCCAGGTCGTACAGTGCCTGGAGCTTGGCCTCGAGGGCCTGGCGGTCGGCGGGATCGGAGTAGCAGATCGACTCGCCGGGGGAGACGGCGAAGGTGAAGCGCACGTGGTTCGCCGTGGCCCGGTCCACCAGCTCGCCGAGTTCGGCCAGCTTGTTCGCCGGATAGGGCTCGCGCCACCTGCCCCGGTGGTAGGGGTCGTCCTTGGGGGCGTAGATGTAGGTGTTGGCCTTGACGTCTCCGTAGAAGTCCATCTGGTCGAGCCGTTCGGCGTGGGTCCACGGCTGACCGTAGAAGCCCTCGATGGTGCCCCGCAGCGGCATCGACGGGTGGTCGCTCACCCGCACGCCCGCCACCTCCCAGCGGTCGGCGCCCGCGCGGACGAAGAGCTGGCGCAGGGTCTGCACGGCGTAGAACTGGCCGGCGGCGTCCGTGCCGCCGAGGGCGATGTGCCGTCCGCGCTTCCCGGACGAGACGTTCAGGGCGTAGCCCTCCGGGCGGTCCGGCACCGCCGTGCCGTCGAGGGCCCGGGCGATGTCGGGCCGCGTGGCCGGGCCGAGCCGGACGGTGAGCAGTCCCGCGGCCGCCCTGGGGACGTTCCCGGGGGCGACGACGTCCACCCGGTCCGCTCCGTGGGCCCTCAGCTCGCGGACGAGCCGGTCCCGGGCGCCGGCGTCGGTCTTCCCGTCCGCCACGACGAGGACCCGGCCGGTCACCGTGACGTCGCCGTCCGAGCGGGTGAGGGACTGGGGGGTCGGTGACACCGGCGGCACCGCGGACGCCGCGACGGGCGGGGCGCCCGCGACGGTGGGCGACAGGGCCTCGCTCGTCATCGTGCTTGCGAGTGCGAAGCAGATGCCGAGCGTCGTGACGGCTTTCACGCGTCTTCCCACGAGATCTCCCTGCTTGGTCTGGACCACATGGACCACCTTGCTCCCAGGGATGATGCGGCAAGGGGAGGGTCGGGCGTAAGGCGTACGGGGTCTAGACCTCTTGGTCGCTCGGCTTTACTCTGGCCAACACCGACGGGCGACGGCGGAGTTCGGCGTGCCCGGCTTCCGGCCGCCGGGCCGGGCGCGGCCGGCGCGCCCCACCGCACCGGGCACAGGATGCAGGGTCCGCCGCCCCCGGCGCTCCCTGGCGTGAGGGGCGAAAGGGGAGGAGGCCGGGGTGCTGGAGCGGCTGAACCGGGCCATGGGGCACATCGAGGCGCGTCCCGGCGGGCAGGTCGACGCGGCCGGGCCGGCGCGCACCGCGCCGACGTCGGAGCACCACTTCCGGCGCATGTTCTCCGCGCTGTCGGGGATGCCGCTGTCGGAGTACGTCCGGCGCGGGCGGCTGACGGTGACGGGCGCCGAGGTGCTCGCCGGCGGACGGAAGCTGCTGGACATCGCGGGCCGCTACGGCTACGGCTACGGCTCGGGCGAGGTCTTCGCGCGGGCCTTCCGCGCCATGCGCGGGGTCGGTCCGGGCGAGGTCCGGCGCACCGGTGCGGCTCTGCGCTCCCAGCCCCGGATGTCCTTCCGGAGCGTCATCGAAGGGGGCGGCGGCATGCGATACGGGATCGCCGACGAGAAGGAGTTCCGGATCGTCGGCAGGAAGGCCCGGGTGCCCCTCGTCCACGAGGGGGTCGACCCGGCGATCGCCGAGTTCGTCCGGGGCATGGGTCCCGGCACGCTACGGCGCCTGGCGGCCCTGTCCGACCAGGAACCGGAAGGCGTCGTGGGGGTGAGCGACCAGCTCGCCCCGAGCCGGGCGGAGGGCACCGAACTCGACTGCTGCCACGCGGTGGTGACCGACGCCGAGGCGCCCGGGGACATGGACGTGCTGCCGGTCCCGGCGGGGGCCTGGGCCGCCTTCGAGAGCTCCGGCCCGTTCCCGCGGGAACTCCAGCACCTGTGGCGGGACGTGTACACGCAGTGGTTCCCCTCGAACCCGTACCGCAGCAGGCCGGGGCCCGAGGTCCTCCGCGTCGGCCTGTCCGAGGACGGGGCGCGGGCGGACGCGGAGGTGTGGATCCCCGTGGAGCGGGTCACAGGCTGAACCCGGCGGCCCGGCGGCCCGGTGGTACGGACGCCGGGCCGCCGGGCGCGTCGGCTACGGCGTCACCGTCCTGCCGCCGAAGGTCACGACGAGGCGGCCGTCGGAGGCGAATGACCAGCCGAGCGCGCCGCTGTACGCGGAGCAGCGGGAGCCGTTCGAACCGGTCCAGAACTGGTTCGAGGCGTCGGCGTCGCCCACGGTCTTGTCGTTCGACCCGTCGTCGCCGCGGCACGAGGTGTTGCCGCGGAAGACCGAGGTGCCCTTGTCGAACGAGAAGTTGCGCTGGGCGTTGTCGACGCTGACGTTGTCCGACACCGTCATCGAGCCCGGGTTGCTGTTGTAGGTGAACCCGTGCTTGCCGTTGGCGTAGGCGATGCTGCGCCGCACGACGTGGTCCACCTCGATGTCCTCGCCGCCGAGCTTGTAGCCGTTGCGGTCGCCGCTGGAGTTCTGAGTGCCGTCGGAGAGGGTGCCGTTCTCGTAGGCGAGGGAGTCCTCGATGGCCACCGGGCCGATGGGGCCGGTGTCCGTCTTGGTGTAGAGGTCCCAGCCGTCGTCGATGTTGTTGTGGGACACGGCGTGGCGGAAGACGTTGCCGGGCCCGACGGTCAGCTTCGCGGCGAAGCCGTCGGCGTCCTCGCCGTCGGAGTCGGCGTTGTCGTGCGACTCCGCGCTCAGGATCAGGTTGTTCGACGGCCACTGGTCGCGGGGCGTCGTGGAGGCCGTCCGGGACAGCTGGAGGCCGGTGTCGCGGTTGAAGCGGGTGACCGTGCGCTCGATGACGTTGTTGCTGCCGCCGACGAAGACGCCGTTGTCCCCGGCGTGTTCGACGACGAGGCCCTTGACGTGCCAGTAGGACGCGTTCAGCGCGAGGCCTCGGTTGGCCGGGTCCTCGCTCTGCGCGGAGAAGTCCAGCACCGGCGTCTCGCCCGGGTAGGCGGCGAGTTCGGTGCGGTCGCCGGAGGTTCCGTCGTTGCCCTGCGGGATGGTGACGGTCCGGGCGTAGCGGTAGGTCCCGCCGCGGAGGTAGATCGTGCCGCCGGGAGCGACGCGGCCGATCGCCGAGGTGAGCGTCGTCGGATCGGACTGGGTGCCGGACGCGCCGTCGCTGCCGTTCGGCGACACGTACAGCGCGGATCCGGCCGGCGGCGTCGTCCCACCGCCCGTCACCTCGGCGTCGAGGCGGTCGAGGTTGGGCAGGCCGGAGGAGGTGGTGGGGCTGAGCCGGACGGTGTTGCCGCCCGCCCTCACCGGCACCGTGAGCGTCTTCGTCGCCCACGTCGTCCAGGCGCCGGTGGCCTCGAAGGAGGCCGATGCGACGGTGGTGCCGTTCACGATGATGTCCGCGGCCCGTTTGCCGGTGGTGCCGTTGGCGAAGCGGATCTTCAGTGTCGCGGTGCCCGCCGAGGCGGCGTCCACCGTGAACTGGGCGTAGGCCCCGGCCTTGTTGGTGCCGTTGCAGAATCCGCTGCCGGAGTAGCCGGTCCAGTCGGAGTCGATGGTGCCGGTGCAGACCGCCGGGGAACTCTCGGCCTCGTAGCGGACGGACGCGGCCTGCGCCGTGGGGCCGGACAGGGCGACGAGGGTGCCGGCCAGCAGGCCGGCGCACGCGGCCAGGGATCTCATGTGCATCGTGTCTCCAGGTGGGTCGGGCCCCAGGACTGGTGGGGGAGAGAGCATGGAGAAAGCGCTTTCAAGGCGGACCGTAAAGGCTTGCCGTGAACGCGTCAATGGTTGTGTATTTGATTCACGTTCACATCCCTGACTTTCTGAAGGGGTGTCAGGGCTCTACCGGCGTGTCGTGACACGCGTGCCGGGCGCTGGAGGACGATGGGGGCTCCCCGGGCAGACGCGGGAACGGCCGGACGAGGAGGGACGCGTGGATCAGCGGGCCGTACGGGAGGCGACCGCGACGGCGGACGGCCCGGCCCCGGCCGGCGCCCGCAGGCGCGGCCACGACCAGGACCGGGAGGCGGCGGACGCCCGGCGGCGCATCCCCCGCACCGACGCCGTGCTGCGCGACCCGAGGCTCGCAGATGCGGTGCGCCGGCTCGGCCCCGAGACGGTGAAGTCGGCCGTCCGGCAGGCCCAGGACCGGGCCCGTGAGGGGACGGTCCCGCCCGAGGGGGTGGCGGACACGGCCCTCGCCCTGCTGCCGTCCACGGCCGGCGGACTGCGGCCGGTGATCAACGCGACCGGCGTGCTGCTCCACACCAACCTGGGCCGGGCCCCGCTGTCACGGGCGGCCCGGCGCGCCGTGCAGGAGGCCGCCGGACCGACGGACGTCGAACTCGACCTGCGCACCGGCGCACGCGCCCGCCGGGGGCGTACCGCACTGGACGCCCTGCGCGCACGGGTGCCCTCGGCCGGGGGCGCGCACGTCGTGAACAACGGCGCCGCCGCACTGGTCCTGGCCGCGACCGCGCTCGCCGCCGGCCGCGAGATCGTCATCAGCCGCGGGGAGATGGTGGAGATCGGGGACGGTTTCCGCCTGCCCGACCTCCTGGTGTCGACCGGAGCCCGGCTGCGCGAGGTCGGCACCACCAACCGCACCACCGTCGCCGACTACGCCGACGCCCTCGGCCCGGAGACGGGCTTCGTCCTGAAGGTCCACCCCTCCAACTTCCGCATCACCGGATTCACCCACGCCGCGAGCACCGGCGAACTCGCCGCGCTGGGCGTGCCGGTCGTCGTCGACATCGGCTCCGGGCTGCTCGCCCCCCACCCGCTGCTGCCCGAGGAGCCCGACGCCGAGAGCCGGCTCCGGGCCGGAGCCTCCCTCGTGACGGCCAGCGGCGACAAACTGCTCGGCGGCCCCCAGTGCGGACTGCTGCTCGGCGACGACGACCTCGTACGGAAGGTGTCCCGGCACCCCCTCGCCCGCGCCCTGCGCGTGGACAAGCTGACCCTCGCCGCCCTGCAGGCCACCCTGACCGGCCCCGGCACGCCGACCGCCGACGCCCTCGCCGCCGACCCGGCGCGCCTCGCGCACCGCGCCGAGCGGCTGGCCGCCGCGCTGGGCGCCGCCGGCGTCGACGCGCGTGCCGTCGCGAGCGAGGCGGCGGTGGGCGGCGGCGGTGCCCCCGGAGTGACGCTGCCCAGCGCCGCCGTGTCCCTGCCGGAGGCGTACGCCGCCGCGCTGCGCACCGCCCCGGTCCCCGTGGTGGGGCGTGTGGAGGGCGGCCGGTGCCTGCTCGACCTGCGCACCGTGCCGGCCGAGGACGACGAGCGGCTGGCCGCGGCCGTACGGGCCGCGGCGAAGAGGTAGGGGACATGCGGGTGGTGGCCACCGCCGGTCACGTCGACCACGGCAAGTCCGCCCTGGTGCGGGCGCTGACGGGCATGGAACCCGACCGCTACGAGGAGGAGCGCCGCCGCGGGCTCACCCTGGACCTCGGATTCGTCTGGACCCGGACCGGGCAGGACGAGGATCTCGCCTTCGTGGACGTGCCCGGGCACGAGCGGTTCGTCGCCACCATGCTGGCCGGCGTCGGACCGGTGCCCGCCGTGCTCTTCGTGGTCGCCGCCGACCAGGGCTGGCAACAGCAGTCGCAGGAACACCTCGCGATCATCGACGCCCTCGGCGTACGGCACGCCGTCCTCGCGGTGACCCGCAGCGACCTCGCCGACCCCGAGCCCGTACGGGCCGACGCCGTCGAACGCCTCGCCGCGACCTCCCTGGGCGAGGTGCCGTCCGTCGCGGTCAGTTCCGTGACCGGCACCGGACTCGAGGAGCTGCGCGGGGAGCTGGTACGGCTGGCCCGGTCCCTGCCGGTGCCGCCGGCGGACGCCGACGTACGGCTGTGGCTGGACCGGGCCTTCACCGTGCGCGGGCGCGGCACGGTCGTCACCGGCACGCTCGGCGCGGGCACGCTGCGCGTCGGCGACCGGCTGCTGACGGGGGACGGCACGGCGGAGCTGCGGGTGCGCGGGATGCAGTGCCTGCGCGAGGAATGCACCGCCGTGAGCGGGGTGGCCCGCGTGGCGGTCGACGTGCACGGAGCCGCCGACGGCACCCTGCGCCGGGGCCAGGTCCTGCTGTCACCGGACCGCTGGCTGCTCACCGCGCTGACCGACGTCCGCGTCACCGGGGAACCGGTCGCCGGGCTCCCCCGGACGTCGACCCTGCACATCGGGACGGCCGCGGTGCCGGCGACCGTCCGCCCGCTGGGCGAGGACACGGCCAGGCTGACCCTGGCCCGTCCGCTGCCCCTGCGCGTCGGCGACCGCGCCGTCCTGCGCGAACCCGGCGGCACCCGCGTCCCCTGCGCGGTCACCGTCCTCGACGTACGTCCGCCACGCCTGACCCGGCGCGGCGCCGCCCGCGCCCGCGCCGGGGAACTGGCCGCGATGACCGGGCGTCCCGACGGCGCCGCCGAGCTGCGGCGGCGCAGGCTCGTACGACGCGGCGAACTGCGGGCGATAGGAGTGACCCCGCCGGCCGCGCCCGTCGCCGGGGACTGGCTGGCCGACGCGGACCACTGGAAACGGCTGCGCGCCCGTCTCGCCGAGGAGGTCGAGCGGCACGCCCGGCAGCACCCGATGGACCCGGGTCTGCCCACCGAGGCCGCGCGCCGTCTGCTCGGCCTCCCCGACCGGCTGCTGGTCGACGCGCTGGCCCGGGCCCCCGGCGACGAGCGGCTCCACCACCGCCAGGGCCGGTTGTACGGGGCCGACGCCATGCCCACCCTGCCACCGCCCCTGGACGCGGCCGTGGACGCCGTGCGCGGTGACCTGAGCCGCGCGCCCTTCCGCGCGCCCGAGGCGGACCGGCTGACGGAACTCGGACTCACCCGCAAGGCACTGGCCGCGGCCGTCGCCGCCGGAGCACTCCTGCGGGTCGGGGACACCGTCGTGCTGCTGCCGGGCGCGGACACCGAGGCGGCCGCCGTCCTGGCCCGCCTCCCGCAGCCGTTCACCCTCAGCGAGGCCCGCCGCGCCCTGGACACGACGCGCCGGGTGGCCGTACCGCTGCTGGAGCACCTGGACGCGCGGGGACTGACGGAGCGGGTGGGCGACCGGCACCGGCGCTGCCGGCCCGCCGGCGGCGCTCGATGACCCGGCGGCGACCGGTTCCCCGCCGGGAGATGAGCGGTCAGGCCCCCTGCTATGGTGCGCCGATGTCATCGATCAGGCAGGTCCAGGTCACCTTCGACTGCGCGGATCCGCAGCGTGTCGCTCGTTTCTGGTGCGAGGTGCTGGGGTACGTCGTCCCGCCGCCGCCGAAGGGATTCGCCACGTGGGACGACTACGACCGCTCGCAGCCGCCGAAGGAGCGGGGGGCGTGGTTCGCGTGCGGTGATCCCTCGGGCGTGGGCCCGCGACTGTTCTTCCAGCGCGTTCCCGAGGGGAAGACCGCCAAGAACCGGGTGCACCTCGACGTGCGGGCCGGCACGGGGCTCGTGGGAGAAGAGCGCCTGGCCGTTCTCGAGGCCGAGTGCGCACGACTGGTCGCGCTCGGCGCGGTCCACGTGCGAACCCTGTTCGCCGATGAGGACAACGAGTCGTGCATCGTGATGCAGGACGTCGAGGGCAACGAGTTCTGCCTCGACTGAGCATCCGCCGGGACGACGAGAACCGGGACGACGAGAAGGGGAGCCGCCGCCCTCGGGCCTCCCCGGGGCCGCCGCGGCCGGGACGCCACGGTCCTCGGCGGGAGGGGACCGGGCCCGCGCCAGGGCCCGCGTTCGGCCCAATCCCGAAGCCGGGCACGTCACCGCAGGTAGAAAACGGAGGCGGACGGGAATCGAACCCGCCTGCCCGAGATCCTCGGACACCTCGGTTTTGAAGACCGGGAGGGCCACCAGGCACCCACACGCCTCCACCGCCCGGCCAGGCTACACGGACATCCGGTCACCGTCCCGTCACCACCAAGGAGCACGGCATGACCTCGACGAGCGGGACCGCCGCACGCCTCACCCAGTACGCCCACGGCGGCGGCTGCGCCTGCAAGATCCCGCCCGGCGAACTCGAGGACATGCTCGGTCCGCCGGCCCGGACGCGGGTCACCGCGGGCGACACCCCGCTCCTGGTGGGGTCCGCCAGCGGCGACGACGCGGCCGTCGTCACCCTGCCCACGCCGCCCGGCGCCGCCGCACAGGCCGTGGTCTCCACGGCCGACTTCTTCACCCCGGTCGTCGACGACCCCTACGACTGGGGGCGCATCGCCGCCGCCAACGCGCTCTCCGACGTCTACGCGATGGGCGGCCGCCCCGTCCTCGCGGTCAACCTGCTGGCCTGGCCGCGCGACGTCCTGCCCCTCGAACTGGCCCGCGAGGTGCTGCGCGGCGGCCTGGACATCGCCACCGAGGCCGGCTGCCACGTGGGCGGCGGACACAGCGTCGACGACCCCGAACCGAAGTACGGCATGGCCGTCACCGGTCTGGCCGATCCCGCCCGGCTGCTGCGCAACGACGCGGGCCGTCCCGGTGTACCGCTGTCGCTGACCAAGCCCCTCGGCCTCGGTGTCCTGAACAACCGTCACAAGGCCACCGGCGAACGGTTCGAGCAGGCGGTGGCCACCATGACCGCGCTCAACCGGGACGCCGCCACCGCCGCCCTGGACGCCGGCGCGGTCTGCGCCACCGACGTCACCGGCTTCGGTCTCCTCGGCCACCTGCACAAACTGGCCCGCGCCTCCTCGGTGACCGCCGTGCTGGACACCGCCGCCGTGCCCTACCTGGACGGCGCGCGGGAGGCGGTGCGCGACGGCTACGTCAGCGGCGGCACCCGGCGCAACCTGGAGTGGGTGGCCCCGCACACCGACTTCGGGGACGCCGACGCCGACACCCGCCTCCTGCTGGCCGACGCCCAGACCTCGGGCGGGCTGCTCGTGGCCGGCGAAGTGCCGGGGGCGCCGGTGATCGGCGAACTGGTCGCACGCGGGCCGTACTCGGTCGTCCTGCGCTGACCGGCGGGCGCCCGCCGCGCCGGTCCGCGGGCGCCCGTCGTCACAGCTCCGTGCCGGTGTGCTCGTCGATGCCCGCGCGCGCCCGGTACTCCCGCACCAGCTCCAGGGCCGCCGGGCCCCGCGGACGCCGGCCCGGCCGGATGTCCACGGCCAGCGCCTTGGCCTCCTGGATGTGGGTGTTCGGGTCGAGGGACAGGTGCAGCAGCTCGTTGGCCGCGTCGCCCGTGCTGTAGCCGTTCGGGCCCCAGTGGTAGGGCAGTCCGACCTGGTGCAGGGTCCGGCCGTGCACGGTCAGCGGCGGCACGCGGTCGGTGACCAGCACCCGTGCCTCGATCACGCCGCGGGCGCTGACGACCGTCGCCCAGCCGGTGTGCTCCAGCGCGCGCTCGGCGGCCAGCTCGGGGGAGACCTCGCAGAAGAACTCCGGCTGCAGCTCCGCGAGATACGGCTGCCAGCGGGACATGCCGCCCGCCGTGTGGTGCTCGGTGAGCCGGTACGTGGTGGCGACGTACGGGTACACCTCGGAGCCGGGTGCGCCCGCGCTCGGCTGGTAGCGGTTGTCGGGGTGCGGGGGCAGCAGGTGCCGCACCGGGTTGCGCTGCCGGCCGTACAGCAGGTTGGGGAAGGGGGAGTCCTGCGGCTCGTAGTGCGCGGGCAGCGGCCCGTCGGTGAGGCCGGAGGGCGCGTACAGCCAGGCCTTGCCGTCGGCCTGCATGATGAACGCGTCGGTGCCCGACAGGGCCTCGGGCCCCGTGGCGTCCGGCGGCGGCACGTGGCCGGGGGACCTGTCGGGGGGGAAGTCCGGGACGTCGTGCCCCACCCACTTCTCCTGGCCCTCGTCCCACCACACCAGCGCCTTGCGCTCGCTCCACGGCCTGCCGTCCGGGTCGGCCGACGCGCGGTTGTACAGCACGCGGCGGTTGGCGGGCCACGCCCAGCCCCACTCGGCCGCCACCCAGTCCTGCTGCGCACCGGGCTTGCGGCGGGCGGCCTGGTTCACGCCGTCGGCGTGGACGCCGCAGTAGATCCAGCAGCCGCACACCGTGGAGCCGTCGTCGCTCAACTGCTCGTAGGAGGACAGGGGGACGCCCTCGGCGTCGTGGCCGTTGATCTCGGCGAGGACCGCCTCCGCGTCCGGCTCGGACAGCTCACCCTTGACCGGGTAGTCCCAGGTCAGGTCGATGAGCGGCCGGTCCGCCGGGTCGGTGGAGCCGGCGAGCCTGTGACGGATGATCCGGCCGAGGTGGTACGTGAACCACAGGTCGCTGCGCGCCTCGCCGGGCGGCCGGACCGCCTGGTGGTGCCACTGCAGCAGCCGCTGCGTGTTGGTGAAACTGCCGTCCTTCTCGGTGTGGGCGGCGGCCGGCAGGAAGAACACCTCGGTGCCGATGTCCTCCGTGCGCATCTCACCCGTCTCGATCTCCGGGCCGTCCTTCCACCAGGTCGCGGACTCGATGAGGGAGAAGTCCCGCACCACCAGCCAGTCCAGGTTCGCCATCCCGAGCCGCTGCATCTTGGCGTTGCCCGAGCCGACCGCCGGGTTCTCGCCCATCAGGAAGTAGCCCTTGCAGGTCCCCTCCAGCTGGGCCATGACCGTCTCGTACGTGGAGTGCGAGCCCGTCAGCCGCGGCAGGTAGTCGAAGCAGAAGTCGTTCTCCGCCGTCGCCGCGTCGCCCCAGTAGGCCTTCAGCAGGCTCACCAGGTAGGCGCGCATGTTGCCCCAGTAGCCCTTGCGGGCCGCCTCGCCCCGCACGAACGCGTCCAGGTCCTCCTGCCGGTGCGCGTGCGGCATCGGGATGTAGCCGGGCAGCAGGTTGAACAGGGTCGGGATGTCCGTGGAGCCCTGGATGGAGGCGTGCCCCCGCAGGGCCAGGATGCCGCCGCCGGGCCGGCCGATGTTGCCCAGCAGGCTCTGCAGCACGGAGGCCGCGCGGATGTACTGCACGCCCACCGTGTGCTGCGTCCAGCCGACCGCGTAGGCGAAGGCGGTGGTCCGCTCCCGGCCCGAGTTCTCCGTGACCAGCTCGCACACCTGCCGGAACAGGCCCTGCGGCACCCCGCAGATCCGCTCGACCATCTCCGGCGTGTAGCGGGCGTAGTGCCGCTTCAGCACCTGGAGGACGCAGCGCGGGTGCGTCATCGTCTCGTCCCGCTCGATCCCGCCCTCGCCGATGTCGGCGCCGCCCGAGCCGTGGGACTCGCCGCGCGCCGCCTCCGTCACCGAGGAGCCGCCGCCGGAGCGCTCGTCGTACTCCAGGTCCCGCTCGCCGGAGGCCGCCTGCATCTCCGTGCCCTCGTACTGCCAGCTGCCGTTGTCGTAGCTGCGGCTGTCGGGGTCGAGGCCGGAGAAGACGCCGTCGAGGTCCTCGGTGTCGCGGAAGTCCTCGCGCAGCACGACGGGACCGTTGGTGTAGGCGACCACGTAGTCGCGGAAGTACTTGTCCTCACTGAGGACGTGGTTGACGATCCCGCCGAGGAAGGCGATGTCCGAGCCCGCGCGCAGCGGCACGTGCACGTCGGCCAGCGCGCTGGTGCGGGTGAACCGCGGGTCGACGTGGATCACCTTCGCGCCCCGCGCCTTGGCCTCCATCACCCACTGGAACCCGACCGGATGGCACTCGGCCATGTTCGAGCCCTGGATGACGATGCAGTCCGCGTTCTGCAGGTCCTGCTGGAAGGTGGTCGCGCCGCCGCGGCCGAACGAGGTTCCCAGACCGGGAACGGTGGAGGAGTGTCAAATACGGGCCTGATTCTCGATCTGCACCGCGCCCAGGGCGGTGAACAGCTTCTTGATCAGGTAGTTCTCCTCGTTGTCCAGTGTCGCGCCGCCGAGGCTCGCGATGCCGAGCGTGCGGCGGGTGCGGGCCCCGTCGGCCTCCCACTGCCAGCCCGCGCGCCGTGCCTCGATGACCCGGTCGGCGATCATGTCCATCGCCGTGTCCAGGTCGAGGCGCTCCCAGTCGGTGCCGTGCGGGCGCCGGTACAGGACGTGCTGCTCGCGGGCGCCGCCCGTGGTCAGCTGGAGGCTCGCCGAACCCTTGGGGCACAGCCGGCCGCGGGAGACGGGGGAGTCGGGGTCGCCCTCGATCTGGGTGACGCGGCCGTCCTCGACGTACACGTTCTGGCCGCAGCCGACCGCGCAGTACGGACAGACGGACTTCACGACCTTGTCCGCCGAGGCGACCCGGGGGGTGAGCCGCGCGCTGGTCCCGCTCTTGGCGGCGGCGCCGCGGCCCAGGGGGTCGGTGCCCTTGAGCTGGCGGTAGACCGGCCAGGAGTCGATCCACGTGCGTACGCCCATGCCGTCCTCCGGACCTCTCTCGGTGCGTTCCGCCGGCCCGGGTGTCCCGTCTCCGGCGGTTCAATCTCCTTGCGGCGCCGTCCGGCGGACGGCGGTTCCCGCACACGGCGCGGACCGGTCAGCCCGTGCCGTCCGTGCCGTCCGTGCGATGCGCGCCGCGCGCGAGTCGCTCCCGCTGCGGTACGACGGTGTACTTCGGGTCCTCCGCCGAGGCCACCCCGGCGTGGAACACGCCGAACCGCAGGGCCGCGGAACCGGCCAGCAGCGCCGCCCCGGCCACCGCGGCCGTCCCACGGCGACGACCCGCCACGGCCGCCAGCGCGGCACCACCGGCCGTCAGGGCCTCCGCCCCGCGCAGCAGGGCGCGCGCCCTGCCGCGCTCGAACGGCTCGGCCACCATGCCCATCCGCCGTTTCATCAGCCGGAAGACGCCCAGTTCCAGTGCCGCGCCGAGCACCGCCGCCCGGCGCGCGGGCCCCGTCTGCGCCACCGGCACGCCGGCCAGCGCCAGCCCCGCCGCCGCGGTCGCCGCCGAACCGGCGAAGACGTACGGCAGCTCCCGGTGGCCCTCGTGCCAGGAGGGCACCGCGGTGTCCGAGACCAGCACGGCGGTGTACGTGGCGACCGCCGGGCCGAGCAAGGAGGCCGCCGCCGTGGCGGCGGCCCCGGCCGGCCGGCAGCGGCCGGTCACGTCGGCCGCCACGGCGGCCAGGGTGAGCGGGGCGTAACCGGCCAGCAGCCAGGACCCCACGTTCATCGGCGAGGTGGGCTTGAAGACGCGCAGCATGTTGAGGAACCGGGCGGGCCGGCCCAGGTCGTGCACGAGCGCGCCCAGCGACAGCGAGACGGCGCCCGCCGCTCCCAGCTTCGCCGTCCGCGCCAGCGCCGGACGCCCCGTGGCGTGCCCGCCGGCCGCCAGCAGGGACGACGCGCCCGCGAGCCCGCCCAGCCAGAGGTAGCCCGCGATGTCGAGGGCCGCCCACCTCGGCTTGTTCAGCACCGGCCTGCCGTAGTACGAGGAGAACTCGGCGTCCGGCACCATCGGTTGCTCACCGCGTCCACGGCGACGGCGGCGACGCCCGGCGTGCGCTCCCGTCGGAGCGTCCCGCCCGGGCAGCGCGCCCCGGACACCGTCGCGGGTGACGTCCGAACCGCTCATCGGGGCCTCCCGGCGAAGCTCACGGCGGCCATCGCGGCCAGCGCGGCGGCGGCCGCCGCCGCGTGCCGCCACATCGCGGGCAGGTCCTGGGTGGTGACCACCGGATCGGGCGGCAGCCCGTACACCTCCGGTTCGTCCAGCAGCAGGAAGAAGGCGCCGTCGCCGCCCACGCCGTCGTCCGGGCTCTCGCCGTACAACCGGGCGTCGGTCACCCCGGCCGCGTGCAGGTGCGCGACCCGGGCCGCCGCCCGCTCCCGCAGCTCGTCCAGCGGGCCGAACTGGATGGAGTCGGTCGGGCACGCCTTCGCGCAGGCCGGTTCCATGCCGACGCCGAGCCGGTCGTAGCACAGCGTGCACTTCCAGGCGCGTCCGTCGTCCTCGCGCTGGTCGATGACGCCGTACGGGCAGGCGGGCACGCAGTAGCCGCAGCCGTTGCAGACGTCCTCCTGCACGACCACCGTGCCGAACTCGGTGCGGAACAGGGAACCGGTGGGGCACACGTCCAGACACGCGGCGTGGGTGCAGTGCTTGCACACGTCGGAGGCCATGAGCCAGCGCAGCTCGGTGCGTCCGTCCGGTGCCACGGGGGAGATGCCGCCGGCCGGGGCCCCCGAGGGCGCCCGGCCCGGCGGGGGGCTGGTGGCACCGGGGCCGGGGGAGGAGGGCGAGGTGCCCAGGCTCCGGGCGGACTCGAACACGTCCACGTCCCCGTGACCGGTCCCCGGCTCCTGGCCGCCGAGCGGCTTGCGCTGCTCGATGAAGGCGACGTGCCGCCAGGTGTCGGCGCCGAGCCCCTGCGTGTTGTCGTAGGACGTGCCGGTGAACAGCAGACCGTCCTCCGGCACGGCGTTCCATTCCTTGCAGGCCACCTCGCAGGCCTTGCAGCCGATGCACACGGAGGTGTCGGTGAAGAAGCCGACGCGGGGCGGGGGGTCGGGGTGACCTGCCGCGGCCGCCACGTCCGGCTGCGGTCCGGAGATCCGGTGGGCGCGGGCCGCGCGTCCGCCGGTCCGGGCGGCGCCGGCGTTCTCCTCGGTCATGCCGTACCTCCACGCCCCTGCCGTTCGCGGCGTCCGGTTCCTCAGCCTGGGTGGCTCGGTGCCCTCCCGAGCCTGGCACGGGTGCCCGGGGCGCGCGCGTCCGAAGCGGCCGACGGGAGCTCCCGGGCCCGGGACGGCGAGCGGGCGCGCGTCGGGCGGCGCCGGGGGCCGGTGCCGCGCCGGCCGTCGTCGTGGGGCCGGACGTCGGTGGTGCGGCCCTGGAACCCCTCGGCCTGCCGCGTCATCACCGGCGCGGGCCGTCCCGGGCCGGGGCGGCCCCCGCGGCCGTGGCCCGGGAAGTGCCCGGCCCCGTGGCCGACGACGAGCGCCCGTTACGGCGCCCGGCTGCGCCAGGACCCGGAACGGGGGAGCGCGCAGGCGACCGTGGAGCAGCCCGGCGGCCGGCCGGTCCGGCGACGACTGCCCGCGCACGGCGGTCGCACCCCCTGTCGGCGGACCATGCGCAGGTGGCACCGTGTCCGGCGTGAGGGAAGCGGAGACGACGAGGAGCCCGGACATGCCGACGAACCACCACACGGACGACCCCCGGGCGCTGCGGGGCGTGCGGATCGCGGACTTCTCCCGCGTGCTGGCCGGGCCGTACGCCACGATGCTCCTCGCCGACCTGGGCGCCGAGGTCGTCAAGGTGGAACGGCCCGGCACCGGCGACGACACCCGGGCCTGGCGTCCGCCCGTCGACGCCCGCGGGACCTCCACGTACTTCCTGGGCGTCAACCGCAACAAGCGGTCCGTCGCCCTCGACCTGACCACCGACGAGGGACGCGAGCGGGCCCGCACGCTGATCGCCCGCTCGGACGTCGTGGTGGAGAACTTCCGCCCCGGCACCATGGAGAAGCTCGGGCTCGGCCCCGGGGAACTCCTCGCCGCCGACCCGCGGCTCGTCTACTGCTCCGTCACCGGCTTCGGCACCGGCGCCGGGGCGGCACTGCCCGGCTACGACCTCCTGGTGCAGGCGGTGGGCGGGCTGATGAGCGTCACGGGGGAACCCGACGGGGAGCCCCTCAAGACCGGCGTCGCCCTCGTCGACGTCATCACCGGGCTGCACGCGGTCGTCGGCATCCTGGCCGCGCTGCGCCACCGGGAGCGGACCGGCCGGGGACAGCTCGTCGAGGTCAGCCTGCTCGGTTCGCTGCTGTCGGCGATGGCCAACCAGTCCTCCGGTTACGTGTCCGCCGGCGTCGTCCCGGGACGGCTCGGCAACGCCCATCCGAGCATCGCCCCGTACGAGACCTTCCCCACGGCGGACCGTCCGATCGCCCTCGCGGTCGGCAACGACCGGCAGTTCGCCGCGCTGGCCGCGCTGCTGGGACGTCCGGAACTCGCCGAGGACGAGCGGTTCCGCACCAATCCCGGCCGCGTCGCCCACCGGAGCGAACTCCGCCCGCTCCTCCAGGAGCCGCTGCGCACCCGCACCGCCGACCACTGGGCCGGCGTCCTGCCCGCCGCCGGGGTGCCGGCCGGGCCGGTCAACGCCCTCGACGAGGCCTTCGCCTACGCCGAACGGCTGGGCGTCGAGGCCGTCGTGGACGTCGGGGGCACCCGCCAGGTGGCCCACCCGATCCGTCTCGGGGCCACGCCGGCGCAGTACCGGCTCGCACCGCCTGAGCTGGGCGAACACACCGATGAGGTGTTCCGCGCCGACGAAGGGCGCGATGCCTGACGGCGCCTCGGCGTGGCCGTGCGTCTGGCGCCCGGGCCCCTGGGTACCCTCCGCCGCATGGCGGTGGACAGAAGGACCGGGCCGCCGCGCCGGACGCCGGCGCGGCAGCGGACGAACCGCACCCTCGGACGGGCGCTGGCGCGGTGGGCGAGGACGACCGACCACAAGGTGATCGGGAACCTCTACATGACCACGTCGTTCGGTTTCTTCCTCTTCGGCGGCGTGCTGGCCATGCTGATGCGCACCGAACTCGCCCGCCCGGGGCTGCAGCTGTTCTCCGCCGAGCAGTACAACCAGCTCTTCACCGTGCACGGCACCGTCATGATGCTGCTGTTCGCGACCCCTTTGTTCGCCGGGTTCACCAACGCCGTCATGCCGCTGCAGATCGGCGCCCCCGACATGGCGTTCCCCCGGCTCAACGCGCTGTCGTACTGGATGTACCTGTTCGGCGGCCTGATGGTGGTGTCCGGATTCCTGACCCCGCAGGGGGCGGCCTCCTTCGGATGGTTCGCCTACGCGCCGCTGAACAGCGCCACGTTCACCCCGGGGCCGGGCGGCGACCTGTGGACCATGGGCCTGGTGGTGAGCGGTGTGTCGACCACGCTCAGCGCGGTCAACTTCATCACCACCATCGTGTGCCTGCGCGCGCCCGGCATGACCATGTTCCGGATGCCGATCTTCACCTGGAACGTGCTGTTCACGTCGATCCTGGTGCTGCCCGCCTTCCCCGTGCTCACGGCCGCCCTGTTCGCGCTGGAGGCCGACCGGAAGTTCGGCGCGCACATCTACGACCCCGCGAACGGCGGGGCGCTGCTGTGGCAGCACCTGTTCTGGTTCTTCGGGCACCCCGAGGTGTACATCGTCGCGCTGCCGTTCTTCGGCATCGTCTCCGAGATCATCCCGGTGTTCAGCCGCAAGCCGATCTTCGGCTACGTCAGCCTGATCGGCGCCACCATCGCCATCACCATGCTCTCCGCGGTGGTGTGGGCCCACCACATGTTCGCCACCGGGGCCGTGCTGCTGCCGTTCTTCTCGGTGATGTCGTTCCTGATCGCGGTGCCCACGGGCGTGAAGTTCTTCAACTGGATCGGCACGATGATCCGCGGCTCGCTGTCCTTCGAGACACCCATGCTGTGGTCGTGCGGCTTCCTGGTGACGTTCCTGCTCGGCGGCATGAGCGGCGTCCTCATCGCCTCACCGCCCCTGGACTTCCACCTGACGGACTCGTACTTCATCGTCGCCCATCTGCACTACGTGCTGTTCGGCACGGTCGTGTTCGCGATGTTCGCCGGCTTCTACTTCTGGTGGCCCAAGTTCACCGGCAAGCTCCTCGACGAACGCCTCGGGAGGATCCACTTCTGGACGCTCTTCGTCGGCTTCCAGACCACGTTCCTCGTCCAGCACTGGCTCGGCGAGCAGGGCATGCCGCGCCGCTACGCCGACTACCTGGCCGCGGACGGCTTCACCGCCCTCAACACCGTCAGCTCCGTCGGCGCCTTCCTGCTGGGCCTGTCCACGCTGCCGTTCCTCTACAACGTCTGGCGCACCCACCAGTACGGCGTCCGGGTGGAGCACGACGACCCCTGGGGCTACGGCCGTTCCCTCGAATGGGCCACCTCCTGCCCGCCCCCGCGCCACAACTTCACGTCGCTGCCCCGGGTGCGCTCCGAGTCCCCGGCGTTCGACCTGCACCACCCCGATATCACCCGACACGACCAGAGGCACGTGCAGTGAGGACCGAGTCCCGGCTGTTCACCGGTGTGGCCGTCTTCTTCGGCAGCGCCGCCGTTCTCTACGGCTGGTGGTCGACGGAGCCCGCCGGCACCGCCGCCCTGACCATCGCCTTCCTGATGGCCTCGCTCGTCGCGTTCTTCTTCCGCGTGCAGCACCACAAACGCGGTCCGCGGGCCCAGGACCTCGACGACGCCGAGGTCGCCGACTCCGCGGGGCCGCTGGACTTCTTCCCGCCGCACAGCCCCTGGCCGATCACGATCGCGCTGGGCGCCGTCGTCCTCGCCCTCGGCATCGTCTACGGCCTGTGGCTCGCCCTGATCGGCTTCGGGGTGGTCGCCTTCGCCGTCTCCGGGCTGGTCTTCCAGTACGCCCGCCGGGGCGTTCAGCGCTCCAGCCCGCCCGAGGGGGAAGGCTCCCGCTCCGGCTCCTCGGCGTCGACCCGGTCCCCGTAGTACCACTCGCTGAGCGTCGCCCGCAGCCGTCCGACGTGCGGTGCCTCGGCCTCGGCCTCAGGCACGGTCCGCGCGAGCGGCTCGGGTTCCCTCCGGGACCGCAGTACGTGCCGTTCCTCGGCGTCGAGCGGCTCGTGGCTCTCGGCGTAACCGCCCGCGAGGGTCTGCCGCAGCTCGCCCGTCTCCTCGCCCTCGGCCAGCCGTTCGCGGTCCGACTCCTGCATCGCCAGGCAGACCCGCTTGGTCACCATGAAGGCGGCCGGCGGCAGCACCACCAGGGAGATCCGGAACACCCACGTCAGCAGGTTCAGCGAGACGTCGAACGTGTGGGCGATGATGTCGTTGCCGCCCGCGGCGAGCAGCACCGCGTAGAAGACGCTCCCGGCGACTCCCAGACCGGTCCGCACCGGCTTGTCCCGGGGCCGGTCGCACAGGTGGTGCTCCTCGTGGTCCCCCGTCACCCACCGCTCGAAGAACGGGTACGCGTACAGCACGGCGAACAGGAGGAGCGGCAGGAGCACCGCCGGGACCAGCACGTTCCACATCAGGGTGTGCCCGGCCACCACCGTCTCGAAGGGCGGCATCAGGCGCAGCGAGCCCTCCAGGAAGCCGACGTACCAGTCCGGCTGCGAGCCCGTCGAGACGACGTCGGTGCGGTAGGGGCCGTACGTCCAGACGGGGTTGACCTGCGCCACCGCCGCGAGCACCGTCAGGACCCCGGACACCATGAGGAACAGGCCGGTCGAACTCGCCGCGAACTGCGGGAAGAGCGGCTTGCCGACGACGTTGCGGCCGGTGCGGCCCCGGCCCGCCCACTGGGTGTGCTTCAGGTAGAAGACCAGCACGAGGTGGAGGGTGACGAGCGCCAGCAGCAGCCCCGGGATCAGCAGGATGTGCACCGAGTACAACCGCGGGACGAAGTCGTGGCCGGGGTACTGGCCGCCGAACACGAACATGCTGACGTACGTCCCCACCACGGGGACGGACAGCATGATGCCCTGCGCGATGCGCAGCCCCGTCCCGGACAGCAGGTCGTCGGGGAGCGAGTAGCCGGCGAAGCCCTCGGCGAGCGCCAGCAGGAACAGCGTGACGCCGATCAGCCAGTTGACCTCACGCGGA
This sequence comes from Streptomyces sp. NPDC029152, assembly GCF_055564355.1. Taxonomy (NCBI): domain Bacteria; kingdom Bacillati; phylum Actinomycetota; class Actinomycetes; order Kitasatosporales; family Streptomycetaceae; genus Streptomyces; species Streptomyces sp. NPDC029152. Next base: position 104,937 of record NZ_JBVHWR010000004.1, on the reverse strand, counting down.
CGGCGGAACGCGCCCGTGAAGAAGATCCGCAGCAGGTGCACCCCGATGGCCGACAGGAACACCAGGGCCGCCCAGTGGTGCAGCTGCCGGATCAGCAGCCCGCCGCGCACGTCGAAACTGATGTCCAGCGTCGAGCGGTACGCCTCCGACATGCGCACCCCGAGCAGCGGCCGGTAGGAGCCGGCGTAGTCGATCTCCGTCATCGACGGATGGAAGAAGAGGGTCAGCCAGACCCCGGTCAGCAGCAGGACGACGAAGCTGTAGAGGGCGATCTCGCCCAGCAGGAAGGACCAGTGCTCGGGGAAGGCCTTGCGCAGCAGCCCCCCGCCCTCGGACACGGGCAGCCGTCCGTCGGCCCAGTCGGCGGTGCGTTCGGCCGCGTGGCGGGCCCGCGCTCCGGCGCGGGCCCTTCTCCTCTTCGACAGCACGGCGCATGGGTTCCCCGGTGTCCGTGCCGGAAACTACCTCCGTGTCACCGCGGCGTCACGTACGGTCCCCCTTCGGCTTGCCCCGCTGGTCCGGCGTGCCGTGCGGGGGCGGGCCGAACGGCTGGGGGGAGGTCGCCGGCGTCACGGGAGAGCCCTTGTGGCCCTGGCCCTGCTCCGGGCGCAGCGCGCCGGGGTCGCCCGAGGACGGCTCGGCACCGGACTTCAACTGCTCCAGACGGGTGGCCAGCAGCTCCGTCACCGGAACGCGGTCGGCGTGCGAGCGTTCGTACGCCAGCAGTTCCTCCACCTGGTCCACGTCCAGCGACCGGATGCGGCTCTCCAGACCGCCGATCGGCAGGTGGTCGTAGTCGGGCAGCGGCAGGGTGTCGCGGGCGGGATCCGTCATGGTTCTCACTTCCCTCTGTACGACGGCCCGGGCGCGGCGGTGTCAGGATGCGCCCGGGCCCCTTCGAAGCCGTGCCGGGCCCCGTGGGACGGGACGGCGGACGGGTCAGCGCGCACCCCCCGGGCCGCCGCCGCCGAACGAACCGCTGGTGCCCTCGTCCCACCGCGGCCGGTCCTGACCGGACGCGGTGCGGCTGCCCTGGTGCCGGAGCTCGTGCGGCAGCGTCCGGTCGTCGCTCCTGGGCATCTCCTCGGGCTCCCGGTTCTCCAGGACCTCGCGGACGGGTCCGCCCTCCGGCATGCGGGGCTGCTCCTCGGGGAGGGGCGGCGGGGGCTCCCTGCGCTTCAAGCGGCTGCCGAAGACGAAGGCGCCGATCAGTACCGCCACCACCACGACGGCCGCCACCACCAGCCAGACGCCGGCGGCGCCGGAGCCCGCGGCCATGTCCATCGTTGCGCTAGTCATGGAGCGCGGGTACCCCCGGCGGACCCGGACAAGCAGGCCGGCTCGACCGCGCGCCGTCGGGTCCCCGCCTCCGGCGCGTCGTCGGAGGCCCGGCGACGCACCGGGAAAAACGGGCCACACCCCTTGGGAACACGGGCCTGCGGGGGTTTGGCGCCGGTCACGGCGGCAACCCGCGCGGTGTGACATCGACGACTTCCCAGCAGGAACTGTTCCGCTTCCTGGAGGACCGCTTCGCATGCGCACAGGCGTGCACCGAGTGCGCACGGGCGTGCGCGCTGCGGGCGAGCCTGGTGGACCCGGACGGGACCGAGCACCAGGAACTCGTACGGCGCAAGGGCATCATGTGCGCGGAGGTGTGCGACGCCACCTGCCGGGTGCTGTCCGAGCAGAACCAGGTGGACGAGACCGCGATCCGCGTCCAGCTGGAGTGGTGCATGCAGGTGTGCCTGGAGAGCGCACGTCTTCGACAAGCAGCCGGGCGCCGAGGACAGCGCCGAGGCGTGCCGGGCCTGCGCCCGGGCCTGCGGAGAGTTCCTCGCCACGCTGCGCTGAGCCGCCCGGACGGCACGGACCCGGTGCCGCGGGGCGCCCCGCCCCGGCCCCGTACGCGGCCTGACGGCCTGCCGCCTGCCGCATCCGGCGTACCCGCACCTGCGCCCGTGCGGCCACGGGCGCTACGGCGGGCCGGCTCCCGCACCCGCCACCGCCACCCGCCGGCCGCGTGCCCCGGCGGTCGGACCGCACGGGTTCCCGCACGTCCGCGGCCCGCGCCCCGTTCCAAACGCCCCCGGCCCGACCCGGCCGGGCACGGGTCCGGCACCGTACAAACCCGGGTCATGAGCCGTCATACTGGACCGGCCAGGGGAGGGCGGGGCGGACTGAACCACGGGGGCGGGTGCGGTGATGGGGGAGAGCACGCTGATCCAGGGCCGGTACCGGTTGCTCGACCGGATCGGGCGCGGCGGCATGGGCGAGGTGTGGCGGGCGCGGGACGAGTCGCTGGGACGGCGCGTCGCGGTGAAGTGCCTCAAGCCACTGGGCACGCAGCACGACCAGTCCTTCACCCGCGTGCTGCGGGAGCGGTTCCGGCGCGAGGCCCGGGTGGCCGCCGCGCTCCAGCACCGCGGGGTGACCGTCGTGCACGACTTCGGCGAGTACGACGGCGTGCTCTTCCTGGTCATGGAACTGCTGGAGGGCCGCGACCTCAGCCGGCTGCTGGAGGACAACAGGCACCACCCGCTGCCGGTCGCCGACGTCCTGGACATCGCCGAACAGGTCGCCGCCGCGCTCGCCCACACGCACGAACAGGGCATCGTGCACCGTGACCTGAAACCCGCCAACATCGTGCGCCTGGCCGACGGCACCGTGAAGATCTGCGACTTCGGCATCGCCAGGCTCGGCCACGACGTCGGGTTCACCGCCCGCCTGACCGGCACCGGCATCGCCATGGGCACCCCGCACTACATGTCGCCCGAGCAGATCGGCGGCGACGAGGTCGACCGGCGCAGTGACCTGTACTCGCTGGGCTGCGTGCTCTACGAGATCGCCACCGGCGTCCCGCCCTTCGACCTCGACGACGCGTGGGCCGTCCTCGTCGGCCACCGCGACACCGAGCCCGAGCCGCCGCGCCGGCACCGCCCCGAACTGCCCGGGCACCTGGAGCGGCTCGTCCTGGACCTGCTGGCCAAACAGCCCGGGCAGCGGCCGCAGGACGCCCGCGAAGTGGTCCGCCGGCTCACCGCGCACCACGCGGCGCCGGGGTACGCGCCGGCCGTGGTGGCGCTCCGGGCCGCCGCGCGGACGCCGGAACCGGTCGGGGGCGGGGCCGCCCCGCCGTCCTGGTCCCACGGCACGGCCCCCGGGCCCGAGGCGGCCGGCACCGGGCCGTGCCCCACGCCCCCGGAGCCCGCGGCAGGGCCGTCCGGGGACGGGGGCCCGCGCCCCGCCGGTGACGAGGCGGCGGCACCCGCGCCCGGCGAGCGGCCCGGCCCGGTGCCGGAGGCCCTGACCGCGCTGGCCGAACGGCACGACGCCGCGCTGAGCCTCGGCCGGCTCGGCCGCTGGAAGGAGGCGGCGCGGCTGCACCGGGCCGTGGCCGGCGAACGCGAGCGCCTGCTGGGCCCCGACCATCCCGACACCCTCGCCAGCCGCTACGAGATCGCCTTCACCCTCAGCCGCACCGGCCGCGCCGCCGACGCGCTGCGCGCGTACAAACGCGTGGCCGAGGCACGGATCCGGACCCTGGGCGCCGACCACGCCGACACGCTCGCCGTGCGCCAGGAGATGGCGTACGTCCTGGGCAGGCTGGGCCGGTACGCCGACGCCCACCAGGTCTACACGGCCGTGCTCGCCGCCCGGGAGCGCACCATGGGCGCCGATCACCCCGACACCCTGCGCTGCCGTCACAACCTCGCCTTCAACCTCGGCCGGCTCGGCCGCCCCGAGGACGCCCACCGCATGGCCCGCGAGGTCGCCGGGGCCCGCGCCCGGATCCTCGGGCCCGATCACCCCGACACCCTGGTCACCCGCTACGAGGTGGCCTACGCGCTCGGCCGGCTCGGCCGCTGGCGGGAAGCCCTCGAGACCTACCGCGAGGTCGCCGACGCCCGTGCCCGGGCCCTCGGCCCGGACCACCCCGACACCCTCGCCGCCCGCTACGAGTCGGGCATCTGCCTCGGCCGCCTCGGGCGCAGCGCCGAGGCGCTGACGCTCTACGCCGCGCTGATCGGCGACCGCACCCGCGTCCAGGGCCCCGAGCATCCCGAGACCCTGCGCGCCCGGCACGGCCTCGGGGTCAACCTCGGGCGCCTCGGCCGCTGAGAGGAGGCGCTCACGACGGCGCGCGAGGTCCGGGCGATCCGCGAGCGGGTCCTCGGGCCCGACCACCCCGACACCCTGGTCAGCCGCCGGGAGGTCGCCGTGGGCCTCGGCTGGCTGGGCCGCTGGTCCGCCGCCCTGACCGAGTACCGCGAGGTCGCGGCCGCCCGGGAACGCGTCCTCGGGCCCGACCACCCCGACACCCTCGCGAGCCGTGACGACGAGGCGCACTGCCTGGAGCGGCTGGGCCGGGCGCCGGAGGCGGTGGAGCTCTACCGCAGGGCGGCGGTCCTCCGACGGGCCGGGTCCGGCTGAGCCGCCTGCCGCCTGCCGCCTGCCGCTTGCCGCCTGCCCCTGCGGCCTGCCGGCCGTGGTGCGCAGCGCGCCGGTCCGGAGGCCGCGCCGCGCCGTCCGCCCGGGAACGCCCGGGCACCGGCCGCCCCGGTCCACCCCTGGCACCCCGGGATCACCACGTGCTACCAAGAGCCATGACCCCACCCCGCGCATCCCGCGCCTACGACGCCGTCATCGTCGGCGGCGGCCACAACGGGCTGGTCGCCGCCGCCTACCTGGCCCGCGCCGGGCGCTCCGTGCTGGTGCTGGAGCGGCTCGGCCACACCGGGGGCGCGGCCGTGTCCACCCGGCCGTTCGCCGGGGTCGACGCGCGGCTGTCCCGGTACTCGTACCTGGTCAGCCTGCTGCCCCGGAAGATCGTGCGCGACCTCGGCCTCGGCTTCCGGGTGCGCGGCCGCACCGTCTCCTCGTACACGCCGGTCCACCGGGACGGCCGGCCCACCGGACTGCTCGTCGGCGGGGGCGAGCGGCGCACCCGGGAGTCGTTCGCCGCGCTCACCGGCTCGGACCGGGAGTACGCGGCCTGGCGGAGGTTCTACGGCATGACCGGCCACGTCGCCCAGCGGGTCTTCCCGACCCTCACCGAGCCGCTGCCCACCCGGGAGGAGCTGCGCCGCCGGATCGACGACGAGGACGCCTGGCGGGCGCTGTTCGAGGAGCCGATCGGCGTCGCGATCGAGGAGCACTTCGCGGACGACCTGGTGCGGGGCGTGGCCCTCACCGACGCGCTGATCGGCACCTTCGCCGACGCCCACGACCCCGCCCTGAGCCAGAACCGCTGCTTCCTGTACCACGTGATCGGCGGCGGCACCGGCGCCTGGGACGTGCCGGTCGGCGGCATGGGCGCCCTCACCGACGCGCTGGCCGGCGCGGCCCGGGCCGCGGGCGCCGTGCTCGCCACCGGACACGAGGCGGTGCGCGTCGACACGGACGGCAGAACGGCCGAGGTCGCCCACCGGTCGGCGGACGGCGAGGGCGTCGCCGTCGCGCGCCACGTCCTGGTGAACGCCTCCCCGCGGGAGCTGGCGGCCCTGACCGGCCAGGCGCCGCCCCCGCCCGCCGAGGGCGCCCAGCTCAAGGTGAACATGCTGCTGAAGCGCCTGCCGGCGCTGCGCGACCCCGCGGTCGACCCGCGCGAGGCCTTCGCGGGGACCTTCCACATCGCGGAGGGCTACGAGCAGCTGGCAGGCGCGTACGCGCGGGCCGCGGCCGGTGACCTGCCCGCCGCCCCGCCCTCGGAGATCTACTGCCACTCGCTGACCGACCCCACGATCCTCGCCCCCGACCTCGCCGAGCGGGGCCTGCACACCCTCACCCTGTTCGGGCTCCACACCCCCGCCCGGCTCTTCGCCCGGGACAACGACGCCGTCCGCGAGGAACTGCTGAAGTCGACACTCGCCCAGCTCGACGCCCACCTGGCCGAACCCCTCGCGGACTGTCTGGCGACCGACGCCGAGGGGCGGCCCTGCGTCGAGGCGAGATCGCCGCTGGACCTGGACCGCGACCTCCGGCTGCCCGGCGGCCACATCTTCCACCGCGAGCTGTCCTGGCCCCACGCGGCCGAGGGCACCGGCCGCTGGGGCGTGGAGACGGGGCAGGCCAACGTCCTGCTGTGCGGGGCGGGGGCGGTGCGCGGAGGAGGGGTCAGCGGGGTGCCGGGCCACAACGCCGCGATGGCCGTGCTGGAACGGACCGGAGGGTGACCGGTGCATGCGCCGGACCGGGCCGGGTACCGCGACATGACGGAAATTCCGTACATGCGACCAGCGTGACAAGGAGCCTGCCATGGCGGACCTGAGCCCCATCGACCTGCAGAAGGCCCTCAGCGGCATGGACTACCCGGCGGACAGGAAGGCGCTCGTCGACTGCGCCCGCAGGAACAAGGCGGACGACAAGGTCGTCAGCCGCCTCGACGGCCTGAAGGAGAACAGCTTCGACGGGCCGAACGAGGTGCAGAAGGCCGTGTTCAACGGGTAGCGGACCCGTCCGCGGCCTGCCCTAGTCGGCCGACGGCGTCCACCCCGCCGCTTCGATCCGCGCCGCGTCCGCCGGGCGCGCGTCGTCGAACAGGACGCCGCCGGCCGCCCGGACGCGCAGCCCGTCGACGTACGCCCCGCGGCCCACGTACAGCCGGTCGGTGGTGTACCGCCAGCGCAGGACGAGCCCGCGGGCGGCCGGGAGATCCGCCGTCAGGCGGTGCCACACGCGCCCCGACCAGCCGCCGACCGAACCCGCCGGACGCGGCTGCGGCTCCTCGCCGCGGCGCGTGGTCGTGAAGGGGACGGGCCGCCACGTGGCGCCGCCGTCCGTGGTGGCCTCCAGGGCGAGCGCGTCCGCTCCGGGCTCGGTGTCCCACCACAGCGCGCAGCGCAGCCGGGCCTTTCCGGCGGACGTGTCCAGCGCGGGCAGGGCGAGGGTCGCCGACGCGGAACTCGCCGTCCCCGAGAACCATGCGGTGCGTCCGTGCGCCGGACGGACGGGCACGGCGCGCGCCAGATGCGTGCCGGCCGCCACCCGGGGAGCCGATCCCGAGCGCCAGCTGCGCACAGGGTGGACGGAGTTGCCCAGCACCACCAGGAACGAGTCGGTCGTCGGGTCGAGCACCAGCGAGGTGCCCGTGAAGCCGGTGTGCCCGGCGGTGCGCGGAGTGGCCATGGCGCCCATGTACCAGTGCTGGTAGAGCTCGAAGCCCAGGCCGTGCTCGTCGCCGGGGAAGGCGGTGTTGAAGTCGGTGAACATCAGCTCCACCGACTCCGGCCGCAGGATGCGCGCCCGCCCGTAGGACCCGCCGTTGAGCAGCGTGCGGCCGAGCACCGCCAGGTCCCACGCGCAGGAGAACACCCCTGCGTGGCCGGCGACCCCGCCGAGGCCGAAGGCGTTCTCGTCGTGCACCTCGCCCCACACCAGGCCCCGGTCGAGACCGGACCAGGGCCGGCGGGCGTCCTCCGTGGCCGCGATCTTCGGCCGCCAGGAGGCGGGCGGGTTGTAGCGGGTGCGGCGCAGGCCCAGCGGGGTGGTGATCTCCTCGCGCAGCAGGACGTCCAGGGTGCGGCCCGTGACCTTCTCCAGCACCAGCTGGAGCGAGATCATGTTCAGGTCCGAGTAGAGGTACGCGGTGCCGGGCGGGCTGACCGGTGCCTCGTCGAGGACGAGCCGGACCTTCTCCTCGTACGTCGGCGCGCTGTACAAGGGGATCCAGGCCCGGAACCCGGAGGTGTGGGTCAGGAGCTGACGTATCGTCACCTCCTGCTTGCCCGCACGTCCGAAGTCCGGCAGGTACGAGGCGACCGGCGCCCGAAGCTCCAGCGCACCCCGCTCCATCTGCTGCACGGCGAGGAGCGAGGTGAACAGCTTGGAGATCGACGCCAGGTCGAACACCGTGTCCTCGGCCATCGGGATCTGCTGCCCGGCCGGGAACTCGACGCCGGTGTCGGTCTTCTCGTCGTACGCCCGGTAGCGCACCGCCATGCCGATCGGCTCGTGCAGCGCCACCGTGCCGCCGCGCCCGGCGAGCAGCACGGCGCCCGCGTACCAGGGATGCTTGGGGGAGGGGCCGAGGAACGCCTCGGCGTCGGTGACCAGTTGCCGCAGGTGGCCGCGGAGCAGCCCGGCGCGCTCCGCCGAGCCGCGTTCGAGGGTGGGGCGGCGGCCCTTGTCCGCGACGGCCTCGGCGGGCCCGGCCGCGAACGGGGCGATCGCCAGCGCCCCGCCCAGCGCCAGGGCGCCGGCGCCCAGTTGCCGCCGCGTGAATCCGCTCGTCCCCTGACCGGCCATCGAAGAGCCTCCCGCCGCCGAAGCTGAAAGTATCTTTCCCGGATCGCCGTGCGGAGTGAAACTTTCCTGTCAGCGGCGGGTCGTGTCAATGGGTCGTGCGAGCCCCACGGGCCGCGGCCCGCCCGGCGGGTCACCGGACGGGCCGCGGGACGGCGCCGTTCAGCGTTCGCGCACCCGGACGATCCGCAGCGCGGGCGACGTCAGGATGTCCCGCTCGCAGAAGCGGGACGTCACCCACTTCTCCTCGGAGAACAGCCGGGTCTGGTCCGCGTGGTGCGGCGAACCCGGGTCGGAGGACTGGGAGTAGGTCAGCAGCGTACGGGCCACCGGGCACCGGCCGCCGTCCCAGCCGACGGCCTGGAGGTAGCTGGAGCCGGTGGTCACCTCGGTGTAGCCGCCGTGCGCCGGGTCCCAGACCGGCTCGACCTTGTTCCAGACGCCCAGGGACTCGGTGCCGCCGCCGACGGGGACGCGCACGCCGTCGCGGACGACGAACTGGTGCGTCCCGAGCGGCGCGTCGAGCGGGATGCCCGCGGCCCGCAGCTCGCCGACCGCGTTCGCGAGGGCGGTGGCGAAGCCCTTCGCGCCGGTGTTCAGCGTGTGCGGGGTGCGGACCGGGTCCGCCGGGGAGAACGGCACCTTCCACAGCTCGCCCGCCGGTACGGTCCTGGTGAGGGACCGCCAGAACCGGTCGAAGAGCAGCGCGCCCCGGCTGCCGCCGTCCATGGTGCGGTCCCAGCCGGCGAGCACGTCACAGGCCTCCCGCACGTCCACGGACCGGCCGTCGCCGCCGGTCGCGGTGGAGCCGGGCAGCGCGGCACAGGCCTTCGCGGCGTCGGCCGCGGCCAGCTCCCCGGCGGGCGCCCGGTCGGCGAACTGCTGCCGCTGCAGGTCCCGGACGGTCAGCCCGCCCCGGTCCGCCATCGCCGCCACGTCCTCGACCGCGCCGCGCGTGCGCATCGACCGCTGGGTGCCGACCGTGCCGAAGATCCGCTCGTAACCGGTCAGCGGCCGGTCCGCGTTGGCCAGCCAGGCGCTGTCGTTGGAGTTCTCCGCGTACGGCGCGTCCTTCAGCGTGGGCATGCTCGACGGACCGAAGATCCCCGGCTGGACCGCGTCCCGGTCACGGCCGGGCGCGCAGTCCCCGCGCGAGCCGTCCAGCACCGCCAGCCCCGAGGACGGGTAGGTCACCTTGCCGAGCGGCGTGGAGCAGCGCCCGGCGAGGTCGTCGGTGATGCGGGGGAGCACCTGGGACTGGGTGAACAGGGTGTGGCCGCGCGAGTCGGCGGCGATCGTGTTCACCCACGGCAGCCCCTGCGTGCGGCGCAGGGAGGCCAGCACGTCGTCCGTGCCGCGGGCCCGGCTGAAGCCGAGGGCGGTGTCGGAGCCGCGCAGGTTGGCGGCGTTCGGATCGTTCAGCGCGTACGCGGTCGTCGCCGTCCACGGCAGCGGCAGCGAGGCGCCGAGCGAGGTCACCACCGGGCCGTACCGGGTCCACCACTGGGTCCTCGTCACCGGTGCGCCGTTCTTCACGGCGACGGTGACGGACCGCTTCGTCATCCGCTCGCGCCTGCCGTCGACCAGGTAGGCCGTCGGGTCGGCCGGATCCAGCGTCAGCTGGTGCAGGTTGAGGGTGACGCCCGTGGCGACGGTGTGGCTCCAGGCGACGTACGCGTTGTGGCCGATGGACACGGTCGCCGAGCCGAGCAGCGAGGCGCCCGCGACGTTCAGCCGCCCGGGGATCGTCTGCTGGGACTGCCAGAAGCGGCGCCCGCCCTGCCACGGGTAGTGAGGGTTGCCGAGCAGCAGCCCGCGGCCGTTCGCCGTGGTGCCGGCGCCGAAGGCGACCGCGTTGGAGCCCATGTCCGCGTCGTCGGCGGCGAAGAGCTCCCGGGCGGCACGGGCGGCCGCCTGGGCGCCGGGGCCCTGCGCGGCACCGGACCCGGCCGTCGCACTCGGCGGCCGTGCCGCCGTGATGCCGTCCACCGCCCGGCCCTGGCCGCCCAGGACGGAGAGGGCGAAGCCGCGCGCGGCCACGTCCAGCGCGGTCACCGGCCGCACCCAGGCGGCGCCCCGGCACGCCGGGTCGGTGATCCGGTTCTGTGCCAGCCAGGCGTTGTAGCCCGCGGCGAAGCCCCGCATCAGCTCCTTGGCGTCCCGGCTCGGGCCCCGGGGCGCCGGCTCGGCGAGCAGCCTCTCCACGGTGCCCGCGCGGCGCACCCCGGAGAAGTACAGGTCGCTGGAGAGGTTCGTGGCGGCGGAGGAGAGGGAGAGGTCGGGCGCCGCGTCCGGGCCGAAGTGGCGGGAGCGTTCGCCGCGCACGGTCACGAAGCCGTCGGCCAGGGTGCAGACCTGGTCGGCGGCCTGCGCCCACCCGGTGCCGAAGCCGAGGTTCGCGTAGTCCTTCGCGACGATGTGCGGAATGCCGTACTCGGTGTACCGGACGACGGCGGACAGGCCGCCGTGGGACGGCCGTTCGGCCCGGCCGCCCGAGTGGCCGTCCGCGGCGGCCGAGGGCAGGGCGGTCGCCGCGGTGAGCAGGGCGACGGCCGTGACGACGAGTCGTCTCCGGCGGATGCGCATGGTGCCTCCCGACGTCTTTGGGGAAGGGGCGGCTGAGCGTACCAGTCGGTATGTGAACGTGTCAGTGGCATGACAGCACGAGCCGGGGCGTCACCCGCACACGTCTTGACCCGCCCCCCGTACCGGCCGAGGATCATGCCATGACGCCCGGACACCGCAGCACGGTCGACGGGGTGCTGCGGCGCAGCGCCCGACGCACCCCCGCGCGCGTCGCGGTGGAGTACCGCGACCGCTCCTGGACGTACGGGGAACTCGACACCGCGGTCTCCCGCGCGGCGAGCGTCCTGCGGGACCAGGGGCTCGCCCCCGGCGACCGGGTCGGCGCCTACGGGCACAACTCGGACGCCTACCTGATCGCCTTCCTCGCCTGTGCCCGCGCGGGCCTCGTGCACGTCCCGGTCAACCAGAACCTCACCGGCGACGACCTCGCCCACATCGTCCGCCAGTCCGGCAGCGCGCTCGTCCTCGCCGACCCGGACCTCGCCGGCCGCCTTCCCGAGGGCGTACGCACCCTGGCGCTGCGCGACGCCGACGGCAGCCTGCTCGACCGGCTGGCCACGGCACCCGCGTACGACGGGCCCGAGCCGGACGGCGAGGACCTGGTGCAGCTGCTCTACACCTCGGGCACCACCGCGCTGCCCAAGGGCGCGATGATGACCCACCGGGCCCTGGTGCACGAGTACCTCAGCGCCATCACCGCCCTGGACCTCGGCGCCGGCGACCGCCCCGTGCACGCGCTGCCCCTCTACCACTCGGCGCAGACGCACGTCTTCCTGCTGCCCTACCTCGCCGTCGGCGCGACCAACATCATCCTGGACGCACCGGACGGCGACCGCCTCTTCGACCTGATCGAAGCCGGCCGCGTGGACAGCCTGTTCGCACCGCCCACGGTCTGGATCGGCCTCGCGAGCCGCGCCGACTTCGCCACCCGTGACCTCGACGGCCTGCGCAAGGCCTACTACGGGGCGTCGATCATGCCCGTGCCCGTCCTGGAGCGGTTGCGCGAGCGCCTCCCGCACCTCGCCTTCTACAACTGCTTCGGCCAGAGCGAGATCGGCCCCCTCGCCACCGTCCTCGGCCCCGACGAGCACGAGGGCCGCATGGACTCCTGCGGGCGGCCCGTCCTGTTCGTCGACGCGCGCGTGGTCGACGAGGACGGCAAGGACGTGCCCGACGGCGTACCCGGCGAAGTCGTCTACCGCTCACCGCAGTTGTGCGAGGGCTACTGGGACAGGCCCGAGGAGACCGAGGCGGCCTTCCACGACGGCTGGTTCCACTCCGGCGACCTCGCGGTCCGGGACGCCGACGGCTACCTCACCATCGTCGACCGGGTGAAGGACGTCATCAACTCCGGCGGCGTCCTGGTCGCCTCCCGCCAGGTCGAGGACGCCCTCTACACCCACGAGGCCGTCGCCGAGGCCGCCGTCGTCGGCCTGCCCGACGAACGCTGGATCGAGGCGGTCACGGCGGTCGTCGTCCGCCGCGGCGAGGTCACCGAGGACGAACTGATCGCCCACGCCCGCGAGAAGCTGCCCGCCTTCAAGGCACCCAAGCGGGTCCTGTTCGTGGACGCCCTGCCGCGCAACGCCAGCGGGAAGATCCTCAAGCGGGACCTGCGGGACCGCTTCGCCGGTTCCTAGCCCGGCCCCGGTCCGCCCTCCTCCCACCGCCGGGGGCCGCTGTGCACGTCCCTCAGGAGGTCCTCGAAGGCCCCGGCGTCGGACAGCCCCCGTTGTGGACCGCCCGGACCCGTCTGCCGTCGGTCGCGGCGGCGGGCGCCCCCGGCCCCCGGCGGTCCGCTGTTCCGCCGGCCCGCTCGTGCGCCTTCCCCGGGGCCGTCACGAAGGAGCGGTACTTCATCGTCCTCACGGCCGTGTCGAACCCGGGGCAGCGCGGACCCCGCGTACGGCCGCACCCTCGTGCTCGCGTCCGGACCACCCGCCAGGACCGGGACACCGCCCTCACCGGGTCTCTGCGGCGGCTCCTCCGCCCCCGGGCGGCCGGGCGCCGCCTTCGCCGCCCGTCGCCCACGGCCGGTCGGCACCGGCACGACCCGCCGCCCCCTGCGCACCGTGCGTCACCCCCTCCCCGGAGAACAGGCGGACGGCAGGACATCCGCGAGCCGGACGCGCCGTCGGTCCCCCGGCCGCGGCACCACGGCGGCTCCGTTGCGGCGCGGTGCCGCCGACGGCCATGATCGGCGCCATGCCGACCCTCACCTCGTACGACGGGACCGAACTCGCCTACCACCTCCGGGGCGACGGTGATCCGCTGGTCGTCCTGCCGGGCGGGCCCATGCGCGCCTCCGCCTACCTGGGCGACCTCGGCGGCCTGACGGCCCACCGCCGGCTGGTCCTGCTCGACCTGCGCGGCACCGGCGGCTCCGCGGTGCCCGACGACCCCGCGACGTACCGCTGCGACCGGCTCGTGGACGACGTGGAGGCCCTCCGCGTCCACCTCGGACTGGAGCGCATGGACCTCCTCGCGCACTCGGCGGGCGGCAGCCTCGCCCTGCTGTACGCCGCCCGCCACCCGGCACGCGTGCGGCGGCTGGTCCTGGTCACCGCCACACCGTGGGCGCTGGGCATGCCGGCGACGGCCGAGGACCGGCTCGAGGCGGCGCTGCTGCGGGGGGACGAGCCCTGGTTCGAGGAGGCGTTCGGGCCCTTTCGGGCCTGGCTGGACGGGACCGGCGACTTCGATCCCGTGTTCGTCCCCTTCTTCCACGGCCGCTGGGACGACGCGGCCCGGGACCACGACGCCCGCGGCGACGAGGAGACCAACGAGGAGGCCGCGGACGTCTGCCTGTCCCCGGACGCCTTCGACCCGCCCGCCACCCGTGCGGCCCTCGCCCGTTGCGCCGCCCGGGTGCTCGTCCTCGCCGGCGAACTCGACGGCGGCCCCCGCCCGGAACTCGCCCGCCGCTGCGCCGACGTCTTCCCGCACGCCGAGGTCGCGGTCCAGCCGGGCGCCGCGCACTACCCGTGGCAGGACGATCCGCGGTGGTTCGTCCGCCGGGTCGCCGCCTTCCTCGGGCACGGCTGAGCCGGGCGGCAGCGGGGAGCGGGACGGCGCGGGTCTCCCGGAAGGCGCTCCTCGCACGGCCTGTCGGCGGTCCCGCCCGGTCGCTAGGCTGGCCCGCGGACGACGAAACCGGGAGGAGCACGGACGTGGCCGAGAGCACCACCCACCAGCGCCCGCTCACGGGCTGGCACAAGCCGGAGCTGGATCTCAGCAACGCGCAGTGGCAGTCCAGCAGCCGAGGACTGGGGGATGTCCAGATCGCCTTTGTCGAGGGGTTCATCGCCATGCGGAACAGCGGCAGCCCGGAAAGCCCCTCCCTGATCTTCACCCCCGCGGAGTGGGGCGCGTTCGTGTCGGGAGCGCGGGAAGGGGAGTTCGACCTCACCTGACGCCCGGCGCGGAGCGCGCCGGGCGTCAGGCCGTCCGGCCGATCCGGCGGTGTTCCACCCGTTTTTCCGGACACGCGACCGTGAGCACCCTTTCGGGGCCGCCGCCTGAGCGAGGCTGACGCCACGAGGGGGAGGTCGTCCTTCCGGAGGTGAGGAACCCATGAGGACCCTGCCGGTCATCGCGGCGGTCGACGGTTCGCAGGACAGCCTGCGCGCACTGGACTGGGCCGTCGACGCGGCCCGCGGACGCGCGGCGCCGCTGCGCGTGGTGCACGTGCGGCAGTACGCCCCCTGGGCGCAGGGCGACGTCCTGGTCGCCGGCCCACCGGACACCGGCGAGGACCCGGTGATCGAGGAAGCCCGTGCCCGTCTGCGGGACCGGGCCGACGCGCCGGAGACGGAGTACCTCGGCATGGAGGGCGTACCGGGCGCCGTGCTGCCGGAACTGGGCGCCGACGCCCAACTGCTGGTGCTCGGCTCCCGTGGCCGCGGCGGATTCGCCAGTCTGCTGCTCGGTTCCAACGGTCTGGCCGCCGCCCGCGACGCCGAGTGCCCCGTCGTCGTGGTGCCCCGCCCCGGCCGCGAGGTGCACGGCGAGCCGCCGGCCGAGCCCGGCCCGCGGGTGGTCGTCGGCCTGCACGTGGACAGTCCCGACGACGCGGTGCTGTCCTTCGCCTTCGCCGAGGCCGCACGGCGCGGCGCCCGCCTCCAGGTCGTGGCCGCCTACCCGTGGCCGGTGCAGACCTGGGCCGCCGCGGGCCAGATGATGCCCCTCGTGATCGACGAGGTCTCCGTCGAGAGCGAGACCCGTGTCCTGGCCGACGGCCTCCTCGCGCCCTACCGCGGACGTCACCACGACGTCCGCGCCGACGCGTACGTCGTGGCCGGTGACGCGGCGGGACACCTCGTCGCGGCCTCCCGGGACGCCGAACTGGTCGTCGTCGGCCGCCACCGCCGGCGCCTGCTGGCCCCCGCCCGCATGATGGGCTCGGTCACCCACGCCGTCCTGCTGCACGCCGCGTCCCCGGTCGCGGTGGTGCCGCCCGCCCCGCCGCAGGAGTGACCCCGCACGGCTCCCGGGGGGACCGGACGCGGCCGTCGCCGTCACCCCGCGGTCCCGGCGTCCGCCCGCACTCCGTCCAGGGGGTCCGGCCACGTACCATGGCGGCATGTCGTTCCTCCGCCGCCGCAGCGCCACGCCCGCCGGGCCCGACTTCGACGTACTGGCCATGGACCCCGGTGACTGGCCCGGGAACCTGGGCGCCGGGCTCCTCCCCGCGCCCGACGGCAGCTGCCAGGGTGTCTTCCTGCGCTACGACCTGTTCGGCGGGCGCGGCCCCGCGATGATCATCGGCAATCTGCCGGAGGGCTCCCCGGCCCGCGACGTCCCCGAGGGCGAGATCCCCTTCGAGGTGGCCCAGCTGCTGCTGGCCCTGGAGAACGACGAGGAGATCACCGTCGTCGGCACCGAGGACGTGCCGGTCATGCAGGGCGACAACCTGCTGATCGTGCGCCGCCTCAAGCTCTCCGAGAGCCGGATCTCCTGCGTGCAGTTCGACCGCAGCGACGGCGTCCTCGTGACCATCGCCGCCTGGGACCGCCCCATCACCGACGACCTGTACGCCCTGCTGAAGCCGCTCCCGGCGGAGCTTTTCCAGCAGGGCTGACGCGGCCGCTACCGCGCGGTCGCGAGCGTGACGTCCGCGGCACGCACGTACGCGACCCGGTGGCCGTACTGGATCTCGTAGTACCGGTCCTCGCCGGTCACCACCCGGTGGGACGCCTCGTCGAAGGTGACCGCGTAGTAGTACTCGCCCGGCACCTCGTCGCCCACCACGTACGCCTGCCCCTTCGGCAGCGTGTACCGCAGCGGCGACACGGCCTGGGCGGGGACGTCCGCCGGGTAGGCGGCCTTCTCCGGGTACGCGCGCCCGTACACCGGGACGCTCTCCAGACCGGCGCGCGGGGTGACCAGCCGGCCCGAGGCGGGCACCGCGGCCGGGGCCTTCTGAGGATCCTGGAACCAGGCCTTCTGGCCCAGGTACCAGATGGCCGTCCAGTCGCCCCACCGGTCGGCCACCGCGAACTGCTGGCCCGTGGAGACCCGCGAGGACAGGTCGTTCACCCCGGTCGTCGGGGTGGTGCCGAGACCCACGTCCTTGACCAGGGGCGCGTTCACGTCGTGGTCGGTGTACAGCCGCACCTCGCTGGAACCGTGCGCCGGACAGGGCGTGCCCGCGGCGGCGCAGCCGGTGTACTCCGGGCGGTTCGTGTCGTAGTCGGGGCGGATCGTCACCAGCTGCGCCTTCTTGCCGGCGGTCGGCTCGATCGGGCGGCCCAGCAGCTGGAAGTAGTGCCGCCAGTCCCAGTACGGTCCCGGGTCGGTGTGCATCCCGGGGACGGTCGAGGCGGTCGGGCCGGGCACGTTGTCGTGGCCCAGGACGTGCTGCCGGTCCAGCGGGATGTCGTACTTCGCGGCAAGGTACTTCACCAGCCGCGCCGACGACCGGTACATCGCCTCCGTGTACCAGGCGTCCGGGTCCGCGAGGAAGCCCTCGTGCTCCAGGCCGACGGAATTCGCGTTGACGTACCAGTTGCCCGCGTGCCAGGCGACGTCCTCGGCCTTCACGTGCTGCGCGATGTGGCCGTCGGTGGAGCGCAGCGTGTAGTTCCAGGAGACGTAGGTCGGGTCCTGCACCATGTTCAGGACGCCGTTCCAGGTGCCCTCCGTGTCGTGCACGACGATGTACCGGATGCGCTGGGAGGCGGGACGGTCCCCCAGGTCGTGGTTGCCGTAGTCGCCGTCCCCGAACTCCTCGTACGGTGCCGGGATCCACTCGCAGGAGACCGACGCCGGGCACTCGGTGCCGGCCGAGGCGGCGGCGCGCAGACCGGTGCGCGCCAACTGCGCGGTGTCGGGAGCCACGCCGGGGCGGGCGGCCAGCGTGATCCGCTGCCCGGCGTCCGTGGTCCGCCGCTCACCGGCGCGGATCACCCCGTACACGTCGTCGGCGTACGCCGCCGCCGTGGCGGAGTCGTCGGCGCCCGAGAAGCGGGCCACCGCCCCGTACCAGTCCGCGGGGTCCTCGCTGAGCGGCTCGCCCAGTTCACGCTGTGCGGCGGCCAGCAGCGCGGCGCCCCCCGACACGTTCGCGGCCGGGTCGGTGCGCAGCGCGTCCGGGCTCAGCCCGGTCAGCTCGGCCGCCCTCCGCAGCGTGGTCAGCCGGGCCGGCAGCCCGGCGGCCGCGGGGGGAGCCGCCTCCCGCGTGCGCAGCGGGGTGCGGGCGTCGTCGCCGCGCGGATCCTCGGCACCCCCGCCGTGGTGCGAGGCCCCGGCCAGTGCGGTGCGGGCGTCGGTGAGGTGCATGGGGCCGTAGCCGCCGGTCACGCTCGGGGCGCCGCCGTGCGCGTCCCAGCGGGACTGGAGGTAGGAGACGCCGAGCAGGACGGACTGCGGCACGTGGTACTCGGCCGCCGCGGCGGCGAACGCCCGCTGGAGGCGGTCCGGGGCGGGCGGTGCGGCCGGCCCGGCGACGGACGGGGCCGCACCGAGCAGCGGCAGCAGCAGCGCCGCCGCGGCCAGGGCACCTGCCGTCGTACGGACGCGTCTGCCGCCGGGGGCGGGCTCGGGAACGGTGGCGGATCCTCGCAAAGCGGCCTCCTGTGACGGTCGGGCGTAGCGGGGTGTGCGGGGCCGGGCGTGGGGTCAGTGGTACCCGGCGGTCCGACGATCCGTCAATCATGCCGACACTGCGGCGATTTCCCACGTCAGCAGGGCTTCGGCGAGTTTCGTGGCGGCGGCTCACGGGCCTGCGGAGCGTCAGTGGAGTACACCAATGGCCCTCCCCGTGCGCCGCGGACACAGGAAATCCGCGGCGCGCCCCCCGGAGGGCGCACCGCGGATTCTCCGGGTCCGTCAGCGCGTGCCGACCGCCGCGCGCACGGCCCGCCGGGCCAGCTGACAGTCGTCGTGCAGCCGCCGCAGCAGCAGCCGCTGCTCCTCCCCGGAGGGCACGGCACCCGCCGGGGCCACCGGGGCCGTCTCCCGCATCGACCGCTGCACGGCCGTCTCGTACGTGCGGATCTCCCGGGTCAGCACGAGCATCAGGTTCACCAGGAAGGCGTCGCGCGCCGCGGGACCCTGTGACTGGGCGATCTGACTGATCTGGCGGCGGGCCACCGGGGCGTCACCGAGCACCGACCACAGGGTCGCCAGGTCGTAGCCCGGCAGGTACCAGCCCGCATGCTCCCAGTCCACCAGCACCGGACCGGCCGGTGACATCAGGATGTTGGAGAGCAGCGCGTCGCCGTGGCAGAACTGGCCCATGCCCTGACGCCCGGCCGCGTGGGCGATGCCGTGCAGCAGCTTCTGCAGGTCGCCCAGGTCCCGGTCGGTGAGCAGTCCGAGCTCGTGGTACCGGGAGATCCGCGCCGCGTAGTCCAGCGGGGCGTCGAAGGTCCCGACCGGCGGCCGCCAGGCGTTGAGCCGGCAGACCGCGCCGAGCACCGCCCTGATGTCCGCCCGCGGCGGCGTCTCCAGTGGGTGCCGCTGCAGTGCCGCGGGCCGCCCCGGCATCCGCTCGATCACCAGTGTGCCGTTGTCCGGGTCCGCCGCGATCAGCCTCGGCACCCGCACCGGCGGGCGGTGCCGGACGAACGAGCGGTATGCCGCTATTTCGTGCCGAACCCGTTCGGCCCACGCGGGGGAGTGGTCCAGTAAACACTTGGCGACAGCCGTGCTGCGTCCGGTCGTACCGACCAGGAGGACGGACCGCCCGCTGCGGCGCAGCACCTGCACCGGGGCGAACTCCGGGCAGATCCGGTGCACGGAGGCGATCGCCGTGCGCAGCTGGGCACCCTGGGCGCCGGACAGGTCGATTCTGCCGCTGAGCGGTTGCGTGCCGGTTCCCGCGCCGCGCCGCACCCTGCCCGCCCCGAGCACCGGGGCCGCCGGACGCGCGGGGGCGAGGTAGGGGCCGCCGCCCGCCGCAGGGCGGGGGTGGAGCGATCGCTGCGGGGCGGACACGGAGGACGATGCTGCGTACATGGGCGAGACAGATCCCTTCGTGTGCCTGCTGTGCCTGCCTGGAGGCGGTGCCCGCCGGAACGGGTGCGCCCTCCGAGAAGCCTTCGCGCCGCCCGCCCGGCCGCCGGGGGCCACCCTGGGGAGTACCCCCGCGGCGACCGGGTCGAGGTGGCGCATTCCTACCTGACACCCGGCCGCCCGTGGCACACCATCTGGCGCACCCTGGCGAACGGTGGCGAATAGTCGCCCGGCAACCCGCACCGGGCTACTGTCAACTCAGCCGAGAACCTGGGGGCTTGACGTGAGCGGAGAACCCAACACCCGTCTGTCGGATCTGTTCGGCCTGGCCGGCTGGTCCAAGGGCGAGCTCGCGAGGCTGGTCAACCGGCAGGCGGCGGCCATGGGCCACCCCCAGCTGGCGACTGACACCTCGCGGGTGCGGCGGTGGATCGACATGGGAGAGATCCCGCGCGATCCGGTGCCGCGGGTGCTGGCGGCTTTGTTCACCGAGCGTCTCGGCCGTGTCGTGACCATCGAGGACCTCGGTCTGGTCCGGCACGGGCGTGCGGGGAAACGGCGGACCGGCGGGGGCGAGGAGCATCCCGACGGAGTGCCGTGGGCGCCCGAGCGGACCGCGGCGGTCCTCACCGAATTCACGGGAATGGACCTCATGCTCAACCGACGCGGCTTGGTGGGCGCGGGCGCCGCGCTCGCCGCGGGATCCGCACTCAGCAGCGCCATGCACGACTGGCTGCACACCGACCCTGTCCTGGCTGCCGACGCACCCCACGTCACCGATCCCCTGCACGCCGACCCCGCCGGGTACGACCGTTACGAGGCCGCCCCCGTCGGGTCGGAGGAGGTCGAGGAACTGGAGCGTTCGGTCGAGGTGTTCCGCGCCTGGGACGCCGCCCGCGGCGGCGGACTCCAGCGCAAGGCCGTGGTGGGTCAGCTCAACGAGGTGGGCGGTATGCTCGCCTACCACCACCCACCCCATCTCCAGCGGCGCCTGTGGGGCGTCGCCGCCAACCTGGCGGTCCTCGCGGGCTGGATGTCGCACGACGTCGGTCTGGAGCCCACGGCCCAGAAGTACTTCGTCATCGCCGCCCATGCCGCACGCGAGGGCGGCGACCGCCCCCGGGCGGGGGAGGCGCTCTCCCGGGCGGCCCGCCAGATGGTGCACCTGGGCCGGCCCGACGAGGCGCTGGACCTGATGAAGCTGGCCCGGTCCGGCTCCGGTGAGCAGGTGCTGCCGCGCACCAAGGCCATGCTGTACACCATCGAGGCCTGGGCGCAGGCGTCCATGGGCAAGGGCCAGGCGATGCGGCGCACCCTGGGACGGGCCGAGGACCTCTTCGTCTCCGACAAGGCCGACGTACCGCCGCCCGACTGGATGCAGACGTTCAAGGAGGAGGACCTGTACGGCATGCAGGCCCTGGCCTACCGCACGCTCGCCGAGTTCGAGCCGGGCGCGGCCGCGCACGCCCAGCACTACGCCGAGAAGGCCCTGTCCCTGCGGGTCGACGGCCGGCAGCGCTCGAAGATCTTCGACTACCTGTCGATGGCCTCGGCCTGCTTCATCGCCGACGACCCCGAACAGGCGGACCGTTACGCGCGTCTCGCCCTGGTGTCGATGGGGTCCAACTCCTCCCAGCGCACCTGGGACCGGCTGCGTCAGATGTACCGGCTCACCGCCGAGTACGCCGGCTGTCCGAGGATCCAGGAACTGCGGGAGGAGATCGAACTCGCGCTGCCGAGGGGAAAGCCGTCCAAGGGCGGGGGGAGGGGCGGGAACACCGCTCCGGCGTAGCGGACGGCGTCTTTCCTACGACGTCACCCGGGCGACCAGCACACAGGCGCCGTCCCGGTGGCCGGACGCGCCGCATCCGCCGAGCGCCTCCGTCACGATCCGCACGCCGTCCCGCGCCGTGCGCGCCCCGGTGAGACGGGGTGCCAGGGCGAGGAGGCGGTGCACGGTTGCAGGCGCGGGTCCGCCGGTGCGCAGGAGCAGCAGGTCGCCCGCCTCGAGCGTCGCCGCGGTCCCCTCGTCCAGCTCGCGCCCCGTTCCGTCGCGGAACAGCAGCGGGGCGGGGGCTCCGGCGCGTGCCCACGTCAGGGCTCGGGTGCGGGGCCGGTAACCGCAGTACACGGCGTCGCGCACGGACGGCAGGGCGGTGGTTCCCAGCAGGCGGGCGAGTCGCTCCGGCAGTTGCGGGGGACGCGCGCCTCCCGTCGCCAGGCCGCGCAGGGCACTGATCACCATCGCCGGAGCCGGCGTCACGCCGGTGTCCGGGGCCGCGAGGCCGCCGACGCCGAGCAGCGTCTCGTCGTCGTCGGCGAGCGGGCACGCGTCGTACCAGACGCACCCGGGTGCGTCGGCGGTCGACGACAGGTGTCCGGCGGCCAGGTCCAGGCCGGGCCGCCCCTGGTCCGGGAACCGCAGGAGGGCGCGCCAGGGCGGTGGCACGGCCTCCTGCGGTTCCGCCACGGCCCGTTGCCCGATGTCCGCGTCCCGCGGGTGGCGGTGGAGCGAGTCACGGGTCTCGCTCACCACCCGCTGGCTGCGGCGCAGTTCGCTGACGTCCCGCAGCACCGCCCACATCGAGGCGGTGCTGCCGTCGGCGTCGAGCACGGGCTCGCCCATCATGTGCACGGTCCTCACGGTGCCGTCGGGGCGCACGACGCGGAACTCCCCGTCGATGGACCGGGCGTCGACGAGACAGTCCGTGACCATCGCGGTGAGCTTCGACCGGTCCTCGGCGAGCACCAGGGACGGCAGCTCGTCGAGGCTGAGCGGACCGGCGGCCGGGTCGAGGCCGAGGATCCGGAAGAGCTCACCGGACCAGTCGGCCTCGTCGGTCAGCAGGTTCCATTCGGCGCTGCCGACCCGGCTGAGCAGCGATCCGGACCGCGGCGCGGGGGCCGGGCCGTCCCGCAACTGCGCCAAGTGCTCGTCCAGATCGGTGAGCTGGTGGAGCGCCAGGTCGCACAGGGCACGCTGCCAGCGTCCCCGCGGGTCCGCCGCGTCGTGCCCGGTGCCCCGTCGTACGGCGTCCACGTCGCCCCGCAGCCGCCGCGTCTGCGAGAGCAGTGCCTCGACCGAGCCGCCGCCCGGCGGCTGGGCGACCGGGCGGTCCGCGGAGAGATGGGACGACATGACGCACTCCGATGTGCAGACGGTACGACCGAGGCGGATCCGGGGGGTGGCGGAAGGGCCGCTACGACTGTCGCACAGCCCGCGACGGCCCGTAAGGGATTCGGCAACACACGATACGGTGGTGCTCCTGGCATATGCCAGGGTCTTCCCGGGGCGGTCTCCGCGCATGGACGGCGTACGTCCGTGGCCGTCCAAGTCGTAGTGTTCCTAAGTCATTTGAGGCCCTCGGCCCCCGGGTGCGTCGTCGCTCAGACGTTCGTCGGACCCCTGTTCCAGTCCGGGGCGTGCAGCGCCGGGCGGGGTGCCGCCTCGACCACGGTGCGCATCCCCGTCCCCAGGGCCCGGACGCCGGCTTCGGCGACCACGGAGGCGGCGTACCCGTCCCAGGCGCTCGCACCGGTGACCCGCCCCCGCCGGGTGGCGTCCACCCACTCCTGCACCTCGCGGTCGTAGGCGTCGGCGAACCGCACGAGGTAGTCCTGCGGCACCTCCTCCCGGGCGCCGCCCGCCGCCGTCACCACCATGGTGCGCGCCTCCCCGATCCGGGCACTGCCCGCCTCGCAGACGGCCTCGCAACGGACCTCGTAGCCGAAACCGCAGTTGACGAAGACCTCCACGTCCACCAGCGCGCCCCGCTCGGTCTCGAAGAGCACGAACTGCGGATCGAGCAGCCCCTCGGGCGCGCCCGAGGACGGCCGGGGCCGCAGGACGGTCACCGCGGTCAGCTCCTCGCCCAGCAGCCAGCGGGCGGCGTCGATCTCGTGCGAGACGGAGCTGTTGACCAGCATCGCGGAGGTGAAGTGCGGCGGGGAGGACACGTTGCGGTGCACGCAGTGCAGCATCAGCGGCCGGCCCAGCCGCCCGCCGTCCAGCAGGGACTTCAGGCGGCGGTACCCGGCGTCGTACCGCCGCATGAAGCCGATCTGCGCCAGCCTGCGGCCGAGCCGCGCCTCCGCCTCCACCACGCGCAGCGCGCCCGCCGGGTCCGGCACCATCGGCTTCTCGCACAGCACCGGCAGGCCGCGGGCGAAGGCGGCCAGCAGCGCCTCCTCGTGCGCCTCGCCCGGCGAGGCGATCAGGACGGCCTCGACACCGGGCGCGTCGAGCGCGGCCTCGGCGTCCGTGTGCACGACCACCCCGTCGATCCCGGCCACGGCCTCCCGCGCCCGTGCGGCGTCGGGGTCCGCGACGGCGGCGACCCTGGCGCCGCTCACCACTCTGTCGAGGCGTCGTATGTGATCGGCGCCCATGTGACCCGCGCCCAGGACCGCCACACCCAGAAGACCGCTCACGCTCGGCCCGTCCCTTCCCTGTCCGCCGCGCACCCGCGGGGAGGGGTACGTGTACGGCGGACAGGGTTTCACGGTCGTCAAGGCCCCACGGGGCACGGCGACGGCGTCAGTACCGCAGCACCCCCGCGATGCCGTCCACGTCGTCCAGCGCACCGTCCGGCACGAACCGGACGTCGGCGCCCGTCTCCAGGCACTGTTCGACGATCTCGTCCACGATGTCCTCGCGGGCGTCGAGATCGCCGCTGTCCGCGGGCATCAGGTGGCCGCCGTCGTCCCGCATCGTCACCCGGAAGTTCTCCTCGACGGCGAGCAGCCGGACCCGCCCGGTGTGCGCGCTCTCCCACAGCTCGTCGACGCCCGCCGCGAAGTCCTTGCGCCCGCGGGCCGCCTCCAGCTCCCTGGCCACGGCCTCGACGATGCCGTGCGCCTCGTCGTCGAGCACCGGCCGCACCGCCTGCCGTACGGCCTCGGCGGTGCCGTGGGCGAGGCCGCCGTGCGGGACGAGCACCGCGTCCGCCGCGATCGCCCCGGCCTCCTCGAACAGCGACAGCGCGGCCTCGGGACCGGTGACGTACAGCGGCCGGGGATGGGCGCGCAGCACCTTGCCCATCGCGGCGTCGGCCTCGCGCAGGAACCGGCGGGTGCCCTCGTCGCGGAAGGAGCTCGGCGCGTCGCCGATCCGCTCCTGGCGCTCGGGGTCGAAGTCCTCCGGCGGCCGGTCCATCGGGAAGCCGCCGGCGCGCTCCTCGGCGACCCGGTCCCCGCCGCCGTTCCACAGCGTGACGCGGTCCGTGGCGACCGACAGCACCCAGAACGGCCGCTCGGCGGCCTGCGCGGCGACGAGGCTGCGGGTCAGGAAGGTGTCCGAGAGCACGACGCGCTCGGGCACGGAACGGGCCAGCGTCCACACCTGGTGCTCGCCGGGGGCGGCGAAGATCGCCAGGCCGTCCTCGGCGTGCGTGAGATCGACTTCGGCGAGGGCCCGGTCCAGTTCCCGTGCGACGTCGAGGCGCCGCTCCCGGGTGACGGCCGGATCGTCCTCCAGCCGTTTCTTGGCCTCGGCGACCGCGTTGCGCAGCCGGACCGGGTCCTGGGCGTTGTCCGGTTCGCGGCGGTGCGTCGGTGTCAGCACGGACACCGCCGGGTACGGGCGGGGCCGGCGCAGCTCGGCGAGGGCGGCGGGACTCAGATCGTGCTCCATGTCAGCACCATAGAGCCGTTGGACGTATCAGGCATTCGGGGCAATCCGTGTACGCCGACGGGGTCCTCCTCCGCGCTCCGCGGCGGCGGCTCAGCCCTCCTCGTCCTCGGGGCCGCAGGAGCTGCCGTCGGGCGGCAGGGAGCCGTACAGCAGGAAGTCGTCGATCTTGCGGTGGACGCAGTCGGAGGACGCGTAACCGGTGTGGCCCTCGCCCTTGTTGTCCAGCACCACCGCCGAGGGGCCGAGCCGCTCGGCCGTCTCCACGGTCCAGCGGTACGGGGTCGCCGGGTCGCCGCGGGTGCCGACCAGCAGCATCCTCGCGGTGTCGACGTCCTTCACGTCGTCGCGTATGTAGTCGGTGCCCTTCGGACGGCCGTAGCACATCAGCACCTGGGTGAGCCGGTAGCGCCCGAAGACCGGCGAGGCCTCCTCGTACCGCTCGCGCAGCCGTCCCAGGGAGCGGGCGACCTGCCCGGCGGTGGGGCGGTCGGGGTCGTCCGCGCAGTTGATGGCCATCAGGGCGGCCGGCAGGTTGTCCACGGGGACGTCCTCCTCGTCGGTGAGGCCGCCGCCGTCCGCACGGCTCTCCCCGCGGACGGGGAAGGCGACGCCGCCGGACACGAAGCCCTCCAGACCGCGGGTGTCGCCGTCCTCCAGCAGCTGCGCGAGGGCGCGCTCCAGCGAGGGCCACAGCTTCCGGCTGTAGAGCGCCTGCCCGACGGCGCCCACCATGTCCTCGCCGGAGAAGGACCCGCCGAAGGCCGTCGGCACCGGGTCCGCGTTGAGCGAGCCCACCAGCCGGACGACCTGGCGGCGGGCTTCCCGGGCGTCCTGTCCGAACGGGCAGGCGATGTCCTCGACGCACCAGTCGAGGAAGTTCTCCAGCGCGGTCTGCTGCCCCCGCGCGCCGGCCAGCCCCTGTTCGGCCAGCGGTTCCGTCAGCGTGTCCACGCCGTCCAGGACCATCCGGCCCACCTTGTCGGGGAACTGCGCGGCGTAGACCGAGCCCAGCCGGGTGCCGTAGGAGAAGCCGAGGTAGTTGAGCCGGTCGTCGCCGAGCGCCGCGCGCATCACGTCCATGTCCCGGGCGGCGTTCACCGTTCCTATGTGGGGCAGCACGGGCCCCGAGTGCTTCGCGCACGCGGCGGCCGCGTCGCGCAGCAGCCGGAGCACGGACCGCGGGTCGCCGATCTCCTCGTCCCCGTCCGTCGCCTCGACGATCTCGCCGATGGCGGGGCCGCAGGTGACCGGGGAGGACCGGCCGACGCCGCGGGGGTCGAACGTCACCACGTCGTAGCCGTTGGTCAGGTGCATGAAGTCCTTGCCCCCGGCGGACAGTTCGCCGACGCCCGAATCGCCGGGCCCGCCGAAGTTCAGCAGCACCGAGCCCCGTGAGTGACCGGTCGCCCGGTACCGGGCGAGGGCCAGGTCGAGGGTTCTGCCCCCGGGACGGCCGTAGTCGAGGGGAACGGTGACCTTCCCGCACTGCAGGTCCTCCGGCACCTCCAGGCCCTCGCACGCCGACCATCTGATCTTCTGGTCGTAGAAACGGGACAGGCCGGGTCCGGTGCCGTCCATGGCCGCGGCGGGCAGCCCCGCGCCCAGCAGGGCCAGCCCGAGCGCCCCGGTGACCGCGCAACGCCGGACCGAGGACCGAGTCGACAGCTTGGCCAGCATCGATGCCTCCCGGGCGCCCCGTCGAGGACCCGCCGTCGGCACCCTCGATCACCATAAACGGGCCCCGCGGCCCGCGCCTCCGGGCGCTTTCGCCGGGCGCGCGGGGTCCTGGGCGGGCGTGCGGACGCCGTGCCGCTCGTTCGACAAACCGCCCACTCGATGGAGTGAAAGGCCGATAAGCCATAACTCGGATGGTGCGCCCGCGTTTTAACCGGTGCGGGCGAGCGCCCGCGACAATGTCTGGAAGGCAGGGAACCTCATGCGAAGGGTTACCCGAAACGGTGTGTTCGCTGTCGCCGCCTCCGGCGCGCTGGCCGTGACGATGCCGGCGTACGCGGCGTTCGCGTCCGACGGTGCCGTCGCGGACGGCTCCGCGAGCGGTTCGCCCGGAGTGATCTCCGGCAACACCGTGCAGATCCCCGTGGACGTCCCGGTGAACGTGTGCGGGAACACGGTGAACGTGGTCGGGCTCCTGAACCCGGCCGTGGGCAACAGCTGCGCCAACACCGGCGCGGGCGGCGGGGCGCACGCCGGGACGGACGCCTCGCCCGGCACGTCCGGTGGCGGCGCCGTCGCCGAGGGGGAGACCGCGGGTTCCCCGGGCGTGCTCTCCGGCAACGGGGTGCAGTTGCCGGTCCACGCCCCGGTGAACGTCAGCGGCAACAGCGTGAACGTGGTCGGCATCGGCAACCCGGCCGTCGGCAACGAGTCGACGAACACCTCCGGAGAGCGTCCCGAGGAACCGAGTCGTCCGGCGAAGCCGGCGCCCGCCCCCACCGAGGAGCGCGCGCAGCCCCGGCCGTCCCCGCACACGGAACCGCCGCGGGCCGTGGCGTCCCTCGCCCACACGGGCACGGACGCGGCCCTGCCCGTCCTCGCGGGGGGTGCCGCGCTCGTCCTGGGCGGAGCGGTCCTCTACCGGCGTTTCCGTCCGGGGGCCGGGAGCTGACCGGGGCGGACGCCCGTCCCGGCCTCCCGTCGGCGGGACGGGCCGCGGCGCCCGACCCGCCGGGGTGAGGCGGCGGGCACGGGCCCGTGGGCCGCGCCCTTCCTGCGGCCTCCCGGCCCGTGACACCCCCGGCGTCCGGTCGCGTCGGGGGCCTCGTGCGGCGTCAGGCACGTCCCCCGTGGAACCGGCGGTGCAGCGCCCGCACCTCGTCCGTCAGCTCCGGCACGGGGCCCTCGACCGTCACGCCGGGCGCCACCTCGCCGACCGGCAGTGCCCGCACCGGTGAGGCGGGCACGCCCCATTCGGCCAGCCAGGCGCCGAGCTGCTCCGACGAGGCGACGTACACGATGCGCCCGAGGCCCACCCAGGCGTGCGCGGCGGCACACATCGGACAGTGCTCGCCGGACGTGTACACCGTCGCCGCGGCCCGCTCCTCGGGGGAGAGGCGGGCGGCGGACCAGCGCGCGAGCTCGAACTCGGGGTGCCGGGTGCGGTCCCCGGACGCCACCCGGTTGTGGTCCTCGGCCAGCACCGTCCCGTCCGGTCCCACCAGGACCGACCCGAACGGTTCGTCCCCGGCCTCCAGCGCCTCGGCGGCCAGTTCCACGCAGCGGCGCAGGTGTCGCAGCTCGGCGTCCTTCACGACCATGGCCCACGGCCCTCCTCGCGATGTGATCCTCGACGGGCACCCTACGTCCTGCGCGACCGTTCCCGGCCGGGCGCCCCCGGCGCGTCCGCGGACGGGGCGGACGCCACGCGGGCCCGGTGCGGCAGGCGCGCGAGCCGGTGAGGACGCACGGGCGCGGCGCGCCGCATCCGGCGCGCCGCGTCGAGCTGTCCGGCCCGTCCTTCCGTGCCGGGCCTCGTGGATCTACCGCCGGTGGGCGCTCCTCGCCGCCGTGGCGGCGCAGACCGTGCCCAGGGCCAGCGTCAGGGCTCCGATGATGACGTTGTTCCAGATGACGCCGGCGTCCGGGTTCCTGCCGACGATCCACGGCGATATGATCATCCACACGCCCATGGCGCACATGGCCCCGCTGAGGCCGTACATGCGCTCGGGGGCCCGGGTGAACCCGAGGGCGAGCAGGCCGATCGCGATTCCGATGATCAGGTTGTGGGCGACGAGCGCGGGCTGGCTCGTGGTGAAGTGGAGTATCCACGGGGACACGGCACAGTACAGGCCGAGCAGGAACACCGGCCCGTCCACGAGTGCCACGTCGCGACCGTCGAGCACGCGGGCGTAGCGCGCCTGCATCTCCGGTGCGTCGGGGTGGCCGCTGAGGTCACCTCTGGTGTGCGAGACGTTGGCCATGAGTCGTCTCCTTCGACTTGCCGGGCCGACCGCGTCGGATGGGGTGCGGTAGCGTCCTATATCACCCATTCTGCTCTTAT
The DNA here is from genome assembly GCF_055564355.1 of Streptomyces sp. NPDC029152. NCBI lineage: Bacteria > Bacillati > Actinomycetota > Actinomycetes > Kitasatosporales > Streptomycetaceae > Streptomyces > Streptomyces sp. NPDC029152. Next base: position 76,003 of record NZ_JBVHWR010000004.1, on the reverse strand, counting down.
TTGTCCCTTATGTGTAGGGGCGGGTGGCCCGTGCGCGTCTCCCACATGTCTCCCCGGATCGCGGGCATCCGCAGGAGTACGCGAGCGATCGACCGATACGAGGGAACGGTGGAGGTGGCGACCATCATGGGTGCGAAGGTGTTGGAGCGGTTTCCGGCGGGGTCTCCGCGCGGGTCGTGGCCGGCGGAGGAGTTCGCGGCGCGGCGCAGGGCCGAGGGTGAGCCCGCCACCGTCGTGATGGACCTGAAGACGGACGCCTTCCTGGTCGTGGTGCCGGCCCGCGACGAGGACGGGGTGCGGGCCGGTGCGTGAGAACCGCGCGTGAGTGACGGTGGGTGACGGGGTGCGCGGAACGGGGCCCCGGGGCGGGAATGTATTTCGCCACCTGAAATGTTGGTGAATACATCTAGTCGGCGACCGTCACCGGTCGCCGTCCCCGTGTCACACACCAGCGAGGCACCGTGAACCACCCCGCCCCCGAGCGGCCGGCCGACATCCTGGCCCGGCTGCGCGCCACCTTCCGCACCGGCCGCACCAAGCCCGTCGAGTGGCGCACCGCGCAGCTGGGCCGGCTGCGCGCGCTGCTCACGGAGAACGGTCCGGACCTGGAGGCCGCGCTCCACGCCGACCTGGGCAAGAGCGCCGCCGAGGCGCAGCGCACCGAGATCGGCTTCACCGTGCGCGAGATCGACCACACCCTCGAGCACCTCGCCGGCTGGCTGCGCCCCGAGCCCGCACCCGTCCCGGCCCACCTCGGCGCCGACGCGACCGCCTGGACCCAGTACGACCCCCTGGGCGTCGTCCTCGTCATCGCGCCCTGGAACTACCCCGCCCAACTGCTGCTCACCCCGGTGGCGGGCGCCCTGGCCGCGGGCAACGCGGTGGTCGCCAAACCGAGCGAGCTGGCCCCCGCCACCTCCGCCGCGCTGGCCCGGCTGCTGCTGGCCTACCTCGACCCCGAGGCCGTCGCCGTCGTCGAGGGCGGGGTGCCCGAGACCACGGCCCTGCTCGCCGAGCGCTTCGACCACGTCTTCTACACCGGCAACGGCACCGTCGGCCGCATCGTCATGCGCGCCGCCGCCGAGCACCTCACCCCGGTCACCCTCGAACTCGGCGGCAAGTCCCCGGCGTTCGTCGACCGCGGCACGGACCTCGACGTGGTCGCCGCCCGGCTGGCGGCCGGCAAGTTCCTGAACGCCGGGCAGACCTGCGTGGCCCCCGACTACGTGCTGACCGACCCGGAGACCGCCGCGGCCCTGGAGCCCGCCCTGGCCCGCGCGGTGGAGGCCCTGTACGGCGACGACCCGGCGGACTCGCCCGACTACGGCCGGATCGTCAACGAGCGGCACTTCGACAGGCTCACGGGACTGCTGGACTCGGGCCGCCCGGTCGTGGGCGGCGGCAGCGACCGCGCGGCGAGGTACATCGCGCCGACCGTGCTGGCCGACGTCGAGCCCGGAGCGCCCGTGATGGACGAGGAGATCTTCGGCCCGATCCTGCCGATCGTCACCGTCCCCGGGCTCGACGAGGCCATCGACTTCGTCAACGACCGCGACAAGCCGCTCGCCCTCTACGTCTTCAGCCGGTCCGCGCGGACCCGGGAGCGGTTCGCCGCCGAGACGTCCTCCGGCGCGCTCGGCCAGGGACTGCCGCTCGCCCATCTCACCGTCTCCGACCTGCCGTTCGGCGGCGTGGGGGAGAGCGGCATGGGCAACTACCACGGCCGGTACTCCATCGAGACGTTCAGCCACCGCAAGGCGGTCCTCGACAAGCCGGTCGGCTGACCGGACAGCCGCTCCGCCTCGACCCGGCCGGGATCAGGCCGGGTCGAAGTGGTCTGGACCCTTGACTGGTACAGACCAAGGCGGTTGAGTATGCCTCCACACCCCCCACCACGGCCGCCCCCACGCCCGGCCGGCCCGACCGGCACGCGCGGACAAGGCCCGGCTCCCCCCTGCCCTTGTCGCGGGGAGCGGCCGTGCTCCGCAAAGGAGGCAGACCTGTGCCGAGACGCCGTATCTCCGCCGTCGTGACCGCACTCGCCCTCGCGGGCGCCGTACCCGCCTTCCTGCCGGCCACCGAGGCGTCGGCCGCCGCCTGTTCGAGCTACCCGAACTGGACGGCCGGCAAGTCCTACAACACCGGCGACATCGTCCGCTACACCGACGGCAAGGCCTACGTCGCCGAGCACGCCAACCCGGGGTACGACCCGGTCATCAGCACCTGGTACTGGGAGCCGTACGCCTGCGACGGCGGCTCGCAGACGCCGGCCGGCACCTTCGTGGTCAGCGAGGCCCAGTTCAACCAGATGTTCCCGGGGCGGAGTTCCTTCTACACCTACAGCGGCCTCACCGCCGCGCTCGCCGCCTACCCGGGCTTCGCGGGCACCGGCAGCGACACGACGAAGAAGCAGGAGGCCGCCGCCTTCCTCGCCAACGTCAGCCACGAGACCGGCGGCCTGGTGCACGTCGTCGAACAGAACACCGCCAACTACCCGCACTACTGCGACTGGAGCCGGCCCTACGGCTGCCCCGCCGGCCAGGCCGCCTACTACGGGCGCGGGCCGATCCAGCTCAGCTGGAACTTCAACTACAAGGCCGCGGGCGACGCGCTCGGCATCGACCTGCTGAACAACCCCTGGCTGGTGCAGAACGACGCGGCCGTCGCCTGGAAGACCGGCCTGTGGTACTGGAACACCCAGACCGGTCCGGGCACCATGACCCCGCACAACGCCATGGTCAACGGCGCCGGGTTCGGCCAGACGATCCGCTCCATCAACGGCTCCCTGGAGTGCGACGGCAGGAATCCCGCGCAGGTCCAGAGCCGGGTCTCCACCTACCAGCGGTTCAGTCAGATCCTCGGCGTCCCGCCGGGCGGCAACCTGTACTGCTGAGCCCGGGCCGGTCCTGTGCGAGACTCCGCCGATGACCTCGGAAACGATCACCGCGGAGTCCGCGGGCACCTGGAACCTCGGCGACCTGCCCGTCAACCGCGTCGGTCTCGGCGCGATGCGGCTGACGGGCAGCGCCGCCTTCCACCTCGGCACGCCGAGCGACCGTGAGCGCTCCCTCGCCGTACTGCGCCGGGCCGTCGAACTCGGCGTCAACCACATCGACACCGCCGCCTTCTACTTCTCCTCCCTGCGCTCCGCCAACGAACTGATCAACAGCGCGCTGGCGCCGTACCCCGACGACCTCGTGATCGTCACCAAGGTCGGGCCGTACCGCGACTGGTCGGGCCGGTGGGGCACCTCCGCCCGTCCCGAGGACCTGCGCGCCCACGTCGAGGAGAACCTGCGCCAGCTCGGCCGGGACCACCTCGACGTCGTCAACCTGCGCCGCATGCGGCAGGACTCGATCGCCGAACACTTCGGCGCCCTCGCCGAGCTGCGCGAGGCGGGCCTGATCCGCCACCTCGGCCTCTCCGACGTCGAGCCCCGCCACCTCGCCGAGGCCCGGGCCATCGCGCCCGTGGTCTGCGTCCAGAACCGCTACGGCCTCGGCTTCCACGATCCCGCCACCGACGAACTCCTCGCCCTGTGCCGGGACCAGGGCATCGCCTTCGTGCCCTTCTACGCCATCGCCGGCGAGGCCGGGCCGCATGGCGCCGGCGCCGCGCACGAGGACGAGGTCCGTGCCGTCGCCCGTGCCCACGGCGCGAGTCCCGCGCAGGTCAGGATCGCCTGGACGCTGCACCAGGGGCCGAACGTCCTCGCCATTCCCGGCACCGGTGACCCCGGCCACCTCGCCGAGAACGTGGCCGCGGGCGCCCTGCGCCTGACCGACGAGGACCTGGCGCGACTCGACGGCGCCCGGAAGGGCTGACGCGCCAGGGGGCGTCGTCCGGGTCCTGCCGGGGCCGCGGGGTCCGGTGCGCGCGGCTGCCGGGCGCCGTCGCCCGGAGCCGTCCCGATCCGGACGGCACGCCTAGACGGTCCAGGCGCCGTCCCGCATGATGTGCCGCTGCTTCAGTTCGCGCTGCCCGTGCCACGCCTGCACCGCGAGCGGGCGCACCCGGAACCAGGCGTACGAGGCGCCGTCCTCGCGCGGGTCCCAGCCGGTCTTCGCGAGGAACGCCTCGGCCGCCGCGGCCGGAGCCTCCCGCAGACCGAACGTCTCCGCCTCGCCGTCGACCAGCACGACGTCCCGGGTGTGCCCGAACGCCAGCCGGGCCCGGCCGCCGTCCCGCAGGTTGCGGCCGGTCGGGTTGGTGAGCCGCGTGCACAGCCAGACCGACTCCCCGTCCCAGGCGAACCACAGGGGAACCATGCACGGCAGCCCGGCGGCGTCCGCCGTGGCCACCCAGACGTCCTCCTCCCGTTCCAGGCGGTCCAGCACGTCCTGCTTGCGGCGACCGGGCTCGCGCGGCGGTGCGGTGATCTTCATGGCCGTGACGGTAGTGGACGGGGCCGTGCTCGCACCTCGGGCCCGGGACGTAGGACCGGAGACTGGCGCCGCGGCGGGTTTTACGTATAACCTCTCCCGTCGATCACCCGTCCCGGAAGGTCCCGATGACACGCATCGCCCTGGTCACCCTCGTCGTCGACGACTACGACGAGGCGATCCGCTTCTACACCGAGGCCCTCGGGTTCCGGCTCGTCGAGGACGCGCCCCGGCCCGACGGCTCCCGCTGGGTCGTCGTCGAGCCCGGAGCCGCCGGCGCTCCGGCGCGGGGCGCCGCCCTGCTGCTGGCCCGGGCGAAGGGCGAGGCCCAGCGCGCCAGGACCGGTGACCAGACGGGCGGGCGCGTCGGCTTCTTCCTGCACACCGACGACTTCGCCCGCGACCACGCCCGCATGAGCGCGGCCGGCGTGACCTTCCTGGAGGAACCCCGGCACGAGCCCTACGGCTCGGTCGCCGTCTTCCAGGACCTGTACGGCAACCGCTGGGACCTGCTCCAGCCTGCCGTCTGACCCGCCCCGCTTTCCCGCACAGACCCTGCCGAGGAATCACCGCACATGTCATCTACGCGCATAGACGCCGATACCCTCCGCCGCCTCCCCAAGGCGGTGCTGCACGACCACCTCGACGGCGGCCTGCGCCCCGCGACCGTGGTGGAGCTGGCCGGGTCCGTCGGCCACACCCTGCCCACCACCGACCCCGACGAGCTGGCCGCCTGGTACTACGAGGCCGCCAACTCGGGCGACCTGGTGCGCTACATCGCCACCTTCGAGCACACCCTCGCCGTGATGCAGAACCGCGAGGGACTGCTGCGCACGGCCGAGGAGTACGTCCTCGACCTCGCCGCCGACGGTGTCGTCTACGGCGAGGTCCGCTACGCCCCCGAGCTGATGACGAACGGCGGGCTGAGCCTCGCCGAGGTCGTGGAGACGGTCCAGGAGGGCCTGGCCGCCGGCATGGCCAAGGCCGCGGCGGCGGGCACACCGGTCCGCGTCGGGACCCTGCTGTGCGGCATGCGGATGTTCGACCGCACCCGTGCCACCGCCGACCTCGCGGTCGCGTTCCGGGACGCGGGCGTCGTCGGCTTCGACATCGCCGGGGCCGAGGACGGCTTCCCGCCCGCCGACCACCTCGACGCCTTCGAGCACCTGCGCCGCGAGAACGTGCCCTTCACCATCCACGCCGGCGAGGCACACGGGCTGCCCAGCATCCACCAGGCCCTCCAGGTGTGCGGTGCCCAGCGCATCGGTCACGGGGTGCGCATCACCGACGACATCCCCGACCTCGCGGGCGGCAAGCTCGGGCGCCTCGCCGCCTGGATCCGCGACCGCCGCATCGCCCTGGAGATGTGCCCGACCTCCAACCTCCAGACCGGCGCCGCCACCTCCATCGCCGAGCACCCGATCACGGCGCTCAAGGACCTCGGCTTCCGCGTCACCCTCAACACCGACAACCGCCTGGTGTCGGGCACGACGATGACCCGCGAGATGTCCCTCCTCGTCGAGCAGGCCGGCTGGACGGCCGAGGACCTGCGCACGGTCACGGTGAACGCCCTCAAGAGCGCCTTCATCCCCTTCGACGAGCGCAAGGCCCTGATCGAGGACGTCGTCCTGCCGGGTTACGCCGCGGCGCTCTGAACGAGCCCGCGCACGTAGGCGGCCTGTCCGGCGTGCTGGAGATCGTCGGACAGGACGCTGACCAGCCGCACGCCCAGCGTGACCGGCGGATCCCAGTTCTCGTCCACGACCCGCTCCAGGTCCCCCGCGGTCAGGGAGCGCAGGGCGCCGAGCGTCTGCTCGTGGACGGCGTCGTAGTAGCCGGTCAGCAGGTCGGCCGAGTCGACCCGCACCTCGGCGACCTTCGCCGAGCTGTGGCCGTACCCGGTGTCGCGGCGGGGCAGGTCCAGCCCGAAGCGCTTCTCCCAGTCCCGGGTCAGCCACACCTGGTCCAGCCCGAAGGCGTCCGCGATGTGGTCGTCCTGCACCCGGGTGAGGTGCCAGACCAGCCAGGCGACGGAGTTGGCGTCGGCGGCGGGGCGGGCGTTCAGGCCGTCGGGGTCCAGGCCCTCGACCGCGGCGTGGACTTCTTCCCGGACACGGCCGTAGCCCTCGATGAGGATGTCCTTGGCATGCATGGGTCCACCATCGCGCAGTCCGCCCTCACGCGCCCCCCGTTTCCAGCAGCCCCATCAGCGCCCGCGCCGCGGGGCTGGTGGCCTCGGCGGGCGGCAGCAGGGCGATGGTCTCGTACGCCCTCCCGTCGCCGTCCCCCAGCGGCAGCGAGGTGAGCGAGGCCCGCTTGTGCCGGAAGTGGCGCGGCACGACCGCGATGCCGAGGTCCTCGTCGAGCAGGTCGAGCAGCCCGTGGACGTCGTTGACCTCCAGTGCGACGGTCCGCCGCACGCCGGCCGCGGCGAAGGCCGCGTCGGTGACGCGGCGCGGGCCCCAGTCCGGGTGGAAGTCGACGAAGACCTCGTCGGCGAGATCCTGCGGGCTCAGCACCGGGCCGCCGCGCGCCAGCCGGTGGCCGGGGTGGCACAGGACGGTCATCGGCTCGCCCGCCAGCGAGACCGAACGCAGCTGGTCCGTGTCCGCCTGCGTCCGGTAGGCGAAGGCGAGGTCCAGCCGCCCGGCCGCGACCTCCTCCGCCAGCTCCCCGGAACCCGCCTGCCGCAGCCGGATCTCCACGTCCGGATGCCGGCGCCGGAACGCGGCCAGCAGCCCCGCCACCGGCACCCCGGCGATGCACTGCTCGGTGCCCAGCGACAGGGTCCCGCGCAGCACCCCCTGCACCGCGGCGACCGCCTCGTGCGCCGACCGCACCTGCGCCAGGACGCGCTGGGCCTCGCCCAGCAGAGCCCGCCCGGCCTCGGTCAGCGTCACACGGCGGGTCGTGCGCACGAACAGCGGCGCCCGCAGCTCCCGCTCCAGCGCCCGGATGGACGCGGACAGGCCGGACTGGGACACCAGCAGCCGTTCCGCCGCCCGGGTGAAGTGCTGGTCCTCGGCGACCGCCACGAAGTGCTGGAGATGACGCAGTTCCATGACTCAGAAGCGTAAGCGCACAATCCCATCGGATTCTTCTGTTGGACCACTGCGCGCAGGTCACGACAGAGTGGGACGCGGTTCCGCACAAGTCCCGCACCCCGGGTGCCAACCCCACTGGAGTCGCGTTGTACACCGCACACCCCGACCGCTACGCGGAGATGCCCTACCGGCGCACCGGACGCAGCGGCCTGAAACTCCCCGCGATCTCGCTCGGCCTGTGGCACAACTTCGGCCCGGACCGCCCCGTCGAGACCCAGCGTGCCATCCTGCGCCGCGCCTTCGACCTCGGCGTCACCCACTTCGACCTCGCCAACAACTACGGCCCGCCGCCCGGCGCCGCCGAGTCCGCCCTCGGCGAGGCCCTGAAGGCCGACTTCGCGCCGTACCGCGACGAGCTGGTGATCTCCACCAAGGCCGGCTACCTGATGTGGCCCGGCCCGTACGGCGAGTGGGGATCGCGCAAGTACCTGCTCTCCTCGCTCGACCAGAGCCTGAAGCGGATGGGTCTGGAGCACGTCGACATCTTCTACTCGCACCGTCCGGACCCGGAGACTCCCCTGGAGGAGACGATGGGCGCCCTGCACACCGCGGTCCAGCAGGGCAAGGCGCTCTACGTCGGCGTCTCCAACTACTCGCCGGAGCAGACCCGCGAGGCCGCCCGCATCCTCGCCGATCTGGGCACCCCGCTGCTCATCCACCAGCCGCGCTACTCCATGCTCGACCGGCGCCCGGAGACCAGCGGCCTCCTGGACGCCCTCGACGAGCTGAAGGCCGGCTCCATCGCCTACTCCCCGCTGGAGCAGGGCCTGCTGACCGGCCGTTACCTCGACGGCATCCCCGAGGACTCGCGCGCCGCGAGCGACAGCCCCTTCCTGAACTCCGACGCGGTCACCGGGGAACTGGTCGGCACACTGCGCGCGCTGGACGAGATCGCCAAGTCCCGCGGCCAGTCCCTGGCCCAGATGGCCCTGGCCTGGGTGCTGCGCGAGGGACGGGTGACCTCGGCCCTCGTCGGCGCGAGCAGCCCCGGCCAGCTGGAGGACAGCGTCTCGGCCATCGGGAACCTCGCCTTCGACGCCGACGAACTGGCCCGGATCGACGCCCTCGTCACCCGGTAGGGCGCCCGTGCGCCGCGGTCGCGTTCCGGGCCGTCCCTCCGGCCGGACCGTGACCGCGGCGCACCCCTCCCCCCCCGGCGGCCCGGCGGGCCCCGGCCGGGCGAGACAGGTCCGGCCGCCCTTGCCGGGGCTCCTGCGCGGGAAGGTCGTGAATTCCTCGTCCGGTTCCCGTCCACGGCCGTGGCCCCTGCTCCCAGGGGCCCGGCGCCCGTCTCCCGGCAGACCCCGGGAGCCGTGGAACCCGCCGCGGCGGCGTGGTCTCACGCCTCCGCGGGCACCCGGTCCAGGAAGCCGTACACGGCCCGGATCCGGCCCTCGCCGTCCAGCGTGATGACGTCGGACCCCGCCACGGGCGCCGAGCCGTCGGCCTCGTCCACCAGCTCCCAGGAGAAGCGGGCCGTGTCGTGGTGCCCGTCGACGGCGCCGGACAGCCGGAAGACGAACCCCGGGAACTGCTCGCGGGCTGCCGTGATCACCGCGGCGATCCGCTCGTGGCCGCGCACGTCGGCGAGGGGGTCGGTGTAGCCGCCGTCGGCGGCCCAGGCCGCGGCGACCGCCTCGTCCCGCGCTTCCGCTCCGGCGTTCCAGGCCTCGAAGTAGCGGGCTACGGCATCCTCGTGACGGTGGGTGGGTGCGGACATGTCGATCAGCCTCCATGGGGGGGGTGCGTGCTGGTCAGGTGCCGGATCCCGTCCCGGCGACCCGGCACCGCAACCATGCCCGCGCCCGGTCGGAGCCGTCGATTACCCCGGGGGTCATGACGGCGGGCCGGGCCGATCGTCATGTTTTCGGCCAACAGGCGCCGTGAATATGCCAGGAGACTGGCCGGAAATTCATGGTGACACTGATTCAGCGGTGAACATACTCACCTCTAGGGCGTCTCACACCACGCGACAGCGTCCTCACGCACCGCACGCACGAGCCGCACGGACGTCATGCCCGACCGGCGGACGAGCCGGGCGACGGGGGAGGGGAGCAGTGCACGACGAGTTCCTGTGCCATGTCACCGCCTACGGCGTCTGCGACGGCCGGCGCGTGGGCGTACCCCTGGGCACCTACCGGGCTCCCACGCTCGCCCTCGCCCTGTGGTGGCTGCGCGACCGCGCGTCCTGGATCGCCGAGCGCCTCGACCCGCAGCCCGACTCCCCGCACTTACCGCGCGGCGCCCTGACCCCGGTCGCCGACGACGCGCCCGACGTGCCGCGCGTCCTGCGCGTGTGGTGCGCGGACGTCGTCCAGCAGGAGCTGGTCGCCGACGAACTGGCCGCGGGGCGCCTGGTGCGCATCGCCACCAGCGACGACACCACCGAGTACGAGCTGCTGGCCGAGTCCGTCGACGCCCTGCGCATGCAGCGTGCCGCACCACCGCTGGTCGTCCCCGTCGCCTGAGCCCGCGTGCGGCAGCGGGGTCCGAGGAGTGACGTCCGGATCGGGCCGGCGGCGCCTTGCAGCGGACGGCGACGCCGCGGACGCGCGTGCCGGCCCCCGCGGCCCCGGCACGACCCGGACGACACCCCCTGGACCGAGCCTCACCCGGCCGCGCCGCCCCTGCCGCGCACCCCCCGCGCGAGCAGTGCGCCGAGGAACCCGGCGACCAGGCCCCACGGCAGGGCGAGGCCGACCGCGCCCCACAGCCGCGGGCGCAGGAACAGCCGCCCGGACAGCCCTCCGCCCAGGTCGCCGATGCCGAGCACCGACAGGCCGTAGTACGCGGAGATCCTGCCCACCGCGCAGATCATGAACACCGTGAGCGCCAGTGCGACCGCCATGTGCACGGCGTGCCGCCAGGCCGGCGTCCCGGCCGGCGAGCGGGCCGCCGCCAGACACCCGGCGGCCAGCAGCAGCAGCACCACGGCCGCGACCAGGAGCCACCACATCCGCCCGTCCCGCTCGGTGAGCGTGCCCAGATCCACCGTGGAGACGTCCGGCGTGCGCAGCACCTCGTCGAGCACCTGCGGCATCGGCAGCCCGAACGGTCCCTCCACCCGTCCGTCCCAGGCGGCGCCGAGGCCGATGGTGAGCGCGGGCCACGCCAGGTTCGGCAGACCGAGCAGCAGGACGGCGAGGGTGTCCGCCGGATGCCCCCGCGTCCCGGTGACGACCAGGCCGACGACGACACCGACGACGACGTGGGCGAGCAACAGCGCCACCATCGCGTACGCCACCGGCCGCACCGACGCCTGGAAGCGCGGCAGCCGCCCCGGCAGCGGCGCCCCGCGCGACACCAGCAGGGCCAGTACCAGCACACCCGCCAGCCACAGCAGTCCGAACAGCACGGTCAGCGGCACGTCCGTGGTGAAGCCGATCCGCGGAGTGATGCCGAGCAGGTCCCCGAGGTCGTCGAGGATCCCCTCCCCGAGCGGCACCTCGAAGGTCTGCCGCGAGGCGAAGGCCAGTCCGACGAGGGCGAGCAGCCACAGCACGGCGATGCGGCCGGCCCAGCCGGCCAGCTCACCGGCGCCGGCGACCGCCCGGTGGCGCAGCGGCCGCAGGAACCCCGCGGCGATCACCAGCGCCCCGGCCAGTGTGACGGACAGCGGCATCACGGTCAGCCCCGCCTCGGTGCCGGCGAGTCCGCCGACGTCCCCGGACAGCTCCAGCGAACCGCCCACGGCGGCGACGACCGTCGCCGTGACGACCCGGGGAAAGGCGTTGCCGGGCAGGTCCGCCGCGCCGGCCGCCCACAGTCCGAACGCGGCCACGGCTCCCATGGCGAGCAGTCCGGCCAGCACCGTGGCGAGGGCCTGAGCCCAGCCGTGCCGGGCCGCTGCCGGGCCGGAGGGGTTTCGTGAGCTCACGCGACCACGCTAAGCAGCACCCGCGCGCCGCGCCCTTCCGGCGGGGCCGTCCGCGTCGGCCCGCGCCCGGCCGCCCGGGCTCAGCCCGCCCGGACGACGAGCGCGTGGTCGCCGAGGCCCATCATGCGGCCGGCCGGCAGCTCGCCCCGTGTGGTGAACAGCGCCAGGACGCGGCCGCTGCGCGGCTCGAACGCCACGTCCAGCACCGTGCCGTGCTCGACGCCCGCCTCGGTCAGGACCCGGCGGCCCAGCAGGTCGTGACCGGGCGGCACCACGTCCGGCGCGCTCGCCGGACCCACCCGGAGCGCCCCGGGGCCGAGCGACCGCACCGCCTCCCAGGGCAGCACCGTCTCCCCGCGCAGGCGGCCGGCGCGGTACCGGACGTGGCTGACCACGCCGGAGGGGGCGTCGACCGTCAGGGACGTCACGGCGCCCAGCCTGCGGTCCCCGTCCCGGTCCAGCACGGGCAGGCCCCGCACCTCGGAGAACAGCATCACGACGGCGAGCCCCTCCAGCTGCCGGGCACACCGCCGAGCAGGGCCGTGAAGCCCGGCAGGTCGTCGGCCACGTGCCGTACGGCGTCCGGGGGGAGGACGAGCGCCCGGCCGGCGACCGTCAGCGTCTGTCCCCGTGCCACGTACACCTTGCGCCGGTGGCGGGCCGGGCCCGGCGCGAACCGCTTGCTCGCCGCCACCCGGAAGCCGACGACACGCCCGCCGGTGCCGCTCTCCACCACGACGTCGAGCACGGTGCCGACCTCGGTGCCCGCGTCGGTCACCACGTTCGCCCCCAGCAGCCGGCCCCGCAGCGTCTCCTGGCGCACCATCAGCAGCGCGGTGCTCACCAGGCCCCGCCGGTCGCGGACCATCACCGCGTCGTGGCCGAGCGCGTACACCGCCGGCCACGGAAGACCCTCCTTCATCGGGCCGGACCACAGACCCCGGCCGCTCAGCGTGAAACCGGTGATCCGCCCGGCCGCGGCGTCGAAGACGGTGTCCTTGACGTGGGCGATCGCGTCCCCGCCCAGGGTGACCACCGGCCGGGTGGTGAGACTGCGCGCGCCCATCAGTTCGTCCATCGCACACCCTTCCCGCACCCTGCGGGTTCCCCGGCCGGCTGTGACGATGCCCGCACTGCCGGAAGAGAGGGACTGCGAAGCCGAACCCTGGGTACGAGGACGGGTGCAGTAGCGTCCGGCCAGTCCGGCTTCCGAGAGAGAAACGCATGACCGAACATCTGGACGGGGCAGTGATACCGACTGGCTTCGACGTACCCGTGGAACCACTGAGGCGGGCGGCACACTACTCCGGCGAGCCCGGATGCATCGCGCAGGCGCGGCACCTGGCCTCGCTCTTCCTCGACCAGCTCAGGACCGAGTGGTGCGCCACGGTCGGCCGGCGGTCCGACGGCGCGGTGCTCCTGGTGGTGAGCGAACTGGTCACCAACGCCGACCGGCACAGCCAGGGGCCGTACATCCTGGAACTGGAGGGGACGGAAAACACCGTGACGGTGACCGTCTACGACAGCAGCGGCACGGTGCCCCGGCGTTTCCCCCGAGATCCCGAACGCGTCGGGCGGCACGGGCTCGAGATCGTCCACGCCCTCGCCGAGACGCTCGTCGTCGAGCGGGTGCCGGTCGGCAAGCGCGTGCGCGCGGTGGTGCGGCTCACCGACGAGTGACCGGTGCGTCCACCCGTACCACCGGCAGGTCGGGGGAACGGACCGCCCCGGGGCCGTGAGGGTCCCCGGGGCGTGTGTCGTGTGTGTCGTCGTCGGTGTCAGGCGCAGCCCAGCTCGCCCAGCATGCCCTCGCGCAGCCGGGTGATGATCCGCTTGATCAGCCGGGACACGTGCATCTGCGAGCAGCCGAGCTGCTCGCCGATCTCCGCCTGGGTGGCCTCCTCCACGAACCGCATGTGGATGATCTGCCGGTCGCGCTCGCTGAGCTCGGCCATCAGCGGAGCGAGGGAGTGGAAGTCCTCGACGAGCCGCAGCCCGTCCTCCTCGACCCCGATGAAGTCGGCGAGCACCGACTCGCCGCCCTCGGGGCCGTCCCCGGTCAGCGCGGCGTCCAGCGAGGAGGAGTTGTAGCCGTTGGACGCGATCTGCCCCTCGACCACCTCCTTCTCGCTGATGTTCATCAGCGTGGCGAGCTCGGCGACGGTGGGCTCACGGTCCAGCCGGCTGGACAGCTCCTCGCGGGCCTTGGCCAGTTCCACGCGCAGCTCCTGGAGCCGCCGCGGCACGTGCACCGCCCAGGTGGTGTCACGGAAGAAGCGCTTGATCTCGCCGACGATGTACGGCAGGGCGAAGGAGGTGAACTCGACCTCGCGCGACAGCTCGAACCGGTCGATGGCCTTGATCAGGCCGATCATGCCGGTCTGGACGATGTCCTCCATGTCGTCGCCGCGGCCGCGGAACCGGCCGGCGGCGAACCGCACGAGCGACATGTTCATCTCGATCAGCGTGTTGCGCGCGTACTGGTACTCGTGCGTGCCCTCTTCCAGCTCCGTCAGACGCTGGAAGAACTGGCGGGACAGCTGCCGCGCGTCCCGCGGGGCCACCGCGCGCGGGTCCACGACCCCCGGCAGCGACCCGTCGTCCGTCCCGCTCCCGGTGGTCCTCCCGACGACCTGCGCTTCCGACCGGATCACGGCGGTCTCCATTGCCTCTCCCACGAACGTCACGGTTTGGGCGTCTCCCCAGGTTCTTCCCGTTGGCGGGTACCCGGGTCACGCGTGTCCATGCCCCCCGGTTCCCGGGGTGGCGTGAACGCGATGACCGCGGCGTCGTCGCGGGGTGCCGTCTCTCCTTCCAGGCTATGCCCGTGAGCGGCCGGGGGCATCCGGGCGCGCCCGGATGCGGAGCTTCACCCTCCGCTGATTTCCCTGTCGGCGGAACGCCGCCCCCTTCCACCCGGCCGCGGGGCTCCTAGGCTGTGGACGTGACCAGCCACGTGCCGAACGAAGCCCGCGTCATCCCCCTGCGCCCGCCGGCCGCGCGCCCCCAGGACCGTCCCGCCGTCAGAGAGCCCCTGTGGCGCGATCTGGTCGGCGACGTCCTGCGGCGCGAGCGCCTGGCCCAGGAACGGACCCTGAAGGACGTCGCGGAGGCCGCGCGCATCTCGATGCCGTACCTGTCGGAGGTGGAGCGCGGCCGCAAGGAGGCCTCGTCGGAGGTGCTCGCCGCCGCCGCGGGCGCCCTCGGCATGGGCCTGGCCGACCTGCTGGCGCGGGCCCAGGGCGAGCTGGTCCGCGTCACCGCGCGGCACACCGGCGCCGGCCGCGGCCCCGGTGCCTCCGGCGCCCGGTACGACGGGATGTGTCTGGCCGCCTGACGGGGAGTTCCCGCCCGGTGCCCCGCGACGGTCGCCCCCGTCACCGGGCACCGGGCCGGAGGTCTCACACCCTCGCGGCTCACCCCCTCGCGAGACGGCGGCTGAGCACCTCGTCGGCCAGCCCGTAGGCCACGGCCTCCTCGGCGGTGAACACCTTGTCGCGGTCCATGTCCGCGCGCAGCGCCGCCGGGGCGTGCCCCGTGTGCCGGGCCAGTACCTCCTCGACCTGGGAGCGGATCCGCACCATCTCCTTGGCCTGCAGGGTCAGGTCGGAGACCGTGCCCTGCCGTCCGCCGCTGGCCGGCTGACCGAGCAGCACCCGCGCGTGCTCCAGCACGAACCGCCGTCCGGGGTCCCCGCCGGCCAGCAGCACGGCCGCGGTGGAGGCCGCCTGCCCGACGCAGAAGGTCGAGACCGGCGCCTGCACGAACGTCATCGTGTCGTAGACCGCCATCAGCGAGGTGAACGAGCCGCCGGGGGAGTTGATGTAGATCGCGATCTCGCTCTCCGGGGCCGACGACTCCAGGTGCAGGAGCTGCGCGATGACGACGTTGGCCACACCGTCGTCGATCTCGGTCCCCAGGAAGATGATCCGCTCCGACAGCAGCCGGCTGAACACGTCGTAGGACCGTTCGCCCCGCGGGGTGCGCTCGACGACGTTCGGAATCGTGTAGCTCCCCATCACTGCAGCCCCATCCTGCGTCGCGAGGCGGCCGGGCGGACGTCCGCGAGCGACCGGACGACCTGGTCGACCATGCCGTACTCCCTGGCCTCCTCGGCCGTGAACCAGCGGTCGCGGTCGCCGTCCCGGGAGATCGTCTCCGGGCTCTGGCCGGTGTGCTCGGCGGTGATCCGTTCGATGGTCCGCTTGGTGAACTCCAGGTTGTCCGCCTGGATCTCGATGTCGGCCGTGGTGCCGCCGATGCCCGCCGACGGCTGGTGCATCATGATCCGCGCGTTCGGCAGGGCGTAGCGCTTGCCCGCGGCGCCGACACTGAGCAGGAACTGCCCCATGCTCGCCGCGAACCCCATGGCGAGCGTCGAGACGTCGTTGGGGATCAGCCGCATCGTGTCGTAGATGGCGAGTCCCGCGTGCACGGAGCCGCCGGGGCTGTTGACGTACAGGCTGATGTCGGTGCGCGGGTCCTCCGCCGAGAGGATCAGCAACTGGGCGCAGACCCGGTTGGCGGAGACCTCGTCGACCTGGGTGCCCAGCAGCACGATGCGCTGCGCGAGCAGTTGCGCGGCCAGGTGGTCGTCGAACCGGGTGGGGAGGGTGTCGCCCTCCTCCGCCCGGGGCGGGGCCGGCGCCGGGCCGGTGATGAGTGGAGACATCGGCGCTCCTCGTCGAGTCGTCGGGGAAGTGGTGAGCGGCTGGTGCGCCGCGGTCCCCCCACTCTCGGCCGGGGACCGGCCCCCGCGGGGATTTCTCTGCCCGCGGCAGATCTGCCGTGGGCAGAGCGCTCGCACGGCCCGGCGGGAGGTCCCGGCACCGCGGCCGATGAGTTCCGCGGCCCGTGCCGGTCGACAGTGGTGACCGCGTTCCACGCCCGCACCCGGGAGGTACTCATGACCACCGACGGCTTCACCACGTGTCTCTGGTTCGACGGCCGGGCGGAGGAGGCCGCCGGCTTCTACGTCTCGGTCTTCAAGAACTCGGGCATCGGCGCCGTCACCCACTACCCCGAGGGCGCGCCAGGCTCCGCCGGCACCGTCCTGACGGTCGACTTCACGGCCAACGGCCAGAAGTTCGTCGCCCTCAACGGCGGGCCCCGGTTCACGTTCAACGAGGCGGTCTCCTTCCAGGTCATGTGCGAGAGCCAGGAGGAGGTGGACCACTACTGGGCCAAGCTCGTGGAGGGCGGCGGCGAGCACGGCCCCTGCGGCTGGCTCAAGGACCGGTACGGGGTGTCGTGGCAGATCGTGCCGGTCCGGCTCGAGGAGATGCTCCGCGACACGGACCCGGCCGGGGCCGCCCGTGCCTTCAAGGCGATGATGTCGATGGGCAAGCTCGACATCGCCGAGCTGGAGGAGGCGTACGCGGGCCGGTGAGGCACCCGCCGCCGTGCCCGGCGCGGCGGCCCGCACCCGGCCCGTCCCGGGACCGCGACGCCCGGCGCGCGGAGCCGGACCGTGACGCCCGACGTGAGGGAACGGACCCTTCCCACCGTTCGCGCCACCACGGCCGAACGGCACATCCAGCGATGCGGAGGCGGCAGACGTGGCCGTGCAGCCCGAAGGAGCCCCTTGCCGGGCCGACGCGATGTTCAGTGTTCAGCGACGTCGAGGGGGCCGAGAGCTTCTACGGAGACGTCCTCGGCCGGACCTTCGGCGAGTCGTCGTCGGAGCACGGCGGCTGCACCCAGTGCTGCGCGAACGGCAAGGCGGTCGCCGCGGTGGTCCCGCCGCCCGGCCGGGAGGACCGGTCCCCGTGGTGCCTCTGCTCCGCCTCCCCGGACGCCGCCGCGACCGCCGGCCGGATCCGCGAGGCCGGCGGCGAGCTGCTGCTGGAGCCGATGCGGGTCGGAGACCTCGGCACCGTGTGCCTGGCCCGCGACCCGGGCGGCGTCGTGTTCGGCGTCTGGCAGGGCGGCACCCACGAGGGGTTCGGGGCGATGGCCGAACCCGGCGCGCACTGCTGGGCCGAGGTCTTCACCCGCGAGCCCGGCGGGTCGGACGCGTTCTTCCCCGCGGTCTTCTCCTGCGAGGCGAAGCAGACGGAGGACGAGCACGTGGACTTCCGCGTCTTCGGGCCCGGAGACCGTCCCGTCCTGGGCCGGATGCGGATGACGGAGGACTTCCCGCCCGAGGCGGAGCCCCGCCTCAACGTCTGCTTCACCGTCCCCGACTGCGACGAGGCCGTGGCCCGCGCCACCGGGCACGGCGTGTCCTGCGCCTCGGGCCCGTGGACACCCCGTCCGGCTGCTTCGCGGCGCTCGGCGACCCGCAGGGCGCGGACTTCTCCGTGATCGACATCACGAGGACCGAGGGGGAGCCGCCGGACCACGGGCCCGTTCCCCGAGGGCCCTGCGGACACCCGTCCGGGCCATGGCATGATCGGGGCATGCGTGAACGTGTGGTGGCCGCGTGCGACGGGGCTTCGAAGGGAAACCCGGGCCCGGCCGGCTGGGCCTGGGTGGTGGCCGACGCGTCGGAGGCCCCGGTCCGCTGGGAGGCGGGACCGCTCGGCCGGGCCACCAACAACATCGCCGAACTCACCGCGCTGGAGAGGCTGTTGGCGTCGACCGACCCGGACGTGCCGCTGGAGGTCCGCATGGACTCCCAGTACGCCATGAAGGCCGTCACCACCTGGCTGCCCGGCTGGAAGCGCAACGGCTGGAAGACCGCCGCCGGCAAGCCGGTCGCCAACCAGGAACTGGTCGTGCGCATCGACGAGCTGCTCGACGGCCGCTCGGTCGAGTTCCGCTACGTGCCCGCCCACCAGGTCGACGGCGACCGGCTCAACGACTTCGCCGACCGCGCCGCCAGCCAGGCGGCCACCGTCCAGGAGCCCGCGGGCAGCGGCCTCGGTTCCCCCGAGCCGCCGCCCGCGCCGGCCGCCCCGGCGGCGAGGAAGACACCGCGCCGCGGACCGGCCACGGCCCGCAAGGGCGGGGGCGCCTCCGCGCGCACCCTCAAGGCGAAGTTCCCCGGCCGCTGCGTGTGCGGCCGTTCGTACGCCGCGGGGGAGTCCATCGCCAAGAACGACCAGGGCTGGGGCCACCCGGAGTGCCGCACGGCGGCGGCCGGACAGCCCCGGTCGGAGGCGTAGGTCACCTGACGGTGCCGCGCCAGCCGCCGGTCTCCCGGCCGCGCTCCTCGATGAACCGCTTGAACCGCTCCAGGTCGCCCTTGGTCTGCCGCTGCACGACCCCGAGCTTGTCACCGACCTTCTCGGTGACGCCTTCCGGCTGGAACTCCATGCGGAGCATCACCTCGGTGCGGTCCTCGTCCAGGCGGTGGAAGGTGACCGCACCGGCCTGCCGGGCCTCGCCGGACACCGTGGTCCACGCGACCCGCTCGTCCGGCACCTGCTCGGTGATCTCCGCGTCGAACTCCCGGCGGACGCCGTCCACGCTCGTCACCCAGTGGGTGAGGGTGTCACCGCGCTGCTCGATGCGCTCCACCCCGCTCATGAACTCGGGGAACGACTCGAACTGGGTCCACTGGTTGTAGGCGGTACGGACCGGGACGCCGACCTCGATGGTCTCCTCGACCTGCGACACGCTGTCTCTCCTCCTTGGGTTCGTCGGACGGAGTCACGCGGGTACCCGGCGGCCGCCCGGCGAATCACCCTGTCGGGGGGCCCGCCGGGCCGGCGCGGCCGCCGGGGCCGGGGATGACAGACTGTGCGGCATGGACGAGCGCACTTTCGACAGGTCGGACCAGCACGCCTCGGTGATCGGCCTCGGCACCTGGCAACTGGGGGCCGACTGGGGAGACGTCGACGACAAGGAAGCCCTCGCGGTGCTGGAGGCGGCGGCCGAATCGGGGGTGACCTTCTTCGACACCGCGGACGTCTACGGCGACGGCCGCAGCGAGGAGACCATCGCGACCTTCCTGCGCGGCAGGCCGGACCTGCACGTGCTGGTCGCCACGAAGATGGGCCGGCGCGTCGAGCAGATCCCGCAGAACTACGTCCTCGACAACTTCCGGGAGTGGAACGACCGTTCCCGGCGCAATCTCGGCGTCGACGTACTGGACCTGGTCCAGCTGCACTGCCCGCCGACCCCGGTCTACTCCTCCGACGAGGTGTTCGACGCCCTGGACACCCTCGTCGAGGAGGAGCGGATCAAGGCGTACGGCGTCAGCGTCGAGACCTGCCAGGAGGCACTGACCGCCATCGCCCGGCCGAACGTGGCGAGCGTGCAGATCATCCTCAACCCGTTCCGGATGAAGCCCCTGCGCGAGGTCCTGCCGGCCGCCCGCGAGGCCGGCGTCGGCATCATCGCCCGGGTGCCGCTCGCCTCCGGCCTGCTGTCCGGCAAGTACACCAAGGACACGGTCTTCGCCGCGAACGACCACCGCAGCTTCAACCGCCACGGTGAGGCGTTCGACCAGGGCGAGACCTTCTCCGGCGTCGACTTCGCCACCGGCGTGGAGGCCGCCGCCGAGTTCGCCGCCCTCGCGCCCGAGGGGTACACCCCGGCCCAGCTGGCGCTGCGCTGGATCGTCCAGCAGCCCGGCGTGACCACCGTGATCCCCGGCGCCCGTTCGCCCGAACAGGCCCGCGCCAACACGGACGCCGCCCGACTGCCGGAGCTGGGCGAGGACACGCTCACGGCGGTCCGCGACCTCTACGACCGCCGGATCAAGGAGCAGGTCGAAGACCGCTGGTAGCCCGCTCCGGCCGCCGCACGGCAGCCCTCACCGCACCGCTCACGGCACCAGGAGCAGCTGCCGTTCCCGCTCCTGGTCGCCGGAGGAGGCGCCCTCGTCCCGCGTCGAGAAGGCGCCGGTCAGCGTCCTGCTCGCGGCCTCGACGGCCTGCGGGGTGCCCTGCACGGTGACCGTCACCGGCGCCGAGAGTCCGGCGCCCGCCCGGGGCGGCGCGGTGTCCGCCTCCGGGGAGGGCGGGGAGCTGAAGGTCGCGGTGCGGACCGTCGCCCGCTCGTCGGCCGGCAGGTCGTCGGGCGCCCCGAAGGCACCCTCCAGGGCGCGGACGACCGCCCGCGCGTCGTCGATGCCCCCGCCGCTGAGCGTCACGGTGAGCTGAGTGTCGGACATGCTTCGCCAACCTCCTGTGCCTCGGTGTGGGTCCCGCCCGTGTAACCGTCCCCCGACCGCCCAAACCGGACGCCGCCGCCGGCACGGCGTCTGACCGCGGGGAACCCGGGAAGAGGGAGGGGGACCCAGACGGCGGCGACGGGAGGAACGATGGCGGACACGGACGCGGACACGGCGGGGGCCCCGGGCCGGCGCAGGGGGCGCGACGAGACGGAGGACGAGCGCGCGGACCGGATGTGGACGGAGCTGATCCAGGAGGTCCGCGTCGCGCAGATGGGCGTGCAGATCCTCTTCGGGTTCCTGCTCACCGTCGTGTTCACCCCGAAGTACGACGACCTGTCGGACACGAACCGGACGATCTACCTGGTGACGGTCGTCCTCGGGGCGGTGACGACCGGTGCCCTGATCGGACCGGTGTCCCTGCACCGCCTCGTCTCCGGGCGGCGCGTGAAACCGCAGGCGGTGCGGTGGGCCTCCCGGCTGACCCTGCTCGGGCTGGTGCTGCTGCTGGCCACCACGACCGCCTCGCTCCTGCTGATCCTGCGTGTCGCGACCCATGACGGCTTCGTGCCCTACCTGGTCGCCGGCGTGGTGCTGTGGTACCTGCTGTGCTGGTTCGGGATACCCCTGTGGACCCGGCACCGCCACACCTCACGCTGACGGCGCGGCCCCCTGCCGGGGAGCCGCGCCAGGGGTGTGCCGCGTCCGCTCAGCCGTCGGCCATGAGGTGCGCCAGGAAGTCGTCGACGTGCACCTCCTCCTCGCCCGGCCGGACCACCGCGTGGGTCTCGCGCAGGAACGCGGCCACCGCCGCCGCCCACATGAAGACCACGGCGCGGTGGCGTTCCCCGTCGGGCCGTTGGTCGCCGAGGAACTCCATGCGCAGCTCCTCCCACACGCCCCGCGACTCGGGCCGCAGCCGCACGTCGCCCACGCCGACCGGGCGGGCGAGCCCCTCGCCCACCATCTCCCGGTCCAGCGTCCAGCGGGCCAGCACACGGCCGTCGTGGCTGAACAGCACGGTGAGCGCGAACGGGTCCGCCGGGTCGTAGCTCAGATGGGCGAGCACCGGGAAACGGTCGGCGTCACCCGTCTGGAGCTGCACGACCAGGGTCTTGTGCACGAGGGACTTCACGGCAGGGCCTCCGGGAGAACAGACGTAGGGCCCTCTAGTACCCCGATCCTCGGCAAGATGCTCCGGCAACCGGGTGATTCCCTCACGGGCTCCCCGGCCGTCAGGACCCCAGGGCGTCGCGCAGGGCCGGCAGCAGGGTCTTCTCCGACCAGTCCAGGAACGCCGGCTGGGAGTCGCCGCCGATCTGCACCAGGGCGATCTCGGTGAACCCGGCCTCCGCGTACGGGCGCACCGCCTCGACGAAGGCGTCCGGATCGTCGCCGCAGGGGATCGACTCCGCGACGTCCTCGGGCGTGACGAACTGGGTCGCCGCCTCGAACGAATCCGGGTGCGGCAGCTCGGAGTTGACCTTCCAGCCGCTGCCGAACCAGCGGAACTGGGAGTGGGCGCGCTCGATCGCCGCGTCCCGGTCCGGGTCGTAGCAGACCGGAAGCTGGCCGACGCGCGGCTTGCCCCGGCCGCCGTGCCGGTCGAACGCCTCCAGCAGCTCCGGCTTGGGCTCGGTGGCGATCACCAAGTCGGCGAGCTCGCCCGCCAGCTTGCAGGAGCGCTCGCCGGAGACGGCGATGCCGATGGGCGGCGGGCTGTCCGGCAGGTCCCACAGCCGGGCCGACTCGACGTCGAAGTGGGTGCCGCGGTGGTTGACGTGGCCGCCCTCGAAGAGCGCCTTGATGATCTCCAGGGCCTCCTGGAACATCTCGTGGCGCACGTCGACGGACGGCCAGCCGCCGCCCACCACGTGCTCGTTGAGGTTCTCGCCCGAGCCGAGCCCCAGCCGGAACCGGCCCTCGGACAGCAGCGCGAGCGTCGCCGCCTTCTGCGCCACGACCGCGGGGTGGTAGCGGAAGGTCGGACACGTCACGTACGTCATCAGCGGGATGCGGGAGGTCGCCTGCGCCGCGGCGCCCAGCACGCTCCACGCGTACGGCGCGTGCCCCTGGGAGCGCAGCCACGGGAAGTAGTGGTCCGAGGTCACCGAGAAGTCGAAGCCCACCTGCTCGGCCCGCACCACGTGGTCGACGAGCTCACGGGGACCGGCCTGCTCGGTCATCATCGTGTATCCGATTTGCACCATGCGAGGCGAGTCCCCGTCCGCGCGGCACGAAAACGGACGCTTGCCGGGCCCGGGTCAGCCGGAGTCCTCCCGGAACGTCGCGAGGAAGGCGGTGAGCGCCCGCTCGTTCGCGGCGTCGTCCCGGTCGGCGGCCGGGGTCGTCCAGCGCAGCGAGAAGCTGCGCCCGCCGCCCAGCAGGAGACCTCGCCCGAACGTGCGCACCCGGACGCCGTCGTCCTCGGCGAGCCACTCCGTGTCGGCCGCCCCGCGCCCGGGTGGGCCGTCGGGCGGATCCCGCCGACCCTCCGGTACCCGCCCGACCGCTCCAGGCCGGGTTCGACCTCGTCGTGCCGGACCGCCACGGGGTCCGCGCCCACCCGCTCGCCGTAGGCGACCGCGAGGGTCCGCGGATCGCCGGCCTCCCCGAAGACGGCCCGGTGCGACCCGTCCGGCACGCGCGAGGCGCCCAGCCGCCGCCGGTTCCCGGGGAGGGCCACGGAGAAGCCCTCCGGCGCCCGGTAGCGGCGGGACCCCGCGGGGACGGCTGCGCCGGGCTCCGACGGGGACGGCGTCGCACCCGGCCGGGGAGCGGCGCCGGCGGGCGGTGCGGCGGGGGAGGAGGGGCGCTGCCGCGCGCCGGTGTCGCCGCCCGTGCCGGACAGGCCGTGGACGGCGGCGAGGGCGGCGACCGTGACGGCGGACGGCCGCCGCGGTCCCGGCGGCCGCCGCCCGCCGGCTGTCGGTCGCCCAGGGGTACGGTGGGCGGGCCGGGGCGCGTTCAGTCCGGCCCGGCCCTTCCCGCGCGGCCCACGGGGAACGCCGGCCTCAGCGCGGCCCGAAGCGGTCCGCCCAGGCCGTCATGTCGGCGATCGTGGCGTTCCCCCCGCACACCACCAGCCCGATCCGGGCCCCGCCGCCCACCCGCTCCACCACCCGCCGGGCCGCGGGCAGCAGACAGCCGGCGGCCGGCTCGGTCCACACCTTCGCGTGCTCGGCGAGCTCCAGGGACCCCTGGACGGCCTCCCGGTCGGACACCACGAGCACGTCGGTGACCAGCGCGGACACATGGTCGTACGTCAACTGCGAGACGGACGGGGCGCTGAGCGTGGTGACGACCGACGACAGCGGGACCGGCAGCGGGCCGCCCGCCGCCAGCGCCCGGGACATGGCCTCGGCACCCTCCGTCTCCACGCCCCAGATCCGCACGTCCGGCCGGCGGGCCCGCAGCGCCGCCGCCACCCCCGCGATCAGCCCGCCGCCGCCGATGCTCACGACCACGTCGGTGAGCTCCCCGGCGTCCTCGGCGAACTCCAGCCCCACGGTGCCCTGTCCGGCGATCACCACGGGATCGTCGAAGGGATGGACCAGCGTCAGCCCCTCCTCCCGCAACCGCGTCACGAGCGCGAAGGCGCTGTCCATGCCGTCGGTGAGCCGCACCAGCGCACCCGCCTCCTCGGCGGTCTCCACCGAACGCGCGGGCGCCGTGCGCGGCATCACCACCGTGGCCTTCACGTCGAGCGCGGCGGCCATGACCGCCACGGCGATGCCGTGATTGCCGCCGCTGACCGCCACGACACCCGCGGCCCGCTCGGCTTCGGTCAGCGACAGCAGCTTCGCCGTCGCGCCGCGCGCCTTGAACGACCCGGTGCGCTGCAACAACTCCAGCTTCGCGGTGACCGGGGCCCCGAGCAGCGCGGTCAGCCCCGGACTCGGCACCGTCGGGGTGCGCACGACATGGCCGGCGATCCGCTCGGCCGCGGCTTCGATCTGAGTGATCCCGATCAAGGCAGTCATCCTTCCGGCGCGGGTGGTGATCCACGCCGCCTCGCAGCCTTCCGCGCGACGTGCCCCGGGTCAACAGGGTCCCCGGGCGAGGCCGCCGGGGCCCGCGACCCGGACGACCCCCGCCGGGCCCGGTGCTGCCGGGGCTTTGGCGACGTCGCCTCGCTCGGCCGCACGACGACGTGCTCTTCGCCCCGGAGCGTCGGCTGCCCGGCCTCCCCGGGCCCCCGCGCGGCATCGGGCCGGGGGACCGCGCGCCCGGGCATGCCGCCCGCACCCCGGCCCTGTGCTCGAACCGGAGGCTGCCGCGGCAGGCGATCACCGCTCCCCGCCGGGCGGGCACCTCGCCGTCCACCGCGTACCGCACGACCTCGGCGTCCTCGACGGTCGTGTCCGCCGCCGCGGCCGGTTCCGCCGGGGAGGGGGCCGGTCAGCCGCCGAAGAGCTGGGTCCAGTACATGCCCGCCCGGCCGCCGCCGGCCAGACCGACCCCGATGTGGGTGAAGCCGGCCTTCAGGATGTTGGCCCGGTGCCCGGGGCTGTTCATCCACCCCTCCACCACCTCGGCGGGAGAACGCTGGCCGCAGGCTATGTTCTCGCCGACCGTGCGCCGCGTGGCTCCCGCCGCGGCCGCCCGGTCCCAGGGCCTGCCGCCGTCGGGGTCGGTGTGCGAGTAGAAGTCCCGGGCCACCATGTCCGCGCTGTGCGCCTGCGCGGCCGTGGTGAGCCGCGGGTCGGAGGCCAGCCCGGGCAGGCCGGCCCGGGCCCGCTCCCGGTTGGTCAGATCGACGACCTCGCCGGTCGCGCGGTCCAGGCCGTCCGGTGTCAGCGGCACGGCCCACAGGGCCGTCCAGTACGTGTCGCCCGAGGGCCCGCCGGTGGCGTGGCCCCAGCCGGCGTGCGTGAAGACGGCCTCGTGCAGGGTGCGCCGGGCCCGCTCGGTGCGCAGGCAGTGCTCGACGAACTCCGCGGGCGTGCGCGGGCCCGAGACCAGGTGCTCGCCGACGGTGAGGTACGCGTACCCGGCCAGGACGACGCGCTGGTGGACCGAGACGCCGTCCCGGGTCTCCACGCTCAACGCGCCCCCGGCGGCCATGGCGCCGGCGTGCGAGCGGGCCGCGGAGGCCAGGCGCGCGTCGGCCGAGACGGGAGGGGAACCGGCCGTCGCGCGGGCGGAGTTGACCAGTTCGAGAAAGCCGCCCGGGGCGGCGGGCGGCGGCGCGGCCGCGTCGGGGTCCTGGGCGTCGTCCACGACCTCCACCCCGAAGTCCCGGGCGAGACCGGCCAGTCCGTCCGCGTACCCCTGGCCGAGGGCGCGCAGCTTCCAGCCCCCGCCGCGCCGGTAGAGCTCCGCGAGCAGCAGCACGGTCTCCTGGCGCGGGCGGGGCGGGGAGAACCGGGCGAGCACGCGGCCGGCCGCGTCGGTGACGTGGAGCGCGGGAGAGGGCAGGCCGCTCAGCGGCATCCCGGGGTCGGCGGGGCTGACGGCCACCGTCACCCGGGTGGCACCGGCGCGCAGCCGCCGCGGATCGACGGTGAGCGTGTCGTCCCGCAGCCGGGCGCCGGGGGCGTCGGGCTGGTTGTAGAAGACGAAGTCGCCGTCACCGCCCACCTTGCCGCCGTCGTCGGTGATGAGGGCGGACACGTCGAACCCGCCCGGCACCCGCACGTTCACGGGGCCGCCCGGCAGGGGGACGTTGCCGCCGGGGACCAACTCGCTCATCCTGTGCCGCCCTGTGTCGTGGTTCGCCGTGGGGTGGGGTGCCCGGACAACGCCCCCCGGCCGGCCCGGGTTCCCGGCGTCCGGCCGGGGTCAGCCCGACGCGGCCGGCTCCGGTGCGACGAGGCCCTGCCGGTAGGCGACCGCGACGGCCTCCGTACGGCTCGAAGCACCCAGTTTGGCGAGGATGCGGGAGACGTGGACGCTCGCCGTCTTGGCGCTGATGAACAGCTCCTCGCCGATCTGCCGGTTGGTGCGTCCCAGGGCGAGCAGCCGCAGCACCTCCTGCTCGCGGGCCGTCAGCACCGCCGTACCGCCCCCGGCGGGCGCGGCGTCGGTCAGTCCTCCGCGCCGGACCAGGGCGTCCAGCCGCTCGCGCAGCAGCGTGGCACCGAGCCGGTCGGCCTCCCGGCGTACGGCGTCGGCCTCGGCGGCCGCCTCCTGGCGGCGGCCCGCCGCCAACAGGGCTCCGGCCAGCCGCAGCCGGCACCGCGCGCGTTCGTAGGGGTCGCCGCAGGCGAAGGCGGCCACCGCCCGCTCCCAGGACGCCGGGTCCGGCGCGGCGCCGGAGATCCCGGACCACTCGGCCTCCGCCCGCGCCAGCCACGCCTGGCCCTCCGGGCCCTGGGGGAGGTCGTCGTAGCCGTGCTCGGCGGACCAGCGGGCCTCGGCCAGCAGTTCGGCCGCGGTGTCCGCCCAGCGGGCCGCTCCCGGCCCGTCCCCGGCCCGGCGCAGCTCGGCCACGGTGTCGGCGACCGCGGACAGCGCGAGCGTGGCGAGCCGGACGGTCACGGCGGGCCGCGTGCCCGCCTCGGTGAGCGCGAGCGCCTCGACGGAGGACCGCATCCACCGCACGGCCTCCTCCGCGTTCCCGCGCAGCGCCGCCGCGTCGGTCAGCACGATTCCGCCGACCATCCGCGCCATCCAGTCGAACGGCCCCTCCAGCAGGGCCCGGGCCTGCTCGGCCGCCCCGAGGTCGCCGCGCGCCAGCGCCACGTACAGTCCGGGACCGAGGGCGTGACCGCTCAGGGCAGGCCGCACCCCGGCCTGCCCGGCGGACTCGCGCAGCACCTCGTCCCAGTGGCCCAGCGTGTACTGCACGAGCAGCCGCAGGTACCGCATCTCCCGCGGATACGGCGAGGACAGCAGCCCGGAGCGCCGGGCCCGGTCCAGTCCCTCCGCCGCCCAGAACAGGCACTCCTCCACGTCACCGGACTCGAAGCAGCCGATGGCGAGGTTGAACAGCGCGCGCATCTCCACGGGCGTGTTGCCCGCCCGCCGCGCCAGCTCGCGCGCCTCCAGCAGCCGCTTCCGGCCCGCCGGGGTGGACCGGTTGCCTCCCTCCAGGCTCGTCAGGGAGATCAGCAGATCGGCGCGGGCGTCGGTGACCCCCAGGTCCTCCGCGACCCGCAGGGCCCGGCGGGCGACCCGCAGCGCGGTCCCGTTCTCCCCGACCTGGCGGGCCGCCGTCACATGGGTGGCCGCGGCCCACACCCACGTCGACGACGGGGGCTCGGCGGGGATCAGGCCGAGCGCCTCGCTGCTGTGGGCGTACGCGGCCGACAGGTTGTCCACGCTCAGCAGGTTCCCGGCGAGCGTGTAGCGGACGCGGGCGGCCAGCTCCAGGTCCGCGTCCTGGCCGAGGCCCGCCAGCGCGGACCGGGTCAGGGAGACCGCGCGGTGCAGCTCCCCGGCGTGCGCGGCGGCGGCCGAGGCGCGCAGCGTCAGCGTCACCGCGTCGGGGCCGACGGGGCGCGCGGCGGCGTCGACCGCCGACCACAGGTCCAGGACCGCCTCCAGGTGCCGCAGCTCCTCGGCCGGCGCGCCGACCCGCTGGGCGTGGTCGGCGGCCTCCAGCGAGGCGGCCAGGGCCTCGGGCAGGTCGTGGCTCTCGCGGTAGTGGTGGGCGCGCTCGGCGGCGCTGTCGGACCGGCGGCCCGCCCCCGCGAGCAGCCGGGCGAACGCGCCGTGCAGCCGGGCCCGTTCGCCCGGGAGCAGGTCGGCGTAGACCGCCTCCCGGGCGAGGGCGTGCCGGAAGGAGTACGCGCCTCCGTCGCCGGAGACGAGCAACTGCCGCTCCACGGCCTCGCGCAGCGCCGACTCCAGCTCCTCCTCGGGCAGCCCCACGGCGTCCCGCAGCAGGCCGTGCCCCACACGGCGCCCGGCGACGGCGGCGGTGCGCAGCACCTGCTGGGCGGTGTCGGACAGCTGCTCGAACCGGATGAGCAGGACATCGGCCAGACCGCTGGGCACGCCCCCGGCGGGCGTGTCCGTGGCCGCGACCAGCTCCTCGGCGTAGAAGGCGTTGCCCTCGGCGCGTTCGACGATCCGGTGCACGGTGGTGTCCGGCAGCGGCCGCTCCCGCAGCGCGCGCACCAGCCGGGCCACGTCGGCGTCCGGCAGGGGCCGCAGTTCCAGCCGTTCCACGGCGGGCAGCCGCACCAGCTCGGCGAGCAGCGGGCGCAGCGGGTGGCGGCGGTACAGGTCGTCCGCCCGGTACGAGGCGAACACCGCGATCCGGTGGCGCTGGAGCACCCCCCTGCTGAGCAGGAACCTCAGCAGGTCCCGGGAGGACTGGTCGGCCCAGTGCAGGTCCTCCAGGACCAGCAGCAGCGGCGCGGCGTCCGCCAGGTCGGTCAGCAGGGCGGCCACGCCCTCGAAGAGCAGCAGCCGCGAACGCGGGGCGCCGGCGTCGTCCTCCGGACCGCCCCCCAGCAGCCGCTCGGCCACCGGGTGCGCGGCCAGCACGGGGGCGAACCGCTCGTCGGCGGCCAGCACCCCGAGGATCTCGGTGAACGGCAGATACGGCAGGCCGACGTCGCCCAGGTCGACGCAGTGCCCGGTGAGCACGGTCGTCCCGGCCGCGGCGGCCCGCCCCGCGACCTCGTCCAGCATCCGGGTCTTGCCGACCCCGGCGTCCCCGGCGACGAGCACCGCGCGGGCCTCACCGCCGCGGACGCGGTCCAACGCCTTGGTGAGACGCGCGAGTTCGTCCTCGCGGCCGACGAGTGGGCGGGTGGGTGAGGTCTGCGACACGCCGCCCATCCTGACACGCGCCGCCGGACGGTGGACCGGCGCCGCCGGTCCGCGCGCGGTCAGCGCCGCAGCGTGGCGGCCCAGTCCGCCGGGACCCGTCCCGCCGGGCCGGGCGACGGCTGGTCGCCGGGGTGGCTGTGGGGCGGGGCGAGGTCCGGACCAAAGGGCCGCACCTCGTCGGTCGCGTAGTCCCAGAACCAGTCCTCGCCGGGCTCGAAGCTCTGCACCACGGGATGCCCGGTGGCCCGGTAGTGGCCGGTCGCGTGCTGCCCCGGGGAGCTGTCGCAGCAGCCGACGTGGCCGCAGGCGGCGCAGCGCCGCAGGTGGAACCACCAGCCGCCCGTCGCGTCGCACTCGACGCAGCCGGTGCCGCTCGGCGCGGCGGTGGGGTCGATTCCGGTGTCGCTGGTCATGCCGGCTCCTCGGTCGGTTCGGGTTCGGTCGCGGTCGTGTCGGGTTCGTCCGCGGCCGGTTCGGGTTCGTCCGCGGTGAGCGGGAGAAGCACCTGGAAGCGGGTGTCGCCCGGCACGGAGTCGACCCGGAGGGTGCCGTGGTGCTTGTCGACCACGATCCGCCAGGAGATGTCCAGGCCGAGCCCGGTGCCCTCGCCCACCGGCTTGGTGGTGAAGAACGGGTCGAAGATCCGATCCCGGATCTCCGGGTCGATCCCGGTGCCGGTGTCGCGGAACTCCACCAGCAGCCGGTCGTGATGGAGGGCCGTCCGCACGGTCAGCGTGCCCTCCCCGCCCGCGTCGTTCACGGCGCAGACCGCGTTGTCGATCAGGTTGGTCCACACCTGGTTCAGCTCCGCCGGGTACGCGGGGACCTTCGGCACCGTGCGGTCGTACTCCTTGACGACCTCGATCCGGGGACCGATCTTGCCCGACAGCATCAGCAGCGTGCTGTCGAGGAGTTCATGGACGTCGACGGTCCGGTAGGGCGCCCGGTCCAGCTGCGCGTACTGCTTGGCCGCGTCCACGAGGTGGGAGATGCGGGCGGTGGAGTCCGCGATCTCGTTCATCAGCAGCTCGGTCTCGACGGTGTAGTTGAGCCAGCCGACCGCGCCCGGCAGGATCTCCGCGTCCACGGCCGCCGCGACCTGCTCCAGCCACCCGGTGTCCAGCCCCGCCTGCACGAAGGTCGGCGCGAGCTGCCAGCCCTGCCCGATGCCGTGCTCCTCCAGCCAGTCGGTGAGGGCGTCCTCCCGGTCGGCGGCCTCCAGCGGACTCAGCGAGGGCGCCTTGGCGACCCGCTCGGCCGTGCGTTCCTGGATCTCGATCAGACCGGCCAGCGCGTCCCGGGAGAACGGGCCCTCGGCGATGACGGCGAGCTTGTGCCGCATCTTCGCCACCCGCTCCCGCAGCGACGACGTGGCGCGCACTGCGGCCGCCGCCGGGTTGTTGAGCTCGTGCGTGAGACCGGCGGACAGCGAACCGAGGGCCAGCAGCCGCTCCCGCTGCCCGATGGTCCGCTGGTTGTTCTTCGAGCCGAAGAACAACCCCTCCAGCAGGTGCACGGCCATCGGGAACCACTCCCGCACGACGGACGCGAAGGTGTCCGCCGGCAGGACGAAGAACCGCGTCGGCTCGGTGACTCGCAGGGAGTTGGTGTAGACCTGCGGCACCCGGTCGCCGACGTACGCCTGCATCGCGCCCGCGTACACCCCGCGCTGCGAGGTGCGGTTGGTCTCCACGTCGTCCCCGCCGACCCGGCGGGAGAGCACGACCGTTCCGTCGAGCATCACGTAGAAGCAGGTCGCGGGCTCGCCCTCGGCGTACACCGGACCGGGCTCGAACAGCTCCACCCGGCCCTCGGCGCACAGCCGGCCCAGCTGCTCGGGGGACAGCTTCTCGAAGAGGAACAGCTCCCCGATCTCCCCGGGGCTGCACGGCATCGGCCGCCCGCTCACGACTGCTCCAGGTAACGGTGGACGAGCATCACGGCCATGGCTCCCTCTCCGACGGCGGACGCGACCCGCTTCGCGGACTGGGCGCGGGCGTCGCCCGCCACGAACACGCCCGGGACGCTGGTCTCCAGGTGGTACGGCGGCCGGTCCAGCTCCCAGTCCGCCGGCGGCCGCCCGTCGGGGGTCAGGTCGGGCCCGGCCAGGATGAACCCGCGCTCGTCGCGCAGCACGGTGCCGTCCAGCCAGTCGGTCAGCGGGGCCGCGCCGATGAACACGAACAGCCACTGCGCGTCGACGAGTTCGGTGCTCCCGCTCTCCGCGTCGCGCAGCGTCAGCCGCTCCAGGTGCCCGTCGCCGTGCGCGCCCTCGACGACCGTGCCACAGCGCACGTGGATGTTGGGCGTCTCCTCGATCTGCTGGATCAGGTAGTGCGACATCGACGCCGTCAGGGAGCCGCCGCGCACCAGCAGCGTCACGGACTTGGCGCCCCGGGACAGGTACATCGCCGCCTGCCCGGCCGAGTTGGCGCCGCCCACGATGTACACGTCGTGGTCCTGGCAGGCCGCGGCCTCGGTCAGCGCGGAGCCGTAGAACACCCCGCAGCCGGTCAGCTCGTCCGTGCCCGGCGCGGCCAGCTGCCGGTAGGAGACGCCGGTCGCCAGGATCACGCTGTGCGCGGCGATCGCCGAGCCGTCCGAGAACCGGACGATCCGCGCCGCCCCGTTGGCCTCGAGGCCCGTCACCTCCCGCGCGGTGAGGATCTCGGCGCCGAACCTGGCGGCCTGCCGCCGGGCCCGTTCGGTGAGCTGCCCGCCGGACACGCCGTCGGGGAAGCCGAGGTAGTTCTCGATCCGGGAGCTCTGCCCGGCCTGCCCACCGGTCGCCGAGCGCTCCACCAGCACCGTCCGCAGGCCCTCGGAGGCCCCGTACACCGCCGCCCCGAGTCCGGCCGGGCCGCCGCCGACCACGACCAGGTCGTAGAACTCGGCCGCCGGCGTCGTCGCCAGCCCCACCCGGGCGGCGAGGTCCGGCGCCTGGGGCTCCACCAGCGGCGCCCCGTCCGGCGTGATCACCACCGGCAGCCGCTGCCCGTCCTGCCCGGCCGCCGCCAGCAGCCGCCGTCCCTCCGGCTCGTCGGAGGAGTACCAGCGGTAGGGCACCTGGTTGCGGGCCAGGAACTCCCGGACCTCCGAGGAGCGCGCCGACCAGCGGTGACCGACGACCTTGGTGCTGGGCACCGGCCGGTGGTCGCCGGCGCGCCACGCCTGCAGCAGGTCGTCCAGCACCGGGTAGAGCTTCTCCTCCGGCGGGTCCCACGGCTTGAGCAGGTAGTGGTCCAGGTCGACGACGTTGATCGCGTCGATCGCCGCGTTGGTGTCGGCGTACGCGGTCAGCAGCACCCTCCGCGCCCCCGGGTACACGTCCAGGGCCTGCTCGAGGAACTCGATGCCGTTCATCTGCGGCATCCGGTAGTCGGCGAGGATCACCGCCACCAGGTCGCCGCGCAGCTTGAGTTCGCGCAGCGCCTCCAGCGCCGACCCGCCGGACTCCGCGCGCACGATCCGGTACGAGGCGCCGTAGCGCCGCCGCAGGTCGCGGGCGACGGCACGGGAGACCCCCGGATCGTCGTCCACGGTCATGATGACGGTCCGTGTCGCCGCGTCCGCCTGTGCCATACGTCCCCCACGTCGAACGGCCGGGTTCACGGCACGGCGTCCCCGTCACCGCACCGGCCTGGGACCCATCGTATGGTCGATCGCCCCGCACCGCTCAGGACGGCCGGGCCGCGCCCGCCCGGCGCGCGGAGCCGCCGGCCGCGGCCCCCGGAGGTCACCACCCGCTCCCGCCGTGACGCCGCGCGTGCGCCGTGGTGAAGACTGGCCCCATGGACGTGACCGCGACACAGGGAGGGACCCGCATGACGCGCCCGATCACGGCAGGGCTGGACGGATCCGAGGAGAGCCTGGCCGCACTGGCCTGGGCCGCCAGGGAGGCGGTCCGCCGGGGAGATCCGCTGCACGTCGTGCACGCCTGGCGGGCCGAGCCGGAAGCGGCCGGCGCGGGGGACCGGGACGCGCAGGAACGGTGGGTCCGGGACTCGGTCGCCGAGGCGGTCCGGACCGTCACCGGGCGGCACCCGGACCTCGCGGTGACCACGGACGTCACCGAGGCCGACGACGCCGTCGCCGTGCTGCTCGCCGCCGCGGCCGAGGCGCGGACGCTGGTGCTCGGCTCGCGCGGCCACGGAGCGGTCGTCGGCTTCCTGCTCGGCTCCGTCGGCCAGCAGGTGATCGCCGAGGCGCCCCGGCCCGTCGTCCTCGTGCGGGCCGGGGACGAGGCCGCGGCGGAGGCCGGCGGGCGCGAGATCGTCGTGGGCCAGCAGGGGGAGCCGGAGGACAGCGCCGACGTGATCGGGTTCGCCTTCGAGGCGGCCGCCGCGCGCGGGGCGACCGTGCGGGCCGTGCGGGCCTGGACCCTGCCGACGGTGTTCACCTACAGCCCGGGCTCGATGCGGCTCGCCGACGAGGCCGGCGGCCTGGAGCAGTACGAGAGGAAGGCCCTCGGCGAGGCGCTCGGGCCGTGGCGCGAGCGCTTCCCCGACGTCCCGGTGATCGAGCACGTGGAGATGGGCAGTGCCGGGCAGGTGCTGCTGTCGGCGGCCGGGAACGCCCAGCTGACGGTCGTCGGCCGCCGCGTCCGCCGCACCGCCGTCGGCGCCCGGATCGGCTCGGTGGCCCATGGCGTGCTGCACCACGCGGCCTGCCCGGTGGCGGTGGTCCCGCACGCCTGAGCCGTGCCCGGACGCCTCACTCCGACGTGGGCTGGAGCGTCTCCCGGGCCTTCGGCAGGATGTTCGTGACGTAGTCCTGGACGGCGGTGCCCAGGCCGATGTCGTGCTGGGCCCGCTCGGACAGGTACCAGCGGTGCTCCAGCAGCTCGTGGTAGATCTCGGCCGGGTCCATCGCGCCCCGCAGCTCCACCGGCACCGCCCGCACGGTCGGCCGGAACACCTCCCGCACCCAGCGGTGGGCGAGGACCTCCGGGCGGGCGCCGAGGGGGTCGCCCGGGGCGTAGTCGTCCTGGGTGGCCATCCAGCTCTCCAGGTCGTTGAGCAGCCGCCGGGCCTGGTTCTCCTCGGCGTCCAGGCCCGTCAGGCGCAGCAACTGGCGCTGGTGGTGGCCCGCGTCGACGACCTTGGGCACGAAGGTGACCGTGTCGCCGTTGGAGGCGTGCTCGATCTGCATCTCGGCCACGTCGAAACCGAGGTCGTTGAGCCGCCGGATCCGGCGCTCGATGTAGTGGTGCTTGCCCGCCGGGTAGACGGAGGTGCGGGTCAGTTCCTCCCACAGGCGGCCGTAGCGCGCGCAGATCTCCCTGCCGAAGTCCACCGGGTCGACGGAGGGGTGCAGCGCCCCGGACGCCTCCAGGTCGAGCAGCTCGCCGCTGATGTTCACCCGGGCCAGGTCGAGGTCGTAGTCGCGCTGCCCGTCGCTCAGCCGCGGGTGCAGCTCGCCGGTCTCCGCGTCCACGAGGTAGGCGGCGTAGGCGCCCGCGTCGCGCCGGAAGAGCGTGTTGGACAGCGAGCAGTCGCCCCAGGCGAACCCGGCCAGGTGGAGGCGGACCAGCAGCACGGCGAGGGCGTCCATCAGACGGTGCATGGTCGCCGGACGCAGCGTCGTCTCGAACATCGACCGGTACGGCATGGAACCGCCGAGGTGCCGCGTGATCAGTACCGGCTCCAGCGGCTCGCCGGCGCCGTCGGTGCGACCGGTCACCACGCCCAGCGCGTCCACCGCGGGGATGGCCAGCCGGTCCAGGTCGCGCAGCAGTCCGTACTCGCGCAGGGCGGGCCGCTCGGCGAGCTCCTTGACGGCGATCACCTCGTCGCCGGCCCGGGCGTAGCGGACGACGTGGCGGGAGATGCCGCGGGGGAGCGGTACGAGGTACTCCTCGGGCCACTCCTCCAGCGGCAGCTGCCACGGCAGTTCGAGCAGGAGCGCGGGGTGCTCCGGATTGGTGGCGCTGATCTGCAAGGCCATGGCCCGAACTCTAGAACGTCCGTTCCCGGGCCAGTCGCGCGGCGTCCGCCACCGGTCCGCGGTGGACGGGTCCGTGCCCGGGGAGCAGCACGTCGCCGTCGAGCCGCGCGATGACGTCGAGCGAGGCCACCGTGCGGTCCCGCTCGTGGTGGAACATGCCGGGCAGCAGCTGGGGCCCCTTCACCCGCGAGGTGGGGTGCCCGCTGACCAGGGCGTCGCCGGAGACCACCACCCCCGCGTCCGGCAGGTGGTAGACGCAGTGTCCGTCGGTGTGCCCGGGGGTGTGCACCGGCACGGGCCGGCCGGGCAGGTCGAGCGGGCCGTCCGGGGGGAAGGGGGCGGGAGCGGCCACCGGGTGCTGCCGGGTGCCGCCGGAGCGGAGCACGTGCACCATCCAGGGCAGCACGCCCGGCCGCCAGCCGTTGCGCAGGACCTCGCCGACCGACACCTGCTGCAGGAAGTCCCGCCGGGCGTGCGGCACTTCGGCCTCGTGCAGGAGCACGGGCGTGCCGTGGGCGGCGCGCAGGTACTCGGCGGAGCCCAGGTGGTCGTTGTGGGCGTGGGTGAGCAGCACGGCCGTCACCGCCTCGGGCGAACTCCCGATCGCCGCGAGGGAGTCGAGCAGGAGCCGCCGGTCACCGGGGTAGCCGGTGTCGACCAGGGTCACCGCGTCGCCCTCGGTGAGGAGGACCCAGTTGGTGTCGCTCCCGTGCACCAGGTAGGTGCCGTCCGCGACGTGCCGCACGTCCGCGCGCATCAGTGTCCCCGCATTCGTTCCCAGGTGGCTGCCCGACGGGGACAGCCAACCAGACGCGCGGGTGCCCGGCGCTCGACGCGTCCCGCGCGGACGGAACCGGACGCTGATGCGCGGGCCCACGGCGCGGGTGCTCCGGGGGCTGTGGTGCTCCCGGGCACGCCGGCAGGAGCCGCCCGGCACGATCAGGCCGCCGCGGCCCGGACGCTGCTGCGGGACCCGGACACGGCCTGGACCCCCGCGGGCCCCGGGCCGGGCCCGCCGGGTCCGCCCGGTCGCCTCGAGGACGGCCGGGTCCTCGCGCCTCACGAGGATCCGTCGGTGCTCCGCCGGCCCCGGGGGCGCCGCCCGCTCAGGGCATGAACAGGGCCAGGAAGATCACCACGATGACGATGATCCCGACGATGAGCCAGATGTTCTTGCGCCGGCCCCCGCGCCGGGGCGACGGGTCCTCCGGGCCGCCGCCGCCCCGGGGCCGGTCCTCCGGGAGCTGCGGGTTCTCCGGACGGTCATGTGCGTAGAAGTCGTCGTCCGTCATTTCGGGCTCCCTCCGTGACCGGATACGGGTCCCTCGTACGCCTTGTCCGACACCTCGCAGCGTCTGCCTTTCTCGCACCTCGCCCGCGCCGGCGGCTCTCCTCGCCGCCCGGGCCCGGCGGGCCGCCACCGACGGGTCCCCCGCGCGCCCGCTCTTTCGATGCACCGGTGTATCCGATACATTCGCGCATCGAACGGGAAAGACAGCGGAGGGGGTGCGGGCATGGCCGTCGGGCAGGCCGCCGGGCGCGTGACCCGGCGACGCGCGCGCACCCGCGCCGACCTGCTGGAGGCGGCGTTCGCGGTGTTCGCCGCCAAGGGGTTCGGCCGGGTCCCGATCGAGGAGGTCTGCGAGGCCGCCGGCTACAGCCGGGGTGCCTTCTACTCGAACTTCGACAGCCTCGACGAGCTGTTCTTCGCCCTCTACCGCGAACGGGCCGACCTGATCGCGGACCAGGTGACCGCCGCCCTCGCCCTCGACGGACCGGACCTGGACGTACGGGCCGCCGTGGACCGCGTCACCGAGGTACTGCTGCTGGACCGGGACTGGCTCCTGGTCAAGACGGACTTCCTGGTGCACGCGGCCCGTGACCCGGACGTGGCGCGGACCCTGCTGGAACACCGCGCGCGCCTGCGCCGCGCGATCGCCGACCGCCTGGCCCGGGCGCACCCGCGCACACCGCCGCCCGCCGTGCTGGGCGACGCCGAGGCCGCCGCGCACGCCGTGGTCGCCGCCTACGACGGCGTCACCGTCCAACTGCTCCTGGACCGGGACGTCGAGCACGCGCGCGCCTGGCTGGGGCAGTTGCTCACCGCACTGCTCACCGACGGGAACGGCACCCCCGACGACAACCCCGGCAACACCCTGTGAGAACACGGGCAGGGACGGACGAGGAAGGGACGGTCGCCATGGACGCCGACGTCATCGTGGTCGGAGCGGGCCTCGCGGGCCTGGTCGCGGCGCACGAGCTGACCAGCCGGGGCCGCAGGGTCGCGCTGGTCGACCAGGAGAACGCGGCCAACCTCGGCGGGCAGGCCTTCTGGTCCTTCGGCGGCCTCTTCCTCGTGGACTCCCCGGAGCAGCGGCGCCTCGGCGTCAAGGACTCCTTCGACCTGGCCTGGAGCGACTGGCGGGGCAGCGCCGGCTTCGACCGGACCGAGGACGAGGACGCCTGGGCGGTGCGCTGGGCGCGGGCGTACGTCGAGTGGGCGGCGGGGGAGAAGCGTTCCTGGCTGGCCGGGCACGGCATCACCTTCCTGCCCACCGTCGGCTGGGCCGAGCGCGGCGACCTCACGGCCGGCGGGCACGGCAACTCGGTGCCCCGCTTCCACGTCGCCTGGGGCACCGGCACCGGGGTCGTCGAACCGTTCGTGCGGTACGCGCAGCAGGCCGCGCGCGACGGCCTGCTCACCTTCCACCACCGTCACCGCGTCGACCACCTGGTCGTCGAGGGCGGCACCGCGCGCGGCGTGCGCGGCACGGTCCTCGCCGAGGACACCTCGCCCCGCGGCGTCGCCTCCAACCGCGACGCGGCCGGCGAGTTCGAGCTGACCGCGCAGGCCGTGATCGTCACCTCCGGCGGCATCGGGGCCGACCACGACATCGTGCGCCGCCACTGGCCCGCACGCCTCGGCACGCCGCCCGCCGAGATGGTCACCGGTGTCCCCGCCCACGTCGACGGGCGGATGCTGGACATCAGCGCCGAGGCGGGCGTCCGCCTGGTCAACCGCGACCGGATGTGGCACTACACCGAGGGCGTGCGCAACTGGGACCCGATCTGGCCCGGCCACGGCATCCGCATCCTGCCCGGACCGTCCTCGATGTGGTTCGACGCCCTCGGCCGCCGTCTGCCCTCGCCGTACCTGCCCGGCTACGACACCCTCGGCACGCTGCGGCACCTGCGCACCGCCGAGGACCTCGCGGGCCACGACCACTCCTGGTTCATCCTCACCCGGAAGATCATCGAGAAGGAGTTCGCCCTCTCCGGCTCCGAGCAGAACCCGGACATCACCGCCAAGGACCGCGCGGGATTCCTGCGCGAACGCGTCCTCG
Source organism: Streptomyces sp. NPDC029152 (assembly GCF_055564355.1). NCBI lineage: Bacteria > Bacillati > Actinomycetota > Actinomycetes > Kitasatosporales > Streptomycetaceae > Streptomyces > Streptomyces sp. NPDC029152. The sequence goes on along the minus strand of NZ_JBVHWR010000004.1, from coordinate 37,559 downwards.
GCAAGGGTGCCCCGGGCCCGGTGGACGCCTTCCTGCGCAAGGGCCCCGACTTCGTGACCGCGCCGGACCTGGAGCAGCTGGTCGACCGGATGAACGGGCTCACCGGCGAGCCGCTCCTGGACGCCGCCTCGATCCGGCGCCAGATCGAGGCCCGCGACCTCCAGACGGCCAACCCGTACGCCAAGGACGCCCAGGTGCAGGGCATCCGCAACGCCCGCCGCTACGTCGGCGACCGCCTCGGCCGGGTCGCGGCCCCGCACCGCATCCTGGACCCGGCGGCGGGCCCGCTGATCGGGGTCAAGCTGCACATCCTCACCCGCAAGACCCTCGGCGGCATCCAGACCGACCTCGACTCCCGCGCCCTGGGCACCGACGGCACGCCGGTCGAAGGCCTGTACGCGGCAGGTGAGGTGGCCGGCTTCGGCGGCGGCGGAGTGCACGGCTACAACGCGCTGGAGGGCACCTTCCTCGGCGGCTGCCTGTTCTCCGGGCGATCGGCGGGCCGGGCGGCGGCGCGGCAGACCGTCTGAGCCCGCACGATTCCCTCCCGCCCCTCGCGGGTACTCCGTCGCCCCGACGGACGGCGAGGGAGGTCTGCGCATGAACGCATCGGACGGCCTGCCGGTCGTGCGGACCCTCGCCGAACTCGCCGGCCTGGTCGAACGCCACCAGGGCCTGTACGTGCGCTGGTCACGCGGCCCCGGGACCGATCTCGCCAGGACCTCCAGCATCGACGAGCTCACCGGCGTGCCCATGCCGGGCCTGTCCGCCAACCCCCTCGACGTGGAGGAGTGGTGGGCGGACCGGCCCGTACGGGTGTGGGCGGCCCGCCGGCTGCACGACTACGCGCATCTTCCGCACGACAAGGGTGCCGGTGTGCGGCCCTGGGTGCTCACCGGCCGTGAGACGGGCCGCGGCCCGGACAACGAGCCGCTGGTGACCGACGTCCGGCCGATGTGCTGGGTCGCCCCGGGCGTCATCGACGAGGCCCGGAGCGAGGTGCGGCGCCAGGAGCGCCCCTGGGGCCCGCTGCGCCGCACCGGCCGCTGACGGACCGCGCTCACCCGGAGCGCCGGCGCGCCGCCGCGCGGCGCTTGAGCGCATGGCGCTCCGTCTCGCTGGTCCCGCCCCAGACGCCGAGGGACTGCCCCGTGTCGAGCGCCCACTGCAGGCACTGCTCCCGGACCGGGCAGCGCCGGCAGACCGCCTTCGCCTGCTCGGTCTGCAACAGGGCCGGGCCGGTGGTGCCGATCGGGAAGAACAGGTCGGGGTCCTCCGTGCGGCACGCGGCGTGCTCGCGCCAGTTGTCCATCAAAAGTCACCTGCGATCGAATCGAGTCGTGCCTCGCGAATCCCTTACTCCGTTTCGGGTGACCTGTCGACAGCGCAGTGAAACCGGCGGCCTTCCCCGGGTCCTGCCGGCCGCTCAGTTCCGCAGCGCCCCGGCCGCCGCCGTCACGACCGCGTCGGCCACCGTCGCCAGGGCGGGGGAGTCGAGCTTCCACTGCTGCCAGTACAGCGGGACGTCGACCGCCCGGCCCGGGGCGAAGTCGACGAGGCGGCCGGTGCGCAGCAGGGGTTCCGCCTGCGGCTCCGGCACCATGCCCCAGCCCAGCCCGGCGGCGACCGCCTCCACGAAGCCCTCCGAGGTCGGCACGTGGTGGCGCGCGGCGCCGGCGCCGTCCCGCCCGAGCCGGCGCGCGAAGCCGTCCTGGAAGTCGTCCCGCCGGTCGAAGACCACCACCGGCGCCCCGGCGAGCACCTCGGGCAGCGGCCCGTCCAGGTGCCGGGCGGCGAAGCCGGGGGCGGCGCAGGGCCGGTAGCGCATCCGGCCCAGGGACCGGACGGTGCAGCCCGGCACCGGTTCGGGCGAGGAGGTCACCGCGGCCATCACCACGCCCTCGCGCAGGAGGGCCGCCGTGTGGTCCTCGTCCTCGCGGCGCAGCTCGAAACAGAGCCGGGGTTCCTGGGGCACCCGCGTGAGAGCGCCGAGGAACCACGTCGCGAGCGAGTCGGCGTTGACGGCCACCGAGACCCGGGTCGGCTCCCCGGCACCGCTCAGCCCCAGCTCCGCGTACGCGTCCCGCTCCAGCCGGGCCACCTGCCGGGCCAGCCGCACCAGCACCGCACCGGACTCCGTGGGCCGCACCGGCTTGGTGCGCAGCAGCAGTACGCGCCCGGTGCGCTGCTCCAGCGCCTTCACCCGCTGGCTGACCGCGGACGGCGTCACGTGCAGCGCGGCGGCGGCCGCGTCGAACGTGCCCTCGTCCACCACGGCCAGCAGGGTGCGCACCTGGTCCAGCGGCAGATCCGCGAAAACGGCCGTGCCCACCTCGGTCCTCCTCCTCATCAGGAGCGCTAAGGATACATAAGGATCTTTAGCTGTACGCGCGGTGATCACCCCGCTTAGCGTCGAGGTCATGACCGACGCACTGTCCGCCGCGGCCGCCGGCTTCGGCACCGGCCTCTCGCTCATCGTCGCCATCGGCGCCCAGAACGCCTTCGTCCTGCGCCAGGGGATCCGGCGCGACGCCGTCCCGGCCGTGGTCGGCATCTGCGCGCTGTCCGACGCCGTCCTCATCGCCCTCGGCGTCGGCGGGGTCGGCGCGGTCGTGGTGGCCTGGCCGGACGCGCTGACCGCGGTCGCCTGGGCCGGGGGCGCCTTCCTGCTCTGCTACGGCGCGCTGGCCGCCCGGCGCGTGTTCCGGCCGGCCGGCGCGCTGCGGGCGGAGGGCGACGCGGCCGGCTCGCGGCGGCGGGCGGTGCTCACGTGTCTGGCGCTGACCTGGCTCAACCCGCACGTCTACCTCGACACCGTGTTCCTGCTGGGCTCCGTCGCCGCCGACCGCGGCCCGCTGCGCTGGACCTTCGGCCTGGGTGCCGCCCTCGCCAGTCTGTGCTGGTTCGCCGCGCTCGGTTTCGGCGCCCGTCACCTCGGCCGCTTCCTGGCCCGGCCCGTCGCCTGGCGCGTCCTGGACGGACTGGTCGCCGTCACCATGATCGTGCTCGGGCTCTCCCTCGTCGCCGGCGCGTGAACACGGCCGCGGCCAGGCCCGACACGCGGTGCGGGCGCAACCGGACAGGGCTGCGATAGTGAGGCTCGCAATCGAAAGATGTAACGAGCATGTAGGAAGCGCGTGGACACGAGCGAGAGCAGTACCGCATCCCCGGACGAGGCCTCCGCCCCGAAGGAGGCCCTCGCCCCGGCCGGGGGCCGGCGGCGCGGCCTGCGCCGCTGGGCCATGGACACCCGTCCGCTGCGCCGTCCCGCCTACCGCAGGCTGTGGTCCTCCACCATCGTCACGGCCGTCGGCAGCCAGCTCACCGCCGTCGCCGTGCCCAAGCAGATCTACGACATCACCGGCTCCTCCGCCTGGGTCGGCGCCGCGAGCCTCGCCGGCCTGCTGCCGCTGATCGTGTTCGCCCTGTGGGGCGGCGCGGTCGCCGACACCATGGACCGCCGCAAGCTGCTGCTGATCACCAACACCGGCATCGCCGTCACCTCGCTGCTGTTCTGGGTGCAGGCCGTCACCGGTCTGGAGTCGGTGGCCGCCCTGATGCTCCTGCTCGCGCTGCAACAGGCCTTCTGGGGCCTGAACGCCCCGGCCCGCAACGCCTCCATCGCCCGTCTGGTCCCCGACGGCGAACTCGCCGCGGCCAACGCGCTCGGCTCGACCGTCATGCAGACCGGCCAGGTGGTCGGACCGCTGCTCGCCGGCGCCCTCATCCCCGTCATCGGCCTGCCCGAGCTGTACCTGATCGACGCGCTCGCGCTGTGCGTCACGGTGTGGGCGGTCCACAAGCTGCCCGCCCTGCCGCCGCTCGCGGGCACGGCCGTCCGGCGCGCGGGCGTCCGCGAGATCGTGGCAGGCTTCCGCTACATCGCCGGGCACAAGGTGCTGCTGCTCTCCTTCCTGGCCGACATCGTCGCCATGGTCCTCGGCATGCCCCGCGCGCTGTTCCCGCAGCTCGCCGCCGAGACGTACGCCCCCTGGGGCGAGGGGCTCGCCCTCGGCCTGCTGTTCGCGGCCGTCCCCGTCGGCGCGGTGGCCGGGGGGCTGTTCTCCGGGACCTTCTCACGGGCGCGCCGGCACGGCTGGATGGTGATCGGTGCGGTCGTCGTCTGGGGGGCGGCCATCACCGGCTTCGGGCTGAGCGGCAGCCTGTGGCTCGCGGTGGCGTTCCTCGCCGTCGCCGGAATCGCCGACATGGTCTCCATGGTGTTCCGCGGGGCGATCCTGCTGTCCGCCGCGACCGACGAGATGCGCGGGCGCATGCAGGGCGTCTTCACGGTGGTCGTCGCCGGCGGCCCCCGGCTGGCCGACGTCCTGCACGGCGGCGCGGGTTCGGCCTTCGGGGCGAGGGAGGCGGTCGCGGGCGGCGGACTGCTCGTCGTCGTGGTGATGCTGGCCCTCGCCGCCGCCGTACCGGCGCTGCGCCGCTACCGCGTCTGACACCGCGTCACAGCGCGCCGCGGCCCCGCAGCGCGGCGTGCTCCATGAGGCGGACCCGGGTGGCCTCCAGCCGGTGCGCGAGGATCTCGGCCACCGTCCGCACCAGCACGACCCCGAGCTGCGGGTCCTCCTCGCACAGGGCGAGCACCGACGCCGCGTCGAACTCGTAGGCGCGCACCGGGCTGAAGGCCTCGGCACCGAAGTCCCACTCGTACGGCGGGAACAGCCAGGACCAGCCGAGCAGGTCGCCGACGCCCAGACTGGCGACCGTCACCCGTTGCAGCGACGTCACCTGCTGGGTCAGGGAGACCGCGCCGGACCGGATGACCCAGAAGCGGTCGGCCCTGGCTCCCGCCTCGAAGATCCGGGTGTCCTCCGGGAAGGAGACCTCCCGGGCGAGCTCCATGAGACGACCGCGCTGGTGCGGGGGGAGGGCGGTGAGCAGTTTGATCGCTTTGGTCATGACCCGGAGCTCCTCGCCGACGATTCGGTTCAGGTGCGTTCCCTACGCACCATTTCAGCCGCTGCCGACGCCCCGGGCACCTCGGCGGACGGGAGGATCCCGTACGAATTCCGTGCCGGTCCGGGGGGCGGCGGCGCCGGGCATGAAAAAGCCCTGGCTGGACGGGGGAAGCCAGCCAGGGCCGTAAGCGGTGACGCCCGGAGGACATGTCCGTCGACTCCGTCGCCACGTATGGATGAACGCTAAACCATCTCGTCGCGTTCCGGGAACCCGGAACCGGGGCACGTGACCTGTTTCACTGGGACGTCACCCGCAGTGAGGAGACGTCACCCGGCATCCCCCGCGACGACCCTGACCCTGTCCAGCGACGGATCGCTCGGATCCGGGAGGTACATCCCCGCCTCCAGGCCGCTGCGCAGGTACCGCAGCACGGGCTCGGTCAGCAGTTCGCCCGGCAGGACGGCCGGGATGCCGGGCGGGTACGGCGTGATCATCTCCGCGGCGACGCGCCCGGCCGCCCGGTCGAGCGGCACCGCCTCGGCCGGACCGAAGAACGCGTCCCGGGGCAGCATCGCCTGCGGCATCCGCAGCCGCGACGGCGACGGCACCTCGACGCGCGGCGGGGCATCGAGGTCCGGCGCCGCCCGGGCGAGGTCCTTGAGCGCGGCGAGCAGCTCGCCGGCGGTCTCCCGGTCGTCGCCGTGGGTGATCTGCGTGCCGATGCGGCGGTGGTCGGTCAGATGCGCGACGACGCCCCGGTGCTCGCGCAGCCAGTCCGCCGCCTGGAAGCCGGACACGCCGAGTCCGTCCAGGTCGATGACGACGGGCAGCGGATCGAAGCCGTGGGCCAGCCCCGGGCCGCAGAAGTCGTCCCGGCCGTCGACGTGCATCCCGTCGATCTCCTCGACGGCCGCCCGGACCTCGGCCACCAGGTCCAGCGCACCGCCCATGATCTCCCGGCCCCGCAGCGCCATCTGGCGGCGCCAGCCGTCCAGACCGGCGAAGACCAGCACCGACGGACTGGTCGTGCTCAGCAGGTCCGCCCGCATCCCGAGCAGCTCCGGCGGAACCAGGTCGCCGCGCAGGTGGAACACCGAACCCTGTTCCAGGCCGCTGCCCATCTTGTGGATGCTGGTCACGCAGATGTCGGCGCCGGCGTCCATCGCCCAGGAGGGCAGGTCGGGGTGGAAGGGGAGGTGCGCCCCCCACGCCTCGTCGACGATCAGCGGCACCGAACGCCGGTGGCAGACCTCGGCGACGGCCCGCAGGTCGGCGCTCGCCCCGTACGGCGTCGGGCTGGTGATCAGCGCGCCCTTGGCGTCGGGATGCGCGGCGAACGCCCGCTCGAACCCGTCGGCGGACGGCGGATGGGCGAGATGCCGCTCGGCGTCCCAGCGGGGCTCCACCCAGACCGGCTCGATGCCGGACAGGATCAGACCCGAGACGACGGACTTGTGGGCGTCCCGGCCGATCAGCAGCTTCTCGTGCGGGCCCGCCACGGCGAGCATCGCCGCCTTCACCGACAGGCTGCTCCCGCAGGTCGAGAAGAACGTGTGGTCGGCGTGGACCGCGTCGGCCATCAGCTCCTGGGCGCGCTGCAGCACCCGGCCGCGGGTGAGCCGGTCGTCGAGGCCGCCGGTCGCCAGGAGATCGCCGAAGAAGACGGCGTCCCCCAGCACCTCCCGCACCGCCGGATCGGCACCGCGCGCCTGTTTGTGCCCGGGCGGCGTGAACGACAGCCGTCCCTCGCGGCGGTAGTCGACGAGGGCTTCCAGAACGGGCGCACGGGTGTGGTCGGCTGTCATGACGATCCGGTTTCCCGGCCCGGGACCACGTCAATCCGCCGGTGGCGCGGTGGCGCGGTGGCGCGGTGGCGCGGTGGCGCGGTGGCGCGGTGGCGCGGTGGCGCGGGGGCCCTGGCCTGTACCCGTGACCCGCACCCGCAGCCCGTGGTCACGCTGTCCTTTGCCCACGGGCGGGGATCCGTGTCCCTCCCGTCCACGACCGCCCGGCTCGCACCCTCCCCGCTCCGCGGGCCGGGCCCCCGGTCCATGGGTGCGGGGGCCGGCCCCCGCACCCGGGTGCGGTCCGGACTTCCGCCGGCCGTGGGACCGGCCGGCGCCCGTCAGCCCGGCTCCGTGCGGCGGCCGGGGGTCAGGACCTCGTCCAGCACCCGTAGGACCGCCTCGTACGCCACCGTCCGGACCGCTGCCTCGCGGGAGCCCTCCGGGTCGGTCGCCCGCAGCTCGTCCCTTCGCGCCCGCCACGTCCGTTCCTGTTCCACCGCGCAGGCCCTCGCGCGGTGCATGCGGCGCAGCAGTTCGTCCGAGTCCACAACATCCGTCATGCACTCCGCGTACCCCCGCACGGCGCCCGGATGGCCGTTGGTCCGTCAGGAGGGCCGAAGGTTTGGGAGTGCGGCCGGAGGTCAGCCGGAAACCACGAGGTCCGCGGCGGACGCACCGCGCGGGCCCGGCCGGATCCCGCCCATCCCACCGACCCCACCGAACAGGGAGCTGATGGATGCGTGACAGGCACACCACCCCATCCGCCCTCGGGCGGCCCGGTACGGACCGGTGCCGGCCGTCGCCGCCGTGCGAACCCGCCGAGGCCCGCAGCACGGTGGAACGCGTGGTCACCGAACGCTGCCGCACCGACCGCGTGCCGTGCGACGCGAAGGCCCTGTCGGACGCCGTCCTCGTCGCCTCGGAGCTGACCACCAACGCGATCCTGCACGGCGGAGGCATCACCGACTTCCAGGTAGACGTCGTCGGTCCCGGCGTCCGCCTCTCGGTGTGCGACCGCAGCGCCGAGCTGCCGGTGGCCGTGCCGCCGACCGACCCGCAGGGCCGTCGTCGCGTCGGCGGCCACGGCTGGCCGATCGTCTGCCGCCTGGCACGCGACGTGCGCGTGGCAGATCTGCCGTCCGGAGGCAAGCGGATCACCGTCTTCGTTCCGCTGTCCTGAGTACTTTTCGAAAAGCGGAGTTTGTTCCCCCGGGGCAGGGGCAGTCGCAAGTTCGTGCTTCGGACCGGAGGCGCAGCAGCGGGAGCGGTATGGCTGCTCCGGCCCCTCCGGGTGGAGACCCGGACAGTGCCGCTTCCGCGGAAAGTTCCCCTGAGACCACCGTTCAGGAGCGAATCCGCATGCTCATCGAAACGCCCACCATCCGTCCCGGTGCCCCTGAGCCCGCGCAGGACTCCACCGCTCCTGCCGCCGCCCCCCGTCGTCGGCACGACGACGCGCCGGACACCGCCGCGCTCTTCGCCCGGCTGTCGGCGCTGGAGGACGGACCCGAACGGGATGCCGTCCGCGACGAACTCGTCACGGCCTGGCTGCCCATGGCCCACCGGATCGCCGGCCGCTTCCGGGACCGCGGCGAGTCCATCGAGGACCTGCGCCAGGTCGCCGCGCTCGGGCTGGTGAAGGCCATCGACCGCTTCGACCCGGAGCGCGGCGCCTTCGAGAGCTACGCCGTGCCCACCATCACCGGCGAGGTCAAGCGGCACTTCCGGGACCGGATGTGGGCCCTGCGCGTGCCCCGCCGGGTCCAGGAACTGCGCAACAAGGTGCGGGTGGCACGGCGCGAGCTCACGCAGAGCCCGGGCAGCCCCGAACCGTCGGTCGCCGACCTGGCCGCCCACACGGGACTCACCGAGGACGAGGTCAGCGCCGGGATGGAGGCGCTGGAGAGCTTCAGCACCCTGTCGCTGGACGCCGAGCTGTCGGCCGGCGACGACGGCTACAGCCTCGCGGACACCCTCGGCGCGGCCGACGCCTCGTACGACACCGTGATCGACCGCGAGTCCGCCAAGGAGGGCCTGCGCAGGCTGCCCGAACGCGAGCGGGCCATCCTCTACATGCGCTTCTTCGAGGACATGACGCAGAGCCGTATAGCCGACCGCCTGGGCATCTCGCAGATGCACGTGTCACGGCTCATCAGCCGCAGCTGCGCCCGCGTGCGCGACGAGGCGCTGGGACAGCGCCCCGTCCGCCGGCGCACGACGGTGTGAGAAGCGCCGGACGACGCCTCCACCACGGCCCCGGGGAACGACGGGACGGATCCTGACGCCTCCCCCCGGCCCGCCGCGCCGACTCGCCGGCGACCACGAGGAGCATCGCGGACCACGACGCGACGGACGGGGAAGGCGAGGTGGTGTGCCGCCCCGTGTGCCGGCCGACGGCATACGGGGCGCACGCATGTCCGGTGGACGCAGGCGAAGGAGCGGCAGGACGGCGGACGATCGCGCGGTGGTGGACGAGCGGGCGGAACCGGGGAACCGGAGGAACCCGAACGGCTGCGGGCGCGACTGCGCGACCTGCGCGCCAGGACCCGGGTCCACCCACTGAACTCCCAGGCGCAGGGCATGCTGCGGGAGCGGTACGCGCTGCCCGACGCGGAGACGGCGTCCGCGCTGATGCAGCGCGCCTCCCGGTGCTCCCACATCAAGGTGCGCACCCTGGCCGACGACCTCGTGACCACACCCGGCCCCGACCGGCCGGACGGCCCGTGGTTCCCGCGCCGCGTCCGCCATCCGCAACCCCCGCCGGCCTTCACGGACACGCACGGCGGCGGCGCCGGCAACCGCGGAGGCGTCCTGGGCGCCGTACCGAGCCGGACGCTCGCCGCGGTCGGCACCGACATGGGCGACGTCCAGCTCGCCGACCGTGCCCGGGGCGGACTGCGCATCGAGAAGCACACGGGCCCCACCGAGGACTTCGTCGGCTTCTCCGCGTACGTCGGCGAGGAGGGCGCCTCCTGCGCGCGGGCCGCCCGGGACATCGCCCAGGTCACCGTCCGGGAGGTGGGATCGGCCCCCGTCTTCACCGAACCGGCGCGGCACGCCGTCCTCGCGGCCGGCAGCCGCTCCTGCCACAGCGTGCCCCTCACGACCGCCTCCGGACGGCGCGCCGGAATGGTCTCCGCCCACGCCGGCCGTCCGCCGGGCCGGCTCACGCGGCCCAGTACGAGGCCCTGGACGCCCTGGGCCGCGAGGCGGGCCGCTGGGATCGCCCGGCACGACCACACGGTGGTCGTGGACGCCCTGGAACACCTCCACGCCCTCGGCCGGCCCCCGCGGGGCGGCCGGCCGCCCCGCGACCGAGCGGGCGTGCGCGCACCGGCCGCGAAAGTGCCCGGTGTGCAGGGGAGGAGGCGGGGCATCCGGAGTCCCGGAGGGGAGGCTCGCATGAGTGTTCTGACACGCACCGGCCGCGGCACCGCCCGACGGGCGGCCGACGGATCGGCCACCGAGGGAGCCGCACGCGCCGGACTGACCGCACGCGGCGTCATCTACCTGCTGGTGGGTCTGCTGGCCCTGAGGATCGCCTTCGGCGACGGGCAGCAGCAGGCGGACCGGGGCGGCGCCCTGGCCGAGCTGGCCGACAAGCCGTTCGGCGCCGTCCTGCTGTGGGCGCTGGGCGCCGGACTGGTCGGCATGGCGCTGTGGCGGCTGTCCGAGGCGCTCTTCGGCGCCGTCGGCAAGGACGGCCGCAGCGCGAAGAAGCGCGTCCCGGCCGCCGCCCGCTGCGTCTTCTACTCGTTCGTCGCGTACTCGGTGCTGGCCTTCGCGGCCGGTTCCCGCGGCAGTGGCGGCGGGGCCGGCGACCGGCAGTCCCGCGACGTCACGGCCAAGGTGCTGGAGATGCCCGCCGGGCGGTGGGCCGTCGGCGTGGCCGGGGTCGCGATCGTCGTCGCCGGGGTGGTGATCGCCGTCCAGGCCGTGCGCCGCAGCTACCACAAGAAGCTGAAGCTCGGCGAGCTGAGCCCGCGGGTGCGGCGACTGGTCGACGTCACCGGCGTCGGCGGCGGGACGGCCCGGGGGATCGTCTTCGCGGCGGCGGGTGCCTTCGCCGTGCAGGCCGCGGTCGACTACGAACCCGACAAGGCCAAGGGCCTGGACGACACCCTGCGCTCCTTCGCCGGCACCCCGCTCGGACCGTGGCTGCTGGTCTGCGTCGCCGCGGGTCTGGTGCTGTTCGGCGTGTTCTCGTTCGCCCTGGCGCGCTGGCGCAGGGTGTGAGCCCGACGTCTGAGCCGCCCCGCACGGGGAACACGGGGCGAATGAACGAACACGAGATTCCTCCGCCGGACGGACGTCCCGTGGACGTCTACCTGGACCTCCTGCGCTTCCGCATGGAGACCGACGACTTCCAGCTGCTGCTCAGCGTGGTGGAACCGGTCCTCCAGGCGATCGACGAGCACCAGATGCCCACCATCGACTTCTCCCTGGACGGCGACAGCGCCGAAGCACTGCCCCAGGAGATCCGGGACGAGGCCGCCCTGGTCATCGCCACCGCCGTCACCGGCCGGCTCGACAACGAGGTCGTCGAGATCAGCACCGACGAGACCGGGCCCGTCCGCGTCGTCACGGACGCGGTCACCGCCTCCGACCCCGAACGCCTCGGCGAGATCGCCGACTACCTCAAGGAACGCCACCGGCAGAACGAGGAGCTGCGCGGCATCGCCGAGGTGAGCGGCATGCCCAGCGACTTCTGACCCGTCACCGCCCGGGCGTCGCGACGGGCACGCCCAACGGCCGGGCGAGACCCACCACGGCCTCGTCCAGCCGCTCCAGGTGCCGCAGGACGCGTCCGGTGATCCGGCCGTACCGCGGCGTCCCACCCGGCTCGAACTCCAGCAGCGAGGCGATGCTGGGCCCGGTCTCCACCTGGGTCCCGGCGTCCTCGTCGGCGACGCGCGCCGCGATCGCCTCGATGTTGCGCACCGTGCGCCGCACCGCCCCGCGCAGCCGCGGATCGGCCGCGATCGACGGGTGGGTGGGCAGCAGCTCGGCCGTCGCCGCCAGCGACCGCGCGTGATAGGCGCACGTCTCCAGCAGCGCCACCACGTACTGGGCCGTGTTCCGGCGGGTCCGCAGCGGAGTGATCGGGTGGGTGAGCGGCTGGATGGCGCCGCGCAGGTCGCCCAGCGCCTGGTCCAGGTCGCGCGCCGTGTCCAGCAGATCGGCGGCCGGCCCGCCGCTGAGCTGGTCGACGGCGCCCTCGGTGACGTCGACCAGCCGTTCCAGGACGGTGCCCAGCAGTTCGTTCGTACGCCGGTCCGTGCGGATCGGCAGCACCAGCGCCGCCGCGATGATCCCGCAGGCCGCGCCGAGCGCCGTCTCCTCCACCCGCAGCAACAGCACCGACATGCTGTACGTGTGCAACAGGGTGTACAGCAGCCCGAGCATCGCCGTCACGAAGAACGACATCAGCGTGTAGGACAGCGGCGCCGTGTAGAACATCGCGAAGATGAACACCAGCACCAGCCCGAACGCGGTCCAGGTGTGGTTCCCGACCAGTCCGGCCAGCACGATGCCGGCCACCACCCCCAGTACGGTCCCCAGCAGCCGGCGGTAGCCCTTGACCAGGATCTCGCCGGTGGAGGCGGTGTTCAGGAAGACGATCCAGCAGGTGAGCACCGCCCAGTACCAGCGCTGCGAGGACAGGAACTCACCGCCGACGATGGCGAGCGAGGACCCCACGGCGACCTGCACGGCGGCGCGGGTGGTGGGCCGGCGCAGCCCGTCCGGCTCCTCCTCCGGCGCGGGCTCCTCACCGGCGTCGATCGCGGCGTCCTCGGCGTCCAGCTCCTCGCGCGAACGGGTCGTGGCGGGAGTGTCGTCCGACTCGTCCTGCGGCCCGTCCAGCGCGATCCTGAGCCCCATGACCGCGCGGGCGGTCTCACCGATCCCCCGGAAGACGTCCTGCACGGCGGGCGTGGCCTCGGGCAGGTTCTCCTCGTCGCGGTAGCCGAGCAGCCGGTTGCGCAGGTGGGCCAGGGCCGTCCCGCGGGCCTCGGCCGGGGGCCGCAGCACCAGCGCGCGCAGCGCCCCCAGGTCCCGGCGCAGGACCGCCGTCGCCTCGCCGGGCGCCGGCGTGCTGCCCACCGTCGGGGCCGGAGCGCCCGGCAGGTGCAGGGTGAGGGTGTCCGCCCGCTCGGCACTGCGCGCGGTCAGCAGCAGCAGGCCGAGACGCTCGGCGGCGATCTCGGCGTCCGCGACACGGCGCTGCACCAGACGCGCGGTGGACGCGTCCGGGGTGCCCTCCTCCAGCCGGGACTGGATCATCAGCGCCGTCTCGTGCAGCCTCGCGGTGCCCTCCCGCAGGTGCCCGAGCGTCTTGTCGATCTCGTCCGGCCCGGCGTCCAGCAGTTCGAGCTGCGCCGAGATCAGCTGCGCCAGCCGGGCGCGGAAGGCCTGACGCAGCCGCGACAGGACGCGTGCGGGCGTCGCCGGCACGATGGCGAAACGCACCAGGGCGCTGCACGCGAACGCCACGGCGATCGCGGCCCACAGCGCCGGCAGCGCCGACGTCCTCGCGCCCACGAACAGGGACAAGAAGTAGACCTGGAAGCCGATCAGGCCCAGGGCGGTGCCGCGGTCGCCGAAGCGGCGGCTGTAGACGGCGCAGAAGATCAGGACGACGAAGAAGACGTCACCGACGACGACCCGCGAGGCCAGCAGCGCGCTCACCGACACGGACGCCAGCGCCACGGGCAGGCCCAGCGCCAGGGTGACGGCCTGCGCGCCGGGCTGCTTCTCGCGGATGGCGAAGGTGGCGACCATCGCCGACATGGCGCCCGCCACCAGGTGCTTGACGTCCGACCCGAGCAGGGCCAGCACGGCCAGCGCCAGGGCGATGGCGCCCACCGTCCGCAGTCCGGCGGTCAGCCGCAGCAGACCGGGATCGGACGCGGCGACGCGGTCCCGCAGTCGTGTTCGCACCGAGCGCCCCGCCTGCTTCACGCCGCCGTACACTCTCCCGGTTCACGTCGATTCCACGCCTAGATCCACTTCTCAGCATGCCATGCCGCGAACGGGCCGCCGACAGGGGGTCACGGCCGCGCCCGGCCCGCCCCTTCGACCTGCTCGCGCACCTGCTCCGGCGTCAGGTAGGCGTCGGTGTACTCGAAGTCCTTCAGCTTCGCCGGCTTGCGCGCCTGGAAGCCGGTGCGCACGAAGTCGTCGCCGGCGACCGCGTTCAGCAGCCAGTTCGTCGCCACCCGGGCCTTCGCCACGCCCGTGCGCAGCGCCGACCAGTGGTATCCGCGGGCCACCGCCTGGGCGGGCAGACCGTGCAGCTCGACGCCGAGCGGCTTGGACACCGCGTCGGTGCCGCCGAGGTCGACGACCAGACCGAGGTCCTTGTGGACGTACGGCCGCATGGGCTGGCCCCGCAGGACGGCGATGACGTTCTCGGCCACGTGCCGGCCCTGCCGCATGGCGTGCTGGGCGGTCGGCGGGCACACGGCGCCCTCCTGGCCCTTGGCGAGGTCGGGCACGGCCGCGGAGTCGCCGAGCGCGAACACCCCGTCGTGGCCCGGCAGGCACATGTCGGCGGTGACCGCGAGCCGTCCCTTGACCGTCTCCGCGCCCAGCGTGGCGATCAGCGGGCTCGCCACCACGCCGGCGGTCCAGATCAGCGTGCGGGTGGGCACCACCCGGCCGTTGGTGAAGGTGACCTCCTCGGGCCCGGCCTTCTCGATGGACACGCCCAGGGAGATCTCGATGCCGCGCCGCGTGAGCACCTCCTGCGCGCTGCGTCCGAGCTTCTCGCCCAGCTCGGGCATCAGCTTCGGCGCGATGTCGATCAGGTGCCACTTGATCAGGGACGGGTCCAGGCGCGGGTAGCGCTTGACGGCCGCGTGCGTGAGCCGCTGCAGGCAGGCCGCGGTCTCGGTGCCCGCGTATCCGCCGCCGACCACCACGAACTGCAGCCGGGAGGCGCGCTCGGCCGGGTCGTGGCTGGCGTCGGCCAGGTCCAGCTGCGTGATGACGTGGTCGCGGACGTAGGCGGCCTCCGCGAGCGTCTTCATGCCGAACGCGTGATCGGTGAGCCCGGGGATGTCGAACGTGCGGGTGACGCTCCCGGGAGCCAGCACGATGTAGTCGTACGGCTCGTTGACGATCTCGCCGTTGATGGTCCGCACCACGCAGACCTTCGCCTTGAGGTCCACGCCGATGGCCCCGCCCGGGATGATCCGGGTGCGGTACCTGCTGCTGCGGCGCAGGGACAGCGCGATCGACTGCGGCGTCAGCACACCCGAGGCGACCTGGGGCAGCAGCGGCAGGTAGAGCTGGTAGGCGAACGGCGTCACCAGGGCGACGTCGGCCTCGTGGGGGGAGAGCCTGCGCTCGAGACGGCGGACGCACTCCACGCCGGCGAAACCTGCGCCGACTACCAGGATCCTGGGTCGTGTCACGGTGTTCATCCCTTTCTGCGGTTCCAGGCGGTCTGCCGCGAACGCCATTCGCCTGCCCCTGGATCGCTGCTTCGCACCTCGTCGATCCCACCGCGTCGGCGGTGGTCCGGCGAGCGGGGAGCGCCGGGCGGGCGACACGCCCTGTGCACCACCATGCCCCGGCGGGGGCCGGACCGCACCGGGCGGGAGGGGCCGGACGGGAACGGACGGGAACGGACCGGTGGGGGAGCGGTCAGCCGGAGCCGTCGAGATGGCACAGCAGCAGGCACACGTCGTCGTCGCGCTCGGAGTCGCTGAGCAGGGGACGCAGGATCCCGTCCGCCGAGCCCTCCAGGTCGGTGCCCAGCTGCTCCGGGGTGAACGACCCCAGGGCCCCGGCCAGGCGCTCGATGCCCGGGTCTATGCCCCGGGCCCGCCGCTCCACCAGGCCGTCCGTGTACAGCGCCAGCGTCGAACCCGGCGCGAGCAGCTCGGTGTGATCGGCGATCTCCTGCTCCAGCGGGATGCCGAGCATGGCCCCCGGTTTGGCGTCCAGCGTGCGCACTCGGCCGTCCGGGGTACGCAGCACCGGCGGAGGGTGACCGGCCGCGGCCCACGTCATCGTCGGATCGTCGGGATGGAAACGCGCGATGACGGCGGTGGCGAACAGGTCCGGCTGGAGGTGGTGCAGGAACGTGTGCAGCCGGGTCAGCAGTCGGCCCGGGCTGCCGCCGTCGACCGCGTAGGCGCGCAGCGCGGTCCGCAGCTGGCTCATCATCACGGCCGCCCGCAGCCCGTGCCCGGTCACGTCGCCGACCACGACGATCACCCCGCCGTCGGGCTGGCGGAACGCGTCGTACCAGTCGCCGCCGATGTTCAGCCCGTGCGTGGCCGGCAGGTAGCGCGCGGCCAGACTCAGGCCCGGTGGTGCCGGAAGGTCCGTCAGCAGGGCGCGCTGCAGGGTCTCGGCGATGTCGCGGTTGTGCTGGTAGCGCTGGGCGTGGTCGATCGCGATGGCGGCCCGCCGGGTGAGCTCGATCAGCATCACGGCGTCGTCGGGGTCCCAGCGCTCCCCGGGCGGGGTGAGCGTCAGCACTCCGAGCGACGCACCCCGGGTCGGCAGCGGGATGCACAGCAGGGGCCGGTCCGGGTCCAGCGCCGACGGCGGCTGGTCGTCGACGCCCGGCAGCCCTCCCGGCTGCGCGGCGGCGTACTGCGGCCGTCCGGTGCGGGCCGCGGCCAGGGCCGCGGCGGTGTGCACCGCGGGCTGGTTCCGGTCGCCCTCCTGGTCGAAGATCCAGACGTCGACGCCGGCGGCGTACTCGGGCACGAGCAGGTCCGGCAGGCGACGCACGATCTCGTGGTGGTCGAGCGAGGCGGTGAGCACCGCGCTCGCGTCCGCCAGGAACGTCAGCCTGCGGCGGGCGTTCTCGGCCTCGGTGCGGGCCTTGCGCTCGGCGGCGAACGCCTCCCGCTGGGCCCGCCCGGCGGCGTCCAGTTCGGCGTGCAGCGCCACGACGCCCTGGTTCGTCTGCTGCAGCTCCTCCCGGTGGAAGGCGACGAGGGCCTCCTGCTCGGTGAGCCTGTCCAGCACCAGCGCCGTGTCCTCGTCGGCGCCCAGCAGGGCCTCGGCCAGCGCGGCGGGGTCGTCCGCCACGGCATCGTCCCCGGCGGCCGGGACCGCCTCGGGGCAGGGCACCGACGTCCGCCACGGCGGCTCCCCGTCGGCCGCGGCCTCGCCCGCCGGCGTCACCACGGCGTGCAGCACGCCGCGGCCGGCGTCCGGGGCGCCGTCGGGCTCCGTGGCCGCTTCCAGGGTCAGCCGCCAGGTGCCGCCCTTGGTCAGGCACTGCCGCAACCGCGTGCTCAGCGAGGTCGCCAGCCGCGTGCGCTCCAGCGGCGGCACACCGTACGCCGCGGCCAGCCGGGCGACGGCGATACGGGCCCGGGCGGCGTCGGTGACGCCGGCGATCTGCCAGGTACGGGTCATCGGCGGTCCGGCGGGGTCGAGGTCAGGACGGCCACGGCGGTGTCGTCACGCACGGGGCGGGCGGAGCTGCTGGCGTCACGGATCGTCACGGCCGCCGTCACGGCCGGGTCGACGCCCGGGGCGCAGGCGTCGGGCGACGGCGTCCAGCGGCTCGGCAGACCGTCGCTGTGCAGGATCAGCACCCGGTCGTCCGCCCACTCCCGCTCCTCGTCGCGCACGGTCGTGGGCCGGTGGGTGCCGACGATGCCGGGCTGGGACACCAGCGGCCGCCAGGTGCCGTCCGCGCAGAGCCGGGCCCCTATGTTGCCGACGCCGGCGAACCTGAGCCGTCCGGCCCGCGTGTTGACCTGGGCGAGGGCGACGGCCGCGCCGCGGGTGCCGGTCAGCGCCGCGTCCAGCCGCTTCAGCGCCTCGGAGGGCGCCAGGTGGGCGACGCCGCGCAGCGCCTCCACCGCGGCCGACGAGGCCCGGGCCGCTTCGGGGCCGTGCCCCAGTCCGTCGGCCAGCATCAGCGTCACCCGGTCCCCGGCCCGTACCCACGCCCAGGCGTCGCCCGAGTAGTCGTCACCGCCGAACGGCACGTTCACGCCACCGGCCCGCACGCCTGACGCCGGGTCCCCGCCCGCGGCCCGGCCGCGGGGGGCGCCGCCGATCCGGGCCAGCGCCACGGTGCCCCGGCCCGGGACGCTGTGGAGCTCGAAGTCCTCGGCGAGGCGCGCGCAGGTGCCCAGGCCCGCGCCGAGCGATCCGGTGGTGGTGAAGCCGTCGCTCAGGGCGGTGGGCACGTCGGTGATGCCCGGGCCGTGGTCGACCGTGGTGATCTGCACGGCCCTGGCCTCGTCCCGGCCGGCCGTGAGGAGGGGCGGGGACACCACGTCGATGAGGACCTGGCCGCCTCCCGCGTGCTTGAGCAGGTTGGTGGCCAGCTCGGTCGCCACCAGCGCCGCGGAGGCGGTGCACTGCTCGTCCAGACCGGCCAGGGCCGCCGCGTGCTCCGCGGCCACCCGGGCGTCGCGCACCCGGGTCGAGTCGTGCACGGGTACGTCCCACACGCGTGGCATCAGAACTCCTCTCGCGGCCGCGGCGGACGGCCCACCCAGGAGGTCACCCGCACGGTGGTGCCGGCGCCCGGGGCGCTCTCGATCGCGAACTCGTGCACCAGCCGCCGGGCACCGCCCAGCCCCATGCCGAGCCCGTCGCCGGAGGTGAAACCGTCACTGAGCGCCTGCTCCACGTCGGCGATGCCGGGCCCCTCGTCGCTGAACGTGAGCCGGAGTCCGCGCACGCCGCCCTCGGCGAGGGGTTCCGTCTCCATCGTTCCGCCGCCGCCGTACACCAGCGTGTTGCGGGCCAGCTCGCTGGCCGCCGTGACCAGCTTGGTCTGGTCCACCAGTCCGAAGCCGAGCTGGGCGGCGGCCTGCCGCACGTGCTGTCGCACCCACACCAGATCCATGTCCGACCGGATCGGCAGGCGGGCCTGGGCGCCCGCGGCAGTGTGCATCACGGACTCTCCTGGCTCAGCCCGCCGAAGCGGGACGACGGAGCCTGCCGGGCGAGGAGCTGCATCGCCACCTCGGTGCTGAGCGCGGTGTGCACCCGCGGCAGGTTCAGGCCCAGTTCCACCAGGGTGATGGCGACCGCCGGCCGCATGCCGACGACCACGGTCCGCGCGGCCAGCAGATCGGTCTGCCCGGCGATCTCGGCCAGCACCCGGCCGAGGAAGGAGTCGACGATCTCCACACCGGAGATGTCGATGATCACGCCGGTGGCCCCGGTGCGCACGATGGTCTCGGCGAGGTCCTCCTGGAGCTGCTGCGCCGTGCTGTCGTGCAGGTCTCCCTGAAGGGTGACCAGAAGGACGTCACCGAGCCGCAGGACCGGCACGTGGCCCGTCACGGGGCCCGCGTGGGGCCCGGGGAAACCCTCGTTCACCGCGCGACCGGGCCGTTCGTGACGGGGTTCACGATGCCGACGCCGAGCTGGTGCAGGATGTAGCCCAGCGCGTCGGCGAGGCTCGCCCGGGTCACGACGGTGCCCAGGTCCAGTCCGAGGTGGACCATGGTCTGCGCGATCGCCGGCCGGATGCCGGAGACGATGCACTCGGCGCCCATCAGCCGGGCCGCCGCGACCGTCTTCATCAGGTGCTGGGCCACCAGGGAGTCGACCGTCGGGACGCCGGTGATGTCCAGGATGGCGTAGCGCGCCTGCTGCTCGACGACGGACTCCAGCAGGGTCTCCATCACCACCTGGCTGCGGGCGCTGTCCAGCGTCCCGATCAGCGGTACGGCCACGATGCCGTCCCACAGCTTGATGACGGGCGTGGCCACCTCCAGGAGCTGCAGCCGCTGCCGGTCGATCAGGGCCTGGTTCTCGTTCAGCGCCGTCTGCATGACCACGACGCGCAGGGTGCCCATCAGGACGCCCAGCGTGGTGGCACAGTCCCGGACGTGGTCCGCCGGGGCGTCCGGGATGTCGGCGAGCAGCAGCTTCTCGACCGGCGGACGCAGGGCGGCCAGCTCGCTCGACACCTGTGCGGCGCTCAGGCCGGCGCGGGAGCGGGCCGCCCCCATCCGCGCCAACTGCTCGCGCACCGTGGTGAATCCCGCCGCGTCCGGGTCCTCCACCCGGCCCGCGTCCGCGACTTGGGCCAGGGCGTCCACCACGGCCTTGCCCGCCTCGACGGCCTCGTCGCGCGAGACGGTGAACACGGCCCGGAACAAGGGCTCGTCGGCCCACCGCTGGGCGATCTGTTCACGGCGGCGACGCAGGAACTCCCTGACCTCCTGCGTCGCCGATCCGGCCGTTCCCTCCGCCTGCTCCGGCACCTGCTCCACTCCTCATCCGCGCTGCGCCGTACCGACCCCACGGGCAACGTGACGGCGACGTGACTCTGCCGGGCGACAACTGTAACCACCCGTCGACCTCGTACGACACCTGATCCCGCACGAGCGGCCCGGATGAGCGGCGGGGCGGGCCGGATCAGGCGTCGGGCACCTCCGGGCCCTCCGGCTGCCGGTCGACGCGGGAGAGCGCCTCCTCGACGCTGTCGGACACCGGCACGGTGATGCTCACACCGGTCAGGTCCAATATGCGCAGCACCGCGGGGGTCGGCGAGATGATGTGGACGCTGCCCGGAAGGTCGCGGGCCTCCTGGTAGACCCGGAGGATGATGTTCATCCCGGAGGAGTCCATGAACGGGACGTCCGACAGGTCCAGCAGGAAGTGCCGTCGGCCGTGGTGCAGTTGGTTGGCCAGGTGGTGCTGGAACTCGGTCGCGGTGTCGACGTCCAGGTAGCCCTCCACCTTGAGCAGCGCGACGTCCTCCCGGGGCAGCGTCACCTCGACGGACAGCGGGTTCTGGGCAATGGGCACGTGTACCTCCAACGATCCTGACGGCCAGGGGCTGGGCCGCCCCCGTGAGCGACTTCGCAGTCCCCGGGCGAGGGGCACGTCGGTGATCAACATCTCACCGCACGCCGTGCCCCTGCCCGTGAACACCGCTCACCGCGCCCGGCGCATACCCCCGAATCCGGAGGTCACACATCACCCGACCCGGATGCCCACGAGACAGGTGTCGTCGTCCGTGTCTGACCTGCTGTAGGTGAGCAGACGGTCCAGGTGCTGGTCCAGCGTCCTGGGACTCGTACGGGCGGTGCTCAGCAACTGCGTCAGCGACTCCTCCACCGAGCGGTCACGGCGTTCGATCAGGCCGTCGGTGTACATCAGCAGCGTGTCCTCGGAGGCCAGCTGCACCTCTTCCTCCTCGTAGGCGGCCTCCGCCACCGCGCCCAGCAGCATGCCCTTCACCAGCGGCAGCGGCTGCGCCTCCGCGCCCCTCACCAGGACCGGCGGCAGGTGCCCCGCGCGGGCCCAGCGCAGCGTCCGCCGGACCGGGTCGTACAGTCCGCACACCGCGGTCGCCGTGACCCCGCCCGTCAGGTGGTGCGCCACGATGTTCAGCCACGACAGCAGCTGCCCCGGCCCCGCCCCGGTCACCGCCAGCCCGCGCAGCGCGTTGCGCAGCACGACCATGCTCGTCGCGGCCTCTATGCCGTGCCCGGCGACGTCCCCCACGCACAGCAGCACCATCCGGTTCGGCAGCAGCACCGCGTCGTACCAGTCACCGCCCACCAGCTGCTCCGTCTCCGCCGGCCGGTAGCGGACGGCCACCTGGAGGTCCGGCACCGTGAGCGGGGTCTGGGCGGGCGGCATGATGGCGTGCTGCAGCTGCAGGGCCAGCCGGGCGCGCTCGATGGCCTGCTGCTCGGTGTGCGCGAGCTGGTCGCGGGTCGCGGCGAGCGCCACCTCCGTCCAGTGCTGGGCAGAGATGTCCTGGTAGGCGCCGCGCACCATGAGCAGGCGGTCGTCGGTGTCCAGCACCGGTTCCGCCACCACCCGCACGTGCCGGGTCACCCCGTCCGGCCGCTGCAGCCGGAACGCGGCCGACGCCGGCCTGCGGTGGTGCAGCAGCGTGCGCAGGAACCGGCCGATGGGCACCGCGTCGTCGGGATGGGCGTGGGCGGCCAGTTCCTCCAGCGGCACCGGGGTGCTCGTCTGCGGACGCCCGTACAGGTCGAAGAGCTGCCCGTTCCAGGTGATCTCCCCGGTCAGCAGGTTCTCCTCGAAGCCGCCGATGCGGCCGAGGCGCTGGGCGTGCTGGAGCAGGCTCGCCAGCCGGGCCGTCTCGTCCTCGATGCGCCAGATGAGCAGCACCGCGTTGCCGTGCCGGCTGATGCTGATGTCGGCGACCGCCGACAGCGGCACCTGGTCGACCAGCGCGGTCAGGTTCATCCGGCGGGCCCGGAACGACTCGCCCGTCGCGTAGACCCGCTCCACGCTCCGGAACAGCTCGCTCTCCCCGGCGGCCATCGGATAGGCCTCCAGCAGCAGCGCGCCGCCCACCACGGCCCGCGGTCGTCCGGCGGGATCCAGGAAGCGCTTGTTGACGTGCTGGATGCGGAAGTCCGCCAGGTGCCCGGCCGCGTCCAGGTGCGGCACCAGGACCAGGGCGGGGTCGTGCAGCCCGTCCGCCAGGTCCATCAGCTCCGCGGCGTCCGGCAGCACCCGCGGCTCCGCACCCGCGCCGTGCGGCGGCGTGTACGTCTCCAGCGTGTGCGCGCACAGCTCCGCCAGGGCCTCCACCTGGCGCACCACCTGGGGCGGCTGCGGGGGCAGGGGCTGCGGCCACGCGATCTCCAGCACCCCGTGGATGCGTCCCCCCGTGCCGGCGGGCACGGCGACCCGGCCGCCGTCGGGGTACTGGTGGCGGCCCACGCTGGGCAGCCCGGTCTCCGCCAGCGACGTGATCCACTGGCCCGCGCGTTCGGTCAGGCCGCGCCGCGCCACCGTCGCCACGTCCGGCGGCACGTAACGCCACCGGGTGGCCTCGGCGGGGGAGAACCCGGCGCACCCGGCGAGGGTGAGCGAGCCGTCGGAGCCGGCCGCCCAGATGGCCACGGCGACCGCGCCGAGCGGGCGCAGCGCCTGCTCCAGCAGGGCGTCGGCGACGGCCTGGGTGTCGTCCGCGGCCAGCGCGCCGCTCTCGGCGGCCCGCAGCCGCACGGCGGCGGACTCGGCGGCGGACGGGTGCCCGGCGTCGTCGGACCGCTCCGCCTCCGCCGCGGCGGTGGCCGCGAGGAACGCGTCCGTGACCTCCGACATCCGGTCGCGGGCGGCCTGGTTGATGACGTCGACCGCGAACTCCAGCGGCGTCACCTGGGACTGCTCGGCCAGTTCGGCGAGCTGCCGCGCCGCCTCGGCCGGGCCGCAGCCGAGCCGGGCGACCAGCACGCCCTTGGCGAGCTCGATCAGGGCCCGGCCCTCGGCCTCCGCCTGGGCGGCCCGTACCTCGCGGCTGAGCCGGTCCACCGTGGCGGCGAGTCTGCCCACGGGCGACAGCGGGGGAACGCCGCGCGGACCGGCGACGGCCCCGGCCTCGCCGGAGAGGGGCGGCGCGGATCCCGGGGGCCGCGCCGCGGACGAACCGGACGGCTCGGTGCCGCCGGGTTCGCGTGGCTGCTCGGAGATGCTCACGGTCGGGTCACTCCTCGGCTGGAGACCGCCACGGCGCGCGACGGGACCCGTCGCGCGCCGCCCGGCCCACCGGTGGACGGAACGGGGGCCGGCGCGCTCATGCGGGCAGCCAGCGGCGGACGCACGCGATGAGGTCCTGCGTGTCCACGGGTTTGGTGACGTAGTCGCTGGCGCCCGAGGCGATGCTCTTCTCCCGGTCGCCCGGCATCGCCTTGGCCGTCACCGCGATGATCGGCAGATCGGCGTACTGCGGCATCCGGCGGATCTCCGCGGTCGCCGTGTAGCCGTCCATCTCCGGCATCATCACGTCCATCAGGACCAGGGCGATGTCCGGATGGTTCACCAGCGTCTCGATGCCCCGCCGCCCGTTCTCCGCGTGCAGGACCCGGAAACCGTGCAGCTCCAGGATCCCGCTGAGCGCGAAGAGGTTGCGCGCGTCGTCGTCCACGACCAGGACGGTGCGGCCCGACGGCGCCTCCTCCACGGGCAGCGGCGTCAGGCGCTGCGGCTCCTCGGGGCGGACCAGGGACAGCACGTCCCCGGGCTCCTCGGCGGCCAGGTGCAGCGCGATCCGCTCCCGCAGCTCGTCGAGGCTCGACAGGAACTCCAGCGCCCCGCCGCCGGCACCGGAGCGCAGGCGCTCCTCCAGCGCCGCGTCCGCGCGGTGACCGCTGTGCACGAGCACCGGCACGCTCGCCAGCGCCGAGTCGCCCCGCAGCGCCTGGAGGAACCGGGACGCCTCGGAGTCCGGCATGCCCAGCTCCAGGACGACGCAGTGACACGGCTCGGCCGCCAGCGCGCCGGCCGCCTCCTCGGCCCCGACGGCGGTGATGATGTCGAGCGGCGGTCTGCCGCTCGCGTCGTCCCGGCCGTGCGGCAGTTCCGCCACCACGCTCTCCGCGACCAGGGTCAGCAGACCGCGCGGCCGCTCCTCCACCACGAGCAGCCGCCGCGGCCGCCGCCGCTGCCCGCCCGTCAGCTCGGGCAGCGGCGCCGGGCTCGTGAGCACCTCCTCGGACGACCGGGCCGGCGCCTGCTCCCCGCCCCGGCCCAGCAGGTCCTCGAAGTCGGGCCGGGCCACCGGCAGGAACAACGTGAACGTGCTGCCCTGGTCGGGCGTGCTGTCCACCGTGACGGCGCCGCCCAGCAACTGGGCGATCTCCCGCGTGATGGACAGGCCGAGTCCGGTGCCGCCGTACTTGCGGCTGGTCGTGCCGTCGGCCTGCTGGAACGCCCCGAAGATCGACTCCAGGTGCTGCTCCGGGATGCCGATGCCGGTGTCCTTCACCCGGAAGGCCACCACGGCACCGCCCCGGACCACACCACCGGGCACCTCGTGGTCCGGCGCCGGCTCGATGGACAGCTCCACCCCGCCCCGCTCGGTGAACTTCACCGCGTTGGACAGCAGGTTGCGCAGCACCTGACGCAGCCGGGAGTCGTCGGTCAGCAGGTCCGCCGGCGCGCCGGGGGCCGTGGTCACCGTGAACTCCAGGCCCTTCTGCGTCGTCATGGGCCGGAACGTGGCCTCGACGTACTCGATGAGCTGCCGCAGCGTCACCCGCTCCGGGGAGACGTCCATCTTCCCCGCCTCGACCTTCGACAGGTCCAGGATGTCGTTGATCAGCTGGAGCAGGTCCGAGCCCGCCGAGTGGATGATCCCCGCGTACTCGACCTGCTTCGGGGTGAGGTTGCGCGAGGGGTTCTGGGCGAGCAGCTGGGCGAGGATGAGCAGGCTGTTGAGCGGGGTGCGCAGCTCGTGGCTCATGTTCGCCAGGAACTCCGACTTGTACTTCGAGGCCAGCGACAGCTGCTGGGCGCGGGCCTCCAGCTCCTGCCGGGCCTGCTCGATCTGGAGGTTCTTCGCCTCGATGTCCCGGTTCTGGGCGGCCAGCAGGGACGCCTTGTCCTCCAGCTCGGCGTTGGAACGCTGCAACTCCTCCTGCTGCACCTGCAGTTCCGTGGAGCGGGCCTGGAGCTCGGCCGTCAGGCGCTGCGACTCGGCGAGCAGCTCGTCGGTGCGGGCGTTGGCCACGATGGTGTTGACGTTGACGCCGATGGTCTCCATCAGCTGTTCCAGGAAGTCCCGGTGGATCGGCGTGAACGCGGTGACCGACGCCAGCTCGATCACGCCGAGCACCTGGCCCTCGACCACGATGGGCACCAGCACCAGGGCGGTGGGCACCACCTGGCCGAGCCCCGAGGAGATGGTCACGTAGTCCGGCGGCAGCTCGTCCACCACGATGGTGCGCCGGCTGCGCGCGGCCTGGCCGACCAGCGTGCGGCCGAACGCGATCCGGGTGGGCCGGTCCGCGTCGTCGGGATAGCCGTAGGAGCCGACGAGCCGCAGTTCGGGGCCGCCGTCGCCGTCCTCGGCCAGGTAGAAGGCGCCGTACTGCGCCGACACCAGCGGCACCAGCTCGTCCATGATCAGCTCGGCGACCACGGGCAGGTCCCGGTGGCCCTGCATCAGGCCGGAGATCCGGGCGAGGTTGGTCTTGAGCCAGTCCTGCTCCTGGTTGGCCCGGGTGGTCTCGCGCAGGGACTGCACCATCGCGTTGATGTTGTCCTTGAGCTCGGCGACCTCGCCGGACGCCTCCACGTTGATCGAGCGGGTCAGGTCGCCCTCGGCGACGGCGCTCGTCACCCCGGCGATCGCGCGGACCTGCCGGGTGAGGTTGCCCGCCAGCTCGTTGACGTTCTCCGTGAGCCGCTTCCAGGTGCCCGAGACGCCCTCCACCTCGGCCTGGCCGCCGAGCCGGCCCTCGGTGCCGACCTCGCGGGCCACGCGGGTGACCTCGTCGGCGAAGGCGGAGAGCTGGTCGACCATCGTGTTGATCGTCGTCTTGAGCTCGAGGATCTCGCCGCGCGCGTCGACGTCGATCTTCTTCGACAGGTCGCCGCGGGCCACCGCCGTCGTCACCAGCGCGATGTTGCGCACCTGGCCGGTGAGGTTGTTGGCCATCGAGTTGACGTTGTCGGTCAGGTCCTTCCAGGTGCCGGCGACGTTCGGCACGTGCGCCTGGCCGCCGAGCCGGCCCTCGGTGCCGACCTCGCGGGCCACGCGGGTGACCTCGTCGGCGAACGCCGACAGCGTGTCGACCATCGTGTTGATGACCTCGGCCAGGGCCGCGATCTCGCCCTCGGCCTTGACGGTGATCCGCTGCGACAGGTCGCCGCGGGCCACCGCGGTGGCGACCTGGGCGATGGAACGGACCTGCCCCGTCAGGTTCGACGCCATCACGTTGACGTTGTCGGTGAGGTCCTTCCAGGTGCCCGACACGCCGCGCACCTGCGCCTGTCCGCCCAGGTTGCCGGCCGTGCCGACCTCGCGGGCGACGCGGGTGACCTCGTCGGCGAAGGCGGAGAGCTGGTCGACCATCGTGTTGATGGTGTTCTTCAGCTCCAGGATCTCGCCGCGCGCGTCCACGGTGATCTTCTGGGAGAGGTCGCCCTTGGCCACGGCGGTCGCCACCTGGGCGACATTGCGGACCTGGTTGGTCAGGTTGCCCGCCATGAAGTTCACCGAGTCGGTGAGGTCGCGCCACGTCCCCTTGACGCCCTGGACGTCCGCCTGGCCGCCGAGCCGTCCGTCGGTGCCGACCTCGCGGGCGACGCGGGTGACCTCGTCGGCGAAGGCGGAGAGCTGGTCGACCATCGTGTTGATGGTGTTCTTCAGCTCCAGGATCTCGCCGCGCGCGTCGACGTCGATCTTCTGGGAGAGGTCGCCCTTGGCCACCGCCGTGGCCACCTGCGCGATGTCCCGCACCTGGGTGGTCAGGTTCCCCGCCATGGCGTTGACCGAGTCCGTCAGGTCGGCCCAGGTGCCCGAGACGCCCGGCACCCTCGCCTGCCCGCCGAGGGTGCCCTCGGTGCCGACCTCGCGGGCCACCCGGGTGACCTCGGAGGTGAACACGGACAGCTGGTCCACCATGCCGTTGAAGACCTTGGCGATGTCGCCCATCAGGCCGTCCGCCTCGTCCGGCAGACGCGTGCCGAAGTCGCCGTCCCGTACGGCCGTCAGGCCGGCCAGCAGGCGCCGCAGCTCCTGATCGCCCGGCACCGTGTCCACGGTTCCGGCGCTGTCGCTGGTCATGCGCACCCTCGTTCCGCTCCCCAGGAGCCCCCGGCTTCCGAGGGCTCGGAACACCTCCGGCACCGCCGGGCGGTCCGGTCTGTCGTGCGTGCATTTCCGCAGTTCACGGATTTGCGCGATGAGAAAAATACGTCAGAGGCTAACCCAGGTGCCGGGCGGGCGACAAAGCGGGGACCCCTCACCGGGCCAGGAACCCGTGGCGCCGCCCGGCCACGCGCCCCGAATGGGGCGGCCCACGCCGGGTATCCGCTGCTGTGGGCCGGACCGGCCGGGCCGCCCCCGGCGCCCGTCCGGTCCCTCAGTCGCCGAACCGTGCCGAAGGGGAAGGAAAGGGACAGCGTGCCGACGGACAACATCTGGTCGTACGCGGCGGACAGCGGTCACACGGAGGGACAGGACCTCACGGGCTGCACCGTCCTCGCGAGCGACGGCACCATCGGCCACGTGGACCGGCAGGCCGACCACTTCGGCATGCGGCACCTGGTCGTCGACACCGGCGTCTGGATCTTCGGACGCAGCGTGCTCGTCCCGGTCGGCGCGGTGCGGGGCATCGACCCCGGGACCCGCACCGTCACCGTGGCGTGCACCAGGGCGCAGATCAAGGCCGCACCCCGGTTCCGGACCGACAGCGAGACCATGGACCGGGAGTACCTGGCGGCCGTGGGCGACTACTACGACCGGTTGCCGCCGCGGGAGGCCACGGGCGACTGACCCGGTGGCCGGCCCGATCCGGTGCAGGACGACAGCACGGACGAAGCGAGCCAGGGACACCACAGACATGGAACGAACCGATGGAACCACCACGTCCGCGCCCGGTACCGCGGCCGGCACACCGGCGCCGCCCGCCGTGACCAGCGCGGCCGACGCGCGGGCCCGCGCGGAGTCGGCGGTACGCGCACGGTGGGGCGGCACGGACCGCGGGGTGCGCGAAGAAGACGTCGTCGACCTGCTGCTCGTCGTCTCGGAGCTGGTGACCAACGCGATCCGGCACGG
The DNA here is from genome assembly GCF_055564355.1 of Streptomyces sp. NPDC029152. Classification (NCBI taxonomy): domain Bacteria; kingdom Bacillati; phylum Actinomycetota; class Actinomycetes; order Kitasatosporales; family Streptomycetaceae; genus Streptomyces; species Streptomyces sp. NPDC029152. The sequence continues at coordinate 9,347 of NZ_JBVHWR010000004.1, read as the reverse complement.
CGGCGGGCTGGCCGGCTTCGACGTCCGGACCACGGGCGAGGGCGTGTGGATCGCCGTCCACGACCACAGTCCGGTGATGCCCCGGGCGGTGCGGGAGTTCCCCACCCGGCACCACGGCAGCGGCTACGGCTGGCCGCTGGTCGCCCGGCTCACGCGGGACATCGCCGTCGAGCTCCGCCCCGGGGGCGGCAAGACGATCAGCGCGCTGGTGCCGGTGCGCCCCGCCGGCACCTGACCGACGGTCACCAGGGCAGGAACACGTGGATGTCCTTGCCCCGTCCGCCGGTGACGACGCTCACCTGGTCGGACAGCGTGTGGATCAGGTGCCAGCCGATGCCGCCGCCGCCGCTGCTCGGATGGAAGGGGCGCGGCGCGGGTTCGGTGGTGCTCGTGTCGTGCATCACCACGTGCACCCCGTCGAAGGTACGGCGCAGGCGCAGCTCGAAGGGGCCCGGGGCGTACTGCACCGCGTTGGCCGCCAGTTCCGTGACGACCAGCAGGATGTCGTCCCAGTGCTCGGGCGCCGAGGGCGGTGCCACACGCGCCAGGTCGTAGAGGAACTCCTCCGCGACAAGGCGGGCGTCGGTCACATTGTGCAACTCCCCGCTGAAGCTGGCGGTGCGGCTCGTGATCTCCTCGGAAGCCAGTGTCCTGTCCCAACGCGACTCGGCTGCCATCTCGCCTTCCCGGCCCGGCGTCCACCGGGCGTCGTCCTTCCTTCGCTTCTCCTTCGTTTGTTAGTTCCCGGGTCGGCGGAGCCTACGCGCACGTCCGCGCGGCAACGGCGCAGCGCACCGCGGGTGACGCTCCCGTCACCGGAAGAAGGCGTTCACCGGAGGAAGACGTCGTCCGTGTCCTCCCAGCCGGCCGGCTCCCGCGCCGGCACGTGCGGCCGCCGCCGCGAGCGCGCTTCGTACATCGCGTCGATCTCGAGGGCGTAGGTCCGTACGATCTCGTCCCGCCGCAGCTTCATCGACGGTGTGAGCAGCCCGTTGTTCACGTCGAACGGTTCCGGCAGGACGCGGAAGACCCGGATGGACTCCGAGCGCGAGACGGCGCTGTTGGCCGCGGCGACGGCCCGGGTGATCTCCTCCCGCAGCGCGTTCTCCTCGCGCGCCTCGCGCACCGACACGTCGCCCTGGAGCGCCAGACCCGCCCGCCAGTGCGTCAGGAACTCGGGGTCCAGCGTGATCAGCGCACCCACGCAGGGCCGGTTGTCACCCACCACCACCGCCTGGTGGACGAGCGGGTGCATCCGCAGCCGCTCCTCCAGGACGGCCGGGACGACGCTCTTGCCGCCGCTGGTGATGATGACGTCCTTCTTGCGGCCCGTGATCGACAGGTAGTTCTCGTCGTCCAGGTGCCCGAGGTCCCCGGTGGCCAGCCACCCGCCGCACAGTACCCGGCGGGTGGCCGCCTCGTCGCCGACGTACCCCTGGAACAGCGACGGTCCGCGCACCAGGATCTCCCCGTCGTCGGCCACCCGGACCTCCATGCCGGGCAGGGGCTGCCCGACGGTGCCCGACTTCTCGCGGCCCAGCGGCTGCATGGTCAGTCCGCCGCTGGTCTCCGTCAGGCCGTAGCCGTCGTGCACGTACACGCCGATGCCCTCGTAGAAGAGGGACAGCTCGCGGCTGAGCGGCGAACCGCCGCACGTGGCCCGCCGCACCCGGCCGCCCAGCGCCGACCGCAGCCGGCGGTACACCGTCCGCTCGTACAGGGAGTGCTGGAGCCGCAGGTCGAAGCCGGGTCCCGGCCCCCTGCCGAGCCGCCGGCGTTCCAGCGCCGCGGCGAAGTCCCTCGCCGTGTCGGCGGCCCGTTCGAACAGCGCCCCCCGGCCCGCCTGCTGGGCCGCGCGCAGGAAGTTCTTGTAGAGCTTCTCCAGGATCGACGGGACGGCGTAGAAGTACGTCGGACGGAAGGACCGCAGCGCCGACGACAGCGCCTCCTCGCTCATCGCCGGCTCGTGCGCCATGAGCAGTCCGCCCCGGACGCACAGGTTCTGGATCATCAGCCCGTACACGTGCGAGAACGGGAGGAAGGCGAGGACCGCGCCCTGCTCCCCTTCGGGCGCCACCGTGTGGCCCCAGCCGGCGAGCAGCGTGTCGCACGGGGAGGCCAGGCTGCGGTGGCTCAGCGCGCACCCCAGGGCCCGGCCCGAGGTGCCGGAGGTGTAGGCGACGACGGCGGTGGAGTCCGGCGGCACGAGACGGCGCATGGAGTCGACGGTGGCGTACGGGATGAACTCACCGCGCGCCACCAGCGCGGCCGGCGCGCCCGCGTCCAGCTGCCAGACGTGCCGCAGCGACGGCAGCGTCGCGCACACCGAGCCGACGGTCATCACGCTCTGTTCGTCCTCGACCACCACGGCCACGCAGCCCGCGTCCCGCAGGATCCATTCGACCTGGTCGCGCGAGGAGGTCGGGTAGACCGGGACGACCTCGGCGCCCACCGTCCACAGCGCGTAACTGAAGACCGTCCACTCGTACCGTGTGCGGGCCAGGATCGCCACGCGGTCGCCCGGCCGGATCCCGCACGCGATCAGCCCCTTGGCCAGGTCGACCACCTCGTCGCGGAACTCGGCGGCCGTCACCTCCTCCCAGACGGCGGAGGACGGTACGGGGCGGCGCGCGAGCATCGGCAGGGCGGGGGTGCGGGCCGCCGTCTCGAAGAGACTGTCGGCGAGCCCGCCGGTCAGGGGCGGCAGGGCGGCCCGGGGAGCGAGGGCGAGGTCGCGCATGCGCTGCTCCTGACATGTGCGGAGGGTGACGTCGCCGACGAGCACCGTCATCGGAGGCTCGAATCTAGCCGAGCCCCGGGCGGCGGGGGGCCGGGACGGCGGAAGTGTTCCCACCCGGTGATCCCGGCGGATCGGGGGACCCGTACGGCATGAGCTACACGAACCCCGATCCCGACCCCGAACACACCACCGGCCTGGAACCGGGCGGTGGCGTACCGCCCGGCGAGACCCCGCCGGCGGAGAGCAGCCTGCCCGAGGCGGGCCCGCGGGAGGTGCACAATCCCACCAAGGGCTGGGCCAAGGGGCCACTGGTCCTGATCCTCGCCCTCGTGGTGCTGATCGCGGCCGGGTTCCTCGCCTACGCCCTGGCCCTGATCTTCTGAGCGGCCGCGGTCAGGAGGGGGCCGGGCGGTGCACGCCCGCCCCCGTCAGGCCAGCTGGGTGCGGCGTACGCACTCGGTGACGACGTCGCGCAGGCTGCCGGTGCGCTCCAGCAGCTCGCGCTGCACGCGGGCGCCGTTTCCGTGCCGCAGCAGGTCCTCGGCCAGTTTCTCGGCCCGCTCCAGGTCACCGGCGGCGGCCAGCGCCTCCCGCACGTGGTCCAGCAGGGCCCGCACGACCGTCTCCGCGGGCATGCGCCGCATCGTCGCCGGGTGCAGCAGCTCCTCCGTCAGCCCGGACCGGGCGGCCCGCCAGGCGGCCAGGCGCAGCAGGCTCACACTGTGCCCGACCGGCTCCACGCCCTCCCGCCACTCCCGCGCGGCCGTCTCGACCAGGGCACGGGCCAGGGCGGCGATCAGGACGGCGGTGCTCGCGTCCAGGCAGACGTCCATGACCCGGAACTCGATCGTCGGGTACCGCCGGGCCAGCCGGACGTCGAAGTAGATCATCCCCTCGTCGAGGATGGTCCCGGTGGCCACCATGTCCGCGACCCGCCGGTGGTAGGTCTCCGCCGACCCGAACAGCTCCGTCGGCCCGGCCGACGGCCAGCGCTGCCAGACCCGGCTGCGGTAGCTGCTGTACGCCGAGTCCCTGCCCTGCCAGAACGGCGAGTTCGCGCTCAGCGCGGTGAGCACCGACAGCCAGGGCCGCACCCGGTCGACGACGGCGACGGCCTCCTCGTCGGACTCCACGGACACGTGCACGTGACAGCCGAGGACGAGCTGCTCGTGCACCACGACGCCGTACTGCTCGGCCATCCACCGGTAGCGGCGGTTCATGCCGACGGCGGGGCTGACCGGCAGCGGGGAGGTGGCGAGCGCGGCGACGGCACAGCCGATCCCCCCGGCGTGCCGCCCGGCCTCCTCACGGCAGCGGACGATCTCCGCGTGCAGCCGTTCCATGTCCGTCTGCGGATGCGTGGCGAACTCGAGCATCTGCTCGTGCAGTTCCTTCTCGAAGACGTCCTGTTCGCCGTCCTCCTGGGAGGCCCGGGCGAGCACCGCGGCGGACAGCGCACGCGGTTCGCCGGACTCGGGATCCACCAGGAGGAGTTCCTCCTCCACTCCGACGGTGCGCACGTGATGCCGCCTTTCCGGGGGTCCGACCGGGACGACGGGGCCTTCCCGCCGTTCGAACCCCGCCTGCCCCCACAAAGGCCGCGGAACACCTGGCCGTGCCGCAGTGCGTCACAGGACGAAGGGCATCAGCCACACCGTGGCCAGCGGCGGCAGCGTGATCCGGATGCTGCCGTCCTCCGGCTTGACCGGGTCGGGGTTGGTCACCCCGCTGCCGCCGTACTCCGCGGCGTCCGTGTTGAGGACCTCCTGCCAGACGGCGACGTCGTCGCCGACGGCGAGCCCGTACTCGTGCCGGACCACCGGCGAGAAGTTCGACACCGCCAGCAGGGAGCTGCCGTCCTCGTCGAACCGCAGAAACGCGAAGACGTTGTCCTCGGCCGCGTCCACGGCGACCCAGCGGAAACCGGCCGGGTCCGTGTCGCGCCGCCACAGGGCCGGGGTCCGGCCGTAGCGGGTGTTGAGCTCGCGCACCAGGTCCTGGATGCCGCGGTGGTCGCCCGCCGAGTGGTACCCCTCGTCGAGCAGCCACCACTCGGGGCCCTGCTTCTCCGACCACTCGGCACCCTGCGCGAACTCCTGCCCCATGAACAGCAGCTGCTTGCCGGGGTGCGCCCACATGAAGCCGAGGTAGGCGCGGACGTTCGCGCGCCGCTGCCACCAGTCGCCCGGCATCTTCGACACCAGCGCCTGCTTGCCGTGCACCACCTCGTCGTGGGAGATCGGCAGCACGTAGTTCTCGCTGTACGCGTACACCATCGAGAAGGTCATCTCGTGGTGGTGGTACTTGCGGTGCACCGGCTCGTGCGCGACGTACTCCAGCGAGTCGTGCATCCAGCCCATGTTCCACTTCAGCCCGAAACCGAGCCCGCCGGTGTCGGTCGGCCTGGTCACCCCGCCCCACGCGGTCGACTCCTCCGCGATGGTCACCACGCCGGGGCAGCGCCGGTAGACGGTCGCGTTCATCTCCTGCAGGAACGCCATGGCCGCCAGGTCCTCCCGGCCGCCGTACCGGTTGGGCTCCCACTGGCCCGAGTCGCGCGAGTAGTCCAGGTACAGCATGGAGGCGACCGCGTCCACGCGCAGCCCGTCGATGTGGAACTCCTCGCACCAGTACACGGCGTTGGCGACCAGGAAGTTGCGCACCTCGGTGCGGGCGAAGTCGAAGGTGTACGTGCCCCAGTCCGGGTGCTCGGCGCGCCGGGAGTCCCCGGGCTCGTACAGCGGGTCCCCGTCGAACCGGGCCAGTGCCCAGTCGTCCTTCGGGAAGTGCGCCGGCACCCAGTCCATGATCACGCCGATGCCCGCCCCGTGCAGGGCGTCGACCAGGTACCGGAAGTCGTCGGGCGAGCCGAGGCGCGCGGTCGGCGCGTAGAAGCCGGTGACCTGGTAGCCCCAGGACGGGCCGTAGGGGTGCTCGGCGACCGGCATCAGCTCGACGTGGGTGAAGCCCAGGTCCTTGACGTAGGCGGGCAGCACGTCGGCCAGCTCGCGGTAGGTCAGCCCCGGACGCCACGAGGGCAGGTGCACCTCGTACACCGAGAACGGCGCCTCGTGCACCGGCGTGGCGGAGCGGGTCCGCATCCACTCGCGGTCGTTCCACTCGTAGTGCGACGCCGTCACGACGGATGCCGTGTTCGGCGGTTCCTCCGCCGCGCGCGCCATCGGGTCGGCCTTGAGGAACCGGTGCCCGTAGCGGGAGTGGATCTCGAACTTGTACCGGGTGCCCTCGCCGACGCCCGGCAGGAACAGCTCCCACACCCCGGACGAACCGAGCGAGCGCATCGGGAACGCCGTGCCGTCCCAGTGGGTGAAGTCGGCGGCGACGCGCACGCCCTGCGCGTTCGGCGCCCACACCGTGAACCGGGTGCCGGTGACGCCCTCGTGGGCCATCGGCTCCGCGCCCAGCGCCCGCCACAGCTGCTCGTGCCGGCCCTCGCCGATCAGGTGCAGGTCCAGTTCGCCGAGGGCGGGCAGGAAGCGGTACGGGTCGTGCGTCTCCTGCTCCCCCTCCTCGTACGCCACGACGAGGGTGTACGCGGGGATCTCCGCCAGCGGCAGGACGCCGGAGAACAGGCCGTCCTCCTCCGACACCAGGGCGTGGCGCACGCCGTCGACGACCACGCTCACCTCGCGGGCGAAGGGGCGCAGCGCCCGGAAGGCGATCCCGCCGGGCACCGGATGGGCGCCGAGCAGCGCGTGCGGGTCGTGGTGGGCGCCCGCCAGCAGGCGCCCCCGGTCGGTCGGATCCAGCGGCGGTGCGGCCGTGCACGCCCCGGGTGCGGGCGCGACGGGACCGGACGGCTCGGGGAGCGAGGTGTCGCGGAGGGCCACGGGTCAGTCTCCTCTCACGGCGAGTCGTTCGATCGCCGCCATGGGTACGGGAAGCCAGTCGGGGCGGTGCCGGGCCTCGTACAGCACCTCGTACACGGCCCGGTCGGTCTCGTAGGCGCGCAGCAGGCCGTGCTTCTTGCGGGGGTCCCACCCGGCACGGGCGGCGTAGCCCGCGCAGAACGCCTCGCGGCAGCGGCGGGCCCACTCGGGGCGCCACGGGCGGCGCTGCCGGGCGGCGTAGTCGAAGGAGCGCAGCATGCCCGCGATGTCCCGCACGGGGGAGTGGGCGCTGCGCCGTTCGGCGAGCGGGCGGGACGGTTCGCCCTCGAAGTCGATGACGAACCAGTCCCGGCCGGCCCGCAGCACCTGACCCAGGTGCAGGTCGCCGTGGATGCGCTGGGCGGGCGGTCCCGAGTCGCAGGTGGTCAGCGCGGCGAAGGCCGCCCGCAGACCGGGGACGAAGGGTCGCAGCGCCGGCACGGCGTGCGCGGCCGCGGTCAGCCTTTCGGTCATCGCCGCCGCCGTGCGGCCGTTCTCCCCGGGGGCACCGGAGGGGAAGGCCGAGGCCAGCGCCAGGTGCACGTCGGCCATCGCCCGCCCCAGTTCGTGGGCCTGCACGGTGAAGTCGTCCCCGGAGGACAACGCCTGAAGGGCGAGGGTCCAGCCGTCGGAGGCGTCGTGCAGGAACGGCTGGAGCACGCCGAGCGTCGCCCCGTAGGGATGGGTCGTCCGCAGCCACGCCACCGGCGCGGGCACCCGGTCGCACCCCTGCCGGACCAGGGCGCTCGGCACCTCCAGGTCAGGGTTGACCCCCGGCTGGATGCGCCGGAACACCTTGAGGATGAACTCGTCGCCGTACACCAGCGAGGAGTTGGACTGCTCGGCGTCCAGGATGCGGGGCGCGAGCCCGCCGGGCACCGGACGGGACGGGTCGCACTCGAAGCGCAGCGGACCCGCCTTGCCGGGGTGCCGCAGCCGTTCCAGGAGCAGCTGGGCCGCCCGGGGGTCGTGCAGCGCGTCGTAGACCGTCCGGCCGGCCAGCGGGCCGTCCTGCACCTGCCCGATGAGCGCCCGTCCCAGGCGCGGCGACGGCTGCTCGCGCACACCGAGCAGCAACTGGTAGCAGTCGCCGGCCGGGGGCGCGCCGCCCGGCGCGGGAACGGGGCCGTGTCCGGTGTGGACCAGCAGGTGCAGGCAGCCCGGGAACAGCTCGGTCATCGACAGCAGACCGAGTTCGGCCACGGGCCGGTCCTTGCCCGCGAACCAGCGCTGCCGCGGCAGCCACTCCCGCAGCAGCCCGCCGAGCGAGGCCATGGGCTCGGCGGGATGCGTCGGCCTGGGGCGCAGGGGTGCGGTCTTCGGCATGGTGACGCGTCCTTTCCTCGGCCTGCGCTCACGCGCGGCGGCCGATGCGGGATGCGACTCGGGTGAGCCGGAACCAGTAGAAGCCGTGGCCCCCGAGGGTCAGTAGGTACGGCAGTTCACCGATGGCGGGGAAGCGGACCCCGCCGAACAGCTCGACCGGATGGCGTCCGGCGAACTCGCGCAGGTCCAGCTCGGTGGGCTGCGCGAACCGCGCGAAGTTGTTCACGCACAGGACCAGGTCGTCCTCGTACTCGCGCAGGAAGGCCAGGACGGCGGGGTTGGACGAGGGCAGCTCGGTGTACGAGCCCAGGCCGAACGCCACGTTCTGCTTGCGGATCTCGATCATGCGCCGGGTCCAGTGCAGCAGCGAGGACGGCGAGGCCATGGACGCCTCGACGTTCGTCACCTGGTAGCCGTAGACCGGGTCCATGATCGTCGGCAGGTAGAGCCGGCCCGGATCACAGGTGGAGAAGCCGGCGTTGCGGTCCGGGGTCCACTGCATCGGTGTGCGCACCGCGTCGCGGTCGCCGAGCCAGATGTTGTCGCCCATGCCGATCTCGTCGCCGTAGTAGAGGATCGGTGATCCCGGAAGGGCGAGGAGGAGGGCGGTGAACAGTTCGATCTGGTTGCGGTCGTTGTCGAGGAGGGGGGCCAGGCGCCGGCGGATGCCGATGTTGGCGCGCATCCGCGGGTCCTTCGCGTACTCGGCCCACATGTAGTCGCGCTCCTCGTCGGTGACCATCTCCAGGGTCAGCTCGTCGTGGTTGCGCAGGAAGATGCCCCACTGGCAGCCCGAGGGGATCGCCGGGGTCTTGGCCAGGATCTCCGAGACCGGATAGCGCGACTCGCGGCGCACGGCCATGAAGATGCGCGGCATCACCGGGAAGTGGAAGGCCATGTGGCACTCGTCGCCGCCGGCGGCGTAGTCGCCGAAGTAGTCGACCACGTCCTCGGGCCACTGGTTGGCCTCGGCCAGCAGCACCGTGTCCGGGTACTGCGCGTCGATCTCGCGGCGGACGCGCTTGAGGAACTCGTGGCTGGCGGGCAGGTTCTCGCAGTTGGTGCCCTCTTCGGCGTAGAGGTAGGGCACGGCGTCCAGCCGGAAGCCGTCGATGCCGAGGTCCAGCCAGAACTTCAGCGCGGCCAGCATCTCCTCCTGTACCGCGGGGTTCTCGTAGTTCAGGTCCGGCTGGTGGGAGAAGAAGCGGTGCCAGAAGTACTGTCCGCGCACCGGGTCGTACGTCCAGTTCGACGCCTCGGTGTCGACGAAGATGATGCGGGCGTCGGCGTAGCGGGTGTCGTCGTCGGCCCAGACGTAGTAGTCGCCGTAGGGGCCGTCGGGGTTCTTCCGCGACTCCTGGAACCACGGGTGCTGGTCGCTGGTGTGGTTC
>NZ_JBVHWR010000003.1:431511-605123 GCF_055564355.1 Streptomyces sp. NPDC029152 | reverse complement strand
GTCGACACATCACGAGAGCGGAACGGCCGGAGGAATGATCCGACCGTTCACAGCGTCCTCGCTGTGTTTTCTTCAAAGGAACCTCGTCCCGGCCGGACGGCCGGAGACGGGGTATCAACATATCTGGCGTTGACTTTTGGCACGCTGTTGAGTTCTCAAGGAACGGACGCTTCCTTCGTACTCACCCTCGCGGGCTTTCCTCCGGGCGCTTCCCTTCGGTCTTGCGTTTCCGACTCTATCAGATCCTTTTCCGATCCGATTTCCTCGGTGCTTTCCAGGTTCCCGCTTCCGCGTTTCCCTTTCCGGCGGTTCCGACTCTATCAGATCCTTTCGGGCCCTGATTCCCCGTCAGAGGGGGTTGTCTTCCCGGCTGTTGGGCCGTTCCGACGTCCCAAACCTTAGCGGACTTTCTCGGCGTTTCCCAATCGGTGTCGAGTGGGGCGTCGAGTCCCATCGGAATTGAATTCGGACATGCCGAAACAGTTCCCAGTGGGAGGTCGTGCTGGTGGTTTGATGTGCCGCTGATGCGGCGGGAGGTGCTGCCGCAGAACCGTTACGGCCCCGTGGCAACCCGAAGAACCTTACGGACCCCGCAGGGGACTGTCAAGCACCCCTGTCAAGATCTTTTAATCGAGGTCGGTGAGCCGTCCGCCGGCGTCGGGCTGTGCGTGCTCGACCCTGCGCAGGAGGCGGGTGAGGACCTCGCCGAGGGCCGACCGTTCCTGCGGTGAGAGGTCCTGGAGCAGGTCCTCCTCGAAGACCGTGGCGAGGCGCATGGCCTCCAGCCACTTCTCGCGCCCTTCGCCCGTCAGCTCGACGATCACGCGCACCCGGTTCGACTCGTCGCGCTCCCGGGTGACCAGTCCTTCCGTCACCATCCGGTCGATGCGGTGGGTCATGGCGGCCGGTGTCAGGCCGAGGCGCTTGGCGAGGTCGCCGGGGCCCAGCCGGTAGGGGGCGCCGGACAGGACGAGCGCCTTGAGGACTTCCCAGTCCGTGTTGCTGATGCCGAGTTCGGCCGTCTGGCGGCCGTACGCGACGTTCATCCGGCGGTTGAGCCGGGAGAGAGCCGAAACGATCTTCTCCACCTGCGGGTCCAGGTCCTGGAACTCGCGCTGGTAGGCGGCGATCTGCTCTTCGAGTGTCGGCTCGCCGGCGCCGGAGGTGTCGCCCATGGCCGCAGTATGGCACGCCTCCCCTTTGCCTTGAAGTCCTTCGCTATGTACTCTTTACCTTCGAACTTTAGCTTCTAAGTCTTCAGTCTTAACGGCTGGAGCGGACCACCAAGAGAGGGTGAACGTGACCAGGGCAATGGGCGCCGCGATGCGCCGGATCCACGTGGGCAACGCACTCAGCGCGTTCGGGCTCGGCTTCACCGTCCCCTACCTGTACGTCTACGTGGCGCAGGTGCGGGGGCTGGGGGCCATGACGGCGGGTCTCGTACTCGCCGTCTTCGCCGTGGCCGCGCTGATCGTGCTGCCGTTCGCCGGGCGGGCCATCGTTCGGCGGGGTCCGCTGCCGGTGCTGCTGGTCGCCCTGGTCACCGCCGCGCTCGGCGCGCTGAGCCTGGGGCTGGCGGCCACGGCGGCCACCGTGCTGCTGTCCGCGGCCGCGCTGGGGGCGGGGCAGGCCGTGATGCAGCCGGCGCTCGCCACGATGATCGTGGACTGCTCCCCCTCGGAGACCCGGTCCCGGGCGTTCGCGATGCAGTTCTTCCTGCAGAACCTGGGGCTCGGCGTCGGCGGGCTCATCGGCGGTCACCTGGTCGACACCACGAGCGCCGCGTCCTTCACTCTGCTGTTCGCGATCGAGGCGGCGATGTTCCTGCTGCTGGTCGCGGTGATGGCGACGGTGCGGATGCCGCGGGCGCCGCGGGTGGAGGACACGCCGGGCCGGTCCTCCGGCGGCAGCTGGAAGCAGCTGCTGGACAACCGGGCGATGGTGCAGCTGTGCGTGCTGGGCTTCGTGCTGTTCTTCGCCTGCTACGGACAGTTCGAGTCGGGGCTGAGCGCCTACGGCGTCGAGGCCGCCGGGATCTCGACGTCCGCGCTGGGGACGGCGCTGGCGGCGAACACGCTGATGATCGTGGTCGCGCAGTTCGCGGTGCTGAAGTTCGTGGAGCGGCGAAAGCGGTCGCGTGTGATCGCCGCCGTGGGTCTGATCTGGGCCGTGGCGTGGGCGGTGGCCGGGTACGCCGGGCTCGGGCACGGCAGCCGGACGATGGCGACGGCCGCGTTCATCTCGACGTACGCCCTGTTCGGGCTGGGCGAGGCGATGCTGTCGCCGACGCTGGCCCCGCTGGTGGCGGACCTGGCACCGACCGGGATGGCGGGTCAGTACAACTCCGCCTTCGCCCTGGTGAAGCAGCTCGCGCTGGCGATCGGGCCTGCGGTGGGCGGGCCGCTCGGGGCCTCGTTGCACGGGCCGTACATCGTGGCGTTCCTGCTGTTCTCACTGGGCATCACGGTGCTGGCGGTGCGGCTGGGACGGCAGCTGACGGACGTGCAGAACCAGCCGTCGCTCGCGCGGACCCGGGTGGTCACGCAGGGCGGGACGCCGGCGGGCGCCGTGGCGGCCGCGGAGGCGTGAGCGATGCCGTGACGGGTCCCGCGCCCGTCACGGCCGGACGGCCCACGGCTGGGCTCACGGCTTCGGCAGGACGAACTCGCACCAGACGGACTTGCCGCCGCCGGGCATCCGTCTGGAGCCCCAGTTGGAGGCGATCGTCGCGACGATGGCGATGCCCCGGCCGGACTCGTCCCCCGGTTCCGCGCGGCGGCGCCGGGGCAGGTGGTCGTCGCCGTCGGTCACCTCGATGATCAGTCGCCGGTCCGTGCGGCGCAGGCGCAGGCGCATGGGGGGCGTGCCGTGCTGGAGGGAGTTGGCGACCAGCTCGCTGGCGGCCAGGACGCCCAGGTCGTGCAGGTCGGCGGGGAAGCGCCAGCTGGTGAGGACACCGGAGGCGAAGGCACGCGCGCGGGGGGCCGCTTCGACGCCGCCGAGCAGTTCGAGCGTGGCGTTGCGGAAGAGCTCGGCCTCCGCGCCCTTGCGGGCGGGGTGCTGCAGGACCAGGACGGCCACGTCGTCGTCGTGGTCCGGGGTGACGCCGGCCGAACGGACCAGGCGGTCGCAGATCACCTGGGGGCTGCCGGTCGCCCCGGCCAGGGCGCGTTCCAGGGCGGCGATGCCCTCGTCCAGGTCCTCGTTGCGGCGTTCCACCAGGCCGTCGGTGTAGAGGACGGCGGTGGAGCCGGGGGTCAGGGCGATCGAGCCCGACGTGTGCATCCAGCCGCCCGTGCCGAGCGGGGGTCCGGTGGGCTCGTCGGCGCGCTGGACGGTGCCGGTCTCGTCGCGGACCAGGATGGGCAGGTGCCCCGCGGAGGCGTACACCAGCCGGCCCTCGTTCGGGTCGTGGATGGCGTAGACGCAGGTGGCGATCTGGTTGGCGTCGATCTCGGTGGCGAGGCCGTCGAGGAGCTGGAGGACCTCGTGCGGGGGCAGGTCCAGGCGGGCGTAGGCCCGCACCGCCGTACGGAGCTGGCCCATGACGGCGGCCGCGCGGACGCCTCTGCCCATGACGTCGCCGATGACCAGGGCGGTGCGGCCGCCGCCGAGGGTGATCACGTCGTACCAGTCGCCGCCGACCGCGGTCTCGGTGCCGCCGGGGTGGTAGGTGGCGGCGACGCGCAGGTCGTCGGGTTCTTCGAGTCCCTGCGGGAGCAGCGAGCGCTGGAGAGTGACGGCGGTTTCGCGCTGGCGGCGTTCGCTCGCGCGCAGGCGTGCGGCGGCTTCGGCGTGGTCGGTGACGTCGGTGGCGAAGACGAGAACACCGCGGTCGCCCTCGGTGACCGGGGTGCAGGTGAAGGTGTAGGAGCGGCCGTCGGGGGCCTTGCGGGACTTGAGGGTGCGGGGTCTGCCGCTGCGCTGCACCTGGTCGAGGAGCGGGAAGAGTCCGAGCGCGTCGAGCTCGGGGAGGGCCTCGCGGGCCCGTCTGCCGAGGGGGCGCGCGCCGAAGGCCGTGGCGTAGGCGTCGTTGACGTAGGCGATGCGGTGGTCGGGGCCGTGGACGAGGGCGACGAGGGCCGGGACGCGGTCGAGGACGTCGCGCGTCGGCAGGTCGTCGACGGCCGGTACGGGCGGGGCCTCGTCGGTCAGCTGCTCGACGCGGGCGGCGGGCACGGAGCCGTCTCCCCGGTGGCCCTGGGAGAGCGTCGTGTCGGTCCGCGCCGCGGCGCGGCGCTGTGTTCCGGGGAGTCGGGCGCTCCAGCGCGTGAAGTTCACGAATCCTTGCCTCGGGTAGTCGTCGGCGGCCGGTACCGGAACCGGCAGGCCCGGGAGCCGCGCGGGGTGAGCGGCGGCCCGCCCGCGGTGAGTGGACCAGTCTGGCAGGGTGCCGACCGGCCGACATCCGTCAGACGCCGGGCCGGCCCGGGGAGTTCCTGAGTCCGGCCAGGACTACCCCTTCGGGTTGCGCGGAGGTTCCTGAGGAGGCTTTCCACCGGCCGCGAGTTCGAACTCGGCGCGAGGATGTTCGAGTGACCCCAGGGAGACGATCTCCCGTTTGAAGAGTCCGGCGAGGGCCCATTCGGCCAGCACGCGTGCCTTGCGGTTGACGGTGGGGACGCGGCTGAGGTGGTAGGCGCGGTGCATGAACCAGGCCGGGTAGCCCTTCAGCCTGCGTCCGTAGACGTGGGCGACGCCCTGGTGGAAGCCGAGGGAGGCGACGGAGCCGACGTACCTGTGCGCGTACGTGTCCAGGGGTTCGCCGCGCAGGGCGTGCGCGATGTTGTCGCCGAGGACCCTGGCCTGGCGGACGGCGTGCTGGGCGTTGGGGGCGCACTCCCCGCCGGGTGCGGGGACCGTGACGTCGGGGACGGCGGCGGCGTCGCCCGCGGCCCACGCGTGCGGGGCGCCGTCGACGGCCAGCTGGGGGGTGCACACGAGCCGGCCGCGGTCGTTCAGGGGCAGGTCGGTGGCGGCGAGGACGGGGTGGGGCTTGACGCCGGCCGTCCAGACGACCGTGCGGGTGGGGAAACGGGCGCCGTCACTGAGGACGGCGACGCGGTCCGCGCAGGACTCCAGGCGGGTCTCCAGGCGTACGTCGATGTTGCGGCGGCGCAGTTCGGTGACCGTGTAGCGGCCCATGTCCTCGCCGACCTCGGGCAGGATGCGGCCCGAGGCCTCGACGAGGATCCACCTCATGTCCTCGGCGGTGACGTTGTGGTAGTAGCGGGTGGCGTAGCGGGCCATGTCCTCCAGCTCGCCGAGCGCCTCGACCCCGGCGAAGCCTCCGCCGACGAAGACGAAGGTGAGGGCGGCGTCGCGGACCGCGGGGTCGCGGGTGGAGGAGGCGATGTCCAGTTGCTCGAGGACGTGGTTGCGCAGGCCGATGGCCTCCTCGACGGTCTTGAAGCCGATGCCGTGGTCGGCGAGGCCGGGGACGGGGAGGGTGCGCGAGACCGAGCCGGGCGCGAGGACGAGTTCGTCGTACGCCAGCCGGCGGGCGCCCGTGCCCTCCTCCTCGGTGGCGAGGGTGGTGACGGTGGCGGTGCGACCGGTGTGGTCGATGCTGTGCGCCTCGCCGACGACGACGTGGCACTTGTCGAGGACGCGGCGCAGCGGTACGACGACGTGGCGCGGTGAGATGGAGCCGGCCGCCGCCTCGGGGAGGAAGGGCTGGTACGTCATGTAGGGGTCGGGAGTGACGACCGTGATCTCCGCCTCGCCCCGCCGGAGTTCGCCCTTCAGGTTCCGTTGCAGACGCAGGGCCGTGTACATCCCGACGTAGCCACCGCCGACAACGAGAATGCGCGCACGTTCCTTCACCATCCCATGACGCACCCGGCGCTTGCGTTTGTCCACAGGCCCGGCGATTTGTGTGACCGGAGACCGCTCGGGCGCAGGGTTGGCCGGATCGTCGCCGTGCGGGGCGCCGACGCAGGTCAGCGCGGGTGGGGGAGTGAACGGGAGGGGGTACATTCCGGGCGTATACGGCTCGTGCTCCGATCGGGGGGCGCTCCGTGCGGAACCTGCCCCTTCTGAATTGACCCCCGCTCAACTATGTTCGTCCCCACGGAGTGTGGGGGGATGCGCTCACGGGGTCCGCGACGGGCGGGCCGCCGAACCGGGTCCGCCGTGCGCGCTCCGGCTGTCAATGGCGGGGAGAGTCTCCGGGGGGAGACGTCATTACCGGGGGATTGTCTATGCATGTTCAGGACTCTCATCGATCGTCCGCGTCCACTGTCGCGCCCGACGGCGTGATGGGTGCGGCGGTGGGCGGCGGGCGCGGCGACGGCGGGCGTACGGCGCCCCTGCGCGTGGACGCCCAGCGCAATCTGGAGCACGTGCTGCGCGCGGCGCGCGAGGTGTTCGGCGAGCTGGGGTACGGCGCTCCGATGGAGGACGTGGCGCGGCGCGCCCGGGTCGGTGTCGGCACGGTGTACCGGCGTTTTCCGAGCAAGGACGTCCTGGTGCGGCGGATCGCCGAGGAGGAGACGGCCCGGCTGACCGACCAGGCCCGGGCGGCGCTCGGGCAGGAGGACGAGCCGTGGTCGGCGCTGTCGCGCTTCCTGCGCACGTCGGTGGCCTCGGGGGCCGGGCGGCTGCTGCCGCCGCAGGTGCTGCGGGTCGGGGTGCCGGACGACGGCGACGCCGGCGGCACGGCCGACGAGCCGCGGGTGCCGCAGCAGCGGGTGCAGCCCGGCTCCGGTGAGCTGCGGCTGGTGCCTGAGGGGGCGGTGCCGCTGGTGCCGGGCGCGGGATCGCCCGCCGCTCCGGGGGACGATCACGGGGCGGCGGCGCTGCTGGAGGTCGTGGGCCGCCTCGTGGAGCGGGCGCGTGCGGCGGGTGAGCTGCGGCCGGACGTGTCGGTGTCGGACGTGCTGCTGGTGATAGCCACGGCGGCGCCCTCGCTGCCCGACGCGGCACAGCAGGCGGCGGCCTCGGCCCGGCTGCTGGACATCCTGCTGGAGGGGCTGCGTTCGCGTCCCGCGTGAGGCCGGTGACGGCGTCGGGAGGGGCCACGGGGGGGGCGCTCCGCGTGTCTCGCCCGGTGTCCGTCGGGGCGGGGGCGTGCTCCGGGACCGCCGGGACCGGGGACGCGTCTCTACCCGAACGGCTGACCTCTGGTACCGCGTTGCGGCAAGTGGCCACGGACGAGTGACCCTCCACCATGCGGGCTCCTGCCGTGAAGCCCCTGTGGCAGCCTGACCCGGTGTTCGGGTCAGGTCGGGCAGGTGGCGGGGGCTTTCCGCGATGAGCGTTGACGGGCGGGACGGTGCACTCGGGGACGGTGGGGCCGGGCCCGGTGACCCACCGCGGGTACCGGGGCAGGGCGGTCCCGCGGACGTCCCGCGGGGTGGTGCCTCCGCGGGGGCCGGCGTCCCGGCGCAGCGGGAGCTGCACGAGGACAGCGTGCTGCCGCCCCCGCGCGACGTGCCGCGGTCGGACGCCGAGCTGATCGGGCTGATGCGCTCGGGCGACGACTCGGCCTACGGAGAGCTGTACCGGCGCCACGCGGACGCGGTGCGCCGGTACGCGCGCACCTGCTGCCGCGACGCGCACACCGCGGAGGACCTCACCGCGGAGGTGTTCGCCCGCGTGCTCCAGGCGGTGCGCGGCGGATCCGGACCCGAGCACGCCGTACGCGCGTACCTGCTGACCGCCGTCCGGCGCGTCGCCGCGGGCTGGACGCAGTCGGCCAGGCGGGAGCACCTGGTCGACGACTTCGCGGTGTTCGCCGCGCAGTCCGCGCACACCGCCGAGCTGCCGGACGACGACACCCTGGCACTGGGTGCCGACGTGCGCGCCCTGCACGAGGCCGAGCAGTCCATGGCCATGCGGGCGTTCCGGTCGCTGCCGGAGCGGTGGCAGGCCGTGCTGTGGCACACCGAGGTCGAGGACGAGTCGCCGAGCGAGGTGGCCGTGCTCTTCGGGCTGGACGCCAACGGCACGCGCGTGCTCGCCAGCCGCGCCCGTGAGGGCCTGAAGCAGGCCTACCTCCAGGCGCACGTCAGTGACGCCCTCGCCGCAGACGAGGAGTGCGCCCGCTACGCCGACCGGCTCGGCACCTACGCGCGCGGCAGGCTGCGCACCCGGGCCGAGCGGGGCCTGCGCAAGCACCTGGAGGAGTGCGCCCGGTGCCGACTGGCCGCCGGTCAGATCGAGGAGGTCGCGAGCGGTATCCCCGCCGTGGTGCCGGTGGCGGTCATCGGCTGGTTCGGCGCCGCCGGGTACGCCAAGGCCGCCGGGCTCGTCGCCGGGGGCGCGGGCGCGGCCGGCGGAGCGGGCGCCGCGGCCGCGGCGGGTGGTGGCGCGGCCGGCGGAGCGGGCGCCGGGGGCACCGGGGGCGGCGCGGCGGCCTCCGAGGGGCTCGGCGCGCCGGTGAAGGCCGGTATCGCGGCCGGCGCGGTCGCCGCGGCCGTCGCGGCCGGGCTGGTGTTCGCCCTGGCCGGCAACGACGGCCCGGACGAGGAACCGCCGGAGGCGGCCCCGCCCGCCTCCGCATCGGTGGCACAGCCCGCGCCGGACACACCCGCGCCGCCGGAGCGGTCCCCGCGCCCGCCGGTGGCCGCACCCGGACCGGCCCCCGCGCCCACCCCCACTCCGGCACCCCCTCCGGCCCCCTCGCCCACGCCCCCTCCGGCACCCGAGCCGACGCCGACCCCCTCACCCACACCCACGCCGAAGCCCACGCCGACCCCCTCCCCGGCACCGTCTCCGGCGCCCACGCCGCCGCCCGCCCCGGCCGTCTACCGGTGGAACGAGCTGGCGTACGACGTCACCGGTGACGGCTCCGGGCCCGAGATGAGGCTCACCGGGAGCAGCTGGGTGTGGCAGCGCACCGCCCTGTCGATCGCCGGCGTGCGGTACGCGCACGGCGTCACCGTGAACGGACGCTCCTCCGTCACCGTCGACCTCAACCGCTCCTGCTCGTCCTACGACGCTCTGGCCGGCGTCGACGACCTGACGACGAAGCTCGGAAGGGTCCGCTTCTCGGTGTACGCGGACGGCGTCCTGCTGTGGGACTCGGGGACGGTCGAGGGCGGGGACCCGGCGGTGCCCGTCCACGTGGACGTGTCCGGGCGCGGGACCGTACGTCTGGTGGCCGAGCCGCACGGTCCCGTCGACTCGGCGGCGCTCGCGGACTGGGCGCAGTCGCGCTTCACCTGCGCGTAGGGGCCGCGGTGGCGTCCGGTCCGGCCCCGCGCGCCGTTGACGCGGCCGCGCCGAGCGCACCGCGTCCCGCCGAACCCGCACAGGCCGCCGCGGGCCCCGTCAACCCCGTCAGCCCCGTCGCACCACGGCGCCCGCGCTCCCCAGCGCCCCCCGCTGCGGCGCGATGCCCGCGGGGACCGCGCGTTGCCGTGCCGGGGTGCCGGTCCAGCAGGTGCCCCGACGGGCGAGGAGGCGGCGGAGCCACAGCTCCAGGGAGATCAGGCCGGCCAGTCCCTCCAGCGGCAGCGGCTCGCCCGCGGCCGCCCCGCGCACCGCCTTGCGCACGACCCGCGCCTCGACCAGCCCCGCCTCGGCGAGCAGCGGTGTGTCGAACAGCGCCAGCAGGGAGTCGGCGGCGGCCCGCAGCCCCGTCCGCGCGGTGGAGACGGCCAGTGCCTGCGTCGGCGCCCCCCAGCCGCTCGGCAACTCGCTCACCCCGGCGCCCTCCAGCACCGTGCGCAGGATCGCGGCCCGCGCCCCGGGCTGGACGCGCAGCGCCTCCGGCAGCGCACGGCAGGCGCGGACGACCTGGTTGTCGAGGAACGGCGCGTGCAGCCGCTGGAAGCGGATCTCCGCGGCCTGCTCCAGCACCCGCACCTCGGCCGCCTGCCGGGCCAGTGCCGCCCGCGCGCGGAAGTCACCGGGCCGCTGCCCCGGCCCGGTTCCGGACCGCTGGATGGACGCCTGGAGGCGAACCGATACTTCAGCGAGCGCCTCCCCGGTCAGCCACCGCGCCGCCGGCCCGGGCCCGGCCCAGGTGAGCACGGCGAGCGACGCCTCCATGGCACCGCCGCCCCCGCCGGCCGGCTCGTCGAAGCGCCGGCGCAGCAGCCGCTCGGCGAGACCCTCGACGCCCGCGCGGTAGGGCGTGCGCGACAGACGCCGGGCCGCGGCGTACACGCGCGCGGGGACCAGCACCGAGCCGTCGGCCTTGGCGAGCGCGGCGACCGGGCGTACGAGGTGGCGCCGCTTGCGGTCCATCAGCAGGTCGGCCAGCCGGGCCGGGTGGGCGTCCAGCACCTGCCGCGCCCCGTAGCCCGTGAAGTGGTCCGCGCTGCCGGCGGCCAGCCGGGCCCGGTGCCGCGCCGCCGACACCAGGCAGGAGCCCGGTTCGTCGGTCAGGGGCCCGTCGAGCACGGCGTACGGCAGGGCCTCCGCGCCGCCGGCGACGACCACGTGGTGCAGCCGCGGGTTGGCGGCCAGGGCGCCCGCCCGCTCCAGTTCGGATTCCCGTCCGCCGACGGCCAGGTCGTTGAAGGTGACGGCGAGCAGCCGCTCGCCCGCGCCCGTGCCGTGCCCGAGCACGGTGCCCGGCATTCCCGGCAGCCCGGCGGCCAGCAGCGCCAGCGTCCCCGAGGCCGGCCCGCCGGACAGGTCGGCGCCGATCCCGGGCACCGGCATCCCGCGCGCGGCGCGGCGTTCGGCGGGCCCCATGCCCGGCACCGGGCCGGGGTCGATGCCGTCCCCGGGGACGTGCCGGGGCGCGGCGAGGCGCGTCCGTACGGCTTCCACCAGCGCGTCGCGCACGCCGTCCACGGCCCCGTCCGGGTCGGCGGCGGGGGCCGCCACCGCGAGCGAGGCCACCGGTTCGTACCCGGCGATCTCACGTGCCCCGGCGCGCAGGATCAGCGCATGCCCCGGTGGGACGCGCTTCACGCCGTCGTACGGGGTGGAGTCGTCCAGCGCGGCCGGTACGTCCGGTGCGGCGAGCAGCGCGGCGAGGTGCCCGAAGTCGAGGTTGGCCTCGATGAGGTCGGCCAGGGGCAGGGCGGCGGTCGCGTACGCCGTGCCGCCCGCCCAGGGGGTGTGGAACACGGGCCGCGCGCCCGCGAGGTCGCCGCAGACGGTGATCCGCCGGCCGACCTGGACGACCGCCGTGTAGCTGCCGGGCCACGCGGTCAGGTGACGCAGTGCACCGCCGCGCGCGGCGAAGAGACCGACGCGCAGCTGCTCGTCGGACGCGCCGCAGATGCCGAGGACGGCGATCCTGGTCCGGGGGTCGACGCTGACGACGCGCACCTCGTCGGGGCGCCAGTCGCCGACCGCCCACAGGGGGTCGGGGTCGCCCCACAGGAGCTGGGACCCCACGGGCTGGACCGTCTCACCGTCGTACCCGGTGGCCCCGGCGGAGCCGCCGGCCCCCGCGCTTCCCGCGGCTCCCACGGTGGTGCTGCTCCACCCCACCAACCACCGCATCGACGCCTCCACAGGCCGGGGAACCAGTGCACCGTACGAACTGGTTCCCCATGCTGCCATGAAGGGTACGCCGCAGAGCGTCGGCGGAGCCGCATGTGCTCCCCTGAATGCGCCCCCGCGGATACCCGTGCGAGGACGCCGACTGCCGGTGGCCGGGCGCCGGTCACGGCGCGTGGACTTCCCGGGGGCTCGTTCCGACGACGCGAATGCGCCCCCGGAACGCGCTCTTTGGCTCCCCCGTGCGCCCGCAAGTCCCATGGTGAGGACACCGGAACCCCGCCTTCGCGGGGGGTCGTTTTTGGCCAAATCGACGCCGCACGGACAGCGTCCGACACGCTCCGTACAGGTTCTGCGCATCGCCCGGAGTCGCGCGGTCCGGGAGACGGGCCACGTCTCCCGGACCGGTCCGCCGCCCGCGGGGATGTAGGCGGCGGCGTCCCCCAGCCCACTGGACCCAGTACAGCGGGCCGACCCACGCAACCGCCATGGAATCGCTCCCCCGGTGGCCGGAGAAGAGCGCACGGACGGGCGCACGGCCACACACCGGGAGCACGCGGCGACGTTCCGTACAGGGGGCGCGCTTCGGTACGGACCACAATCCCGCCAACCGGAACAATGCCCCTTAACGCATGGGATCCGGAGAACTACGCTGGGTTTACGAATGCCGCGTGGTTATGCCAGTGCGGCAGCCGTCTGTGTCGAGGGGTGGCGCATGTCCAGGGAGCAACGCGGGCCGAACGAAAAGCTCGGCGCCGTTCTCGCCCTCGCGGGAATCAGCAACGCAGGACTCGCCCGGCGCGTCAACGATCTCGGCGCCCAACGCGGGCTGACGCTTCGCTACGACAAGACGTCGGTGGCGCGCTGGGTGTCGAAGGGCATGGTGCCGCAGGGTGCGGCGCCGCACCTGATCGCCGCCGCCATCGGCCAGAAGCTCGGCCGTCCGGTGCCGCTCCACGAG
Organism: Streptomyces sp. NPDC029152; assembly: GCF_055564355.1. NCBI lineage: Bacteria > Bacillati > Actinomycetota > Actinomycetes > Kitasatosporales > Streptomycetaceae > Streptomyces > Streptomyces sp. NPDC029152. The sequence continues at coordinate 592,753 of NZ_JBVHWR010000003.1, read as the reverse complement.
ATCGGCCTGGCGGACGCGGATCCCGCCCCCGAAGTGGGTCTCGCCTTCCCGCGGGACGTCGGACAGGCGGTCAGGTCCGCCACCGAGCTGTACCGCCTCGACCTCGCCGGGCGCCGGGCCGGCGCCGGCGGCATCTGGCAGTCGCTCGCCGGGTCGTTCGCGGTGAGCGCATACGCAACGCCCGCCTCGCGGTGGCTGATAACCCCGGCCGACAGCTCGGTGGCGCGCGACGCGAGCCCGGCCGAGGGCTCCGGCGCACCGATCAAAGTCGGCCACAGCGATGTGCGGAAACTGCGGGAGGCCGCCGAGGACGCCCGCCGCTGGGACTCCAAGTACGGCGGCGGCGACTGGCGCTCGTCGATGGTCCCCGAGTGCTTACGCGTCGAGGCGGCTCCCCTGCTGCTCGGCTCCTACTCCGACGAGGTCGGCCGCGCCCTGTTCGGCGCCTCGGCCGAACTGACCCGCCTGGCCGGCTGGATGGCCTTCGACACCGGCCAGCAGGAAGCGGCCCAGCGCTACTACATCCAGGCCCTGCGCCTGGCCCGCGCGGCGGCCGACGTCCCCCTGGGCGGCTACGTCCTCGCCTCCATGTCCCTCCAGGCCACCTACCGCGGCTTCGGCGACGAGGGCGTGGACCTCGCCCAGGCCGCCCTGGAGCGCAACCGCGGCCTGGCCACGGCCCGCACGATGAGCTTCTTCCGCCTGGTCGAGGCCCGCGCGCACGCGCGCGCGGGCGACGCGCCGGCGGCGGGCGCCGCCCTGAAGGCCGCCGAGAGCTGGCTGGAACGCGCCCGCCCGGGCGACAACGATCCGACCTGGCTGGGCTTCTACTCCTACGACCGGTTCGCCGCCGACGCGGCCGAGTGCTACCGCGACCTGAAGGCACCGCGCCAGGTCCGCCGCTTCACCGAGCAGGCGTTGTCGCAGCCGACGGAGGAGTTCGTCCGCTCGCACGGGCTGCGGCTCGTCGTCTCGGCGGTGGCCGAGCTGGAGTCCGGCAACCTGGACGCGGCCTGCGAGCAGGGCGTGCGGGCGGTCGAGGTCGCCGGGCGCATCTCCTCGGCCCGCACCACCGAGTACGTCAAGGACCTCCTGCACCGCCTGGAGCCCTACGGCGACGAACCGCGCGTGGCCGAGCTCCGCGAGCGCGCCCGGCCGCTCCTGGTGACCCCGGCCTGAAGTCCGGTGCCGCACGGGTTTGAGGGCATTGTCAGTGGCGCAGTGCACTATCGGAGCCGGGAGACGGACCGGGAAGGGACCGGGAGGTGGGACACGTGCGGACCGGGGTCGCACACGACTGCGACGTGCTGGTGATCGGCGGCGGGATCGTCGGCCTGTCGACGGCGTACGCGATCACGCGCACCGCGCCGGGCACGCGCGTGACGGTGCTGGAGAAGGAGCCGGGGCCGGCCCGCCACCAGACGGGCCGCAACAGCGGGGTGATCCACAGCGGCGTCTACTACCGCCCGGGCTCGCTGAAGGCCCGCTACGCGGTGCGGGGCGCCGCCGAGATGGTCAAGTTCTGCGCCGAGTACGGCGTCGACCACGCGATCACCGGCAAGCTGATCGTCGCCACCGAGCGGTCCGAGCTGCCCCGGCTGCACGCGCTCGTGCAGCGCGGCCGGGAGAACGGCATCCCCGTGCGGGAGCTGGGCACGGCCCAGATCCACGAGTACGAGCCGGAGGTCCGGGGCCTGGCGGCCATACACGTCGGGACGACCGGCGTCTGCGACTTCGTCGGCGTGGCACGGCAGCTGGCCCGGGCGTCCGGGGCGGAGATCCGCTACGGCGCGGAGGTCCTGCGCATCGACCGGCGCCCGGACCTCGGGGTCGCCGTCCGCACCCGTACCGGTGACGTGGTCCGCGCCCGGGTCCTGGTCAACTGCGCCGGTCTGCACTGCGACGAGGTCGCGCGGATGACCGGGGACGACCCCGGGATGCGGATCATCCCGTTCCGGGGCGAGTACTACGAGCTGGCGCGGCCGGAACTGGTGCGGGGCCTGGTCTACCCGGTGCCCGACCCGGCGTTCCCGTTCCTCGGCGTGCACCTGACCCGCGGCATCGACGGCAGCGTGCACATCGGCCCCAACGCGGTGCCGGCCCTGGCCCGCGAGGGCTACGGCTGGGGCGTCGTCCGGCCCCGCGAGCTGGGCGCCACGCTCACCTGGCCGGGCTCGCGGCGCATCGCCCGGCGGCACTGGAGGTACGGCGCCGGGGAGCTGCGGCGGTCGCTGTCCAAGGGGGCGTTCACCTCGGCGGTGCGCAGGCTGCTGCCGTCGGTGACGGAGGACGACCTGGTGAAGGCGCCGGCCGGGGTGCGGGCGCAGGCGGTGCTGGCGGACGGGACGCTGGTGGACGACTTCCTGATCAAGGAGGGGGCGTGTGCGGTGCACGTCCTGAACGCGCCGTCTCCCGCGGCGACGGCGGCGCTGCCGATCGGGCGGGAGGTGGGGCGGCGGGCGCTGGCTCTGCTGGGGGCGGATGCCGTGGCCCGGCGCTGACGGTGCCCGGCCCGGACGCGGGGCGGGTCGGATCGCGCTGCCCGGCGCCACGGGGTGCTTCCCCCTGGAGGGCTGCCCCCGGCGCCCACCCGTGCCGCCCCGGCGGCACGGCGGCTCGCATGCCCGGTCCGGCCGTAAAATCGACTCACTGTGTCTGATTCACGCCATGCCCCCGAGACCTCGCAGCCGGTTCGCGCCAAGGGTGAGCCCCGGTTCCCCGACGGGCCGAAGGCCGACCCCGCCGGATCGCACTTCGAGCGGCGCATCCGGAGCTTCCAGCCGCGCCGGAGCAGGGTCACCACCGGACAGGCGGACGCGCTGCAGCGGCTGTGGCCGAAGTGGGGACTGGACATCGACGGACAGCGGGTCATCGACCTCACCGAGCTGTTCGGGAACACCCGCCCCGTCGTCCTGGAGATCGGCTTCGGCATGGGCGAGGCCACCGCCCAGATGGCCGCCGCCGACCCGGACACCAACATCCTCGCCGTCGACGTCCACACCCCCGGCCAGGGGAACCTGCTCGGTCTCGCCGACCGGAACGGCCTGTCCAACATCCGCGTGGGCAACGGCGACGCGATCATCCTGCTGCGCGAGATGCTCGCCCCCGACTCCCTCGCCGGACTGCGCGTCTACTTCCCCGACCCCTGGCCGAAGAAGCGGCACCACAAGCGCCGTCTGATCCAGCCGGAGTTCCTCACCCTGGCCGCGTCACGCCTCGCGCCGGGCGCCGTCGTGCACTGCGCCACCGACTGGGAGCCGTACGCGGAGCAGATGCTCGAGGTCCTCACCGCGCACCCCGGCTTCGAGAACACCGTGGCAGGCGGCGGTTTCGCGCCGCGCCCCGCCCACCGGCCCCTGACCCGTTTCGAGGGCCAGGGACTGGACAAGGGACATGTGGTGAACGACCTGCTCTTCCGTCGCGTACAGGAGCACCCCCCCACCGGTTAGGGTCCATGCCGTGGCCACCTGTCCCCCGTGTCCGACGCGTCCGCCCGCGCCTCCGCACAGGCACCCGCACTGGTGGCAGCGCACCTGGGTGCGTTACGGCGCGCTGATCACCCTGCTCGCGCTCTCCGGCCTGGTGATCCTGGCCCTGGTGCGCGAACAGACCGGCACCCGGGGATTCCTGGTGGGGCTGGGGCTGGCGGTCCTTCCCGTGCCGCTGCTCGTAGCCGCCTTCCGCTGGCTGGACCGGGTCGATCCCGGTCCCTGGCGGAACCTGCTGTTCTCCTTCGCCTGGGGCGCCTGCGCGGCGGCGCTGATAGCGATCATCGCCAACAGCTTCGCGACGCGATGGATAGCGACGGCCACCGCCGACCCCACCGGCGCGGACACCCTGGGCGCCACCGTGATAGCGCCGGTCGTGGAGGAGTCCGCCAAGGCCGCGGCCGTCCTGCTGGTCTTCCTCTTCCGCAGGCGGGACTTCACCGGCATCGTCGACGGCGTCGTCATAGCCGGCGTCACCGCCACCGGCTTCGCCTTCACCGAGAACATCCTCTACCTGGGCACCGCCTTCGGCACCGACCAGCTCACCGGCGACCGGGGCATCGCCTCCGTGACCGCGGCGACCTTCTTCGTCCGCGTCGTCATGTCGCCGTTCGCCCATCCGCTGTTCACCGTGCTCACCGGCATCGGCTTCGGCGTCGCCGCGCTCTGTGCCGACCGCCACCACCTGCGCCGCGCCCTGCTCCCCCTGTCCGGCCTGCTGCTCGCGATGGGCATGCACGCGCTGTGGAACGGCTCGGCCTCGCTCGGCGAGTACGGCTTCTTCGCCGTGTACGCGGCGTTCATGGTGCCGGTCTTCGGCCTGCTGACCTGGCTGGCGATCTGGACCCGGCAACGCGAACTCGCCGCCGTGCGGACCGAGCTGCCCGTCTACGCGGTGGCCGGCTGGCTGGCGCCGGCCGAACCGTTCGCGCTCGGCTCGATGCGTGCGCGCCGCATCGCCCGGCAGCACGCCCGTCGTCACGCCGGGAAACCGGCGGCGCGGACGGTGGCGGAGTACGAGGCGTACGCGACCTCGCTGGCGTTCCTGCGGCAACGGGGGCGCAAGGGCCGGGCGGGCGCCGACTACGTCGTACGGGAGGGGGAGTTGCTGCGCGAGCTGTGGCGCCGGCGGGAGGTGGCGCGCCCGGCACTGGACCACGCGGCCCGGGCCACGGCGCCGTCCGCCCCGGTGGCCGTACCGCCCTGGCCGGCGTACGGGGCGCACACGGCAGCCACGCCGTACACCGCACAGGCCCCGTACGTCACCTCGTACGCCACGCCCGCCTACGCCCCCCGCACCGCGTACCCGTCCCAGAACCCGTACCGGACGTAGCGGCAGCCGAGAAGGTCCCTCAGGCGGACGCCTCCGTCAGCCCGAGCACCTCCGCCTCCGTCAGCTCCAGGTCCGCCACTCCCAGCAGCGCCGGCAGCTGCTCGGCCGTCCGCGCGGACGCGATCGGCGCGGCCACCGACGGCTGGGCCGCCAGCCAGGCCAGGGCCACCGTGGCGACCGGCACGCCGTGGGCCTCGGAGACCTCGTCCAGGGCGGTGAGCACCCGCCGGCCGCGCTCGCTCTCCAGGTGCTTCGCGGCGCCGCCCGCCCGCGGGCTGTCGACGGTCGTGCCGGGCCGGTACTTGCCCGTGAGGAAGCCGGACGCGAGGGCGTAGTACGGAACGGCGGCCAGGCCGGCCCGCTCGGCGAGGTCGCGCAGCCCGCCCTCGTAGGTGTCGCGCGAGACCAGGTTGTAGTGGGGCTGCAGGGCCACGTACCGGGCGAGGCCCTCGCGGTCGGAGAACTCCAGGGACGCCGCGAGCCGCTCGGCCGTGATGTTGGAGGCGGCGATGTACCGGACCTTGCCCGCGCGCACCAGGTCGTCGAGCGCGCCGACGATCTCCTCGACCGGCACCTCGGGCTTGTCGAAGTGGGTGTAGTAGAGGTCGATGTGGTCGGTGCCCAGGCGGCGCAGCGAGGCGTCGGCCGCGGCCTTGATGTTGGCGGCGGACAGGCCGGGATACTCCGGGTGCTGGCTGACCTTCGTGGCGATCACCACGTCGGCGCGGTTGCCGCGTGCCGCGAGCCACTCGCCGATGAGGGTCTCGGACTCGCCGCCGCTGTTGCCCTCGACCCACGCGGAGTAGGAGTCGGCGGTGTCGACGAAGTTGCCGCCGGCGGCGGTGTAGGCGTCGAGGACGGCGAAGGAGGTGTCCCGGTCGGCGGTCCAGCCGAAGACGTTGCCGCCGAGGGCGAGGGGGAAGACCTCGAGGTCGGAGGAACCGAGCTTGCGCAGAGAAGTCATGTCTTACCACAACAACCGCCCCGGAACTGGTCATTCCGGGGCGGTGCGAAAAAGCGCGAACCGGCAGCCCTGACGTCGGGGGGTGCCCTCAGAACTGTCGCGGTCCCCGGGGGACGGCGCTGTCGGACGCCCTGTCCTCAGAGGGTGAGGCCCTTGCCCTGCAGCCATGCCGCCGGGTCGACCCCGCCCTCGGCACCGCCGACGTGGACCTCGAAGTGGAGGTGGGGCCCGGTGACGTTGCCCGTGGCGCCCACGCGGCCGATGACGTCACCGGTGTTGACCTTCTGGCCGACGCTGACGTTGATCGACGACTGGTGGCAGAACCACAGCTCGGTGCCGTCGTCCAGGGTCAGGATCGTGCGGTAGCCGTAGGAGCCGGCCCAGCCCGCCTCGGTGATCGTGCCGGTGTGGACGGCCTTGATGAGGGTACCCGTGGGCGCGGCGAAGTCGAGGCCGGTGTGGTGGCCGGAGGACCACATGGAACCGGCCTGGCCGAAGGTGGAGGTGATCGTGTACGAGGAGGTCGGCAGCGTGAACTGCTTGGCCAGCTCGGCGAGCCGCTCGGCCTCGGCCTTCTTCGCGGCCTCCTCCTCCGCCTTCTTCCTGGCGGCGGCGGCCTTGGCCTCGGCCTCCTTCTCCGCCTTCGCGGCGGCCTCGGCGGCCTCCTTCTCGGCCTTGGCGGCGGCCTCGGCGGCGGCCTTGGTCTCGACCTGGATCTGCTGCTGCTCGGCCTGCTGCATGATGCGCGCCCGCAGGGCCTCACCGGCGTCGGTGGAGCCCTCGGCGGCGTCGGTGGTGGTCACGCCGATGCCGCTGAGCGGGGTGGCGGAGCCCTGGGGCTCCGGCTCGTCGGCGGAGATGTCGGGGATCAGCGAGCCGACGTTCGGCAGATCGGGCATCGAGATCGGCATCGGCGGCTTGCCGGTCTGTGCGCTGGCCATGCCGCCCGCTCCGACGGCCGCGATGACGCCGACGCCGAGGACGGTGGAGCTGCGGGCGAGTCCGCCGCGCTGCTTGGCGACGCGGTGCCGGCCGCGTACGGGCCGGATGGACTCCGCGGTGGGGTTCCACTCCTCCCAGGGGCCCTCTTCGGCGCGGCGGACGTCGTGGCCGAAGGGTTCGGTGTCGCGCCGGCTCGGCACGAACGGGGCCTCGGGGGCAGGCCGGTTGGACGCCACGTGGGCGTACTCCTTTCCTTCCTTCCGCCTACCGGGTTAGCTGACGGGTTCGGAGCAGGAAGGTCTCCTACGCGCGTATACCCGCCGTGTCTCCACGGCGTCATACGCCCGATTCACCCCAGAGTGGTGGTTCCCCGGTTCCCTCGCGGGATTCGGCGCGTGCGCACGGAGCCGCCTTCTGTGACGGCTGGGACGACCGCGCTGCGTTATCGAACGTTAATAGACGGGGGGCGTTGATTCCAAGCCGTTCCGATTGATCATTAAGGATTCCGGCCCGGACTTATCCCCCACGAGGTGCTGAAACGGGGCGATTTGAACAGCCTTCAGATAACAACTTCACATCACATGTTTCTGACGTTGTGTCAGTTGTTATGCGGAGGGCGGTCGCGTCGTCACCACCCGTGACGCCGGCCGGGACCGCCGCGCCGCTCAGTGCCGGCGCACGGCGAGCAGCGCCATGTCGTCCGCCATGCCGCCCCCGGAGTGCCGGCGCACCTCGTCGGCGAGGGTGTCGAGCAGTTCGGCCGGATGCCGGAAGACGCGGCCGGCCAGCCGCGCCGGGGGATCGTAGAACCGGCCGTGGGCGTCGCGGGCCTCGGACAGTCCGTCGGTGTACAGCAGCAGCGTGGCACCGCCGGGGAAGCCGGTCACCTCCGCACGGTCGGGCCACACCCCCAGCTCGCCCATCCCGAGCGGCAGCGCGAACTCCCCGGCCTGCACCGGCTGCACGGTGCCGTCGGCGTGCAGCAGCAGGGGCGGCGGGTGGCCGCGGTTGACGATGCGCACGGTCCCCTCGCCGTGCGGGAGTTCGGCGAGGACGGCGGTGGTGAACCCCTCGAAGGCGTCCAGCCCGTCGCGCCGGGTGCCCTCGCGCGCCAGCGCCCGCTCCAGCCGCTGCGCGACCGCCTCCAGCGTCGCCTCCTGCTCGGCGGCCTCGCGGAAGGCGCCGATCACCACGGCGACGGCGGCCACCGCCCCCATGCCCTTGCCGCGCACGTCACCGACGATCAGCCGCACGCCGCGGGCACTGTCCTGCACCGCGTAGAGGTCGCCGCCGATGAAGGCGTCGGCCTGCGCCGCCTCGTAGCGGGCGGCGATCTCGAAGCCGCCGATCCGCCCGGCGGGCTCGGGCAGGACGGCGCGCTGGGCGGCCTCGGCGATCTCGCGGGCGGAGGCGAGGCGCGCGTCGGTGCGGCGGACGAAGGCGTTCACGAGGACGGCGAGGGCGGCGACCGTCGCGATGGTGATCAGCTCGGTGAGCGAGTCCACGTAGTGGATGACGCCCTTGCTCAGCTGGAGTCCGATGACGGCCGCGACCACGGCGACGCCGGTGAGCGCGGTGCCGCGCCGCGAGTAGACGGGGGCCGCGACCAGGGGCGCGGCCGTGTAGAGGGGGCCCGCGGTGAAGTACCGGGGGGTGAAGAGGTCGTACAGGACGGCCACGGCGACCAGCAGGACGGGGAGCAGACGCACGAGGGTCCGGCCGTACGGGGCCCGCCACCGCTTCCGCCCGGGGGGCGGCACGGGCACGGGGGCGGCACCGAGGCCCGGGTCGGGCACCGGGTCGCCGGGCATCCGGCCACCGGCCCTGGCACAGGGTTCGTCGTCGTCCACGTCACCTGGCCGCACCACTTCGTCTCCCGCCGCCCCTGCACGTCCACGCCGCTTGCCGTCCCGTCCTCCAGATTTCCCGCAGGACGGACGGGGGGCGAGTCGTGAGGGCCGGCCGGGTGACGGGCGCCCGGATACACCGAAGGCCGGAATCCTCGAGGATTCCGGCCTTCGGTCTTGAGTAGCGGGGACAGGATTTGAACCTGCGACCTCTGGGTTATGAGCCCAGCGAGCTACCGAGCTGCTCCACCCCGCGTCGTTGTGTCTCCAGTGTACGTCATGTCGGGGGCGGAACGCACACGCGTATCTCAGGAGCCCGGCAGGTGGCGGTTCGGGCCCTTCGCCGCCGCCTCGTACTCCGGCAGGACGACGACGACGGCGCCGCCGTCGGCGAGCACCCCGCTGCCGTCGGCGCCCGGCACGAACGTGTCCGGCTCACGCCAGGCGGTGACCACGCGGCGTACCCCGGCGTCGAGGATCAGCCGGGCGCAGGGCGCGGGCCGGGAGGCACGGCGGGCGCACGGTTCCAGGCTGCTGTACACCGTGGCGGTGGTGAGCCGCGGGTCGGCCGGATCGACCTTGGCGAGCGCGGCCTCCTCGGCGTGCACCACCGGGTCCCCGCCCTCCCGCGAGTGCCCGCGCGCGAGCTCCGTGCCGTCGGCGGCGACGACCACCGCCCCCACGCTGAACGCCGTGCCGGACGGCGGACACAGCTCGGCCAGTTCGCAGGCGAGCGCCAGCCAGTGCCGGTCGGCGGCGGACACGTGACCGACGGTGCCCGGGGCGGTCGGCCGGTAGCGCATGAGCACGACGTCCTCGATCCGCCGCGTCTCCACCAGCCTGAGCCGCCCGCGCTGGTAGTCACCGGGACCGAACAGCCGGGGGGCGCCCGGATCGCCGACGAACAGCGGGGCGAGGACGAGCTGCAGCTCGTCGGCGAGCCCCTGCTGCACCAGCCGGCTGTGGACGGTCCCCCCGCCCTCCACCATCAGCCGCCGCACGCCCCGCCGGTCGTGCAGGAACTCCAGCGCCGCCCGCCAGTCGAGCGGGTCCCCGAGCGGCACGACGTCGGCGGCGATCCCGAGCGCGTGGGCCCGCCGGGCGCCCTCGTCGGTGGTCAGGAGGACCTTGTCCCCGCCGGTGTGCCAGAAGGCCGCGGCCGGGTCCAGCTCGCCCGATCCGCTGACCGCGACCTTCAGCGGGTACTCCGGCCTGCCCGCGGCGGACCGGGCGGCCCGTCGCCCGGCCGAGTTCACCAGCAGCCGCGGGTTGTCGGCCCGGATCGTGCCGGCGCCGACCAGGATCGCGTCGACGGACGCCCGCACCTCGTCGACCCGGTCGAAATCGGCCGGGGAGGACAGCAGGAGCCGCTCGGGACCGGTGTCGTCCAGGTAGCCGTCGAGGGACACGGCGGCGGAGAGGATGACGTACGGGAGGGACATGGGCGTACTCCGGTGAGGCGGGCGGACGGGCGCCGGGTGCGACGGGGCAACCCTAGGCGCCCGTGCCGCCGGCGTCCGTTCCCGCCCGCCGGCGACGGGGGGCCGGCACCGGACCGGCCATCCCGCCAAAGGACCGGTCCGCCCGCCGAGTACGGTGTCGCTCGGCTCGCCGCTCGACGTGCTGCGCAGGAGTTCCGCGGGCGAGGGCCCGTCGTCACCGTTCGCGGCAAGGGCTCCTTCGCTTCACCGGGGAGAGCGGGGTCCACGACCGCGGTGATCCAGGTCACTGCGGCGTGCGTCCCCGTGATGTTCGCCGTGTGCGGCGCGCTGTAGGTAGGGGTCACCCGCGTGACGGGTGTGCCCCGCGTGACTTTTTTCCGAGGCCCTCCGCGGGCTTCCTATGGGGTGGATGTGTCATGAGTCGTCGTACGTCGCATGCGTACAGACCGTTGAGCTTGAAGAGACGGGCGTGGCTGACGCTCGGCGCCGTGGTCCTGGGGGGCGGGGGCGTCGTGACGTACGCGGTCGCCAGCCCGTCCGACGACCCCGGTGCGACGGGCCGGGCCAAGCGGCCCGTGAAGGTCTACGACCTCGCGCTGAAGGGGGCCATGAGCGGCAAGCGGGAGCTGCCGCGCACGGGCACCAGGCAGTTCTCGCTGGTCGGCGTCTCCTGGTCGGGGCCCGTCGAGGGGCTCGACGGCACGGCGCAGGTGCGCACCCGCGAGCTGGAGAGCGGTGAGTGGAGCGCCTGGCAGGACCTCGAGGTGAACATCGACCCGCCGGAGGACCCGGAGGCCGGAATGCGCGGCGCGTCCGAGCCGCTGTGGGTCGGCCCCTCCGACGGCGTCCAGGTCCAGGTCCTCCACGAGGACGGCACCACCGGCAAGCTGCCCAAGGGGCTCGAGGTCAACCTGGTCGATCCGGGCGTGGTGACCAAGGCCGAGACCGAGGCGACCGGCCCGGCGGCGTTCGTCGCCGAGGAGACCAGCCCGGCGGCGTTCGTCGCCGAGGAGACCAGCCCGCCGCCCACCGGCTCGCCGTCCGCACCGCCGTCCACCAGCCCGCCGCCCACCGGCTCGCCGTCCGCACCGCCGTCCACGGTGCCCGAGCCGTCGGTGACCTCGCGCGCCAGCTGGGGCGCCGACGAGTCGCTCAGCCCGGACCCGTCCGAGTACAACGCCGACGTGAAGGCCGTCTTCGTCCACCACACCGACGGGGCCAACGACTACTCCTGCGCCGACTCCGCGTCGATCGTGCGGGGCATCTACGCGTACCACACGCAGGTCAACGGCTGGAACGACATCGGCTACAACTTCCTGGTCGACAAGTGCGGCACCGTCTTCGAGGGCCGCAAGGGCGGCACCGGCCTGCCGGTGCTGGGCGCGCACACCTACGGCTGGAACCGCGAGTCCGCCGGCATCGCGGTCCTCGGCGAGTACGCCTCCACCCCCGCCTCCAACGCCGCGCTGGCCTCCGTCGCCCGCGTCGCCGCCTGGAAGCTCGGCCAGTACGGCGCCGATCCGGCCGGGACGGTCCAGCTCAGCGCCGGGGCGAGCCAGAAGAACTACTTCGGCACCGGCTTCGTCACGGGCACCAAGTACACCTTCAACCGGATCTCCGGCCACCGCGACGGCTACAACACCCAGTGCCCCGGCAACTCCCTCTACGCCCAGCTGCCGGCCATCCGCGCCTGGGCGGCCGGCCCGGTGCAGGGGCTGAAGGTGACCTCGGTCGGCGGCGCGGGCCTGTCCGGCACGACGTACTACACCAAGGGCGCCCTCAGCGTGAAGTGGGCGGCCACCACGCCCGCGTCGCTCGTCAGGAACTTCCAGCTGCTGGTCGACGGCAAGGCCGTCGTCACCGCTTCCGGTACGGCCACGTCCGCGAGCACGACCCTGCCCGTGGGCAGCCACACCGTCGCGGTGCGGGCGGTGCACCAGTCCGGCAGGACCGTGACCACCGCCGCGCTGAAGGTCGTCGCGGAGACGACCGCGCCCACCTTCAGCACCACGCCGAAGCTCTCCCTGCGCGCCGGTACGGTCAACACCACCGCCGTCCCGGTCACGCTCGGCTGGAAGGCGGCCGACGACAAGGCGCTGCGCGGGGTGAAGCTGCTGACCCCGGCGGCCGCGTCCTTCGGGCCGACCACCACGGCCTCCAACCGCACCGCCGCGTCCGGCAAGACCACCGGCTGGTCGATGCAGGCATACGACTACGCCGGCAACTACCGCAACGCCTCCGCCTCCTACACGCCGGTCATCCTGCAGGAGACGTCGGCGGTGAGGTCCGGCAGCTGGACGAGCCGGTCCTCCTCCAGCTACCTGGGCGGCAAGTCGTACTCCAGCGGCTCCAAGGGTGCCGCGCTCACCTGGACCTTCACCGGCCGTTCCGCCTCCTGGGTGGTCTCCCGGGCCTCCAGTTCGGGCCAGGCGTACGTCTACGTCGACGGCGTCAAGGTCAGCACGGTCGACCTGAAGTCCTCCAGCACCCTGTACCGGCAGGCGGTCTGGACGAAGACCTGGTCCGGCAGCGCCAAGCACACCGTCAAGATCGTCGTGGTCGGCACCAGCGGCCGTCCCACCATCACCACCGACGGTCTCGTCTACATCAAGTGACGTCGGTCCCTCGTCCGACGAGGGACCGACGCCACAGCGGCCCTGGTCCCGCCCTGGTCAACCAGGCGGGACCAGGGCCGGAGGACCGGGGGCCGGGATGAGCGGTTCGCCCAACCGGCCGTGCACCGGGAACAGGCGGCCGCCGGGGAGCCGCTCGAGAAACCACATCCACCGGCGCAGGACGCCGTCGCGGGGTACCCCTGCCGCATGAGCCCCGAACCCGCGCCGCTGCTCGCCCTCGACCTCACCGGCACCTTCGCGTTCGGGCTGAACGGGGCGCTGACCGCGGTGCGCGCCGCGCGGCTGGACGTGGTCGGCGTGGTCGTCCTCGGCATGATCACCGCACTGGGCGGCGGCTTCGTCCGTGACGTCCTCATCGACTCGCTGCCACCCGCCACCCTCCTGGACTGGCGCTACTACACACTCGCCGCCGCCGGCGGCCTGATCGCCTTCGCGCTCAGCAGGCACCTGCGCCGGATCGAGGCGGCGATCACCGTGCTCGACGCGGTCGGCCTGAGCATCTTCGCGGTGATCGGCGCGAGCAAGGCACGGGACGCCGGGCTGGGCGTCGCGCCCGCGATCCTGCTGGGAGTGATCACCGCAGTGGGCGGGGGGACGATCCGCGACACGCTCGTCCGTCGGATCCCGACGGTGCTGAGCAGCGGCCTGTACGCCATCCCCGCCCTGGTGGGCGCGGCGGTGACCGTCACCACCATCGAGACGGGCCTCTACGGCCTCCCGGCCGCGCTGGGAGCGGCGACGGCCTGCTTCCTGGTCCGTGTCATCGGCCTCCGCTTCCGCCTCGACGCGCCCGAACCTCCCGAGACCAGCGGCCGCAGGAATCCACGGGGAGCCGACGTCTAGCGGTCACGCTCCGTGTCCGTCCGAGTGGCCGGATCCATGGCCGTCGCCGAGGCTCGACCCATGGCGAGCGATACGACGACTGCCTCCGCCCAGACCGTGCTGTCCGGTCTCGACGCGATCCGGTCCGGCGTGGAGGACCTCTACCGGGACCTGCACCAGCACCCCGAACTCGGCCTGCGCGAGCACCGCACGGCGAAGAAGGCGGCGGACGCCCTGCGGGAGTCCGGCTACGACGTCACCGAGGGTATCGGCGGCACGGGTGTCGTCGGGGTCCTGGCGAACGGGGACGGACCGGTCGTCATGGTCCGCGCCGACATGGACGCCCTGCCGGTACGCGAACGCACCGGCCTCCCGTACGCCTCCACCGCCACGGTCACCGACGACGACGGCGAGCAGCCCGTCATGCACGCCTGCGGCCACGACGTGCACGTGGCCTCCCTGGTCGGCAGCGCACGGCTGATGGCCCAGCACCGGGACGCCTGGCGGGGGACCTTCGTAGCGCTCTTCCAGCCGTCGGAGGAGAAAGGCGACGGCGCCGACGCGATGGTGAAGGACGGCCTCACCTCGAAGGCGCCCCGGCCGGACGTGGTTCTGGCCCAGCACGTCCTGCCCTACCCCGCCGGTTACGTCGGCACCCGGGCCGGTTCCTTCCTGGCCGCCGCGGACAGCCTGCGCGTCACCGTCCACGGACGAGGAGGCCACGGCTCCGCGCCCCAGGCCACCGTCGACCCCGTGGTGATCGCCGCCATGATCGTCGTACGCCTGCAGACCGTCGTCTCCCGGGAACTGGCCGCCACCACGCCCGCCGTGGTGACGGTGGGCAGCATCCGGGCCGGCAGCAGCCCCAACGTCATCCCCGACCAGTCCGTCCTACAGCTCAACGTCCGCACGTACGACGACACCACGCGCACCCAGGTCCTGGACGCGATCGAGCGGATCGTCACGGCCGAGTGCCAGGCATCCGGGTCGCCCCAGGAGCCCGAGTTCGAACGGATCACGTCCTTCCCGCCCACCGTCAACGACGAGGAGCCGACCCGGCGCGTCGCGGACGCGTTCGCCGCGTACTTCGGCGACGACGCCCACACCATCGGGTTGCAGACGGCCAGTGAGGACATGAGCGAGATCCCCCAGGCGTTCGGGGTGCCGTTCACCTACTGGGGCATCGGCGGCATCGACCCGGAGCGCTATGTCGAGGCCGCCGAGAAGGGGACCGTCTCCCAGGACATCCCGGTCAACCACAGCGCCCTGTTCGCCCCCGTCCTCCAGCCCACCCTGGACACCGGCGTCAGCGCCGTGACGGTCGCCGCCCTCGCCTGGCTCGGCGGCGACTGAGCGCCGCGCGGGGGGGGCGTCACGACGGAATGGGATCCCACCGCAGAGGTGGCCTGCGGTAGGCGGACGCCTGCCTCGAGGGACGTGGCGAGCATCGCCCGGCCACCCGGCGGCAAGGCCCTCCCGCAGGCCTCCAGCACAACCGGATCCCCTCCGCGGACACCACTCTCCCGGCACGTCGACACCGAACCCGGCTCATCACGAGACCGGTGGGCCACCCGGACGAGAACCGCTTTCTGGCACCGGCCTGAGTACGGGTGCTCAGACCCGCTGGTGGCTGGTACTGATGCCCCGTCACAAGACGGTCATTAGCGTACGGCCCGGCCACCGACATCACACGGCCACACGTTCACGAAGACATCCACTCGACAGCCCACGACAGGGGGGCCACGCATGGCGTGGGACGAATGGGAACAGTTGAAGGCCGCAGCGGCCGAACGCGGCAGCGCGCAGATGCAGCTGAACCAGTTACCGGCCGAGCGGAGCGGCGGAACCGGCGACCTCATCTCGAACAAGCCAGCCTGGACCAGGGCCGGCACGGACATCGGCTCGCTGCGTGAGGACATCGGCAAGGCCACGGCAAAACTCAAGGATGGCCAGACAGGCCTCGGCAGCGCCACCGGCTGCCTGACCGCCGCCGCCCAAAAGGACGTCTACAGCTCCTGGGAGACCTACGTCGAGAAGGTCAGCGGACGCTGCGGGAAGCTCTCGGGCCTACTGGTGAAGGCGGGCAACGACCAGTTGAAGACAGACCAGTCGGTCGAGGCCGAGCTCGCCAAGCTCGTGGTGACATACGCGGACACGCCGTCCGTGGGCGGGCAGGACAAGGGGCGGTAACCGGACATCATGGATCTCGCGACGCTCAAAGCCCTCAAGCCGACCCAGTACTCCGAAGCGGCCGACGGCTACCGCAGCACCTCCGACATGGCGAGCACGGTCAAGGACCGCATCGACAACCAGATAGCGGTGGCCATGAGGAACCAGTTGAAGGGCAAGGCCGCCACTGCGGCAGGCAAGCAGCTGGCGGAGCTGAGCCAGAACTTCCACTACATCCAGACGCAGTGCGGCCTCGTCAGCACCGCTCTCGAAGCGTTCTCCTACGAGATGGAAGCGGCCAAGCGAAAACTCGACACGGCCCTGGAAAACGCCAAGGCGGCCAACCTCACCGTGAACTCCGACGGATCGGTCACCTACCCGCCCGGCGGCGAGAAGGACGAAGACGGCAAGATCCCTGTCGGTGGCACAGTGAGCGGCCTGACGGACAGCACCGCCTCGGCCGTCGGCCGACAGGCAGCCAACTTCGACCCCAATCCCCACCACCGCCTCGCCCAGGACTGCGCCGACCTGATCGCTACCGCACTCAAGGAGGCGACCGAGGCGGACGGGAAATGGGCGCCCAAGCTACGGGCACTCAAAGCCGACGACGACCTCACCGTATCCGACGTGGACTGGTCCGACGCTCACTCGGACATGGCCGGGGTACGCGAGGCGGGCAAGAAATACCTTGACACCCTGCCACAACCGCCCAAGGAGGGCAGCCCCGAGGACAATGCTGAATGGTGGAAATCACTCAGCCCTGAAGAGCAGACCGCATGGGTATCTGCCAGTCCCGAATACGTAGGAGGGCTGAACGGGCTTCCGTCCGCAATCCGAGACGAGGCCAACCGTATCGTTTTTGATGAGACGCGTGCACAACTTCGCATGGAGTTGAACTCGTTACCCAAGCCTCCCACCAACGAGTGGACTTGGATGACCTCGGGTCCTTACCCGGTCAAAGTGCACACCGACGAATGGACGGAATGGCACAGACAGTACGGGGATCGCTCCGAGCAGCTGAAACAGACCCTAAAAGGCATGGGCTACATCCAAGACCGTTTTGACAGGACCGGCATAAGGGGCCTGCCCGAGGCATACCTTCTCGGGTTCGATCCCAAGGGGCTTGGCGACGGCAAGGTCATCATCGCCAATGGAAATCCGGACACGGCCGACCATGTGGCCGTCTATGTCCCTGGAACGTACGCCGGTCTCGAGAAGATCGGGGAAAACAAAGATCACGGGGACATCGGCCGCGGAGAGAAATTGTGGACAGAAAGCAGTAAATTTTCACCGGGCCAGAACGTTTCCACAATAACCTGGCTCGACTACAACGCCCCAGATAGCATCATCCCGCAAGCGACCAACGGGAAATTTGCCGAAGAAGGCGGTCCGCGCCTGTACGACTTCCTGCAAGGAAATAGGGAAGCCCACGAAAACGCGTCAGGAAGCACTGCCCACACCACGGTCATCGGGCATAGCTATGGAAGCACGGTGGTCGGCGTATCGGCGCAAAGCGGAAGCTGGAAGGATCCTGAGGCCGTCGACGATTACATCTTCGCAGGGAGCCCCGGCGTCCAAGCGGACCATGCAGCCGACCTGGGGGCAGGGGCAGATCACGTTTGGGCGATGGGTGCGCCATGGGACGATCAGGTCGTCCGTCAGGGTGGTCGCATGATGGGACTTGGCGACAACCTGACCATTCCCACCGACGAATCGTTCGGCGGGAACATCATGAAAAGCGACTCGGATGGACACAGTGGATTCTGGGACGACGAATCTCAGAGTCTACGCAATCAGGCCGCCGTAATCTCCGGCAAGTATCATAGGGTTGAACTTGAATAAGCGACTTTCGGAGTTTCTGTATATCTTCGCGGCCTTCGTTCTTCTGGCCGCCTGTTCACAGGGAAGCGAGTCGGCCGACATGGAAGTGCGCGACGAAGAAGCCGTCAAAACACAGATTGAGCAGGCATCCAGCAGGATCTTGGAAATAATGGCACTTAAGGGAAAGGTGACAGACACCGGCGCCATGACCATTCGCTGTTCGGATCACGAATCGGATGAGAATGTCTACCGTGCGCGCCATCCGTGGAGTGTTTACCAGGTCCCCGTGTCCGACATGGAAAAGGCCATGGCGCGCCTCCGTGACGGACTGCCCGAGAAGGGCTGGAAGATCGTGAAAGATGGCGTGGACGACAGTCCCGCCAAGAGCCCACAGATCGTCGCCGAGTCCAAAGGCCAGGAGTACGCAGTGGATGTGCGACTTCTCGATGAACGAAAGTACGGCGACGACCCCTCACTCATCGAAGTAACGGTCCAGTCAGCCTGCTACCGATCCAAGTAGCCGTTTTTAATCCACATCAGCGGTCAGCACCGACCGGCTCCTCCATCGTCGTCCGTTGCCGCACAGCGGGATGCCCTCACCGTCAAGCAGAACTTCGATGGCAAACGCGCCGAGGCCCCGCTGCATGCAGGAGGCCGCCCGGTTCCGCCGTCTTGGCGGGACTGGCTGGGGCCTTCTTGATGTTTTCGACGGTCAGCCCGACCGGGGCAGGCACAGTGGCCGGGGCGCTTTCTCCGCCGTACGGAACAGGCGGCGGGTCAGAAGTCGCCTGCGTACTCCGTCGCCAAGACCATGTGGCCGCCGAACTCGCGCCGACCGCCGGAGAGCCCCCATGTTCGCACCTGCGCGGGACACGCCCCGCAAGGTCGGTCCTACGCGGTCTCCCGCCCGCATACCGAGGTGTTCCGGAGGATCGCCGGCGCTCCGGCCGGGACCAAGGGCCCGTTGACCGCGGACACGGACCGGGTCCGTCGCTCCCCGGGGCTCCAGCCCTCGAAGGACAGCGACTTCGGCGGGGCGCCCGACTGCGTTCGCCACAAGGGAGGGAGCCGGTGGGCCACTGCTCCCGAAACGAGGAAGACCCCTGGTCGAAGCGCCTCTGACCAGGGGTCGAACGGTAGGCCCTGTGGGACTCGAACCCACAACCAATGGATTAAAAGTCCACTGCTCTGCCAATTGAGCTAAGGGCCCGGGGCGTGTTGCGTGATGTTGCCACACCGAGCATAGCCCGACGCGGCCGGGACGCCGATCGGGTATCGGGGACTCGGCCGCGTCGGCGGGCGTCGTGGGGTGCGGATGCCGGTCCCCGGGCGGCGCCGGGCGAGGGGCGGCGTCACGGATCCGCCGGCTCGGGGGCGTTCGCGTGGGCCGCCGCTCGGGCGCGGGTGCGTTCGTGGTCGGGGTCGAGGAACCAGTGGCGGGCCGAGACCAGCCACCAGGTCGCGGCGAAGCCGAGGACGACCAGGACGGCGATCGGCGCGTAGTTGAAGGTCTCCCAGGTGACCGGGGAGACCTGGGGCAGCATGAACAGGACCGTGATGACGCAGACCCACGTCACCGCGACCACGCCCACCGCCCGGGACCAGCGGCCCAGGTGCCACGGCCCCCGTTCGAAGGCGGCGCCCTTGCGCACCCTCAGCAGCGTCGGGATGACGTACGCGATGTAGAGGCCGATGACGGCGATCGACGTCACCGCCGCGTACGCCGTGACGTTGATCAGGTACGGCAGGCCGAGGACCAGCGCGCCCAGCGCGGCCAGCCACACCGCCGCGACCGGCGTGCGGGTGCGCGGGTTCACCGTGTGCCAGACGTGGGACCAGGGCAGCGCCCCGTCGCGCGAGAAGGCGTAGATCATGCGGCTGTTGGCCGTCACCGACGCCATGCCGCAGAAGAGCTGCGCCCCGATGACGACGAGGAGCAGGAGCTTGCCCGCGGTGGCGCCCAGTGCGTCGAGCAGGATCTGGGCGGGCGGCGCGCCCGTCGGGGACGCCAGGGCGCCCTCGTAGGACCGGATGGCGAAGGTGAAGCCGAGCAGGAGGACGAAGCCCGCGATCCAGGACGTCCAGATGGAGCGGACGATACCCTTCGGGCCGGCGGTGGAGGCGTCGCGGGTCTCCTCCGTCATGTGGGCGGAGGCGTCGTAGCCGGTGAAGGTGTACTGGGCCATCAGCAGGCCGATCAGGACGACGTAGACGCCGCTGCCCCAGCCCGTGTTGTTGACGAACTCGCCGAACACGAAGGACGCCGGCCGGTGGTGGTCGGGGACAAGGGCCAGCGCGCCGACGATGACCGCGACGCCGAGGACGTGCCACCAGACGCTGACGCTGTTCAGCAGGCCGACGATGCGGACGCCGAAGGTGTTCAGCAGGCCGTGGAGGACCAGGATCGCGGCGAAGAGGAGGATCGTGCGGCCGGGGGTGACCTCGAAGTCGAACTGGAGGTTCAGGTAGGCGCCGAGGAAGGACGCGGCGCCGAAGTCGATGCCGGCGGTGACCGCGACCTGGCCCAGTACGTTGAACCAGCCCGTGAACCAGGCCCAGGCCGCCGCCGTGCGCGGGGGCGCCAGGCGGTGCGCCCAGAAGTACAGGCCCGCCGACGTGGGGTACGCCGAGCAGATCTCGGCCATCGCCAGACCGACGAAGAGGGTCATCAGGCCGACGGCGACCCAGCCCCACGTGATGACGGCGGGGCCGCCCGTGTTCATGCCGAACAGGTAGAGGGTCAGGCAGCCGGAGAGGACGGAGATGATGGTGAAGGAGACCGCGTAGTTGGAGAACGCCGACATGCGGCGGGCCAGGACCTGGGTGTAGCCGAGCTGGGCCAGCCGTTCCTCGTCCGACGGCCCGCCCGGCCTGGCGTCATCTGTCATGCCCCCAGCAATTCCCACACCGGGCACGTGACATGCGCCACTCCGCGGCCGGAAGCGCGCTGTCGCGGTCGGAGAGTCCACCAGGCACGGGAAAGGCCGTGGCCCCCGCCCGGTCGGGCGGGGGCCACGGCCCTCGGCATCAGCGGCAGGCGTCAGCCGTTGCGCTTCCAGCGCGGCTTGTCGTCGCGGCGGCCGAAGGACGAACCGCGGTGGTCGTCACGGCGGCCGAAGGGACGCTCGTGACCGCCGGCACGGAAGCCGGGGCGGTCGTCACGACGGTCGCGGTTGAACGGACGGTCGCTGCCGCGGTGGCCGGGGCGGTCGTCGCGGCGGAACCCGCCACGGTCGCCGCGGTCGCCGCGGTCGTCACGACGCTCGAAGGAACGTCCGCCACGGTCGTCACGACGGTCGTCACGGCGGAACCCGCCGCGGTCGTCACGACGGTCGAAGGAACGTCCGCCACGGTCGTCACGACGGTCGTCACGACGCTCGAAGGAACGCCCACCCCGGTCGTCACGACGGTCGTCGCGACGGAACCCGCCACGGTCGCCGCGGTCGTCACGACGCTCGAAGGAACGTCCGCCACGGTCGTCACGACGGTCGTCACGACGCTCGAAGGAACGCCCACCCCGGTCGTCACGACGGTCGTCCCGGCGGAACCCGCCACGGTCGCCGCGGTCGTCACGACGCTCGAAGGAACGCCCGCCACGGTCACGGTCGTAGGAACGGTCCCGGTCCGCGAAACGGTCCCGGCCGTTCCCGCTCCGCTCGGTGCGCTCGGTCTTCTCCGCATCCCGCGGGCCCGACTGCGCCGGCACCGAGACCTCGGCCTCGGCGGCGGCGGTGGCCACCTCGGCCAGCACCGTCTCCGGGTCCTCACCCCGCTCCCGCGCGACCCTGGCGACCAGCCGGTCCGCCTCCTCGCGCAGCTCCGCGGCACGCCGCTGGGCCCGCTCCAGCTCCTTGGTGAGCTGGGCGACCTCACGCTCGGCCTGCTGCGCCGCGTTGCCCGCGGACTCGGCCTGGACCTCGGTCATCGACCGGGCACCGGTGATCTCGGCGACCTCCGGCTCGAAGGCCGCGCCGCCCTGGATGATGTGGCGCGTGGCGTCGACGCCCGCGTCCTCCATCAGCCGGAAGATCTGGCGGCGCTGGTGCGGCAGGGACAGGGAGACGACCGTGCCGGTGCGGCCGGCGCGGGCCGTGCGGCCGGCGCGGTGCAGGTAGTCCTTGTGGTCGCCGGCCGGGTCCACGTTCAGCACCAGGTCGATGCCGTCGACGTGGATGCCGCGCGCGGCGACGTCGGTGGCGACCAGGACGTTGACGTAGCCGTCCTTGAAGTCGGCCAGCGTGCGGGTGCGCGCGCCCTGGGTCATGCCGCCGTGCAGCGCGTCCGCCTTCACGCCCGCGTCGCGCAGCTGCTCGGCGACGCGGTCGGCGCCCAGCTGGGTGCGGACGAAGATGATGGTGCGGCCCTTGCGGGAGGCGATGGCCGCGGTGACCGGCGCCTTGTCCTTGGGCTTCACGACCAGGATGTGGTGCGACATGGTCGTCACCGCGCCCTGGGCGGCGTCGACCTCGTGGCTGACCGGGTTGTCCAGGTACCGGTCGACGAGGGTCTTGATCTCGTTCTCCATGGTCGCGGAGAACAGCATCCGCTGACCGCCCGGCGGCACCTGGTCGAGCAGCTCGGTGACCTCGGGCATGAAGCCCAGGTCGGACATCTGGTCGGCCTCGTCGAGAACGGCGATCTGCACGTTCTCCAGGGAGCAGGCGCCGCGGTTGATGA
This sequence comes from Streptomyces sp. NPDC029152, assembly GCF_055564355.1. Classification (NCBI taxonomy): domain Bacteria; kingdom Bacillati; phylum Actinomycetota; class Actinomycetes; order Kitasatosporales; family Streptomycetaceae; genus Streptomyces; species Streptomyces sp. NPDC029152. Next base: position 570,612 of record NZ_JBVHWR010000003.1, on the reverse strand, counting down.
TGTCGCGCAGCCGGCCCGGCGTGGCGACCAGGATGTCGACGCCCTTCTCCAGGGCGTAGATCTGGTTGCCCATGGACGTACCGCCGCAGACGACCTTCATGCGCAGCCCGACGACGTCCCCGTAGGGCTGCAGCGCGTCGGCGACCTGCATGGCCAGCTCGCGGGTCGGCGTCAGGATGACGGCGCGCGGCTTGTGCTTCTCGGTGCGGCCGCCGGCCAGCGTGGCCAGGGTCGGCAGACCGAAGGAGAGGGTCTTGCCGGAGCCGGTGCGGCCCCGGCCGAGGATGTCCTTGCCCACCAGCGCGTCCGGGATGGTCGCGGCCTGGATCGGGAAGGGGGTGGTCACGCCGTTCTGCGCGAGCTTGCGCACGATGCCCTCGGGCAGACCGAGGTCGGCGAAGGTGGTCTCGGGGGCGGCGGCCTCGGAGGTCTCGACGGCCTCGGGGGTCTGCTGGGCCTCAAAGACGCCCTCGGCGTTCTCGGGCACGACGGCGTGATCGGTACTGATGATGGACATGCGAATGCGAAACCTTCCGGAGTCTCTCGTCGGCACGCGCCCGTCAACTCCGTGAATCGCGTTTCGCAATACGACCGCCTCGATGCGGTCCACCACGGCAAGGGAGAGAGTACGCGCCACACGGCGCGCTCTGCGTTGGCGCCGGGCAAATGGGATCAAACGATCTACCACCATACGCACCCACCACCCCCGATGGCAAACCGGGTAGCACATGCCCAGCTCAGCCGGTCCTTCGCCCCGTCTCCGGACCCCCGTCCGCCCTCCCCTGACGGCCGGCCCGGACCGCGCCGCCCGGCCTACACCGGCACCCCCGCCTCCGGTGCCGGCTCGCGGTGCGCCAACTGGGGCCCCGGCGGCTCGTGCGCCGACGAGGACGGCTCCGGCGTCGGCTCCGGGGTGGGGGAGGCGGGCGGCTCCGGGTCCACCGTCCGCGGCGGCTCCGGGTCCACCGTCCGAGGGGGCTCCGGGTCCACCGTCCGCGGGGGCGCCGGATCCTCCGGCTCGCCCTTCGCCGGAGCGGATCCGGTCGCCTGCGCGGAGGGCGGGTCCGAGGCGGACGCGCCCTCGTCCTCGCCGTCCTCGCCGCGTCCCCCGCCCTTGCGCTCGCGCTTGCCGCGGTCGTCCTCGCCCTTCTTCCCCTTGCCCTGTCCACGCCCCTCACCGGCCGCCGCCGGGCCGTTCCCGGCCCCGCCGTCCGACGCCGCCGGTCCGCCGCCGGGCGCCTCCTCGCCCCGCTCCCCGGCCGAGTGCGACGGCCCGGCGTCCCCGCCGGACTCCTCACCGACGCTCATACAGCCTGCGGCGACGGCGACGGCGACGACCGTGGCGGCCAGACGGACGGGTACGGGCAAGGGGCGCACGGCGGCCACCTCCGGGGGTCAGGAGTCGCCGTGCCCAACTCCCGTCACCCGCGACAGGACACGCGCCCCGCGCCGAAGACCGCCGCCCGGCTCCCGGACCGCGGGCCGCCGCCCCGGGGCCTCACCCGTATCCGAGGGCGTGCAGGCGCGCGTCGTCGATCCCGAAGTGATGCGCGATCTCGTGCACCACCGTCACCTCGGTCTCCGCGACCACGTCCTCGCGGCTGTCGCAGAACCGCAGCGTCGGCCCCCGGTAGATGGTGATCCGGTCCGGCAGCACACCGGCGTACCACTCCCCGCGCTCGGTCAGCGGCGTCCCCTCGTACAGCCCGAGCAGCTCGGGATCGTCCGCCGGCGGTTCGTCCTCGACGAACACCGCGACGTTGTCCATCAGCCGCGTCAGCTCCGGCGGGATCCGGTCCAGCGCCTCGGCGACCAGTTCCTCGAACTCCTCGCGCGTCATCTCCAGCACAGGCCCATTGTCGGGTACGACACATCGGGTGCGACAGCGCCGCCGCCCACCGCCCCGCCTCGCATAACCGCCCGGGGACTTGGGCATACGGGACCAATGGCCCGCGTCCCCGCCGCAGCCCGGCACGTCCCGACCGAGGTGATGAACCGCATCCGCAGCGCCCCGCGCGCCCTCACCCGCCGCCTGCGCGCCCGCCCGGCGTCCCCGACGCCGGAGCTCGCCCCCCGCTCCCGCCCCTGGACCCGCGGCCTGGGCCTCGTCGCCGTCGTCCTGCTCGGGGCCTGGCTCGGCCTGCTGGTCGTGGGCAACGTGCGCGTCCCGGTCGGCCCCATGAACACGACGATGACCCTGCGCCCCTCCCTGACCGGCGGCACGAAGATCAACGTCTCGCCGCTGGGCGCCCTCCAGCTCGACAGCCACATCGCCCCCGTCCGCCTCGACGTCAACGTCGACCAGCTCGACCCGGACCGCGCCCAGGCGCTCGTCGACCACCCCGAACGCCTCTCCGGCCTCCAGGACGAGGTCGCGAAGGACGTCGAGCAGGGCACGCTCGACCTGGCCGTCCGCTCCTGCGTCGCCGTCGTCACCGGCGCCACCGCCCTCGGCCTCGCCGTCTACCGGCGCCCCCGCCGCGCCCTGGGGGCCGGCGGACTCGCCCTCACCCTCCTGGTCGCCTCCGGCGGCACCGCGTACGCGACCTGGAACCCCGACTCGGTCCTGGAACCGAAGTTCTCCGGCCTGCTCTCCTCCGCGCCCTCCCTGGTCGGCAACGCGCGCAGCATCGTCACCGAGTTCGACGTCTACCAGAAGGAGCTGGCCCGCCTGGTGACGAACGTGACCAAGCTCTACGACGTCACGTCCACGCTCCCCGCCTACCAGCCCGACCCGACCACGATCCGCGTCCTGCACGTGTCGGACATCCACCTCAACCCGGCGAGCTGGAAGATCATCGCCTCGCTGGTCGAGCAGTACAGGGTGAACGTGATCGTCGACTCCGGCGACACCATGGACCACGGCACGGCGGCGGAGAACGGCTTCCTGGACCCCATCGAGGACCTCGGCGCCCCCTACGTCTGGGTCCGCGGCAACCACGACTCCCGCGTCACCCAGGAGTACCTGAAGGGCCTGAAGAACGTGCACGTCCTGGACGACGGCCGGGCCCGCACGATCGCCGGCCTGCGCTTCGCCGGCGTCGGCGACCCGCAGTACACCCCGGACCGCTCCGCGAAGCCCGGCGCCGAGGCCTCCCAGGAACTGGCCGGCGCCCGTCTGGCGTCCGCCCTGCGCGACCAGGCCAGGGCCGGCGCCCCCGTGGACGTCGCCGTCGCCCACGAACCGTCGGCGGCCCGCGAGGTCGACGGGACGGTCCCGCTGGTGCTGGCCGGCCACGTCCACCACGAGGACATGGAGGTCATGAAGTACGGCACCCGGCTCCGCGTCGAGGGCTCCACCGGCGGCAGCGGCCTGCGCGCCGTCGAGGGCAAGCACCCCGACCCGGTCCAGGCGTCGATCCTCTACTTCGACCGGGACAGCCGGCGCCTCCAGGCCTGGGACGAGATCAGGCTCGGCGGCCTGGGCCTGACGACGGCCGAGGTCAGCCGCCACCTTCCGAAGGAGAACCAGCCGGGCGCGACTCCGTCCCCGGTCGGCACGGGCCCGTCGCCGACGGACGCCACCGGCCTCCCGAGCGGCCCGACTCCCGGCACTCCGTAAACCGTTTTGGCGATACCTCCCGCCATCCCATATGCTTCTCACGTCCCCGACGCGCTGAGAAGCGCCCAGGCGGGCCGATAGCCCTCATCGTCTAGCGGCCTAGGACGCCGCCCTTTCAAGGCGGTAGCACGGGTTCGAATCCCGTTGGGGGCACGCAGTACATGTGCGACACTGTCGTACGAAGCTTGGTCCTGTGGAGCAGTTTGGAGTGCTCGCCACCCTGTCAAGGTGGAGGCCGCGGGTTCAAATCCCGTCAGGACCGCTGAGGTTTCACGTGAAACCTCGCGGCTGGGTAGCTCAGTTGGTACGAGCGATCGCCTGAAAAGCGATAGGTCGCCGGTTCGACCCCGGCCCCAGCCACAGTGAGGCCCCGATCTTCGGATCGGGGCCTTGTTGTTTCCGGCCCGGCCCACTGGTCCGGCCGGCCCCGCACCGGGGCCCGGGCAAAAGCGTTCGCCAGGAATTTCCCGGGGATGCGATCCTGGAACCCGTATGTCTACGCACCCCGCCCCTGCCCTCGGCGCCCTCGCCCCCCGCCTGACCGAGCTGTCCCTGCGTGACGCGCATCGGCTCGGCCGCAGGCTCGAGGGCGCGCGGAAGATCCGTAAACCGGAGGCCCGTGCCGCCGTTCTCGCCGAGATCGAGACGGAGGTGGCCAAGGCCGAGCAGCGCATCGCCGAGCGCCGGGCCCGCGTGCCCGCCGTCACCTACCCCGAGCAGCTCCCGGTCAGCCAGAAGAAGGACGTGATCGCGGAGGCCATCCGTGATCACCAGGTCGTCATCGTCGCAGGTGAGACCGGGTCCGGGAAGACCACGCAGATCCCGAAGATCTGTGTCGAGCTCGGCCGTGGCGTCCGCGGCATGATCGGGCACACGCAGCCCCGCCGGATCGCCGCGCGCACCGTCGCCGAGCGGGTGGCGGACGAACTGGACACGCCCCTCGGTGAGGCCGTCGGCTGGAAGGTGCGGTTCACCGACCAGGTGAACCCGGACGCCACGTTCATCAAGCTGATGACGGACGGCATCCTGCTCGCCGAGATCCAGACCGACCGCGAGCTGCGCGCCTACGACACGATCATCATCGACGAGGCGCACGAGCGGTCCCTCAACATCGACTTCCTGCTCGGGTACCTCGCGCAGCTGCTGCCGAGGCGGCCGGACCTGAAGGTCGTCATCACGTCGGCGACGATCGACCCCGAGCGTTTCTCCCGGCATTTCGGCGACGCGCCGATCATCGAGGTCAGCGGCCGGACGTATCCGGTGGAGGTGCGGTACCGCCCGCTGCTGGAGGAGGACGGCGACGACGCCGACCGCGACCAGATCACCGCGATCACCGACGCCGTCGAGGAGCTGATGGCCGAGGGGAAGGGCGACATCCTCGTCTTCCTCTCCGGTGAGCGGGAGATCCGGGACACCGCCGACGCGCTGGAGAAGAAGAAGTACAGGTTCACCGAGGTCCTGCCCCTGTACGCCCGGCTCTCCCACGCCGAGCAGCACCGGGTGTTCCAGCAGCACACCGGGCGCAGGATCGTGCTCGCCACGAACGTCGCCGAGACCTCGCTGACGGTGCCGGGCATCAAGTACGTCATCGACCCCGGGTTCGCCCGGATCTCGCGGTACAGCCACCGCACCAAGGTGCAGCGGCTGCCGATCGAGCCGATCTCGCAGGCCAGTGCCAACCAGCGCAAGGGCCGCTGCGGGCGCACCAGCGACGGCATCTGCATCCGGCTGTACTCCGAGGACGACTTCGACGCGCGGCCGGAGTTCACGGACGCGGAGATCCTGCGGACGAACCTCGCCTCCGTCATCCTCCAGATGACCGCGGCCGGCCTCGGCGACATCGAGAAGTTCCCGTTCATCGACCCGCCGGACCACCGCAACATCCGTGACGGCGTGCAGCTCCTCCAGGAGCTCGGTGCGCTGGACCCGTCGCAGAAGGACGCGCGCAAGCGGCTGACCGACACCGGCCGCAAGCTGGCCCAGCTGCCCGTCGACCCGCGGCTGGCCCGGATGGTGCTGGAGGCCGACAAGAACGGCTGTGTCCGCGAGGTCATGGTCATCGCCGCGGCCCTGTCCATCCAGGACCCGCGCGAGCGCCCCTCGGAGAAGCAGGCGCAGGCCGATCAGCAGCACGCCCGCTTCAAGGACGAGACCAGCGACTTCCTCGCGTTCCTCAACCTCTGGCGGTACGTGCGCGAGCAGCAGAAGGAACGCGGCTCGTCGTCCTTCCGCCGGATGTGCAAGCAGGAGTACCTCAACTTCCTGCGGATCCGCGAGTGGCAGGACATCTACACGCAGCTGCGCACGGTCGCCAAGCAGATGGGCATCCACCTCAACGACCAGGACGCGCCCGAGGACCGCGTGCACGTGTCGCTGCTGGCCGGGCTCCTCTCCCACGTCGGCATGAAGGACGTGAAGGACGCCGGGGGCGAGGGCGGGAGGAGCACGGCCAAGAACGAGTACCTGGGCGCGCGCAACGCCAAGTTCGCGATCTTCCCCGGTTCGGCGCTGTTCAAGAAGCCGCCGCGCTTCGTGATGTCGGCGGAGCTGGTGGAGACGTCCCGGCTCTGGGCCCGCGTCAACGCGAAGATCGAGCCGGAGTGGGTGGAGCCGCTCGCCGGTCACCTCCTCAAGCGCACCTACAGCGAGCCGCACTGGGAGAAGGACCAGGCGGCGGTGATGGCGTACGAGAAGGTGACGCTGTACGGCGTGCCGATCGTGGCGCAGCGCAAGGTGAACTACGGGCGGATCGATCCGGAGGTCAGCCGTGAGCTGTTCATCCGCAACGCCCTGGTGGAGGGCGACTGGCGCACGCACCACAAGTTCTTCGCGGACAACCGCAGGCTGCTGACCGAGGTCGAGGAGCTGGAGCACCGGGCGCGGCGCCGGGACATCCTGGTCGACGACGAGACGCTGTTCGACTTCTACGACCAGCGGGTGCCCGAACACGTCGTCTCCGGGGCGCACTTCGACTCGTGGTGGAAGCACAAGCGGCGCGAGCAGCCCGACTTCCTCGACTTCGAGCGCGAGATGCTCATCAACGAGAAGGCGGGGGCGGTCACCAAGGACGACTACCCGGACTCCTGGCGCCAGGGGCCGTTGAAGTTCCGCGTGACGTACCAGTTCGAGCCGGGGGCGGACGCGGACGGCGTGACCGTCCACATTCCGCTCCAGGTGCTCAACCAGGTCACGGACGAGGGCTTCGACTGGCAGATCCCGGGTCTGCGGGAGCAGGTCGTCACGGAGCTGATCCGGTCGCTGCCCAAGCCGATCCGCCGCAACTACGTGCCGGCGCCGAACTACGCGCAGGCGTTCCTGGAGCGGGCCGTCCCGTTGCAGGAGCCGCTGACGGTGACCATGGCGCGGGAGCTCAAGCGCATGGTGGGGGTGCCCTTCGACGCGGAGGACTTCGACTGGGCCAAGGTCCCCGACCATCTGAAGATCACGTTCCGGATCGTCGACGAGCGGCGCCGCAAGCTGGCCGAGGACAAGGACCTGGAGGCGCTGAAGCTCCGGCTGAAGCCGAAGGCGCGCAAGGCGCTGTCCCAGGCCGCGGCGGCCACCGCCGAGCGCAGCGGCGGCGAGTCCCTGGAGCGCTCCGGCCTGACGGACTGGACGATCGGCACGCTGTCCCGGGTCTTCGAGACGCGCCGGGCCGGTCAGCCGGTGAAGGCCTATCCGGCGCTGGTCGACGACGGGGACACGGTGTCCGTGCGCCTCTTCGACACCGAGGCCGAGCAGGCGCAGGCGATGTGGAAGGGCACGCGCCGGCTGATCCTGCGCAACATCCCGGTCAATCCGGCGAAGTTCGCGTCCGAGAAGCTGACGAACCAGCAGAAGCTGGGCCTGTCCGCGAATCCGCACGGTTCGATCCAGGCCCTGTTCGACGACTGCGCCATGGCGGCGGCCGACAGGCTGATCGCCGACTTCGGCGGTCCGGCGTGGGACGAGGAGTCGTACCGGAAGCTCTACGACAAGGTCCGCGCGGAGATCGTCGACACGACCGTCCGCACGGTGGGGCAGGTGCAGCAGGTGCTGGCCGCCTGGCAGGCCTGTGAGCGCCGCCTGAAGGCCGTGCGGAGCCCCGCGCTGCTGCCGAACCTCCAGGACGTGCGGACGCAGCTGGACGGCCTGGTGAAGCCCGGCTTCGTGACGGAGGCGGGCATCGGGCGGCTGCCGGACCTGATGCGCTACCTGGTCGCCGCCGACCGCCGCCTCCAGCAGATGCCGGCCAACGTCCAGCGGGACACGACCCGGATGGAGAAGGTCCACGAGATGCGGGACGAGTACGCGTGGCTGCTGGAGCAGATGCCCCGGGGGCGGCCGGTCCCGCGGCAGGTCCTGGACGTCCGCTGGATGATCGAGGAACTGCGGGTCAGCTACTTCGCGCATGCGCTGGGGACGGCGTACCCGATCTCCGACAAGCGGATCGTGAAGGCGATCGACGCGCTGGCGCCGTAGCGGCGATGCCGTGACGAGAGGCGCACGGAGGGTGAGTTCGACCCCGGGCCCACCCTCCTGTAGAGTCCTTCTCGCAGCGCAACGCACGAAGGGCGCCGCAAAACCTGGTCCTGTGGAGCAGTTTGGAGTGCTCGCCACCCTGTCAAGGTGGAGGCCGCGGGTTCAAATCCCGTCAGGACCGCAGTGAAGAGGGCCCGCACCGATCGGTGCGGGCCCTCTTCGTTCGTCCCTGCGCGCCCCGACGCGTTCGCCACCCCGTCGAGGCGGAGGCCGCGCCCGCGGCGCAGCCGCGATCGGGCACAGCAGCTCCCGTCAGGTCCGCGACGGAAGAAGGCCCGCACCGATCGGTGCGGGCCTTCCGCACGCGTCCGCCGCCGGCGCCCGCGGGGACCCCGGGGGCCTGCGAAGCCCTCAGCGCCCCTCTCGCGGCCTTGACGACGTCACGATCGCTCGGTACTCCAGAGGCAGGGCACGTTCTCCGTACGGCCCTGGAGGTGGCGTATGGCGGCAGCGGCCAGGCACGAGACGCGGGCACTGCTCCGCGCGCACCTGTCGGCCGCGGCGTCGTACGGCCACCTGACGCGCCGCTGTCCGATCTGCCACCGGCTGCTGCGGCTCGCGTGGGACTCCGCCGCCCCGCCGGCCCAGCCCGCGCCCCCGCCTCCGTCACCGCCTCCGTCACCGCCTCCGACGGACCGTCAAGAGACCGTCGAGGACGAGAGCGCCGCCGACGCGTGAGCCTCCCCGGCCCCAACACCCATGCACCGACGGGCTGCTGGAGCCGCCGGCTCCACTAGCGCACATATGCCAGAGCCAACAAGCGCCAGCCTATGTGACGGGTGTCACCGCATGAGTTTTTGAAACGGTGGCACTTACACCCCTCCTACAACTGGACGATTTAATATGTGCAATTGCACCCTCCCGGAGGGTGCTTCCTCACCTTCCTCCCCGGCCCGCCCACAGCGAACCGACAGCCTCGCCCAGAGTCCGACAAGGCCGCTCTCGGCGACCTGACGACCGGCACAAAAAAATCGCGCTGGACCCGGCGGAGTCCAGCGCGATCCACGACGTACCCGGTCGGTCGTCCGACATGTGCGGACGGCTTGGGCGTGGGGCCTGTTGGGGCAGGACCCGCGTCGGTTGGAGCTGTGGTTCCGGGCGCTCCGGCAGGTTGGGGGTCCTGCCGTTCTGCCCGGTTATGCGGTTGTTCAGGCCTCGCTGCGCTGCTGCGGAATGCCCGCGAGCAGAGCGCGGACCTCGGCCTCGCGGTAGCGGCGATGCCCGCCGAGCGTGCGGATCGACGTGAGCTTGCCGGCCTTCGCCCAGCGCGTGACCGTCTTCGGGTCGACGCGGAACATGGTGGCGACCTCAGCCGGGGTCAGCAGCGGCTCGGCATCAGGGGTGCGAGCGGTCATGAGCGGCCTCCTCGGGAGAACCGAACCTTCTCGGTTCTTTCCTCTAAATTCTGCACCTTGACCCGCGTTGCCCGAAATGGCGGACGCGAGTCGAGTCGGTTATAGGACGAACGGCTTGTCCTCGGCACTACAACTACACCATCCGTCCAGCCGCGTCGGCCAAACCGATGGAATTGCCCTCCCAGGTGTTCATCAGCGACGGATGCCGATGGACCATGCCATAGCGGACAGTCACGCCTCTGTGACGATCAGTCACAGGATGATCAGACGCCACCAGACCCCCCAAAGCATGCAATGCTGATATTCCGCCCACAGTGCACCACAGCAGGACGGATGGAGCCCTCCCCGGGCCCCTTGTCCTATTTTGGCATGAGGAGGGGGAAGGGGCGCAAGAGTGGTGTACGTGCGGTCCGTCACGCTTGGCACATACGCCCGGATCGGGACGTACGTCCCCTGATGACGTCGTATCAGGTCACACCGAACAGGTGTCGGAGCGAGAGACGAAACCCCACATCGGGCGGTACGTCAAACGTCAGTTCGCCGAGCGCCGGTCCCGCACCGACCGCCACCGCTCCACCAGCCGGCCGTACGCGGCGCCCGCCGTCGCCCCGTCCCCGTCGCGCAGCGCCTCGACGCCCTCGGCCACGTCCGCCGCCGAGTGGTCGTCCTCCAGCTCTCCGGCCGGCAGGGCGTGCACCAGTCCGCCGTAGTCCAGCTCCACCAGTGAGCGCGGGTGGAACTCCTCGAGCCAGCGCCCCACGTCCACGAGACCGTCGATCAGCGGGCCCTCGTCCATGGCCTCCTTCAGCGCCCGCAGCCCCCGGGCGACCCGCCGCCGCGCCTGCACCATCGGCGTCCGGTAGCGCAGCACCGGCGCCGCCGCCCCGGCACCGCCGCCGCCCTTGTCGTACTCCCGTTCCTCGTCGGAGACCAGCACGAACCAGTTGATCGGCACCTGCCAGGTGGACGTGCGGATCCAGGGGCGGGCGTCGGGATTGCCCTCCAGCCAGCGCTCGTAGTCCTGCCTGGTCTGACGGCGCACGACCGGCGGGAGCAGGGCGTCCAGGACGGGCTCGGGAAAGTCCTCGGCCAGCTCCCCGAGGGCCTGCCAGCCGCGCAGCCGGGTCCGCCAGGGACACACGCAGACCACCCCGTCGACCTCGGTCACGAAGGCGTCGCCGCTCTCGTGCACCGGGACCGGCACGGGCGGGGTGGGCAGCAGGTCGGCCAGGGAGCGGCGCAGCTCGTCCTGGTAGGAGGGCAGGTCGGTGCGGCGGGCGTAACGGGCCCAGTGGGCGCGCTCCGGCTCGGGGAAGGCGGCCAGCGGCTCGTAGACGCGCAGGTACGCCGCGTAGGGGACGATCACCGAGGACACCTTGGGCACGCCTGCTCCCTCCCCCGCGCTCCGCTTCGAAAACCTGCGGGAGCCGATCACAAACGCGCGGGAATCTCTGCAAATCGTCGCACGTCCGTACTCCGTGCGGAGGTGATCCTGAGCACTGTGCGGCGGGCGGCCACCACCAGGCTCTAATCTCGTGCCACAGTCCCCGCCACCCGCACGGGGACCGTCACCACCCGCCGCACCTACACAGGAGTCACCACCGTGACCGACGTAACCGGCGCACCTGCTGATGTACTGCACACCCTGTTCCACTCGGACCAGGGGGGTCATGAGCAAGTCGTGCTCTGCCAGGACCGTGCCAGCGGCCTCAAGGCCGTCATCGCCCTCCACTCCACCGCCCTGGGCCCCGCGCTCGGCGGTACGCGCTTCTACCCGTACGCGAGCGAGGCGGAGGCCGTCGCCGACGCGCTGAACCTCGCCCGCGGGATGTCGTACAAGAACGCCATGGCCGGCCTCGACCACGGCGGCGGCAAGGCCGTGATCATCGGCGACCCGGAGCAGATCAAGAGCGAGGAGCTGCTGCTCGCCTACGGCCGGTTCGTCGCCTCGCTCGGCGGCCGCTACGTCACCGCCTGCGACGTCGGCACCTACGTGGCCGACATGGACGTCGTGGCGCGCGAGTGCCGGTGGACGACCGGACGCTCCCCCGAGAACGGCGGCGCGGGCGACTCGTCCGTGCTCACCTCCTTCGGCGTCTACCAGGGCATGCGGGCCGCCGCCCAGCACCTGTGGGGCGACCCGACGCTGCGCGACCGCACGGTCGGCATCGCCGGCGTCGGCAAGGTCGGCCACCACCTGGTCGAGCACCTGCTCGCCGAGGGCGCGAACGTGGTCGTCACGGACGTGCGCAAGGACGTCGTACGGGCCCTCACCGAGCGGCACCCGTCGGTGATCGCCGTCGCCGACACGGACGCGCTGATCCGGGTCGAGAACCTGGACATCTACGCCCCCTGCGCGCTGGGCGGCGCACTGAACGACGACACCGTGCCGGTGCTGACCGCGAAGGTGGTGTGCGGCGCGGCCAACAACCAGCTCGCCCACCCGGGCGTCGAGAAGGACCTCGCCGACCGCGGGATCCTCTACGCGCCCGACTACGTGGTGAACGCCGGCGGTGTCATCCAGGTCGCCGACGAGCTGCACGGCTTCGACTTCGAGCGGTGCAAGGGCAAGGCCGCGAAGATCTACGACACGACGCTGGCCATCTTCGCACGTGCGAAGGAAGACGGTATTCCGCCGGCCGCCGCGGCCGACCGGATCGCCGAGCAGCGGATGTCGGAGGCACGCGCGCGGCTCTGACCGGAGACGGCGCTCCGCGCCCTCCGGAGAGTGATCCGGAGGGCGGTCCGGAGGCGGTCTTCGAAGATTTGTCCGGTACCCGCCGGGAGGCAGTTGGAGAGAACTCTCACTTATCCCGGCGGGTCGACCGTCGAAAGGTGGTTAAAATCGCCGTTGACCAGCGAGGACGGGGCGCCTCGAAGGTCATGGGCGTAGCCACGTCCTGCGGGCGACGTACCGTATGGGCGTGGGCTCAGGTACCGTGGAAGCCCTACGGACCGGTCTCTCCGCGGAGAGCCCGTTCCGGACCATGAACGCGTGTCAAGACTCTGGGGCCGTCGAGCCCCGTCGTTGAGGGGGTCGAGCCATGGGGCGCGGCCGGGCCAAGGCCAAGCAGACGAAGGTCGCCCGCCAGCTGAAGTACAACAGCGGTGGGACTGATCTCTCCCGCCTGGCCGAGGAGCTGGGCGCATCGACGTCGAGTCCGCAACCGCCTAACGGCGGGCGGTTCGAGGACGATGAGCAGGACGACGAGCTGTACGCAAAGTACGCCGACCTCTACGAGGACGACGAGGACGAGGACGGCCAGTCCCCGCAGCATCGTCGCGGCGCTTGACCCTGCACTGAACACTCACCCGGTCGGTGACTTCCGTCACCGACCGGGTTCTGTGCTACCCGCATCGCCGTGCCGGTCCCGGCTCAGCCGGCGTAGTCGCCGGTCATCGTGGCGCCCGTCCCGTGGTCGCCGCGGTCGGTGATCTCGCCCGCCACCCAGGCGTCGACGCCGCGGTCGGCGAGCGTCGCCAGCGCCACGTCGGCGGACTCCTGGGGCACGACGGCGATCATGCCGACGCCCATGTTCAGGGTCTTCTCCAGCTCCAGGCGCTCGACCCGGCCCGTCCGTCCGACGAGGTCGAAGACCGGGGCCGGGGTCCAGGTGGAGCGGTCGACGGTCGCGTGCAGGCCGTCGGGGATCACGCGGGCCAGGTTGGCCGCGAGACCGCCGCCGGTGATGTGGCTGAAGGCGTGCACCTCGGTGGTGCGCATCAGGGCCAGGCAGTCCAGCGAATAGATCTTCGTCGGCTCCAGGAGCTCCTCGCCGAGGGTGCGGCCGAGGTCGTCCACGTGCGCGTCCAGGGCCAGGCCGGCCTCGTTCAGCAGCACGTGGCGGACGAGTGAGTACCCGTTCGAGTGAAGCCCGGAGGCGGCCATCGCGACGACCGCGTCGCCCTCGCGGATGCGGTCCGGGCCGAGCAGCCGGTCGGCCTCCACGACGCCCGTACCGGCGCCGGCGACGTCGAAGTCGTCCTCACCGAGCAGGCCGGGGTGCTCGGCCGTCTCACCGCCCACCAGGGCGCAGCCGGCCAGCACGCAGCCCTCGGCGATGCCCTTGACGATGGCCGCGACGCGCTCGGGGTGGACCTTGCCGACGCAGATGTAGTCGGTCATGAACAGCGGCTCGGCGCCGCACACCACGATGTCGTCCATGACCATGGCGACCAGGTCATGGCCGATGGTGTCGTAGACGCCCAGCTGCCGGGCGATGTCGACCTTCGTGCCCACGCCGTCCGTGGCGGAGGCCAGCAGGGGGCGGTCGTACTTCTTGAGGGCGGAGGCGTCGAAGAGGCCGGCGAAACCGCCGAGGCCGCCGAGGACCTCGGGCCGCTGCGTCTTCTTCACCCACTCCTTCATGAGCTCGACGGCGCGGTCGCCCGCCTCGATGTCGACGCCCGCGGCTGCGTAGCTGGCACCAGTCGTGTCAGACATGACGATGAGAACCTCTGACTCTTGTGTCGTACGGCAGGTATTGCGGACGGACGGCTACGGGCGACGGATGGCGTCGGCGGCGGCCGTACCGGCGGGCCCGGCGGCCAGCTCGGTCTCCAGGAGCTGCTTGCCGAGCAGCTCGGGGTCGGGGAGTTCCATCGGGTACTCGCCGTCGAAGCAGGCGCGGCACAGGTTCGGCTTGGCGATGGTGGTCGCCTCGATCATGCCGTCGATGGAGATGTACGCCAGGGAGTCGGCGCCCAGCGAGGTGCCGATCTCGTCGATGCTCATGCCGTTGGCGATGAGCTCGGCGCGGGTGGCGAAGTCGATGCCGAAGAAGCAGGGCCACTTCACGGGCGGGGACGAGATCCGGATGTGGACCTCGGCGGCTCCGGCCTCGCGGAGCATGCGGACCAGGGCCCGCTGGGTGTTGCCGCGGACGATGGAGTCGTCCACGACGACCAGCCGCTTGCCCTTGATGACTTCCTTCAGGGGGTTCAGCTTCAGGCGGATGCCGAGCTGGCGGATGGTCTGCGAGGGCTGGATGAAGGTGCGGCCCACGTAGGCGTTCTTCACCAGGCCGTTGCCGAAGGGGATGCCGGAGGCCTCGGCGTAGCCGATGGCGGCGGGGGTGCCGGACTCCGGGGTCGCTATGACGAGGTCGGCCTCGGCGGGGGCCTCCGCGGCCAGCCTGCGGCCCATCTCGACGCGCGAGAGGTAGACGTTGCGGCCGGCGATGTCGGTGTCCGGGCGGGCCAGGTACACGTACTCGAAGACACAGCCCTTGGGCTTCGCTTCTGCGAATCGCGACGTGCGCAGGCCGTTCTCGTCGATGGCGACGAACTCGCCCGGCTCGATCTCGCGGACGTAGGAGGCGCCGCAGATGTCGAGGGCGGCGGACTCGGAGGCGACGACCCAGCCGCGCTCCAGGCGGCCGAGGACCAGCGGGCGGATGCCCTGCGGGTCGCGGGCGGCGTAGAGCGTGTGCTCGTCCATGAAGACGAGGCTGAAGGCGCCCATGACCTGCGGAAGGACCGTGTGGGCGGCCTCCTCGATGGTCAGCGGCTTGCCGTCGTCGTCGACCTGGGCCGCGAGGAGCGCGGTCAGCAGGTCGGTGTCGTTGGTCGCCGCGACCCGCGTGGAGCGGCCTTCCTGCTTGGGCAGGTCGGCGACCATCTCGGCGAGCTGGGCGGTGTTGACGAGGTTGCCGTTGTGGCCGAGCGCGATGGAGCCCTGCGCGGTGGCCCGGAAGGTTGGCTGGGCGTTCTCCCACACGGACGCGCCGGTGGTCGAGTAGCGGGCGTGACCGACCGCGATGTGACCCTGGAGCGAACCGAGCGAGGTCTCGTCGAAGACCTGGGAGACCAGGCCCATGTCCTTGAAGACGAGGATCTGGGAGCCGTTGCTGACCGCGATTCCCGCGGATTCCTGGCCCCGATGCTGGAGGGCGTAGAGCCCGAAGTACGTGAGCTTTGCGACCTCTTCGCCCGGAGCCCAGACACCGAAGACGCCGCAAGCGTCCTGGGGGCCCTTCTCGCCGGGGAGTAGATCGTGATTGAGTCGACCGTCACCACGTGGCACGCTCCCGAGTGTAGGCGAGATCGACCACTGGTCCGAATTGGGGATCCCGTTTCACCTGCGGCTCATTCGTCGGCCACGGCCCGGACGGTGGTGCCGTCTTCGCTGGTCAGCGTCAGGGTTTCGTGGTCGATCCGGTAGGCGACGCGGCCCTCGAGGAAGCGGAGCATCGCCTTCTCCGCGTCCATGAGTGAGTCTTCGCACATCATTCGGGTGGTGACCGGAGCGCCGAGGGTGATATGTCCGTCGCGGACGGTGGCCCCGGCGTCGACGTGGTTGCAGGGGAGGCGGCCGGAGACGGCGCCCTCCTCCTCGTCGAAGGTGAGGTGGGCGCGGCCCTGCCCGGCGGGGGCGGTGACGGTCCACTCCGTGCCGTACAGGGACGCGTCCTCGGACCGGCTCAGCCGTACGGTGTCGCCGGCGGGGGTGGCGAGGGTCAGGCGGCCGCCCGTCGTGTCGGCGGTGAGGAGGCCGTCGGTGAGGACGCGGCCGAGGGACTTCTCGAAGTCCACGGGCGTCTTCTCGCAGGACTTCTCGGTGAACGCGGCGTCGCTGAGCCGGACGCGCTCGCCGTCGACGTCGGCGCGGGCGCTGAAGGTGTTGCAGCCGGTGCTGCCGGCCGCCTCCCCGTCGTCGTCGATCCGGACCCGTGCGGTGTCCGGCGCCCGGTGGGTGGTGCCGTCGACGGTGACGCTGTCGATGCTCCACCGGACGCCGGTGAAGGGCCGGTCCGCTCCCGCGGAGCCGCCGGCGCCGCCCGCCTTCTCGCTGCCGCAGGCCGTCGCGAGCGGGACGAGCGCGGCGACGGCCACCGCGGTCAGGGTGATGCCGCGCTGCTGCTTCTGCCTGTCCATGCCGTTTCGACGGAGGCTCGCGGGATCCGGTTCCCCTCAGCTCATCAGCGGCAGCAGCCCTCCCAGGTCGGCCCGCTCGCCGCTCGCGCTCACCTTCGCCTCCGCCACGGCGTCCTTCCAGGCCAGCCGCCCGGTCGCGAGCCGGACCCAGGTCAGCGGGTCGGTCTCGACCACGTTGGGCGGGGTGCCGCGGGTGTGCCGGGGGCCCTCGACGCACTGCACGACGGCGTACGGCGGCACCCGCACCTCCGTAGACCCGCCGGGCGCCTTCACCGCGAGCGCGTCGGCGAGCAGCCGGGTCGCGGCGGCCAGTGCCTGCCGGTCGTGGGGGATGCCGAGACCGGGCACGGCGGCGGTCAGGTCGTCGGTGTGGACCACCAGTTCGACGGTGCGGGTGACGAGGTAGTCGTCCAGGGGCAGGGCGCCCGCGTTGGTCTCCAGGAGCCGACTGCCGGGGTGCTTCGCCAGCAGCGCGCGCAGGCTCTCCTCGATGTCGGCGAGGTGGGCGCCGGGGTCGGGGTGGTCCGCGGCGAGCCGCCGGGTGAAGTCGGCGATCGCGGCGGAGTCGCCGGCGGTGGCGAAGGGCCACTCGACGAGCTGGACGTCCTGCCGGGGCGGGGCGGGCAGGTCCACGGCGCGGTGGAGGGCGGTCAGGGCCATCCCGATGTGCGCCACCAGTTCCCGTACGGTCCAGTCGCCCAGGCGGGTGGGCAGTGCGAGCTGCTCGGGGGTGAGGGTGCGCACGGCGTCCCGGACGTGCCCGAGCTGGGCGAACACGGCGGCACGGGTGCGGTCGGGGTCGTAGGTGCGGGCGCGTTTCCTGGCGGGCGGCATGACGGTGAGCTTAGGGCGTGCCGGCCGGATCGTGCCGGGGGCGCGGGAGGCGGGGTCCCGGGGAATCCCGGGCCCGTGACCGGTTCCCCGGGCCGGGAAGCGCCCGCGAGGCCCCGCCCGGACGGATCCGGGCGGGGCCTCGCCGTCGCCGCGTGCCGGCGCCTACGCCAGCAGCGCCGGGATCGTGCCTTCGTGGGCCTCGCGGAGGTCGGCCAGGGGCAGGGTGAACTCGCCCTGGACCTCCACCGCGTCGCCGTCCACCACGCCGATGCGGGTCACCGGCAGACCGCGCGCGCCGCACATGTCGGTGAAGCGGAGCTCCTCCGAACGCGGGACGGCGACGACCGCGCGGCCCGCCGACTCCGAGAACAGGAAGGTGAAGGCGTCGAGCCCGTCCGGGACGACCAGGCGCGCGCCCCTGCCGCCGAGCAGCGCCGACTCCACGACCGCCTGGATCAGACCGCCGTCGGACAGGTCGTGCGCCGAGTCGATCATGCCGTCGCGGGAGGCGGAGATCAGGATCTCGCCGAGCAGCCGCTCGCGCTCCAGGTCGACCTTCGGGGGCAGGCCGCCGAGGTGGTCGTGGATCACCTGGGACCAGGCCGAGCCGCCGAACTCCTCACGCGTGTCGCCGAGGAGGTACAGCAGCTGGCCGTCCTCCTGGAAGGCGACCGGCGTGCGGCGGGCCACGTCGTCGATGACGCCGAGGACCGCGACCACCGGGGTCGGGTGGATGGCGGCCTCGCCCGTCTGGTTGTAGAGCGAGACGTTGCCGCCGGTCACCGGGGTGCCGAGCTGCCGGCATCCGTCGGCCAGGCCGCGCACGGCCTCCGCGAACTGCCACATGACCGCCGGGTCCTCCGGCGAGCCGAAGTTCAGGCAGTCGGAGACCGCGAGGGGCTTCGCACCGGTGGTGGCGACGTTGCGGTACGCCTCCGCCAGCGCCAGCTGCGCGCCCGTGTACGGGTCGAGCTTGGCGTAGCGGCCGTTGCCGTCGGTGGCGATGGCGACGCCGAGGCCGGACTCCTCGTCCACGCGGATCATGCCCGAGTCCTCGGGCTGGGCGAGGACGGTGTTGCCCTGCACGAAGTGGTCGTACTGCTGGGTGATCCACTGCTTGGACGCCTGGTTCGGGGAGGACACCAGCTTCAGGACCTGGTCCTTCAGCTCCTCGCCGGACTGCGGCCGGGGCAGCTTGTTCGCGTCGTCCGCCTGGAGCGCGTCCTGCCACTCGGGGCGGGCGTAGGGGCGCTCGTAGACCGGTCCGTCGTGGGCGACCGTGCGCGGGTCGACGTCGACGATCTTGCCGCCGTGCCAGAAGATCTCCAGGCGGTCGCCGTCGGTCACCTCACCGATGACGGTGGCGATGACGTCCCACTTGTCGCAGATCTCCAGGAAGCGGTCGACCTTGTCGGGCTCGACGACCGCGCACATGCGCTCCTGCGACTCGCTCATGAGGATCTCCTCGGGCGAGAGCGTGGAGTCGCGCAGGGGCACGTCGTCCAGGGTGACGCGCATGCCGCCGGAGCCGTTGGAGGCCAGCTCGCTGGTCGCGCAGGACAGGCCCGCGGCGCCCAGGTCCTGGATGCCGACGACGAGCTTCTCCTGGAACGCCTCCAGGGTGCACTCGATGAGGAGCTTCTCCTGGAAGGGGTCGCCGACCTGGACGGCGGGGCGCTTGGACGGTTTGGCGTCGTCGAAGGTCTCGGAGGCCAGGATCGAGGCGCCGCCGATGCCGTCGCCGCCGGTGCGGGCCCCGTAGAGGATGACCTTGTTGCCCGCGCCGGACGCCTTCGCGAGGTGGATGTCCTCGTGCCGCATGACGCCGATGGCACCGGCGTTGACCAGCGGGTTGCCCTGGTAGCAGGCGTCGAAGACGACCTCGCCGCCGATGTTGGGCAGACCCAGGCAGTTGCCGTAGCCGCCGATGCCGGCGACGACGCCGGGCAGGACGCGCTTGGTGTCGGGGTGGTCGGCCGCGCCGAAGCGCAGCGGGTCCACGACCGCGACCGGGCGGGCGCCCATGGCGATGATGTCGCGGACGATGCCGCCGACACCCGTGGCCGCGCCCTGGTAGGGCTCGACGTACGACGGGTGGTTGTGCGACTCGACCTTGAAGGTGACCGCGTAGCCCTGGCCGACGTCGACCACACCGGCGTTCTCGCCGATGCCGACGAGCAGGGCGTCGTTCTCGGGGGCCTTCTCGCCGAACTGGCGGAGGTGGACCTTGGAGGACTTGTACGAGCAGTGCTCGGACCACATCACGGAGTACATGGCCAGCTCCGCCCCGGTGGGACGGCGGCCGAGGATCTCCACGACCCTCTCGTACTCGTCCTTCTTCAGGCCCAGTTCGGCCCAGGGCAGCTCGACGTCGGGGGTCGCGGCCGCGTGCTCGACCGTGTCCAGAGGCGTCCGGCTCATGCGTTGACCAGCTTCTTGAGGATCGAGGTGAAGAACGGGAGGCCGTCGGTACGGCCGGTGCCGATCAGCGGCTCGACGGCGTGCTCGGGGTGCGGCATCAGGCCGACGACGTTGCCGGCGGCGTTGGTGATGCCGGCGATGTCGTTGAGCGAGCCGTTCGGGTTGACGTCGAGGTAGCGGAAGGCCACCCGGCCCTCCCCCTCCAGCTCGTCCAGCGTCCGCCGGTCGGCGACGTAGCGCCCGTCCATGTTCTTCAGCGGGATGTGGATCTCCTGGCCGGCGCTGTAGTCGCCGGTCCAGGCGGTGTCCGCGTTCTCCACCCGCAGCTTCTGGTCGCGGCAGATGAAGTGCAGGTGGTCGTTGCCGAGCATCCCGCCGGGCAGCAGGTGGGCCTCCGTGAGGATCTGGAAGCCGTTGCAGATGCCGAGCACGGGGAGGCCGGCCCTCGCCTGGTCGATGACGGTGTCCATCACCGGCGAGAAGCGCGCGATGGCGCCGGCGCGCAGGTAGTCGCCGTAGGAGAAACCACCGCACAGCACCACGGCGTCGACCTGCTTGAGGTCCTTGTCCTTGTGCCAGAGCGCCACGGGTTCGGCGCCGGCGACGCGGATCGCGCGCTGCGTGTCCCGGTCGTCGAGGCTGCCGGGGAAAGTGACGACGCCAATACGAGCGGTCACTTCACAGCCCCCGCGACAACGTCCTCGGACTCGACCTTGACGGTGAAGTCCTCGATCACGGTGTTGGCGAGGAAGGATTCCGCAAGATCGTGGATGCGGGCGAGGGCGGCCTCGTCGACCGGCCCGTCAACTTCCAGTTCGAAACGCTTTCCCTGGCGGACGTCCGAGATCCCTTCGAAACCCAGTCGCGGCAGTGCGCGCTGCACCGCCTGGCCCTGGGGGTCGAGGATCTCCGGCTTGAGCATGACGTCGACTACGACGCGTGCCACTGGCACTCCCGGTGTGTGGTGCTGAGCAGGTTCCTTCAGACTACCCGTACAAAATTTCTACGCGCGTAGCCTTGGAGGAAAGTACGTGACCCCTGTCACGGCCGGGCATCGGCGGGAGTCCCGCGCGAAAAGCTTTGGGAAAGATCCCGGATCCGCCGCGGATGCCTATTGCGCGGCGGACACGCGGAGAGATTTAGTCGGGCTTCCCATTGCAATGCCGGGCACTGTACAAATGAAATGTCATTAGCCGATACTTTGCCCAATTACAGGCGAACAGTCGGCATCATCGTGGTGTCCTGGCACGTCATCGCGGAGGTGCCGCACGAAGGGACCGATATTCGTGGCGCAGCGTGTCGTGGTCACTCTCTTCGACGACATCGACGGCTCGGAAGCGGCGGAGACGATCGCCTTCGGGGTCGACGGCCGGATGTATGAGATCGACCTGAACGAAGCCAATGCCCGGAAACTGCGCAAGGCCCTCGAGCCCTACGTGTCGGCGGGCCGGAAGCGCTCGCGGTCCGGGAAGGCGTACCGGCAGACGGAGGTCGCGCCCGATCCGGCGGCCGTCCGGGCCTGGGCCCAGGCGAACAGGATGGACGTGCCCGCGCGGGGCCGGATCCCGAAGAAGGTCTACGAGGCGTTCGCCGAGGCGCAGTGAGCGGTCGCGGCCTGCGGCCGCCCCGGCGGACGGGTGCCCCCGGCACGGCGGCCGGCGGTCCCGCGCGGACCGCCGACGGCCGCTCAGCCGCTCCCCGCGGCAACCGACTTGCGCAGCACCCCGGGTGATCAGCTAAAGTCTGGAGCACGCCGAGGGGCGAGGCCGAAAAGCCCAGCTCACGGAACATGCGGGTGTAGTTCAGTAGTAGAACATCCCCCTTCCAGGGGGAAGGCGCAGTGTGCAATTCCTGTCACCCGCTCTGCATCGCCGTACCGATCACGCAAGTCGATCAGGTAGGCTGGTGCTCGCACCGATCGGTGAAAGCTGGTCGGGGGCAATGCGGACGTAGCTCAGTTGGTAGAGCGCAACCTTGCCAAGGTTGAGGTCGCGAGTTCGAGCCTCGTCGTCCGCTCGGGAATCAGACCCCGGTCCTCCAGGACCGGGGTCTTTTCGTGTCCCGGCTTCCCGGCCGTCGTCTGACATTTGTCATGCCGAGCGGTGACGGCCCGCACTGCCGCGGCGCCCTCGGTACCGGGATGCTCGAGTCATGCGAGCGAACGGACGCGAACACGTGATTGAGGTCACCGCCCTGCGGCGTGTGTACGGGGGCGGGTTCGAGGCGGTGCGCGGGATCGACTTCTCCGTGCGCCGCGGGGAGGTCTTCGCGCTGCTGGGCACCAACGGAGCCGGCAAGACCTCGACGGTCGAACTCCTCGAGGGCCTCGCCGCACCGGCCGGCGGACAGGTGCGCGTCCTCGGGCACGACCCGTACACCGAGCGGGCCGCCGTACGCCCCCGCACCGGCGTGATGCTCCAGGAGGGCGGCTTCCCCTCCGAGCTGACCGTCGCCGAGACCGCGCGGATGTGGGCGGGCTGCGTGAGCGGGGCGCGGCCGCCGGCGGAGGTGCTGGAGCTGGTCGGACTGGAAGCGAAGGCCGGCGTCCGGGTGAAGCAGCTGTCCGGGGGCCAGCGGCGCCGCCTGGACCTGGCGCTCGCCCTGCTCGGCGACCCGGAGGTGCTCTTCCTCGACGAGCCCACCACCGGACTGGACGCCGAAGGCCGCCGGGCCACCTGGGAGTTGGTGAGCGCGCTGCGCGACGGCGGAACGACGGTGCTGCTGACCACGCACTACCTGGAGGAGGCCGAGAACCTCGCCGACCGGCTCGCGATCATGCACGAGGGCCGGATCGCCGCCACCGGCACCCCGGACGAGGTGACCGCCGCGCAGCCCTCACGCATCTCCTTCGAGCTGCCGGAGGGCTACCTCCCGGGAGACCTGCCGCCGCTCGGCGAGCTGGGCGTGAGCGGTCACGAGACCGACGGCCGGCTCGTCCGGCTGCGCACCCGCGAACTGCAGCGCACGGCCACCGGGCTGCTCGTGTGGGCCGAACGGGCCGGGGTGGAACTGCGCCGCCTGGACGTGCGGTCGGCCTCCCTGGAAGAGGCGTTCCTCGGGATCGCGAAGGAGGCGTCCGCGAGGACGGCCGGGACCACGACGACGAAGGAGTACGCGGCATGAGCGCCACGGACACGAAGTCATCCGCGCCGCGCGCCGGAAGGCCGGCGGCCACCACGCCCACGAGCCGGATGACGGCGCTCGCCCGTGCCGAACTCACCCTGCTGCGGCGGAACAAGGGCACCGTCTTCGCCGCCTTGTTCGTGCCGCTGGTGCTGCCGTTCAGCGTGTACTCGGCGTCCGAGGAGATGGATCTCGGCGAGGCCGGACTGACCACCGGCACGCTCGTGCTGCCCGCCGCGATCGGCTTCTCCCTGCTGTTCGCCGTCTACTCGGCCCTCGTCGGCGTCTTCGTCGTCCGGCGCGAGGAACTCGTGCTCAAGCGGTTGCGCACCGGCGAGCTGCGGGACGCGGAGATCCTCGGCGGGTCCGCGATGCCCGCCGTCCTGAGCGGGCTCGTGCAGAGCCTGCTGCTCGCGGCCGGCTGCTTCGCCCTGCTGGACCTGCCCGCCCCGCCCGCGCCCCACCTCGCGGTCGTCGGCCTGCTGCTGGGCCTGGTGATGTGCGCCGCGCTCGCCGCGGTCACCGCGAGCTTCACCCGCACCGGCGAGAGCGCACAGGTGACGCCGCTGCCGCTGACGTTCGTCTCGATGTTCGGCTCCGGCCTGTTCGTTCCGCTGGAACTGCTGCCCGACCGGCTGGCCTCCGTCTGCGAACTGCTGCCGCTGACGCCCGTCGTCACGCTGGTGCGCGGCGGCTGGACCGGCGACCTGCCGGCGTCCGAAGCACTGGGCGCGTTCGCCACGGCGGTGGCCTGGACGGTGGTCGCGGTGTTTGCTGTACGGCGGTGGTTCCGCTGGGAACCGCGACGCTGACGTACGGGCGGACTCGGTCCGGGAAGAGCGAGGTGGGCGGGGAGATGCGCAGGCCGCAGCGCTGGTGGCGGCGGAAGAGCACGCCGGCGAAGGTGGAGACGTACACGCGGTGGTCGTTCCACTTCTTCGGGCTCATCGAGTTCCTCGTGCTGGGGGTGCCGGGCTTCGGCCAGGTCGGGCCGCGGCTCGCGGCCGGGCTGTCCCTGCTGATCGCCGCGCACTCCGGGCTCTGCGCGCTGGTCGCCTCGCGAGCACTGGACTGGACGCGCGGGCTGCGCCCGCAGCCCGTCCGGCTGCTGTGGGCGCTCGCCGCGCTCACCGCGGTGATCGCCGTCGGCGCGATCGGTCTCGCCGAGCGCGGACCGGGCGGACCGGACGTGGAGTCCACGGCGTGGGGGGCCTTCGGGGGCGTGCTGTGCTTCGGCGCGGGCGCGATCACGCTCGGCGTGCACGACCGGCGCCGGGTGGTCGCCGTCGTCGGCGGCTTCGCGTTCGGTGCCGGGGCCGTGTCCTTCCCCCTGGGCATGCCGGGCCTCGGCTCGCTCATGGTGGCGTGCTTCGTGCTGGTGGGCGGCGGCTTCCTCGCCTTCACCTCGATCTTCTCCGTCTGGCTGCTCAACGCGGTCTACACGCTCGACGAGGCCAGGGAGACCCGGGCCCGGCTCGCCGTCGCCGAGGAACGGCTGCGGTTCGGCCGCGACCTGCACGACGTGATGGGGCGGAACCTGGCCGTGATCGCGCTCAAGAGCGAGCTGGCCGTGCAGCTGTCCCGGCGCGGACGGCCCGAGGCGGTGGAGCAGATGATCGAGGTGCAGCGCATCGCGCAGGAGTCGCAGCGGGAGGTCCGCGACGTCGTCCGCGGCTACCGGGAGGCCGACCTGGAGGCCGAACTCGCCGGTGCCCGGGGCGTGCTGGGCGCGGCCGGGATCGACTGCGAGGTACGCGGGGACACGGCCGGGCTGCCCGCCGAGGTGCAGTCGGCGCTGGGCTGGGTGGTGCGGGAGGCGACGACGAACGTGCTGCGGCACGGGGACGCGGGGACGTGTGCCGTGGTGGTGCGGCTGTCGGAGGGACGTGTGGTGCTGACGGTGGAGAACGACGGGGTGCCGGAGGCGGCGGGCTCCCCCGGCGCGCCCGAAGGCGCCGGCGCCTCCGGCGGTTCCGGCCTGGCGGGGCTGCGGGAACGGCTGTCCGCCGTGGACGGCACGCTGGAGGCCGGGCCCGTCGGCAGGGGCGTGTTCCGGCTCACGGCCGAGGTGCCGCTGCCCCTGGCCGTCGGCACCGTGCTGGAGGTGGCGTCGTGACGGGCCCCGTACGCGTCCTGCTCGCCGACGACGAGCACCTGATCCGCGGTGCGCTGGCCGCCCTGCTCTCCCTGGAGGACGACCTCCTGGTGGTCGCCGAGGCCGCCACCGGTCCGGAGGCCCTGGCGATGGCGCGGGCGCACGCACCGGACGTGGCCGTACTGGACCTCCAGATGCCCGGCGCGGACGGTGTGAAGGTCGCCACATCCCTGCGCGCCGAGCTGCCCGGCTGCAGGGTGCTGATCGTGACCGGTCACGGGCGGCCCGGGCATCTGAAACGGGCGCTCGCGGCGGGTGTGCGCGGATTCGTCCCCAAGACGGTCAGCGCCCAGCGGCTCGCCGAGCTGATCCGCACCGTGCACGCCGGAAACCGGTACGTCGACCCGGAGTTGGCGGCGGACGCGATCTCCGCCGGGGACTCGCC
This sequence comes from Streptomyces sp. NPDC029152, assembly GCF_055564355.1. NCBI lineage: Bacteria > Bacillati > Actinomycetota > Actinomycetes > Kitasatosporales > Streptomycetaceae > Streptomyces > Streptomyces sp. NPDC029152. The sequence goes on along the minus strand of NZ_JBVHWR010000003.1, from coordinate 545,380 downwards.
GCTGACCGCGCGGGAGGCCGAGGTGCTGGAGCACGCGGCCGACGGGGCACCCGTCGCGGAGATCGCCGAGCGGGCCGCGCTCGCCGAGGGGACGGTGCGGAACTACCTGTCGTCGGCCACCACGAAGCTCGGCGCGGAGAACCGGCACGCGGCGGTGCGCCTCGCACGGGAGCGGGGTTGGGTATAGTGGCTCACGCACCACGGCGAAGCCCGCGGCGCAGGCGAACGTAGCTCAGTTGGTAGAGCGCAACCTTGCCAAGGTTGAGGTCGCGAGTTCGAACCTCGTCGTTCGCTCCACATGAGGAAGCCCCCGGTCACGACCGGGGGCTTCCTCGTGTCTCCGCGTCCTACCAGCGCACGCCCGTCAGGCGCTCGTACGCCTCGACGTACTTGGCGCGGGTCGCCTCCACGACCTGCTGCGGCAGTGCCGGCGGGGGCTGCTCGCCCGTGCGGTCCCAGCCGGACTCCGCCGAGGTCAGCCAGTCCCGCACGAACTGCTTGTCGTACGACGGCTGCGCGCGGCCCGGCTGCCACTGGTCGGCGGGCCAGAAGCGGGAGGAGTCCGGGGTGAGGACCTCGTCGGCGAGGACGAGGTCCTCACCCTCGAAGCCGAACTCGAACTTGGTGTCGGCCAGGATGATCCCGCGCTCGCGGGCGATGTCCCGGGCGCGGGAGTAGACGGCCAGGGTGGCCTGGCGCAGGCGGGCCGCGGTGTCCGCGCCGGTCCGGCGGGCGACCTCCTCGTAGGAGACGTTCTCGTCGTGCTCGCCGACCTCGGCCTTGGTGGCCGGGGTGAAGATCGGGGCGGGCAGCTCCGAGCCGTCGACGAGGCCCTCGGGCAGGGCGAGGCCGCAGACGGTACGGGACTGCCGGTACTCGGCCAGGCCCGAGCCGGTGAGGTAGCCGCGGGCCACGCACTCCACGGGGACCATCCGCAGCGACTTGCAGACCAGGGTGCGGCCCTGCCAGTCGGCGGGGGCGCCCTCGGGCAGCTCGGTGCTCAGGACGTGGTTCGGGGCCAGGTCGGCGAGCTGGTCGAACCACCACAGGGAGAGCTGGGTGAGCACCCGGCCCTTGTCGGGGATCTCGGTGGGCAGCACCCAGTCGTAGGCGGACATGCGGTCGCTGGCGACCATCACGAGGTCGCCCGCCTCGTTCTGGTACAGGTCGCGCACCTTGCCGGTGTGCAGATGCACCAGGCCCGGAACCTCCAGCGGCTCGGGCTTTTCGACGAATCCGGACACGGTTCCTCCCCGTGGTTCTGTCCAAGTACGTCGATTCTCCCGTACGCGGCGACCGGCCTCCGTGCGGGGTGGCCGCGGACGGGGTCAGTCGCGTTTGCAGATGCGGTCCAGGAGATTGGCGGTGGCCCGCTGGACGCGCGGGTCGACGTGGCCGGGGCGGTCCAGGGCCGGGGACCAGGCGAACGTCCCGGACGCGAAGACCCAGGCGCCGGACGGCGCCCGGTACAGGGACGTCTCCTGGTGTCGCCGGGCGCCGTGGACGTCGGTGTACGGGGAGTGGGCGAGCAGGACCCGCTCGTCGTGCGCGGGGAGCGGGGTGCGCGGGAAGTAGCGGTCGGCCTCGCCCGCGACCAGGTCCTCGATCTCGTCGCCCTCCTGGGCGCCGGTGGCCTCCCAGAGCCAGTGGCCGGCGTTGCGGACGACCATCGGGTGCGGTTCGGGGACGCGGCCGGCGTACTGGATGCCGAGCAGCTGCTGCTCGGCGCGGTCGATCTCCCGCCACAGCACCGGCCGGCCGGGGCCCTGGCGCTTGCGGCAGGTCAGCAGGCGGTCGGGGACGCCGGAGGGGGAGGGCGCCAGCTCCACCTGCCAGTACATGGTGTTGGCGGACAGGAAGACCAGGGACGTGCCGTGGTCGCGGGCCCGCTCGGTGGTGCGGCGCATGGCCGCGGACCAGTACTCGTCGTGGCCCGGGAAGACCAGGCCCCGGTAGCGGGTCGGGTCGACGCGGCCGGAGTGCAGGTCGCGGGCGTCGGCGTAGGCGAGGTCGTAGCCGTAGCGCTCGGCGAAGCGGATGAAGTCGTAGGCGTGGCCGACGTGCAGGGGCAGGCCCGCGCCCGCGTAGGGGCGGTCGAAGGAGACGGTCGTCGCGGCGTCCGCCTCGCCGAGCAGCCTGCCCTCCTCGTCCCAGGCGTGGTAGAGGCTGGCGCCGGTACGGCCGTCCTCCGGGTAGAGGTTGTACGCCTGCCAGGTGATGTCCGGCAGGAGCAGCAGGAGGTCGGCCGGGTGGTCGTCGCGGACCGTGAAGGGGACGTGGGAGCGGTAGCCGTCGGCGGTGGTGAGGACGGCGACGTACGCGCCGATGTTCCAGTACGACGGGATCTGCAGCCGCCAGGACAGCCACCAGTGGTGGCAGGAGACCGTGCGGTCGGCGGTGAGCGGCGCGGGCTGGACGATGCCGGACAGGCGGGGGCTGGTGGTGATCTTGGTGGCGCCGTCACCGCCGTAGTGGCCGATCCGGTAGACGTCGACGCCGAACTCCTGCGGCGGGTCGACGGTGACGTGGAAGTCGATGGCCTCGCCGGGCGCCACGGCCCCGGTGGCGGTGAAGCCCTTGATCTGGCGGCGGACGTCGTCGGCGGCGCGGGGGCCGCCGGTGTCGGAGCGCCGCCCGGGTCCCCGCCGGCCCGTCCCGGTCCCGGCCGGGTCCGGCTCGGGGTCCACGTACCAGGGGACGACCTGGCCGGTGTCGCCGAAGTAGGACTCACCGCCGCGCAGCCAGGGCACGGGTCCCTGGCCGAAAGGATCCGTCACGGCGTGTGCGAGTGCTCCCGACTCCCAGCGGCGGATGTGCTCGGGCCCCATGGGACCACCCCCTCCCTCGTGTCCCCGTGGTCGTGCGTATGACGAACGCCTTTGCCATGTGCGCGATCGGTCCCAGCACATCACATGTGGCGCGCGTGCTGTCACTGTTCGTCGCGAAGTGACCGAAAGTGGAACGGAAGGATCCGAATCCGGGGGGCCCGGTCCGACGCCCGGCGGACGTCCGGCGGGCCGGGTGGGCTCAGACCAGGCGGACCGGCTTCTCCGCGCGTATGCCGAGCTCCGTCAGCCAGGCGCGCAGGGGGGCCGGGTCGCCGGTCTCGACGAGGCTGCGGACGCGGGGGGCCAGATCCGCGGCACGGACGCCGTCGACGAGGAGGGACGGGCCGTCGAGCCAGTCCAGGCCGGGGGTGGCCCCGGCGGTGTCCATCGCGGCGCAGCACACCATCGCCGTGATGTGGTCGGTGAGGACCTCGCGGCCGGTGCGCGGGGGCTGGAGCGGGAGGAGAGGCAGCGCGCGGTCGTCCCAGAGGGCGCTGTCGGGCCCTGCCCGCCCCGCGGCCGCTTTGGACGCGGAGGCCGGGGCCCCGGCCGTACCGGCCTCCTCGCGGGCCAGCTGCGCACTGAGCCCGGCGGCCAGGGCGGCGCCCCGGGGGGTGGCGTCGGCGAGGTCGTCATCGTCGTCGCCCGGGGTGGGGCCGCCGGGTGCGTGGAGGGGGCCGGCGGGGGGCACGGTCCCGGAACCCGTCCCGGTCGGTTCTCCCGCCTCCGCCCCGGGCGCCCCGGGCCGGGGCCCCGCCCCCGCCCCGGGCCGCGTTCCGGCTCCGGCCCCGTGCTCCTCCCGGTCCGCCGGCGGGCCGGGCGGCGCCGGGGCGGGCCGGTCCGTGAGGTGGTCCAGGACGCGGGCCAGGGTGGGGCCGCCGGCGCCCGGGACGGCGTCCTCGGCGGTGCGCCGGACGCCCAGGGTGTCCAGGACGCGGTGGAGGCGGGCGGCGTCCGCGCGCCAGGTCCGGTCGACGACCTCCTCCGGATACTCGTCCCATCCCACCGGCGCCCAGTCCGGCCCGGTCTCCGCCGGTCCCCCGTGGAAGAGGCGCGCGGCGAGCAGCGAGACCGCCTCGTCGATCAGCCCGGGCTCCTCCAGCAGGTCGCAGGCGGGACGCTCGCCCAGGCGCGAGGCGAAGCCCTCGGCCAGGCGGTCCCGGCGGGAGAGTTCCGTGAGCGCCGCGACGACGCCCACGTCCAGCCGGGCGGGCCAGCGGCCCATCCGCCAGGCGGGCAGCGCCACCCGCGTCAGCAGCCGGTCCCAGCCCGCGTACGCCAGCCCGACCTGCTCCTGAGCGACGATCCGCAGCCCGTAGTCCACGGCCTGGGCGCGCTCGGCGGCCGCCGCCGCGACCCCCCGCTCCATCTCGGCGGCGTGGACGCGGCAGCTGCGCAGCAGCAGCCGGGACACCTGGCCGAGGCCCGCGCACACCACGCGGGACAGCAGGCGGCGGTTCCGCGCCGAGGCCACCGCCGCCGCGGCGTCCAGGCCCCGTATGAAGCGCCGGGCGGCGGCTATGTCGGGGTGCGCGGACGGTCCCGTGCCGGCGACGACGGGGGCGAGGACCGCGCGCAGCTCGCCCACGCGCATCCACCACAGGAAGGGCGAGCCGATGACGAGGACGGGCGCGGCGGGGCCGCGGCGGGGGCCGGGTCCGCCCGGACCGGCCACGTCCCCGTGCCGCTCCCCGGGCGGCGGACCGTGGGCGGGGTGGGTGCGGTCCTCCAGCCAGCTGTCGCAGTCCGGCGTGAGCGCTATCGCGGACGGGGCGGGCACCTCGAGCCGGTCCGCGAGGTCGCGCACCATCCGGTAGAGGTCCGGCGCCGCCCCCTCGGCGACCGGGACCGTCGGGGTCATGGCGGGCCGGGCGCGGGCGACGACCAGGGCGACCCCCGCGGCGGCCGACAGCACGAGGAGCGCGAGCGCGGACACGGTCCAGCGGGCGGCGTCCCAGCCCGCGCCCACGAGGTGGCCGGTCCGGCCGCCCGCGAGCAGGATCACGGCGGCGGCAGCGGGCAGCAGGGCGACGGCCAGCGCCCGGCTGCGGACGCGCAGCACGGCCAGCGCCCGGGAACGCGCGGCCTGCGCGCCCGCCTCCACACCACCGATACCGGTCACGACCGGACCTCACCCCCTCCTCGCCGCCCGGGGACTGCGCTCTCGCTGTTGCTCACTCCCCCACTGTGGCACCCGCCGCTGACATCGCAATGCCGGTGGGCCAAGTGCCGGAACGCTTGCGCGGCACCCTAGTTGGGGCCTCGGCGCCCGTCAGCCGTATGGCGCATCGGTCACTCGATGGAATGGCTTTGGGGAAAGGTGGATGACGGACAGCAAGGATCAGGCCCCGGCTCCTGAGAAGGAGCCGGGGCCTGTCGGAACGGGTGCGGAGCGCGCGCTCCCGGGGGCGGTCAGGCCCCCGTCGCGCCCTGCGCCGCCGCGTCCGCGGCCGCCTTCGCCGCGATGTCCGTACGGTGCTGGGAACCGTCGAGGCCGATGCGGGCGACGGCCCGGTAGGCACGGTCGCGGGCCTCGGTGAGGTCCGCGCCGGTGGCCGTGACGGACAGGACGCGACCGCCGGCGCTGACGACGGCGTCGCCCTCGCGCCGGGTGCCGGCGTGCAGGACGTAGGCGTGCGGGGCGTCCTCGGCGGCCACCTCGTCGAGGCCGGTGATCGGGTCGCCGGTGCGCGGGGTGCCGGGGTAGTTGTGGGAGGCGACGACCACGGTGACGGCCGCCTCCGCGCTCCAGCGCAGGGGCTCGAGGTCGGCGAGGTTGCCGGTGGCGGCGGCCATCAGCAGACCGGCGAGCGGGGTCTTCAGGCGGGCCAGCACGACCTGGGTCTCGGGGTCGCCGAAGCGGGCGTTGAACTCGATCACGCGGACGCCGCGCGAGGTGATCGCCAGGCCGGCGTACAGGAGGCCGGAGAACGGGGTGCCGCGGCGGCGCATCTCGTCCACGGTCGGCTGGAGCACGCTCTCCACGACCTCGTCGACGAGCTTGGGGTCGGCCCACGGCAGCGGCGAGTACGCGCCCATGCCGCCGGTGTTCGGGCCCTCGTCGCCGTCGAGGGCGCGCTTGAAGTCCTGGGCGGGCTGGAGCGGGCGCACGTTCTCGCCGTCGGTGACGGCGAAGAGGGACACCTCGGGGCCGTCGAGGTACTCCTCGACGACCACGCGCTCGCAGGCGTTCGCGTGCGCCCGGGCCGCCTCGATGTCGTCGGTGACGACGACGCCCTTGCCGGCGGCGAGCCCGTCGTCCTTGACGACGTACGGGGCGCCGAAGGCGTCGAGGGCCGCGTCGACCTCGGCCGGGGTCGTGCAGACGTACGAACGGGCCGTGGGCACCCCGGCGCCGGCCATCACGTCCTTCGCGAAGGCCTTGGAGCCCTCGAGCCGTGCGGCCTGCCCGGAGGGGCCGAAGACCGGGATGCCCGCCTCGCGCACGGCGTCGGCGACCCCGGCGACGAGGGGCGCCTCGGGACCGACCACGACCAGGTCGGCGCCGAGCCCGGTGGCCAGTGCCGTCACGGCCGCGCCGTCGAGGGCGTCGACCTGGTGCAGTTCGGCGACCTCGGCGATGCCGGCGTTGCCGGGTGCGCAGTGCAGCGCGGTGACGTCGGGGTCGAGGGACAGGGAACGGCACAGGGCGTGTTCGCGGGCGCCGCCGCCGATGACAAGGACCTTCACGGGGGTCAGCCTAATGGGAACGGGCCCGGACGCTTTGTGCGGGCTTCCGAGGGCGCGGACGGGGGCGGCTTGTGGTTTCCTCCAGCCGGCGCCGTCGCAGGGCCGTGCCCGGGCGGCGGCCGGCGCCTACTCGTGCGCGATCTCCTCCACCACCGTCGCCCCCAGCTCCCGTACGAGCAGTTCCTTCCCGGAGAGGGCCGATTCGTCGAGGTCCGGGTCGTCGTCCTCCGGGATGTCGTCCTCCGGCGAGACCGGGGGCGGCGGCTCGTGCGCCGCGGGCCGGGAAGCGGGGCCGGCCGCCGGGGCGGACGCCGGAGCCGCCGGACCGTAGGCGGGAGAACCGGAGCCCTGGGACGGCGGGCCCGCGGGTGCCGGTGCCGCCGGCCGCTGAGCGGGCGCGCCGCCGCCCGGTCCCCCGTGGCCGGCGCCGGACGGGCCGCCGTAGCCGCCGGGCGGGCCGGCGTGGGGCGGGGGCGCCGAACCGCCGGAGGGGTCGACGACCGCGTCGACCTTCCACTGCACGTTGAACTGCTCGGCGAGGGCCTGCCGCAGCACGTCCTCGCTGCCGCTGCTCAGGAAGTTGTCGCGGGCTCCGGCGTTGACGAAGCCGATCTGGAGGGTGGTGCCGTCGAAGCCGGTCACCTGGGCGTTCTGGCTGAGCAGGATCCAGGTGAACCGGCGGCGGTTCTTGACCGCCTCCAGGATGTTGGGCCACAGCGAGCGCGGGTCGGGCCCGCCGCCCGGGGACGGCGGTGGGGCGGCGGGCGGCACGGCGGCGGCCGGGGCGGGGGCGGCCGGGGGCCGGGGCGGAGCGGCCGGCGCCTGGGGCTGCCCGCCGCCCGTCGGCGCTGCCGTGGGCCATCCTCCGGGCCGCCGCCCGCCGCCCGCGGGAGCCGCGGTGGGCCAGGCGCCGGGCGCGGGGACCGGGGCGGGTGCGGCGGGCGCCGGAGCGGCCGTCGGCGTGGGAGCGGAGGCGGGGGCGGGAGCAGGGGTGGGAGCAGGGGTGGGAGCGGAGGCGGGGCCGGTGCCCGGCCCCGGGGCCGCGCCCTCCCCGGCCGCCGCGCCCTGGCCGCCGACGCCGACGCCGGCGCCCCGGACCGCCGCCCGGGCCGCGGCCGGGCCGCCGCCCGGCGGGACCGGCGCGGCGGCCGCGGGACTCGCGGCACCGGGGACGCCGGTGTGCGCCTCGGGACCGGGCACGTACCCCATGGCGGGCGCCCCCGCCCCCGCCGAGAACTGCACCCCGCGCTCGATCCGGTCCAGCCGGGCCATCACCGACCGCTCGTCGCCGTACGCGGCGGGCAGCAGCACGCGCGCGCAGATCAGCTCCAGCTGGAGGCGGGGCGAGTGGGCGCCGCGCATCTCGGTGAGGCCCTCGTTGACCAGGTCGGCGGCGCGGCTCAGTTCGGCCGCGCCGAAGGACCGCGCCTGGGCCTGCATCCGCTCGAGGACGTCGGCGGGGGCGTCGATGAGCCCCTTCTCCGCGGCGTCGGGCACGGCGGCGAGGATGACGAGGTCGCGGAGGCGCTCCAGCAGGTCGGTGACGAAGCGCCGCGGGTCGTTGCCGCCCTCGATCACGTGGTCGACGACCTCGAAGGCGGCGGAGCCGTCCCCCGTGGCGAACGCCTCGACGACGGAGTCGAGCAGCGAGCCGTCCGTGTAGCCGAGGAGGGCGGTCGTCATGTCGTACGTCACACCGTCGGGTCCGGCGCCCGCGAGGAGCTGGTCCATGACGGACATGGAGTCACGCACGGAACCGGCACCCGCCCGCACGACCAGCGGCAGCACGCCGTCCTCGACGGGGATGTCCTCCTTGGCGCACACCTCGGCGAGGTAGTCGCGCAGGGTGCCGGGCGGCACGAGCCGGAACGGGTAGTGATGGGTCCGCGACCGGATGGTCCCGATGACCTTCTCGGGCTCGGTGGTCGCGAAGATGAACTTCAGGTGCTCCGGAGGCTCCTCGACGACCTTCAGCAGGGCGTTGAAGCCCTGCGGGGAGACCATGTGGGCCTCGTCGATGATGTAGATCTTGTACCGGCTGTGGGCGGGCCCGAAGAAGGCCTTCTCGCGCAGGTCGCGGGCGTCGTCCACACCACCGTGCGAAGCGGCGTCGATCTCGATGACGTCGATCGACCCCGGCCCGTTCCTCGCCAGGTCGCGGCAGGACTGGCACTCGCCGCACGGTGTCGGCGTGGGCCCCTGCTCGCAGTTCAGGCACCGGGCCAGGATGCGCGCGCTCGTCGTCTTGCCACACCCGCGCGGACCGCTGAACAGGTACGCGTGGTTGACCCGGTTGTTCCGCAGCGCCTGCTGCAGCGGGTCGGTGACATGCCCCTGCCCGATGACCTCGGCGAAGGACTCCGGGCGGTAACGGCGGTAGAGCGCGAGAGACGACACGCATACGAGGTTATAGGCGCCCACCGACAACCGGACCGCCCCGCGAACGCAAGCGCCCCCCACGCACCCGCCAGAGCCGACCTACCCTTGCTGCCTTCCGGCCCTGGGGGAGTTCAGTCAGATAGCGCCGCGTGAGGGGCTGGGCCACACGTTACCCGATGCGGGCCCCCGAGAACGAGTTCGCGAGCACTCTCCGGCGTCATGTAATGTTTGCCGCGGAGGATTCGCCTAGAGGCCTAGGGCGCACGCTTGGAAAGCGTGTTGGGGGCAACCCCTCACGAGTTCGAATCTCGTATCCTCCGCCAGTGCCTCACCGGGCACTAACGTCGAAGGGCCCCCTGGAAACAGGGGGCCCTTCGACGTTGCCGCCGCCCCAGCGGGTCGCGGCTGCTCGTGTCCTGCGTCACGCGGGAGCCGCCCAGGAGTTACCGGACCCGGTAGACCCGCCCCGTCTGCGCGCCCTCGATCGAGCGGACGTACGCCGTGGCCGCCCTGGCCGCCGGGACCGCCTCTGTGCCGGGGAAGAAGGGACCGTAGGAGGGGAGGGACTCCTCGGCCACCGCCGGGCTCACCGCGTTGATCCGCTGGGGCGGGAGTTCGATCGCGGCGGCGCGCACGAAGGCCTCCACCGCGCCGTTCGCCGCGGACGCCGCGGCCCCCGCCACGACCGGTTCCTCGGTGAGGATCCCGCTGACGAGGGTGAACGAGCCGTTCGGGGCGATGTGCCGGGCGCCCTGGCGGACCAGCTCCACCTGGCTCAGCGCCTTGCCCCGGAGCGTCGCCGCGAAGTCGTCGGCGGTCAGCTCGCCCAGCGGGGCGAACACGGCGTCGCCCGCCGCGACGGCCACCGCGTCCAGCGCGCCCGCCTCCGCGTACAGCCGGGCCACCGCCTCGGGTTCGGTGACGTCGGCCACCAGGTCACCGCCCGAGCGGCCTACGCCGATCACCTCGTGCCCGCGTTCCGCGAGCGCCTCGCGCACCGCGCCGCCGAGCGTGCCGCCCGCGCCGACCAGAAGAATCCTCATGACCCACCGTCCCCGGCCCGCCGAAGCCGGGCCGAACCGAAACCGAAACCGAAACAAGAAACAGGAAGACAGAAAGAACGCAGAAAGAACGTCGCCGACGACCGGCGAAGCCCGGACGACCGCTCGGCCGCCCGCGCCTTCGACGCTACGGAGCGTTCCGCGGACCCGGAAATGCCTTCTGGTCAGCGTCTATGCTCGGCAGGCATGGACGACGTGGAGCTGCGCCACCTCAGGGCCCTGGACGCGGTGGCCGCCGCGGGCACCATCACGGCGGCGGCGTCCCGGCTGCACGTGACGCAGCCGGCCCTCTCCCGCACGCTGGCGCAGCTGGAGGCCCGCGTGGGGGTGCGGCTGGTGGACCGTTCCTCCCGCCACCTGGCCCTCACCCCGGCGGGGACGACCCTGCTCGGACACGGCCGGGCGATCCTCGCCCACCTGGACGCGGCCCTCGCCGACACCCGTGAGGTCTGCCGCCCCCTGCGCGTCGGCTACACCTGCGCGGTCCTGGGGCGGCAGACCGTGCCCCTGCTCCGCTCCTGGCGCCGCGCCCACCCCGAGATCCCGCTCGACGTGGTCCGGCGGGACAACAGCACGGCGGGCCTGGCCACCGGCGACACCGACGTGGCGGTGCTCCGGACCGTCCCCGCCGATCCGCGCATCCGCACCGAGGCCCTCTACACGGAGGACCGGATCGCCGCCCTGCCCGACGACCACCCGCTCGCGGACCGGACGGGGGTGCTGCTGGCCGAGCTCACCGCCCGTCCGGGTCTTCCGCTGGCCCTGTGGCCCGGTGCGGGCACCGCCTCACCGGATCTGTGGCCCCCGGAGCGGCGCCCGGACAGGACGGTCGAGGTGGGCAACGTGGACGAGTGGCTGAACCTCGTCGCCGCCGGCGGCGCGTTCGGCCTCGGCGCGGCGGGAACGGCGGAGAGCCACGGCCATCCGGGCGTCCGCTTCGTCCCGGTCACCGACGCACCCGCGGCCACGGTCTACCTCGCCCGCCCGGCGCATCCCACGCACCCGCGGACGGAGGAGTTCCTCGCGGCGGTCCGGGAGGTGGTGAGCGCCTGAGCCCCGCTCCGCCCGCGCCCCCGCTCAGGGCAGGATCCGGACCCGCCTCGTCTCGCTCACCTGGTCCACCTCCGTCATGCGGACCGTCGCCTTCATGGTCCAGGTGCCCGGGAGGGGGAGGGTGAGGGAGTTGGCGCTCCAGTAGCCGCCCCGGTCGACGAGTCCGGCGGTGACCGGGCCGACCTCCCGGTCGGGGAGGGTGAAGGAGAGGCGCAGTTCGGGAACGGCGGTCAGGCTGCCGTCGGGGCCGAAGACGACGGCCTGCACCGCGTTGTCACCGGTGCGGCCGGGGTCCAGGGTGATCTGGACCGTGCCCCGGCCGCCGGCGGCGCCCGCGTCGAAGGGGATCGTGGTGACGGACGCGGGCAGCACCCCGCCCGCCGGTGCGGACCGTGCCGCCTCGGCCGCCGTCCGGCCCGGCGGGGTGCCGGCGAGGAGGGTCGTCAGCGCGAGGACGACGGCCGCGACGACGGCCTCGGCCAGGACGGACCGGCGCAGGGCCCGGCGGCGGGCGGTGTCCGTGCCGGCGTGCTCGTCCCCGGCGGGCGCCGTCCCGGCCGGCGGGGGAGCCGACGGCGGCGGGGACGGGGCGCCCGCCGCCACGGGGGACCGGGCCCGCCCCCTCGCCGGCGCGGGAGCCCGGACCGTCACCGGTGCGGCCGTCCACCTCCGGGAGACCGCGGCCGCCGCCAGCAGCACGGACACCCCGGCCAGCTTGGCGAGCAGCAGCCGGCCGTACGCCGTCCCGGTGAGCGCCGGCCAGGAGCCGAGGCCGCGCCAGGACTGGTGGACGCCGGTGACGGCCAGGACGGTCACGCAGACGAGGGCGGTGCGGGAGAAGCGGGCGACCGTGCCGGCGTCCGGGGATCCGCGCAGGGTGGTGAGCAGGGCCACGAGGCCGCCGAGCCAGACGGCCGCGGCCAGCAGGTGGAGGGCGGACGACGCCACCGCCAGGGGTACCCCGGGGCCGACGACGGCGTGCTCCGCGGCGGCCCAGGTCAGGGCCAGTGCGACGGCCAGGACGGCGCAGGCGGCGTCGACCGGCGGGGTGCGCTCGCGGCCGGACGCCCGGGTGAGGAGGAGCGCGGCCGGCAGGAGCAGCGCCAGCCGGGTCAGCAGCAGCACCCCGGGCCGGCCCGTCAGGGTGTCGCCGAGGGCCGGGACGTCCAGGGCCGTCGCCGGACCGGTCCCCGCCTCGTACGGGGCGCGCAGCACCAGCAGGGCGACCGTGGCCGCCAGCAGGGCCCACCAGCCCGTCACCAGGGGACGGCGCAGCCGGGCGGGGTCCGGCGGGCGGCACAGGGGCACGAAGGCCGCCGTGCCGACGAGCAGGGCCACGGCCAGGTAGGACAGGTAGCGGGCCGCCTTGTGCAGGACGCCGGTCAGCGGGTCCTCGGTGGGGCCGGTGTCCACCTCGGCGGCCGTCGCGGACGGCTTGCCGACGGAGAAGGCGAAGGCACCGGAGACGGGGTGGCCGTCGGCCGAGACCACCCGCCAGGCCACGGTGCAGGTGCCCTCGCCGAGCGTGTCCGGCAGGGGGACGCGGACCGTGTCGGAGCGGCCGTCCGCGTGCCCGGCGTCCCCGGTGCGCAGGCGGCGGCCGTCGGGGCCGAGGACGCGGAAGGAGTCGTCGCGCAGGCCGACGGACTCGGTGAAGACCAGGGTGACGGCGCGGGGGGCGCGCTCCAGGACGGTGCCGTCGCCGGGGTCGGTGGAGCGCAGGGCGGCGTGGGCGGACGCCGGTCCCGCGCCGCCGAGGACGAGCAGGACCAGCACGGCGACGAGCAGCGCCGGCCCCCGGACCGCCCGCCGCCCCGCCCTCCCGCGCTCACCGCCGCCGCACACCACGGGGATACGTACGGACGCGGACGCCGTCCCGCTCAACCGGGCCGGGAGGGACCGCGCGGTCAGCCGGGGAAGACCGTCTCCCGGCGCAGGAAGGCGAGTTGCGCCTCCTTCTCGGGCAGGTACACGTCCGGCAGGTCGACCTCCGGCAGGACGACCCGGGGACCGGCGGTGAAACCCTGCCTGAGGAAGCGGGCGACCGCCTTGTCGTTGCGCACGTCCGGGTCGACCACGATCCGCTTCCGGTCCAGACCCAGCAGGGCGTAGGCGATGAGGGCCCCCGACAGGGCGGCGGTCCAGCCGGACCGCGCGCCGCCCTCCCCGGCGGGGGCGAGCAGCAGATGGACGCCGATGTCGCCGGGCTCGACGTCGTAGCACTCGCTCACCCGGTCGGCCCCGGGCTCGTAGGTCTGGAACAGCGCGACGGGCTCGCCGTCCTCGACCACCAGGAAGGCGTGGTGGGTGTCGAGGCCGGCCATGTGGGCGTAGACCGCGGCGACCTGGTCCCGGGTGAGGCCGTTCATGCCCCAGAAGGCGGCCCGCTCCTCGCTCACCCAGCGGTGGACCACCCCGGCGTCCGCCGCGGGGTCGAGGGGCAGGACCCGGACGGTGCCGAAACCGTCGAGCGCCTGCTCGTGGACGGGGGTGCGGAAGAGGTACGGGTCAGACATCGGTCTCCTTCACGAGCCGGTCGAAGTCGGTGACCACCGGGGCGAGTTCCCCGTCGAGCCACAGGGGCAGCTGGTCGCGGTGATGGGGCGAGCCGGGAACGCCCGAGGCGCCGTGGGGGACCACCCAGCGGCTGTCCTGCCGGTCGGCCAGGTCCCAGACGTACCGGGCGGCGGGGCCGCGCGCGGCGCGGTCGGTGAGGCCGGGGACGGCGGAGGTGCACAGCACGCAGTCGTGGTCGCCGGACAGGCCGGGTTCCTCCTGGGCGGCGTCCGGCAGCGCACGCCAGGGGGCGAGGCGGTGGGTGTCGCCCCAGGTGCCCGAGGGCTCTCGCGCGGCCACCTCCTCCAGGGCCGCGCGGACGGCCCCGGCGCGGTCGATGCCGTACAGCTCCTCGGCGCGCAGCAGGTGCTCGAGGGCGTAGGCGACGCGCGGGACGAGCGCGAGCCACGGCAGGAACACCTCGGGGTAGGCGGGCGGGACGGCGGCCGCGGCGAGGGCCGGGTGTGCCGCCAGGCGCCGTACGACCGCGCCGCGCACGGCCGCGTAGGCCGCCGCGTCGGTGCTGCCGGCGTCCATGTGCCGGTCCCAGGCGAGGAGTCGGTCGCGCAGGGTGCGGGCCGCGGGGGTCAGGTCGTCGAGGGCCGCCAGGTGGTCGAGGAGCGGCCCAGCGGAGGCGAGGTGGGTGTCGGTGTGGATCGCGGGCATGCCGGCGGCCGACCAGCGGTCCTCGGCGGCGAGCAGGGCGGCGATGCGCTCGGCGCGGTGCGGCGGGGCGAACTCGACGCCGAGGGGGCCGGCCGGACCGCGCTGGTTGGCCATCACGGCGACGCCGTCGGTGAGGCCCGCGCGGGGCGTCTCGTGCCAGCCGGTCCACTCGTGCCCGGGCTCCCAGGCGGGCACCGGCCCCAGGCCGTTGGCGGCCGCGCGCACCGGCACGCGGCCCGCGACCCGGTGCAGCAGCCCGCCGCCGGTGTCGGCGGCCTGGACGACGTTGACCGGTTCGGCCCACGCGTCCAGGGCGCGGTCCACGTCGGCGACCCGGCGGGCCCGCAGCAGCGGCAGCAGGGCGGAGAAGCCCAGGTCGGCGGTGACGCGGGGCGGGTGACGCAGGCTCAGGGCGAGGGGGGTGCCGTCGTCCAGGCCCTCGGGACCGCCGGCGATCACCGGGCCCCGGTCGGTCTCGACGACCTCGACCTCGACGGTCTCCTCCCCCGCGACCCGGATCAGCTCGGTGCGCCGGGCGGCCCGGTGCCAGCGGCCGTCGGGGCCCAGCGCCTCGACGCCGGCGCCGGTGCGGCGCAGCCGTTCGCGGTACAGGTCCTGGTAGTCGGCCATGGCGTTGGTGATGGCCCAGGCGACGGTGCCGGTGTGTCCGAAGTGGGCGATGCCGGGGACGCCGGGCACGGCTAGGCCGACCACGTCGAACTCCGGGCAGGACAGGTGGATCTGCTGGTAGACGCCGGGTTCCTCGATGTAGCGGTGCGGGTCGCCGGCGATGACCGCGTGCCCGGTCACGGTCCGCTCGCCGCTCACCAGCCAGCCGTTGCTGCCGGCGGTGCCGGGTCCGTCGGTGGCGAACAGGGCGACGGCGTCCGGGCCGAGGTGCCCGGCGATGTGCTCGCGCCAGAGCTTGGCGGGGAAACCGGCGAAGAGGACGTGGGTGGAGAGCCAGACGGCGAGCGGGGTCCACGGCTCCCAGCGGCCGGGCGCGAGGCCGGCGCGCGCGAACTCGGGGGCGGGGGTGTCCCGGGCGAGCGACTCGTTGACGCCGTCGGTGTACGCCCGTACCCAGGCGGCCGTCTCCGGGTCCCGTTCCTCCAGGGCCGCGAAGCAGCGGCGGGCGGTGTCGGCCAGCAGGGCCCGGCGGGCGAACCGGTCCCAGGACAGGGCCTCCGCGCCGAGGAAGGACGCCGAGGTGCCCTGGGCGCGGTGCCGCTCGACCTCCAGCTGCCAGGCCCGGTCACGGGCGGTCACGCGGCCCTGGGCGCGGGCGAGTTCGTCCACGCCGTCGGCGCGCAGGTGCGGGATCCCCCAGGCGTCGCGGTATATCTCGGCGCTCACCCCTGTGCCTCTACTTTCCTTTAGGTTAGGCTCACCTAAGTCTTACGTCGTGGCGGAATCGTACGCGAAGGGTGAAGGGCCGATGAGGCAGGGGCGGGGCTGGGAGGGCGCGGTCCTCAAGCTGATGCGTGCGAAGGACTTCGAGGTCACCGTGACGGACGCCGAGGACGTCACCCCGCACTTCCGGCGGCTGCGCCTGTCCGACGGCGGCCTGCTGGCGGCGACCGGCGTCCACCCCACGATGTGGGTGCGGCTCTGGTTCGACAACGCGGGCAAGCCGCACCAGCGGGCGTACACGCTGGTCGACCCGGACCCGGCGACCGGCACCTTCGGCCTGGAGTTCGCCCTGCACGAGGGGTGCGCCAGCGACTGGGCACGGGCCGCGAAGCCCGGCGACACCATCGGGGCGACGGTCCAGGGCACCGGCTTCCAGCACCCCGACCCGGCGCCCTCGCGCCTGTTCGCCGTCGCCGACCCGGCGTCCCTGCCGGCCCTCAACTCGCTCCTCGACGCGCTGGACACGGTCCCGGCGACCGTCTGGTTCGAGGGCGAGACCGCCGGCCTGCCCCTGCGCACCGATCCGGCCCGGCACGAGGTCCGCACGGTGCCGCGCCTCGACGGGGGTGCCCGTCTGGTCGCCGAGGTGCGGGAGGCCCTGCCCGGACTGCTCCGCGACACCCCCGAGCCGTACGTCTGGATCGCCTGCGACACGGCGACGACC
Organism: Streptomyces sp. NPDC029152; assembly: GCF_055564355.1. Lineage (NCBI taxonomy): Bacteria > Bacillati > Actinomycetota > Actinomycetes > Kitasatosporales > Streptomycetaceae > Streptomyces > Streptomyces sp. NPDC029152. The sequence continues at coordinate 529,070 of NZ_JBVHWR010000003.1, read as the reverse complement.
CGGGCCCTGGCCACCCACGTCCGCAAGGACCTGGGCGTGCCCAGGCAGCGGGTGAACGCGCTGGGGTACTGGCGCGCGGCCTGAGCCCGCGCACGGCTCGTCGGGGCACGGACGTCGCTCTCCGCCCCCGCCCGGGAACCCGAGGCCGGCGGATCCCGAGGCCGGCGGGCCCCTGGGCCGGCGGGCCCCTGGGCCGCGGTCGCCCGCCGCGCCGGCCGGGCATGCCGCTGGACCGGCACGTCCCCGGAGCGGGCGTTCGAGGGCCCGTCGGCCGTCGCCCGACACGTGAACGCCGAGGACCTGGACGCCCACGGCATCGCCGCGTACCGACCGGAGGCGTTCACCGCTGTCCGAGAAGCCCGCCGCGTGCCACCCGTCCCGCCCCCGCGGCGGGCCGCGTCCAGCGGCCGTGCCGGCACCTCGCACGGACCCGCGACGGTGACGCCGGGGCCGCCCGGCGGGGCGCCGGCCCGGACGGGGAGCTGCCAAAGCGGCCCCGGGAGCCGCCGGGCCCCGGCGAGCGGGAGGCGCGGGTCCTCCCGGCCCCGCCGGACAAGCGGCCCGGTGTCCGCCCCGAGGGCCGGCGGGCGACCACGGCGGGCCCAGGACCTTCCGCTCGGCCGCCGGCACCACCGGCCCCGAGCCGCTGACCGGGGACCGGGCGCACGAACAGGGGACGAAGGCGGCGCGGGCCGCGAGGACCCCCGGCACGTGACCGGGCGGCGGGCCGGCGCGGCGCCCCGGCACCGGAGCCGCCCACGAGGTCAGCCCGCCGGACCGCTCCAGGTGGCGGGGGCGTCGCGGCCGCTCACAGCATGGACCATGACCGAGCCACCGAGCGGCTCCCCCGGGGGTCCGCCGTACGACGACCGCGGGGTCCACGCCCGGCACGGCACGCGCACCGGGCCCCCCGGCGGGCACGAGCCCGAGCCGCCCTTCGAAGGACCCCTGCACCTGCTGTCCCGCACCGCCTGGCGGACGGTCCTGCTCACCGGGATCGCCTCACTGGTGCTCGGCGTGCTGGTCCTGGTCTGGCCGGGCGCGTCCCTGCGGGCCGCCGGCGTGCTGTTCGGCCTCTACCTCCTCGTCAGCGGCGTCCTGCAGCTCGCGGCCGCGTTCGGCACGCACAGCAGGACCTCGCTGCGGGTCCTCGCGTTCGTCAGCGGGGCCGTGTCGATCCTGCTGGGCCTGTTCTGCTTCCGCGGCCCGCTCCAGTCGGTCCTGCTGCTCGCGCTGTGGATCGGCATCGGCTGGCTGTTCCGCGGCATCACCCAGACCGTGGCCGCCGCCCACGACCCGGCGATGCCCGCGCGCGGCTGGCACGTCTTCCTCGGGATCGTCACGGTGCTCGCAGGCATCGTCCTGATCGACTCGCCGGTCGAGTCGGTCGCCGTCCTCACGGTGCTCGGCGGCTGGTGGCTCGTCGTCGTCGGCGTGGTCGAGATCGTCACGTCACTGAGCATCCGCGGCCGGGCCCGCCGCGTCCCGCGCACGGTGTGAACGGCGCCCCCCTACGCCGAGCGAGCGGTTCCGGTCCGGGGCGTGCCGAACGGCGTGCGCCGAGCGGGGAGACGACCTGCGTGAGCTTTGTTCCGCACGCCGCCGCCACGGACCGCGCCGGACGCGCACCACGCGCCGTCCGCGCCGGAGGCCGCGGCGCCTGGGTGCGGGCCCTGGTCCTGCTGCTCGCCCTGATCGTGCCCTGCGCACACGCGCAGGGCCGTGCGGCGCCGACACCGGTGGTGGTGGCCGGCGAGGGCGGACCCGGCGGTCCGGGCGGCTCGGCCGCCGAGTACGACCACCTCGACACCGCACCGAGGGCACCGGTCCGGCTCTCCCGGTACCCGGCCCCGCCCCGGCGGACACCCCTGCCCGCCACCGCCGGGCACGCCCGCGCCGACGGGCACCGCGCACCGCCCGCTCCGCCGCGCCCGCCGTGCGGCACGCGCTCCGTGGTCCTGCGCTGCTGACCGGACCGGCCACCCCGGTCCCTCAGTCCTCCAACGGAACGCACCACAGGAGCACAGCCATGCTCGACGACCCCTACGCCGTCCTGCGCGCCCTTCTGCGCGCCGAAGCCGCCCGCCGCACCCCCGCCGAGCCCGATGCCCGGGCCGACGTCCCGCGCGAACAGCCGCCGCCCGCACGGGAAGAGGGGCGGGACTGACCCGAGCGGTACGCGGCCACCGCGCCCGGGCGGGACGCCCGCACGGCCGTCCCGCCCGGCCCCTCTTCCCGTTTGTCCCTGTTTGCTACGTCTTTTCCGGTGTCGCACTGCGCCGCCATGGCTGCGCCCGCGACGCCCGGGCCGGTAGGCTTTCCGTGTGATCTTCAAGCGCATCGGAAACGGCCGGCCGTACCCCGACCACGGCCGGGAGAGCACCCGGCAGTGGGCGGACGTCGCGCCGCGCCCGATCCGCCTCGATCAGCTCGTGACGACCAAGGGCCAACTGGACCTGGAGACCCTCCTCGCCGAGGACTCCACGTTCTACGGCGACCTCTTCGCACACGTCGTGAAGTGGCAGGGCGACCTGTACCTGGAGGACGGTCTCCACCGCGCGGTCCGCGCGGCGCTGCAACAGCGTCAGGTGCTCCACGCGCGCGTCCTCGAACTCGACTGACCGGGACCCGCACCGGCCTCCGTGATGCCGCCGCTTGGCCCTTTCGGGTGACATTGCACCGAACCACGGATCACCGACTGATCATCTAATAGGCATCGCCGTCCCGGCGCACTACGCTGCGCCCATGAGCATGCTGACTCCCCCTGGCATGGGCGGCCAGTACAAGATCACGGGGGACAAGTACCCACGGATGCGGCCGGCCCGGCGACGCGGCAGGCTCGCGTTGGCCGGCGTCGCCTGCGCCGCCGTCCTCGGGGCCCTCGGCTGGGGCACGCTGCAGCTCATCGACGTCTTCACCGGCGGCGACGAGGCGTCCGCGGCCGGTGCCGCGGCGAACTGCCGGACCGTCCCGGCCCGCGCGAGCGCGTCACCCGCCGCCGTGGCCGTGCCGAAGCCGGCGCAGGTCACCGTCAACGTGCTGAACGCGACGACCCGCAAGGGCCTCGCCCAGCAGACGGCCGACGAGCTGAAGAAGCGCGGCTTCCGCATCGGCGACGTGGGCAACGCGCCCGAGGAGTTCGACAAGAAGGTCGACAGCTCGGGCGTGCTGCTCGGACCCGCCGCGGCCCTGAAGGGCTCGCTGCCCGTGCTCGGCACCCAGCTCCCGGCCGCCGAGCGCCGCACCGACGCGGCCCGCGACGGGGCCACCGTGGACCTGATCATCGGTAACGGATTCGAGGGGCTGGCGAAGCAGGCGGACGCCGACGCGGCGCTGGCCCGGCTGGCCGCGCCGCAGCCGACGTCCGCCGCGGAGAAGAAGGACTGCTGAGCAGCCGTACGGACGCGCCGCGAGCGGCTACTCGGCCGCTCCGTACATCCGGTCGCCCGCGTCGCCGAGGCCCGGCACGATGTAGCCCTGGTCGTTGAGGCGTTCGTCGACCGAGGCCGTCACGACCGTCACCGGGGTGCCGGCCAGCTCGCGCTCCATCACCTCCACGCCCTCCGGGGCCGCCAGCAGCACCACGGCCGTGACGTCGTCGGCGCCGCGCCCGATCAGCTCCTGGATGGCGGCGACCAGCGTGCCGCCGGTGGCCAGCATCGGGTCCAGGACGTACACCTGGCGCCCGGAGAGGTCGTCCGGCATGCGGGTGGCGTAGGTGGAGGCCTGCAGCGTCTCCTCGTTGCGCACCATGCCGAGGAAGCCCACCTCGGCGGTCGGCAGCAGCCGGACCATGCCGTCGAGCATGCCGAGGCCGGCGCGCAGGATCGGCACCACCAGCGGGCGCGGGTGGGAGAGCTTGACGCCGGTGGTCCGTGTGACCGGCGTCTGGATGTCGACCTGTTCGGTGCGCACGTCGCGCGTGGCCTCGTAGGCGAGCAGGGTGACCAGCTCGTCGGCGAGACGGCGGAAGGTCGCGGAGTCGGTGCGCTGGTCGCGCAACGTGGTGAGCTTGTGGGCGACCAGGGGGTGGTCGACGACGTGGAGACGCATGTCCACCACAGTAACCGGGCCCCGCCGCACCGGCGCCGCCGCGGCCGGACGGGCCCGTGACGGACGCTCCACCCGCTCCCTGGCGTCAAACCTCCCGCCCGGGGGAAGGTGGGAGGGACGGACGCTGGGTGGTGAGACTGTGCCTGACCGGGACGCATACGACACGTCGTCCCCGAGCGAGGAGCCGGGGACACGGCAGAGGACGGGACCGGAGGCGGCGTCCGAACGCCGTCGGCGCCGGGCCCAGTTCCTGCGCGACCTCGCGGAGGCCCGGGAACTGCGGGACCGCGTCCAGCCGCGCCGCGCCAAGGCAGCCCGGCTGCGCCACGCGATGCGCATGCGCACGTTCCGCTGGTAGCGCGCGGCTCCGTCCCAGAGCCCGTCGGGGGAAGATCGCGCGCCGCGCCGACGGCACGGGAACGGGGTGCACCGCCCCGGGGAAAAGCCGCGTACGATCCGCGAGTGGCGGCAAGGACTGCGCCGCCGGGTCCGGCTCGGACACATACGCACGGACTCGCGATCAAAACGGCGGGACACAGGGTGCCGAAGACGTCCCCCGAGCGCCTTGTTTCTGCCACGATTCCGAGTGGGTGGGGCTCGCAGGACCACGTGCCCCGCCCACAGCCTCCGCCGGGGGGACCCCCAACCGGCACGCCTATGACCAGTGGGAGAGTCACGGTGTACTTCGCCGCACTGCTCGCGCGCACCGAAGACGGGTGGGAAGCGAGCGACACGGAGCTCGACGATGTGGAGACCCTGTCGGATCTGGCCGACCTGGCCCGGGAAGCCTCTCCCGACGAGGACACGGTGCTCGTGCTGATCGAGCAGGAGGACGCGTGGTTCGGAGTCGTCCGCGTGGACGGCGAGGAGGACCCCCGCATCTACGTCTCGGACGCCGCCGCGGCCGCCCGCAGCAGCTACGGGGAGATCCTTCTCACCGACGAGCTGCTCGGCCGGGACCCCGGCGACGACGCCCCCGACCTCGACGCCCTCGACCTCGACGGCACGGAGGACGGTGAGTCCGGTGACGACGACGGTGCCGACGGCGACGACGCGGACGCGGGCGCCGGCGAGTCCTCCGTGCCGCACGGCCCGGTCGGCGACGCCGAGATCCTCGACGACCTCGGCGTGAGCGAGAAGGAGCTGCGGTCGATGTCCGGGGACGCGGTCGGTGAGATCGCCGAGGCGCTGGGCGCCTCCGAGGTGCTGGAGACGGTCCGCTGACCGCACCGGCCGACGAGGGCCCGGGGCGGACGCCGCCGGGCCTGGAGCAGGACCCGGCCGTACCGGACCCGGTGCGCGACCGGTGGCGGCCCGCGATGCGGCTCGCCCTGGCCGAGGCCGGGCACGCCGCCCGGGGCGGGGACGTCCCGGTCGGCGCCGTCGTGCTGGCCCCGGACGGCAGCACCGTGCTGGCGTCCGGGCACAACGAACGCGAGGCCACCGGTGACCCGACCGCCCACGCCGAGGTGCTGGCGATCCGGCGCGCCGCCGCGCGGCTCGGCGACCGGTGGCGGCTGACCGGCTGCACGCTCGTCGTCACCCTCGAGCCGTGCACGATGTGCGCGGGCGCGCTCGTGCAGTCCCGGGTGGACCGCGTCGTCTACGGCGCCCGCGACGACAAGGCGGGCGCGGCCGGCTCCCTGTGGGACGTCGTCCGCGACCGGCGGCTCAACCACCGGCCCGAGGTGATCGAGGGCGTGCTCGCCGAGGACTGCGCCCTGCTGCTCACCGACTTCTTCCGCGACCGCTGACCCCCGTCGGCGAGGCCGCCGGAGACCGATTTCGAACCATGCCGCACTGTGCTGTAAGGTCTCTCTCGGTAGCGTGTCCGAGCGGCCGAAGGAGCTCGCCTCGAAAGCGAGTGTGGCGCAAGTCACCGAGGGTTCAAATCCCTCCGCTACCGCTGACAACACCCCCTGGACCGTGGCGACACGGACCAGGGGGTGTTCGCGTGCGCGGGACCGTTCGGACGGCGGACGGGAAGGCCCGGCAGGCCCCCGGCGGCGTCCGGCGCGCCGCACGCGGGCGAGGAGGCGTCCTTCCCGGCCCGGGGGTTGCCGGGCAGCTGACGGGCCGTGCGAGCGGCTCGATCGTGCCGCCGGGCCCCGAGGACCGGTACCGCCGGAACCGGGGGCGGTCGCCGGCCCGGCGCCCTTCGCGCGCGACGGGTCCCCCTTCGCCACCGGACCGCCGGACGGGGCGGTGGCGCCGCGCACGGCGCGCCACCGCGCGCCGGTGGACCCGCGGGCGTCCCCGACGAGCTGGGAGGAAGAAAAGGCGAAAGGTTACACTCACCGCCGGCGAGAAGGCCCGGAGGAACACCGGTGACAAGGAGGCCGCGGTGGCGGTGAACGCGAAGAAGATCGCCGTCTACGTGCTCGTGGTCTTCGTGCTGTATGTGATCATCACGGACCCGGCCAAGGCCGCCGACTACGTCCAGATCGGGTTCCAGGGCATATCCGACGCCGCGGGAGCGGTGGGCGACTTCATGACCTGGGCCGCCAACGGAGGAAAGTGATGATCCGTCACCTGGTGCTGTTCAAGCTGAACGAGGGCGTCGAGCGTGACGACCCGCGCGTCGTGAAGGGCGTCGAGGCCTTCCGGGCCCTCGGTGGCCTGATCGAGGAGCTGCGCTTCTGGGAGTGCGCCTGGAACATCAGCGACCGCCCCATCGCCTACGACTTCGCCATCAACTCCGCCGTGGACGACGCCGACGCCCTGCGGCGCTACCTGGAGCACCCGGCGCACCAGGCGGGCGTCGCGCTGTGGCGGGAGTTCGCCACCTGGGTGATCGCCGACTACGAGTTCTGAGGCACCGCGCCCCCACAGCCCCCCGCCGGAAACGTCGGGGGGCTGGTCCATGTGCGGGGACCGCCCCACCGCGCCCGCCCCGAACGCCTTCAACACGGGGTTACAGGTGCTTGCGCACCGTGCGCCTGTCTTGTGATGCTATGACCGCTTTTGACGGAGAGTTGACCGATGAGTTGACGGATCACGAGGTGGAGTTGACCGTGCCGGCCAGTACTGCGCCTCAGGCACCGCCCGCACCCCCCGCACAGCCCGAGGAGGCGCCGGCGGGTCACGCCGCGCCGCAGCGCAGCCGGGGCGCCGACACCCGGGCCCTGACCCAGGTGCTCTTCGGGCAGCTCAAGGGACTCGAGCCGGGCACGCCGGAGCACGACCGCGTGCGCGCGGCGCTCATCGAGGCCAACCTCCCCCTGGTCCGCTACGCCGCCGCGCGCTTCCGCTCCCGCAACGAGCCGATGGAGGACGTGGTCCAGGTCGGCACCATCGGGCTCATCAACGCCATCGACCGCTTCGACCCGGACCGCGGCGTGCAGTTCCCGACCTTCGCGATGCCCACGGTGGTCGGCGAGATCAAGCGCTACTTCCGCGACAACGTGCGCACCGTGCACGTACCGCGCCGGCTGCACGAGCTGTGGGTGCAGGTCAACAGCGCGACCGAGGACCTGACGACCGCCTTCGGGCGCTCCCCGACCACCGCCGAGATCGCCGAGCGGCTGCGCATCGGCGAGGACGAGGTGCTCTCCTGCATCGAGGCGGGGCGGTCGTACCACGCCACCTCGCTGGAGGCCGCGCAGGAGGGCGACGGGCTGCCCGGGCTGCTCGACCGGCTCGGCTACGAGGACCCCGCGCTGGACGGCGTCGAGCACCGCGACCTCGTCCGCCACCTGCTCGTCCAGCTCCCGGAGCGCGAGCAGCGCATCCTGCTGCTGCGCTATTACAGCAACCTCACCCAGTCGCAGATCAGCGCGGAACTCGGTGTCTCCCAGATGCACGTCTCGCGGCTCCTGGCGCGCAGTTTCCAGCGGCTGAGGTCCGCCAACCGGATCGACCCGTGAGCCGAAGGCGCAACCCCGCGCATACGCGAAAGCGCGTTTGAGCTATCACCGTCGCGAGCGAATCGCTCACCAGGGCGGTTGTGGGCGAATTCCGTCCGACAGACCGTCAGACCCCCTCTTTCCAGGGGGTTTTCGCGTCTCGGATGTCGACATGTCACTACAGCGCGTTGCCGACATGTGACATTCTGCCGGAAGCGCGTTTGCCGGGGCTTCGGCGCCGGTATTCAGGTGAAGGCTGCGTTCCCACCGTGGGAGCGTGCGCCGCGACCGTCCCGCGACCCAAAGGGGGTGGCATGTCCGTAGACCAGGGCAGCTCGAAGGTGCTCGCGCTCGCGGAGAGCGAGACCGCGCCCGACGCGCTCCAGGCGCTCGGCTCCATCGATGACGTCCCGACCCTCGACGCCGTGCCGGCTCAGTCCCTCCCGGCAGCCGAAGCCCCCGCCCTGGCGGCCTCGACGAACATCGACACCCGCACCCTGTCCCGCTCCCTGTTCCTGCGGCTCGCCGCACTCGACGAGGACAGCCCGGAGCGCGCGTACGTCCGGGACACCCTGATCGAGCTCAACCTTCCGCTGGTGCGCTACGCCGCCGCGCGCTTCCGCTCCCGCAACGAGCCGATGGAGGACATCGTCCAGGTCGGCACCATCGGCCTGATCAAGGCGATCGACCGCTTCGACTGCGAGCGGGGCGTGGAGTTCCCGACCTTCGCGATGCCGACGGTCGTGGGCGAGATCAAGCGGTTCTTCCGGGACACCTCGTGGTCCGTGCGCGTCCCGCGCCGGCTCCAGGAGCTGCGCCTGGCGCTGACCAAGGCCAGCGACGAGCTCTCCCAGAAGCTGGACCGCTCCCCGACGGTCGGCGAGCTGGCCGCCGTGCTGGGCGTCTCCGAGGAGGACGTCGTCGACGGCCTCGCGGTCGGCAACGCCTACACCGCCTCCTCGCTGGACTCCCCCGCCCCGGAGGACGACGGCGGCGAGGGCTCGCTGGCGGACCGGCTCGGCTACGAGGACACGGCACTGGAGGGCGTGGAGTACCGCGAGTCCCTCAAGCCGCTGCTGGCCAAGCTGCCGCCGCGGGAACGGCGGATCATCATGCTGCGCTTCTTCGCCAACATGACCCAGTCGCAGATCGGCGAGGAGGTCGGCATCTCGCAGATGCACGTCTCCCGGCTGCTCACCCGCACCCTGTCGCAGCTGCGCGAGGGCCTCATCTCGGACTGAGCCCGCCCCGCCGCCGTCCGGCGGCGCCCCATGACAGCGTGGCGACCGCCGCGGCACCCCCGGGTGCCGCGGCGGTCGCGTCGTACGCGGGTCCGTGCCCCGTTCTACTTCAGCGCCAGCCAGGCCACGGCCGCGACGACCACCACGGCGGCCACGATGCCGACGATCAGACCGATGCGGGGACCGGAGGAGGCGACGGGGTCCGCCTGCCGGGACTGGGGGGCGCCCTCGTCGACGAACGCGCGGAACATCTGGGTGCTGCCTGCGGGGTCGTAATTGCCCTGGGGGCCCTGGTTGTTAGCCATGGGCCGAGACACTAGCGAATCCGCGGGAAGGGCCCAAGTGCGGGGCTCCGGAGACGCGTTGTCCCAGGCCACCGCCTCCACCTGGGCGTTTACTATCGCAATACTTGCCTTTGCCAACTTTTTATGAGCCTCACCCCGTTTTTATTTGCCTGTAGCAACCAACCGCTCGTATGGTTGCCCTAAGCAACGAATGCGGGAGGTGCGCATGGCCGACAGGGCGCAGTACGAGGAGCTGATCCGCCAGTTCAGCGCCTTCGGCGCCGTGAAACGGGAACTGGGCCGGATCCTGCCGGCCGACTGCCCCGGTGGATCGGCCGCCGTACTGACGCTGCTGGGCAGGCACGGCGACATGCGCATGAGCAAGCTCGCGGAGCTGCTCGCCGTGGACATGTCAGTAACCAGCCGCCATGTCGCCCACATCGCCGACCGGGGCTGGATCGAACGCTCCCCGGACCCGGCGGACAAGCGCTCGCGCATCCTGCGCCTGACGCCCGAGGGCCAGGCCCAGCTGGACGACCTGTCCGAACGGACGACCCAGCTGCTGGCCCACCGCCTGAGCGACTGGCCCGACGAGGAGGTCGGCCAGCTCACCCGGCTCATGGCCAGGCTCAGGGCGAGCTTCGACGACTGCCGGTCCTCCGTGGGCCGGCCCGCCGCACCACCCGCGGTCGAACAGACCACCCGTACACCCGCAGTCACCACGTAAGCAAAGGAAGTCCATGGCAACGACCACACCAGCCGGTGTGCGGGCTCATGCCAAGCACGGGGGAGGCTCCTCGGGAGACGCTCCGATGACGCACCGGCAGATCATGGAGGCGCTGTCCGGGCTGCTGCTCGGCATGTTCGCCGCCATCCTGTCCTCCACCATCGTCACCAACGCCCTGCCCGAGATCATCGGTGACCTCGGCGGCGGCCAGAGCGCCTACACGTGGGTCGTCACCGCCTCGCTGCTGGCGATGACCGCCTCCACCCCCCTGTGGGGCAAGCTCGCGGACCTGGTCAGCAAGAAGGCCCTGGTCCAGATAGCCCTCTGCGTCTACGTCCTCGGCTCCGTCGTGGCCGGCCTGGCGCAGAACCCGGCGATGCTGATCGGCGCGCGGGTCATCCAGGGTCTGGGCGCCGGCGGTCTGTCCGCCCTGGCCCAGATCATCATGGCCGCGATGATCTCCCCGCGTGAGCGCGGACGGTACTCCGGCTACCTCGGCGCGACCTTCGCCGTCGCCACCGTCGGCGGTCCGCTGCTCGGCGGTGTCATCACCGACACCAGCTGGCTCGGCTGGCGCTGGTGCCTCTACGTCGGTGTGCCCTTCGCGATCATCGCGCTGGTCGTGCTCCAGAAGACGCTGCACCTGCCGGTGGTCAAGCGCAAGGTCAAGGTCGACTGGGCCGGTGCCTTCTTCGTCACCGCGGCCGTCTGCCTGCTGCTGATCTGGGTCACCTTCGCCGACGACAAGTACTCCTGGATGTCCTGGCAGACGGGCGTCATGGTCGGCGGCGCGATCCTGCTGACGCTGGTCTTCTGCTTCGTCGAGACCAGGGCCAGCGAGCCGATCATCCCGCTGCGCCTGTTCCGGAACCGCACCATCACCCTGGCGTCGATCGCCTCGCTGTTCGTCGGCATCGCGATGTTCGCGGGCACCGTCTACTTCAGCCAGTACTTCCAGCTGGCCCGGGACAAGTCCCCGACCATGTCGGGCGTCATGACGATCCCGATGATCGGCGGCCTGTTCGTCTCGTCCACGGTCTCCGGTCAGATCATCACCAAGACCGGCAAGTGGAAGGGCTGGCTGCTGGCCGGCGGCGTGCTGCTGACGGCGGGCCTCGGCCTGCTGGGCACCATGCGGTACGACACCCCGTACTGGCGCATCGCGATCTTCATGGCGCTGATGGGCCTCGGCGTCGGCATGATGATGCAGAACCTGGTGCTCTGCACGCAGAACCAGGTGGCCCCGAGCGACCTGGGCGCCGCGTCCTCCACGGTGACCTTCTTCCGCTCCCTCGGCGGTGCGGTCGGCGTCTCGGTGCTCGGCTCCGTGATGTCCACCCGGATCAGCCACTACGCCTCGGACACCATCGGCTCGCTCAGCCCGCAGGAGCAGGCGGTGGCCGCCAAGTCCTCCGGCAGCGGCGCGATCCCCGACATGGACCTGCTGCCCCCGGGCATCCGCAACTGGCTCGAGAGCGCCTACGGGCACGGCATCGCCGACATCTTCCTGATCGTCGCGCCGATCGCCCTGATCGCCTTCCTGGTGACGCTGTTCATCAAGGAGGTCCCGCTGCGCACCACCGGCGCCCTGGCCCAGGCGGCGGAGTCCGCCGCCGAGACCGCCTCCCCGGCGGCCCCGGCTCCGGCCGAGGCCACCCGGGTCGCCGAGCCGGTCCCGGCCGCCGCGGTCGCCGCCGCGCCGGCCGCCGACACCGCCGTCCGGCCCGCGGCCACGCAGCGGCTCGCCGCCGTCGCCACGACGGCCGGCCCCGACGCCCCCGCCTCGGGCGGCATCCCGGTCCGCGGCTTCGTCCGCGGCGCCGAGTCCGCGCCGGTCGGGCAGGCCGCCGTCACGCTGATCTCGCTGGCGGGCCGGCAGCTGGGCCGCTCGGTGGCCCAGGCCGACGGCTCCTACACCCTCGACGCGCCGGGGGCGGGATCGTACGTCCTGATCGCCTCCGCCGACGGCTTCCAGCCGCAGGCGTCCACGATCGTCGTCAACGACGAACCGGTCGCCTACGACATCCTGCTCAGCGGCACCAGCGGGCTCACCGGCCTGGTCCGGGCCGTGGAGAGCGGGCAGCCCGTCAAGGACGCGATGGTGATCGTGACCGACGTGCGCGGGGACCTGCTGGCCACCGCCGCCACCGGTGAGGCCGGCGAGTTCGCCTTCGCCGAGCTGGTGCCGGGCACGGTGACCGTCGCGGTGAACGCCGCCGGGTACCGGCCGCGCGCCCTGCCCGTCGAGGTGGGCGGCACCGGTGTCACCCGCGTCGAGGTCGAACTGCAGGCCGGCGCCGAGGTCCAGGGTGTCGTGCGGGCGCCGCAGGGTCCGCTGGCCGACGCCCGCGTGACCCTGGTCGACGCGGCCGGCAACGTGGTCGGCACGGCCACGACCGGCGCGGACGGGGCGTACGCCTTCACCGACCTGGACGCCGGTGAGTACACCGTCATCGCGACCGGTTACCCGCCGGTGGCGACGGCCCTCACGGTCGCCGGCCGGGGCGTCGACGACCACGACATCGAGCTCGCCCACCCCGGCGAGTAGCGAGACCCCGGCCCGTGGCGGCCCGCGCGCACCGAGCGGAGGCGCGCCGCCGTCACGGGCCGGTCCCTTTGTGACCGACATACAAGACTTCTCGGGCCCGCCAGACCTGTGGGCCCGCCTTCCGGGGAGAACAGGGGACAACGGAATGGGACTGACCGCGAGGATCCGTACGCGGGACGGATGGGCCGTGTCGCACGCGGTCGTCACGGTGACCGACATGACCGGCGCGCAGGTGCTGCGCGCCGAGGCGGACGCCGAGGGCGCCGTCCGGGACACCACGCGGCTGGCGCCGGGGGCGTACACCGTCATCGTCACGGCCGTCGGCTACGCGCCCGCCGCCTCCAGCGCCATCGTCACCGCGAGCGGCCGGGCCGAGGTCGGCACCGTGACGCTGGCCCGCCAGGGCGGCACCGAACTGCCGCCGCCCGGTCCGTGGACCATCGACCCGGCGCACTCCAGCGTGGCCGCGGTCGCCCAGCACCTGGGCATCTCCAGCGTGCACGGCCGCTTCACCGACTTCGCCGGCACGGTCGAGATCGCGCCGGACGACGTCACCAAGTCCCGGGTGGAGGCGGTGATCGAGGCGGCCTCCATCGACACCGGCAACGGCATGCGCGACACCCACCTGCGCTCGGCGGACTTCCTGGACGTCGAACGGTTCCCGCAGATCACCTTCCGGTCCACCGGGGTGGCCCAGGCCGGCACCGACCGCTGGACCGTCCACGGCGAGCTGGGCCTGCACGGCGTCGTCCGCCCGGTCGACCTGGACCTGGCCTACCTCGGCACCGGTGCCGACCCGTGGGGCGGCACCCGGGCGGCGTTCCGCGCGACCACGGAACTGCGGCGCGAGGACTTCGCGATGAACTACAACCAGGTCCTCCAGGCCGGCATCGCCGCCATCGGCACCACGCTCAGGGTCGAGCTGGACATCCAGGCCGTCCAGGGGGAGTCACTGCCGGCCGCGTGAGGCGCCGCCGGACGCCCGGGCCACCAGTTCGTCGCACAGGTCCCGGAGCTTGACGTTCGTGTGCTGCGAGGTCCGGCGCAGCCGTTCCATGGCCCGGTGGGCGTCGATGCGCTCCCGGGCCATGAGGATGCCGACCGCCTGGTCGATGACGCTGCGGGAGAGCAGGGCGGTGCGCACGTCGGCCACCGAGGCCCGCTGCCGCTCGATGCGCAGGGCCTCGTTCACCGCGTCGGCGGCCCGCACCGCGAAGGTGCGGGCCGCTTCGCGTCCGTCGTCCAGCGAGCCGGGTGCGAGGCCGTAGAGGTTGAGCGCGGCGCCCGTCTCGTCCTCGAGGGCCAGCGGCAGCGCCAGCACACAACGCACCCCGGTGGCCAGCGCGTACTCCGTGTAGGCGGGCCAGCGGGTCTCCTCGGCCAGGTCGGGGGAGTACCGGGGGCTGCCGGTCTCGGCGGCGTCCACACAGGGACCCGCACCGTTCTCGTACTGGCGCAGGTCCAGGCCCCTGGGGAGGCCGGAACTGCCGGCCAGGGTCATCAGCCGGTCGGCGCGGCGCACCGTGACCGAGCAGGCGTCGGCGCCGGCCACCTCCCGCACCGCGCGGTCGGTCAGATCGCGCAGCAGGGTGTCGAGCCCCTGACTGCGCGCCAACGCCCGGTCCAGCGTCTCGGGACTCTCGGGGCTCTGTGCGGTCATGCCCCTACGGATATCCCGTCAGCGGCCGTCGACGCCTCGCCGCCCGGGAGCGTCGTTCGCGTCGACGATGCGGCGGGCCAGGTCCCGCAGCTTGATGTTCTCCCGCTGCGAGGCCTTGACCAGGGAATCGAAGGCGCCGGCCGCGTCGATGGCCATGCGCTCCATGAGGATGCCGGTGGCCTGGCCGATCAGGTCCCGGGTGTGCATCGCCTCGGTGAGCTGCTCGCGCACGGTCGCCGAGTCCAGGGCGAGGCCGACGTGCGCGATGAGCAGACGGCCGATGCGGACGGCGTCCTCGTCGAAGGCGCGCGGCTCGCGCGCGTACGCCGTCAGCACGGTCAGGCGGCGCCGGTCGGCACGCAGCCGCAGGGAGAGCGCCGAACGGAGGCCGGGGCCGGGCAGGGCGTTGCCGCCGCCGTCGGCCTCGGTGTCCTCCCTCCGCACCACGGGCGTGGTCCACAGCCGCTCCCAGCCCGGGTGCGGCTCGCGGCCCGGGTTCCGGGTCTCGGCCGAGCGCACGGCCTCGTCGGTCCAGGCGAGCGCGCGGCGCCCGCCGCCGCGCTCGACCTGCGAGATGCCGGCGTGCTCGGCACCGGGTATGAGGTGCACGGCGAGCTCGACGGCGGTGTGCAGGGTGGTGTCGGCGGTGCGCGTCCGGTGCAGTTGCCGGGCCGCCGTGGTCAAGGCCTCGGCCAGCTCGAAACCCACGGGAAAACGCGGCACATCGGTAAATTCGGACGCAGCCACCACGAACCTCTTCGGCATGCACGGCCACGTGGCCGTGCGCAGGAGAGCTCCGCAGCACATTCCCGACTGCGAGCACAGGACAGACAGCACTTTAACTGCTCCGTTGCGCGCCGGTGATGCCCGGCCGACGGAGCGGGCGGGCACCTTTCGCGGTCCGGCCCGGCGTGGTGGAATGGGGCCCGGGTCAGGAAGCGGCCTTGCCGGAAGCCGGACGGACGTCTGTCAGGTGAGTGACGTGACCTTCCTCCCCCAGCCCTGCGAGCCGTGCGATCCGCCCGGCTGCGCCGTACTGCCCCTGCCCCCGGAGATCGACTACTGCAACGCCGAGGGCCTGCTGCCGATGATCATGGCCGCGGTGGACCTTCACCCCGGCGGACTGCGCCTCCTCGTCCTGGACCTGACCGGGACCCACTTCATGGACTCCCAGGGCGTCCGCCTCCTCGACGAGGTGCGCGACCGGCTGCGCGACCGGGTCCGGCTGCGGGTGGTGGCGGCCCCGAGGAGTGCGCCGAGCCGGATCCTGGAACTGACCGGCCTGCGCCGCGACGTGCCGGTCCACGACAACCTCGCGGAGGCGCTGCGGGCCGGTGGCGGGCCTGCGGCCTAGGCTGGCCGCATGGCACCGAACATCGCGACCAACACCCGCGTGTCCCTCGACGAGCTGCTGGACTTCGTACGCCCCCGGCACCGCGCGGTCCTGCTGACCCGGCGGGCCGACGGCAGCCCGCAGGCGTCGCCGCTGACCTGCGGGGTCGACGACTCGGGCCGGATCGTGCTCTCCACCTACCCGGAGCGGGCCAAGACCCGCAACGCCCGGCGGGACGAGCGGGTCAGCCTCGTCGTGCTCAGCGACGAGTGGAACGGCCCCTGGGTCCAGGTCGACGGCACGGCGGAGGTCCTCGACGCGCCCGACTCCGTGGAGCCGCTCGTGGAGTACTACCGCAACATCGCCGGCGAGCACCCCGACTGGGACGAGTACCGGCGGGCCATGGTCGAGCAGGGCAAGTCGCTCATCCGGGTGACGCCTAAGAGGTGGGGGCCGGTGGCGACGGGCGGCTTCCCGGCCCGCCTGGCGAAGGACGACTGAGCGGTCCCCGGCCGCGCTCCGCCATCGCCTCGATGCCCGCGACGAGCAGCTCCGGGGCGAAGTCGAAGTCCCGCTCCAGCATCTCCGCCACGGTGTCGCCGCCGCGGGCCGCCGTGATGTCCCGGGACTCCTCGAGGACGCCCGCGGTGTCCGGCGACTCGGTCACCGCGCTCATGGAGCGCCGGAAGCACTCGTCCGGGCTCGGGCCGGTGTCCGCCGCGCGGCCGAGGAAGCGGCCCTCGATCGTGCCGTAGCCGTAGCCGTAGCCGTAGCCGTAGACGGACCGGAAGACGGCCGAGAGGGCACCGGTCACCCGGTGCGCGGGCAGACCGGTGCGGCGGATGACGCGCCGCACGGCCCGCGAGAAGGCCGGCGCGTCGGGGCCGATGGCGGGGCAGGTGCCGATCAGCTGGGACGTCCGGGGGTGGCGCACCAGCAGCGCGCGGTTCCCCCCGGCCGGCGCGCGCACTTGGTCACGCCAGTCCTCGTCGGCCTCCGGACCGGGCAACCGCAGCTCGCCGAAGACGGCGTCCAGGGCGAGTTCGAGCAGTTCGTCCTTGGTGTCGACGTACCAGTAGACGGACATCGCCGTCACGTTCAGCTCCGCGGCCAGACGGCGCATGGAGAACTTCGGCAGGCCCTCGGCGTCCAGCAGCCGGACCGTGACCTCGGTGATCCGCTCCCGGTCGAGCCCGGACGGCTGTCCGCCGCCCCGCCCGCCGCGGCGGCCCCGGTCACCGAGCCGGACACCGGCCCCCGCCGGCCGGCCTTCGCCATCCGCACCCGCCTCGATCCACCGATCACCGGTCGCCGGTCATGCTGAACGTCCCTGGAAGGGGCGCGGCGAACCACGCGACCGGTCACGACGGACCCGCGCTCGCGCGACGGCGCGAACACCCGGGCTCCTGGCCACCGCTCCTCTCCGCCCGCCGCGAGCGGCGACGGCCTCGCGCCGCACAGCGGCGGGGGCTCCCCCACGGCGTACGGCACCGTGGGGCCCCCGCCGCCCTTCGGGCCCCGCCGCTCAGCTGCCGCCGGCCGGCTGCGTGAGGTCGTAGAAGGTGGCCGAGCCCGCCGTGACCTTCTTGAAGTTGGCCTCGACCCAGGAGGTGATCTGCGAAGAGCTGCCGGAGTCGCCGCCCATGCCGCCGCCCATGCCGCCGCCGGAGACGAAGTAGTGGATCCTGCCGTCCGCCACGTACTCCTTGAACTGGGCCGGCGTGGGCGAGGGGTCGGTGCCGTTGAAGCCGCCGATCGCCATCACCGGTTCGCCGGTGCTGAGCTGGTAGCTCGCGGCGTTCTGCGAGCCGACCGCCGCCGCGGCCCAGGTGTACCGGTCGGCGTCGGTCTCCAGCAGCTTCCTGGCCTCGGCGTCGACCCGGGCCCCGTCGAGCAGGCCGCCCATGCCGCCGCCCTGGCCCCCCGTGCGGCCGCCCTCGCCGGTGGCGCCGTCCTGGCCCCCGGGAGCCGTCCGGCCGTTCTGGCCGCCGCCGGGAGAGCCGTCGCCCGGCTGGTTCCGGCCCGGCGCACCGCCGGGGAAGCCGCCGGCGCCGTCGCCCGGACCGCCCTGGCCCTGCTGTCCCCGCCCCGGTGCGTTTGCGCCGCCCGGGAAGCCGCCGCCCCCGGGGCCGCCGCCCCGGCCGCCACCGCCCGGCCCGCCCATCATGCTCGCGCCGGCCGGCCCGGCCGTGACGATGGACCCGCTGTGCCCTTCCTGAACGGTGCTGAGCGTGTACGCGGTCGGTCCGGCCAGCGCCGTCACGACACCCAGCCCCGCCACCGCGAGCACGGTCCGCCGCCCCAGCCGCCCGACGAAGACGAGTCCGAGCGCGGCGGCCAGGCCGCCGACCAGGACCAGCCACCTCAGCCACGGCAGGTGGTCGGGCGTGCGGTTCAGCAGGACGTACCCCCAGGCGGCGGTCGCCGTGGCGGCGGCGGCGAGCGCCAGGGACGCCCAGACCCGCTCGCGCCGCTCCCACAGGGCCGCGGCGCCCGTGCCGGTCACGGCCGCCAGGTAGGGGGCGAGGGCCACCGTGTAGTACTGGTGGAAGATGCCCGCCATGTAGCTGAAGACGGCCATGGTCGTCAGCAGCGAGCCGCCCCAGACCAGGAGGGACGCGCGGGCCGCGTCGGCACGACCGCCGCGGCGCAGAGCGACCAGCCCCGCCACCAGCAGGATCAGGGCCGCCGGCAGCAGCCAGGAGATCTGGCCGCCGATCTCCGCGTTGAACATCCGGTCCCAGCCGGTCTCGCCCCACTGCCCGCCGGCCCCGCCGCCGGGGCCGCCCCCGCCGCCGACGCTGCCGGTCTCCTCGCCGTTGAGCCGGCCGAGGCCGTTGTAGCCGAAGGTCAGCTCCAGGAAGCTGTTGTTCTGCGAGCCGCCGATGTACGGCCGCGACGACGCGGGCCACAGCTCGACGACCGCGACCCACCAGCCGCCGGAGACGACGATCGCGGCGGTCGCCAGCGCCAGCTGGCCCAGCCGCTTCCTCAGCGGGACCGGGGCGCAGACGCCGTACACCACGGCGAGCGCGGGCAGGATCAGGAAGGCCTGGAGGGTCTTCGCCAGGAACGCGAAGCCGATCGCGGCGCCGGCCCACACCAGCCACTTCGTCCGGCCGTCCTCCAGCGCGCGCACGACGAGGCAGCAGGCGACGGACATCAGCAGCGCCAGCAGCGCGTCCGGGTTGTTGAACCGGAACATCAGCGCGGCGACGGGCGTGAGCGCCAGCACCACGCCGGCGATCAGTCCGGCGGCCGGGCCGAAGCGGCGGCGCACGGCCGCGTACACGACGGCGACCGTCGCGACGCCCATGAGCACCTCGGGGACGAGGATCGACCAGGAGTTCAGTCCGAAGACCCGCACCGCCAGCGCCATCGGCCACAGCGCGGCCGGGGGCTTGTCGACGGTGATGGCGTTGCCGGCGTCGAGCGAGCCGAAGAAGAACGCCTTCCAGGACTGGCTGCCCGCCTGCACGGCCGCCGAGTAGAAGGAGTTGGCGTAGCCGGAGGCGCTCAGGTTGTAGAGGTAGAGCAGCGCGGTGGCCAGCAGCAGGCCGAGGAAGGCCGGGCGCACCCAGCTCGGGTCCTCGGGGCGGCCCCGCCACAGTCTGCGCGGCAGGGCCCGTGCGGGTGACCGGGGAGGCTGTGCCGGGGGCGGGGCGCCGCTGTCGGCGGGACGCGCATCCCCCTCGTGCGTCGTCCGGTCGTGGTGCGTCGTCATCGTCCGTCCCTCGGGTCGGTGTCGGCGGGGCGTACCGGCGCCAGTCGCACGGTGGCGTCGCCCCGGCTGTGTTCCGCGGCGTCACCGGCGCGGAACGAGGTCGTCGGGCAGGGGGGCGTGGCGTACGGGGCCGTCCCGTACGGCCGCGGGAGCGGCCGCGCTCCCGCGGGCGCCGGGGCGGGCGGCGCGTCCGGGAACACCCAGGCCCGGAAGAGCAGGAAGCGCAGCACGGTGGCGGCGAGGTTGGCGGCGATCAGCACGGCCAGCTCCGTGGAGTGGGCCGGGTCGGCGCTCGCCGCGCTCAGGGCGGCGAGCGAACCGCTGGTGAGGACCAGGCCGATGCCGAAGACGACCAGCCCCTGGGCCTGGTGGCGCACCGCGCCGCCCCGGCCGCGCACCCCGAAGGTCAGCCGCCGGTTGGCGGCGGTGTTGGCGACCGCGGAGACCAGCAGGGCGAGCGCGTTGGCGAGCTGGGACCCGGCGAGGACGCGGAAGCCGCTGTAGAGCACCAGGTAGAAGAGGGTGGACAGGACCCCGACGACGCAGAAGCCGACGAGCTGCCGGGCCAGGCCCTGCGGCACGTCCTCGATGTCCCGGTCGCGCGGGTCGTCGCCGAACGGCCGGGCCAGCCGGTCCAGCGGCAGCGAACCGGTGGCCAGGGCCTTGCCGACCCGCCACACGCCCTTGAGGTCGTCGGTGGCCGTCCTCACGATGTGCACGGTGGAGTCCGGGTCGTCGACCCAGTCGACCGGCACCTCGTGGATGCGCAGCCCGGCCCGCTCGGCGAGCACCAGCAGCTCGGTGTCGAAGAACCAGCCGGTGTCCTCGACCAGCGGCAGCAGCACCTGGGCGACGTCCCGGCGGATCGCCTTGAAGCCGCACTGGGCGTCGGAGAACCGGGCCTGGAGGGAACCGCGCAGGATGAGGTTGTAGGTGCGGGAGACGAACTCCCGCTTGGCGCCGCGCACGACCCGGGAGCTGCGGGCGAGCCGGGAGCCGATCGCGAGGTCGGAGTGGCCGGAGATCAGCGGGGCGACCAGCGGAAGCAGCGCGTTCAGGTCGGTGGACAGGTCGACGTCCATGTAGGCGAGGACCGGGGCGTCGGAGGCCGACCAGACGGTGCCGAGGGCCCGGCCCCGGCCCTTCTGCTCCAGCCGGGAGGACCTGACCTCGTCGAGCTCCGCCGCCAGCCGCGCCGCCACGTGCGGCGTGGCGTCCGTGGAGGCGTTGTCCGCGACCGTGATGCGGAACGCGTACGGGAAGGTGCGGGTGAGGTGCTCGTGCAGTCTCAGGACGCACGGCCGCAGGTCCTTCTCCTCGTTGTATACGGGGACCACTACGTCCAGGACAGGCGTACCGGCTCCTGCGGCCGGGAGGTGCTCCCGCGCCGGCAGGGAGCCGGGAGAAGAGTCGGTTCGCATGGGACCGACTCTCCTCAACTCCCCTGTCGCGTCCGTGTGGTGAGGCTGTGCCGAACCTGTGAGTGCGGTCCCGCGCTGTCCCGCACGGACGGCACGGGCGGAGCGGGCGGGACGGACGGGACGGACGGGACGGGCGGAGCGGGCGGGACGGACGGGACGGGCTGCGCGGTGAGCGCGGGCAGCGCGGGCAGCGCGGGCAGCGCGGGCAGGTGCACGGTGAAGACCGTCCGTCCCGGCACGCTGTCGACGGTCACACCGCCGCCGTGCGCGGTCGTCACGGCCTGCACGATGGCGAGCCCGAGACCCGTCGAGCCGGTCGCCCGGGACCGCGCGGAGTCACCGCGCGCGAAGCGTTCGAAGACGTGCGGCAGCAGCGCGGGCGGGATACCCGGCCCGTCGTCCTCGACGTCCACGCACAGCCAGGACCCGCGGTGCCGCACCCGTGCGGTGACGGTCGTGCCGGGCGGGGTGTGGGTGCGGGCGTTGGCCAGCAGGTTGACCAGCACCTGCTGGAGCCGGGCGGCGTCCGCCGGCACCGGCGCCGGCTCGTCGGGCAGGTCGAGCCGCCAGACGTGGTCGAGGCCGGCCGCGCGGGCGTCGCTGACGGTGTCCACGACGAGCGGGACGAGGTCGGTCCGCTCGAACCGCAACGGCCGTCCGGCGTCCAGGCGGGCGAGCAGCAGCAGGTCCTCGACCAGCAGGGTCATGCGCCCCGCCTCGGACTCGATGCGGCCCAGCGCGTGCCGGGTGTCGGGACCGACCTGTTCGCGTCCCCGGCGGGTGAGTTCGGCGTATCCGCGGATGGAGGCGAGCGGCGTGCGCAGTTCGTGGCTGGCGTCCGCGACGAACCGCCGTACCCGCGTCTCGCTCTCCTGCCGTGCGTGCAGGGCCCCGTGCACGTGGTCCAGCATCCGGTTGAGCGCGGCGCCGACCCGGCCGACCTCGGTGTGCGGGTCGCACTCGGACTCCGGGACGCGTTCGTCGAGGTTCACCTCGCCCGCGTGCAGCGGCAGTTCGGAGACGCGGGTGGCGGTGGCGGCGACCCTGCGCAGGGGCCGGGTGGCGACGCCGACGATGACGGTGCCCGCGAGGGACGCGGCGACGAGACCGGCGGCGGTGACGCTGGCCTCCACGAGGACCAGGGTGCTGATGGTGCCGGTGACGTCGGAGGTCGGGAGGGCGGCGTAGTAGCCGTCGCGGTACTCCACGCGGTAGTCGCCGAGACCGGGGATCCCGACGCCGTGCGCGTCGCCGTCCCGGGGCACGGAGGCCAGCGCGGCCCGCTGCGCCTCGCTGAGGGAGACCGCCGTCGTCCGGCTGAGGTCGGTGCTCTCGTCGTCCTTCCTGCCGTACTTGGCGTCGACGACGGCACCGCCCCGCACCTCGGCGACGATCGTGCCCCGCGGCTGCGGCCCCCCGTGCGTGACGAACGCGTCGAGGTCCATCCGCTGCGGGCCCACGACGCCGGCCTCGGGGTCCTTGGGCGGCCCGAATCCGGACACCCGTGCCACGACCTCGCGCACCTGCCCGTCCAGTTGCTCGTACAGGTGCGACCGCAGCGCCACCGTCGTCACCGTGCCGATCACCGCGCACACCACCGCGATCAACGCCACCGACGCGACGACGAGCCGCGTCCGCAGGGTCCGCGGCCGCGGCCGTCGCCGTCGGCTCATGACACGGCGGGCTTGATCAGGTAGCCGGCGCCGCGCCGGGTGTGGATCATCGGCTCGCGCCCGGCGTCGATCTTCCGGCGCAGGTAGGAGATGTACAGCTCGACCACGTTGGCCTGCCCGCCGAAGTCGTAGGACCAGACCCGGTCCAGGATCTGCGCCTTGCTGAGCACGCGCCGCGGATTGCGCATCAGGAAGCGCAGCAGTTCGAACTCGGTGGCGGTGAGGTGGATGCCGTCGCCGCCGCGGGTGACCTCGTGGCTGTCCTCGTCGAGGATGAGGTCGCCGACGACGAGGACGGAGTCGGAGCGCCGGTCGGCGGCGCCCGAGCGGCGGATCAGGCCGCGCAGCCGGGCGACGACCTCCTCCAGGCTGAACGGCTTGGTCACGTAGTCGTCCCCGCCCGCGGTCAGCCCGGCGATACGGTCCTCGACCGCGTCCTTGGCGGTCAGGAAGAGCACCGGCACGTCCGGCAGGTCGCGGCGCAGCCGCCCCAGCACGCTCAGCCCGTCCATGTCGGGCAGCATCATGTCCAGGACGACGGCGTCGGGACGGAACTCGCGCGCCGCCTGGACGGCGCCGTGTCCGTCACCGGCGCTGCGGATCTGCCAGCCCTCGTAGCGCAGGGCCATGGACAGCAGTTCGGTGATGGACACCTCGTCGTCCACCACAAGCACCCGGACGGGGCTCCCGTCCGGCCTCAGCAGTTCGGTGCGCCCCTGGGGCGAGGTCGTGGTCATACCGGACACGATGTCGGGGCGCTCTGAGAACACCCTTTCCCCGGGCTGTGATTTCTCTGAGAAACCCACAGGGACCTCTCAGGAACCCCTCGGGCACGCCGCAGGCCGGCGACCGGACGGCGACCGGCCTGCCGCCTGCCGTCCCCGGGCCGGCCCCGGGCCGGCCCCGCGTCAGCCCTCGGCCGGCCCGAACAGCCGGGCCGCGTTGTCGTGGCACACGCCCCGCAGCCACGCGTCCCCCAGCTCCAGCCGCTCCAGCGCGCGCAGCTGGTGCAGGTAGGGATACGGGATGTTGGGGAAGTCCGACCCGAGCAGGACGCGGTCGCCGAGGTCCGCCAGCCGGGGCAGGGCCCGCCGGGGGAAGGGGGCCAGACGCTCGCTGAAGTCGGTGAACGCCATGGTCGTGTCCAGCCGCACCTCCCCGTACCGCTCGGCGAGGTCCAGGAAGTCCTCGTACTCGGGCATGCCCATGTGCGCGACGACCAGCCGCAGCCGGGGGTGCCTCGCCAGCACCCGCGCGATCGGCCCGGGCCCGGTGTGCTTGCCCGGCGCGGGCCCGGAACCGCAGTGGATCACCACCGGGACCCCCGCGTCGGCGAGCAGCCCCCAGGCCCCGTCGAGCAGCTCGTCGGCCGGATCGTACGCGCCCACCTGCACGTGCGCCTTGAAGACCCGCGCCCCCGCCTCGACGGCCCGGCCGGCGTACGCCTCGACGCCGGGCTCCGGGAAGAGGGTGGAGGTGTGCAGGCAGTCGGGTGTCCGGCGGGCGAAGTCCGCCGCCCAGTCGTTCAGCCACTGCGCCATGCCCGGTTTGTGCGGGTACAGCATGGCGGTGAAGGCCCGCACGCCGAACTCCCGGAGCAGTGCCGTCCGCTCCTCTTCCTCCCGCCGGTAGGTGATCGGCCACTCCACCCCGCCGGTCAGCGGACCGAGCGCGTCGAAGTACCCCCAGACCTTGCGCAGCACCCGCTCGGGCATGAAGTGCGTGTGCACGTCGACGAGGCCGGGCAGCCCCAGCCCCTCCCAGAAGCCGCGGACGTGCCGGGCCTCCTCGGGACCGGCCCCCGGTGCGATGCGGTGATCACTCATGCGGCCCACGATCTCCCCGGGAGCCGGGCGGGGTCCACCTCCCGGCCGAAGAGGGCACCGGATCAGAAAAGCCCGTCCTGAACGCCGGCGGCCCCCTCGAACCCCCGCACGGGAACGCCGCACCGGTCCCCCTCGGCGGCCACCAGCTCCCACCCCGTCATCAGCCGCGTGTCGAGCACGACGACCCCCCGCTCCGTCGCCAGGTGCAGGTCCGGCCCGGCGACCGCCACCAGCTCGCCCCCGACCGCGCCTCCCGCCACCAGCTCGACCACCTCCCCCACGGCTCCCGGCCCCCGGCCCCCCTCCGCGAGCCCGAACGCCCGCACGTGATCGACGCCCTGGAACGGCTCCGGCGTCAGCGACTCCGGCCAACCCCCGAGCGCCACCGCCCGTCCGTGCAGTTCGGCGATCTCCGCCGCCCGCTCCTCCTCCGTCGCCGGCAACATGGCCCGCACCGCCCGCTTCCGGGCGTACGGGATGCGGTCGGGCACCCGCAGCGCGGCCCGCAGCAGCTCCTCGGTCCGCCGTGCGGCCATCAACGGACCGGTCCCCAGCCAGCTGAAACACACGGCCCCCTGCTCCAGCAGCCGAGCCGACCCCCTCTCCACCCCGGTGATCCCCACCTTGACGAGCCCCGGCCCGAACCACGCCAGGTACACCCGGTACGGCCGCGGATCGTCGGCGATCGTGTCCGCGGCCACCGAGTGCGCCCGGTCCAGCCGCGCGCACTCCTCGCACCGCGCCCCCGTGCTCCGCCCCGGCACGGCCACCCCGGCCGGACACGCGTGCCCCCGCGCCCCGGCACACGTCCGCACACTGCCTGCCGCGACCCCGAAGGACACCCGCCGCCCCCGGGTCAGCGCACTGCGCCGCCCACCGACCCACGTCAGCACAGGACCGCCCGCCACCCACCGCAGCCCCGCGCACTTCCACGCCTGTGCCATCACCCCGAGCGTACGAGCCGGCACCGACAACACAGGGCGCGTGACATGAGTCACAGAAAAATACGGCCGTCCGGAACAACCGCCCCCGTCCGTCCATTTTATCCCGGCGAATACCTGCCACCGAGAAAGGAGAATCAGGAAAAGAGAAGCCCGTATTTTACGTTCCCTATAAACTCGTCGGCATTCTGGCCATGCTGCGCGATTCGCAGCGGCCATTACTTTCCCTCTTTCACCAGGCCAGCAGGAAAGGTCCTCAGTGAAGCTTCGCCGTTCCCTCGCCGTGGCCGCCGCCGTCGCGGTGGCCGCGCCCGTCGCGCTCTTCGCCGCCACGCCGGCACTCGCCGCCGGAACGCCCATGGCGCAGACGCAGAACCAGCCGACCTACGCGGAGTTGGTGAAGGCCGCCACCGACACGAAGAAGGCGTACGAAGAGGCCGTCACCGCCGCAGAGGAGGGTCGGAAGGAGCTCGAGGCCACCCTGGCCGCCCTGTATTCCGACACCCACCCGCTCAAGGCGGCCACGATCACCGCGAACAAGGCGGCCAAGGACGCGGCGGACGCCAAAACCGCCGCCGAGCAGGCCGTCGCGGACGCCGAGGCCGCACTCGGAGCGGCCGAGAACGACACCGAAAAGGCCGAGGCGCAGAAAGCCCTCGAAACCGCCGAGGCCGATCTGACGAAGGCCGTCGAGGCCCAGCAGAAGGCCGACGCGGCGGCCGAGGCGGCCCAGACCGCGCTGGACGACGCCAGGGTGGCGGCCGTCCGCGAGTACAGCGTCCTCCAGGACACCCGCGACAAGGCCCTCAAGGCCAAGGAAGCCGCCGCGGCGGCGCTCGCCACCGCCAAGGAGTGCGTCCGCGAGAAGGGGCTGACCTCGCTCGCGGTGGGACTGCCGTCCAAGGTCGTCGCCGGCAGCACCGTCGACTTCACCCTCCGCGTGACCAACGGCACCGCGCGCACGCTGACGGTGGACCCCCTGGCCTTCATCCACCTGGAGAGCGAACAGAAGGAGGGGAAGAACCCATTGGAGGTGGAGTGGTCCAACGGTTCGGACTGGCAGCCCCTTTCCGACGACGGGCCGGTGCACATCGCGCGCGTGGACGTCATGAAGCCGGGCGAGCAGAGCGACGTGAAGCTGCGGATGAAGGTCGACTCCCAGGCCCAGGCCGCCGACGCCTTCGCCCTGTTCGCGAGTGACGCCTCCGACGCGTACAACCCCTGCGTCCTGGGTCCGATGAAGCGCTACGACTTCGCGCTCCTGCCCGCGGGCAGCGAGCCCGGCACGGTCGACGAGGCCCAGCCCGGCAGCCCCGGGGAGAACGACGACAAGCGTCCGGACACCGCGAAGCCCGGCACGGACCCGGGCACGGGCACGGGTACGGGTACGGGCACCTCGACTCAGGGCGGCACGTCCGAGCAGGCGGTGGTCACGGGCACGAGCACGAGCACGAGCACGAGCACGAGCACGGGCGGCAGCCTCGCCGCGACCGGAGCGTCCTCCACGACGACGCTCGCCCTCACAAGCGCCCTCACCGCCGCCCTCGGCGCCGGCACGGTCTTCGCCGTACGCCGCCGCAGGGCCGCGGACACCATCTGATCCCCGAACAGTGAAGGGTCCGGGTCCTGGGAAATCTCCCGCAGGACCCGGACCCGACCCCGGCAGCACCGCCGGGGAACGCCGAAGGCCCCGGATCGCTCCGGGGCCTTCGCTCTGTGTGCACTCGGCAGGATTCGAACCTGCAACCTTCTGATCCGTAGTCAGATGCTCTATCCGTTAAGCTACGAGTGCTTGTCTTTTCTGTTTTCCCGCCGCTCCCGGTCCTTTCGGCCCGCTCGCGGCGACAGGAAGAACATTACATGACTGCCGCCGTCATGTGAAATCCGATAGCCGCACCCCTTCTGACCTGCGGAAACGCCATCACAGGCGCAGCGGGGCAGCAGCAGGGAGGCGGCGGGACCGCAGCAGGAAGGCAACAGGAAGACAGCAGGAACCGGACGACGACGAAGCCCCGGCCGCAAGGGCCGGGGCTTCGTCGGTCATGTGCGGAGGCGGAGGGATTTGAACCCTCGATGGGCTTTAAGACCCAAACCGCATTAGCAGTGCGGCGCCATAGACCGGACTAGGCGACGCCTCCAGACAACATCACCCCTCACGTGCGAGCGCGAGTGGCGCGTGCCGATGATGACACAGTCGAGCGCGCTGTCACCAATCGACCCCCACGGTACTAGGCAGGCGGGCCGCAGGGCAAAGCCCTTACGGCGCGGCCGCGCAACGTCCGGCCCGGTGGGGCGTTGGTCAGGTCATGCTGCCGATCACCCGTCTCACCGCCGCCCGCCTTCTCGGCGCGGCCGCCGTGTCCGTCGCCGCCCTCGTCCCCCTGGCCGCCGTGCCCGCGGCCGCGTACGCCGACACCGTCCCCCGCGCCGGTACGGGCGCGGGCACGCTGATGCCGCCGCCGGTCCGCGACGAGGACCGGGCCGGTGATCACCTGACGGTCACCGTCCGGGACGCCGGCGCGGGGGCGGACGGGACGTACGAGCTGTACTGCCACCCCGACGGCGGCAGCCATCCCGATCCGGCCGGCGCCTGTGCCGTGCTCGACCGGGGCACGCGCTGGGGGCAGGACACCTTCGCGCCGGCCGCGGAGGGCGGCGTCTGCACCCTGCAGTACGGCGGGCCGGCCACCGCGCACGTCACCGGCGTCTGGGCCGGCCGTCCCGTCGACGCCCGCTTCGACCGGAGCAACGGCTGCCAGGTCTCCCGCTGGAACCGCATGGTGCCGTTGCTGCCCGATCTGCGGGCGCCCGAGGGGGCGTAGCCGGTCCGGCACCCGGCCGGAGCCTCCGGTTCCGGGCCGGGCCCGGACACCGGCACCGGCCGGGGCGGCCCTCGGTCACACGTTCTGCGTCACTTCCTCGTGCGACCTCCCTCCCATCCCGCGCCCCCGACCGGCCCCCAGCGCTTAGACTCCCTCGCGTGACACGTTGCGGGCCGGTTGGCAAGATGGCCCGGGCGGTCGGCAAGTGCGGTAACAGGAGGGAAGCGTCTCGTGAGCAGCAGGCCATCCCGAGGCGCTGCTCGCCTCGCAGCCATACTGGACGCCCTGCCCGACGCGTTGGTCCTGGTCAACGCCAACGGCACCGTCGTCAACGCGAACTCCATCGCGCTGGAGGCCTTCGAGGCGCCGGGCACCGCGCTGGTCGGACGCGGCCTGCTGGACCTGCTGCCGCAGTTCGACTCGCGGCTCATCCCCGGGTCCATGCGGCGGCCGGACCACATCGACCCGCGGGCGCGGACCAAGCCGACGCGGATGGTCGCCCGGCGCACGGACGGCACCGAGTTCCCCGTCGAGGTCGCCAGCGCCAACCTGGAGAACGGGCAGCAGGCCTACGACGGCTACGGCTACACCGGCGACGAGCTGCTGATGCTCGTCGTCCGCGACCTGACCGGCACCGTCGACACCGAGGCCGAGCTGGCGCGTTCGCAGCGGCAGACCGAGATGATCCTGCGGGCCGCCTCCGAGGGCGTCGTGGGCACGGACACCGACGGGCGCATCGTCCTCGTCAATCCGGCCGCCGCCCAGATCCTGGGCTACCGCGCCAGCGACCTCGGCGGCCGTGAGCTGCACACCCTCGTCCTGCACTCGCGCGCCGACGGCTCCCCCTTCCCGTACGACGAGTCCCCGCTCGCCGACACCCTGCGCTCCGGTCGCAAGCACCGGGTGCGCGGGCAGGTGCTGTACTCCAAGAGCGGCGACAAGCTGCCGGTCGACCTGACGACCGCGCCCGTGCGCGACGGCGACCAGCTCGTCGGCGCCGTGATGACCTTCACCGACCGGCGGCCGTACGACGCCCTCGTCAAGGAGCACGAGGAGGCGGAGAAGCGGCACGCCGAGGAGCTGGAGCGGCTCTCCGAGGAGCACGCCTCCGAGCTGACCGCGCTGCGCCAGCAGCACGTGACCGAGCTGGAGGAACTGCGCGAGAAGCACGCGGAGGAACTCGCCGCGAACGAGGACCGCTACGCCGCGCTCGGTGAGCGGGAGAAGGACCGGTACGAGGCGCTCGCCGCCCGGCACGAGCAGCTGCTCACCCTCCTCGGGACCTCCCTGCGCGGCCCGTTGGAGGAGCTGCGCCAGGAGCTGGCCGCGCTGGCCTCCGACGACGCCGGGCAGCTGTGGCCCGAGGCCAATCAGGTGCTGCACCACCTGTCGGCCGGGTACACGCGGATCACCACCCTCATCGACAACGTCCTCGGCTACCAGCGCCTCGACGTCGGGAGCGAGAAGGTCTCCCGTACGAAGGTGATGCTGGACGCCGTCGTCGCCGCCGGTGTCGACGGGGCCGTCGAGCTGGTCGGCCCGGGACGGGTGCAGTTCGCCGTGCACGCGCCGCCCATCGAGGCCGAGGTCGACCCCCGGCTGCTGGCCACCGCGCTGGCGCACCTCGTCGCGGACGTCGCGGGCGTCGACGCGACCGGCAACACACCGGTGTCGACGGGCGGTTACCTGGACAACACCGTCGTCGTGGCGGCGGCGCAGCGCGGCGAGGTCGTACGGATCGAGGTGCGCGGACCGTACGCCGGGGGAGACCCGGTGCACGAGCCGATCGTGCGCGGGATCGTCCGGGCGCACGGCGGCGTGCTGCAGACGCACGAGGTGCCGGGCATGAGCGGCAGCGCGTACGTCCTGGAGGTGCCGATCGGGGGTGGGGCGGGAGCCGTCGCGGCCGAGGACCCGGCCGCCGACGCGGAGGAGACCCAGGAGGAGCCGGCCGCTCAGGATCCCGCCGACGGCGGGCGGCGACGGGCCCGGCGGCCGTCCGTCGACTCCTTCCTGGAGAGCGACGCCGAGGACCCGTCCGCCGAGGACGCCGACGGCACCGCCGGCCCCGAGGCGGAGGGCGGCACGCCGACCGGGCGGCGCAGGCGGCGTGCGGCCCAGGAGCCGGCACCGGCCGCCCTCCCCCTGCCGGCACAGGCGTCGTCGGCCGAGGGGTCCGGCGGTACCGGGCGCCGGCGGGGGCGGCCCGCGGAGGACGCGGACGACGCCCGGCCCGGGCCGGCGTCCGCCGGCGTCTCCGAGGGCGCCGTCGTCATGGCCGCCGAGCACACCGGGGACGCGGCGGCCTCCAACACCGGCCTGGGCGGAACCGTGCCGCCGCAGGGCGTGCCCGGCTCCCCGCAGGCCCTGCCCGCACCCACCGGGCGGCGTGCCCGGCGGGCCGGGGAGGAGCAGTACGCGCTGCCCGCGGCGCTGCCCGCGCAGGCCGGCGAGTCGGACCCGGACGACGCGTCGAGGCCGACCGGGCGCCGGCGGCGTGCCCTGGCCTCCGCGAACGAGCGCGCCGCCGCGCAGGAGGCGGCACCGCGTCAGGTGTTCGCCCTGCCGCCCGCCGAGGCCGACCGGCCGTCCGGCGGTGTGCCGGAGGCGAGCGGCGCGGCGGACGGTGCGGCCGAGGCGGCAGGCCCCGTGGGGGACGTGGCCGCGGGGCAGGCCCCGGTGCCCGGCCCGGCTGCTTCCGGCGACGCCCTGATCGACGACGGCCGGCACGACGCCGTGCCGCACGACCAGGCCGACGACCACACTCCGCCGCAGCCGCACCCGGCCGAGGCGCCGACGGGGCGCCGTCGCCGGGCCGTCAGCGCCCCGTCGGCACAGGCGGCACAGGCCGCGCGGACGGCGCAGGCCCACGGCATTCCCGCCCAGGGCGGCCCGGTGCAGGGAGCGCCCGTGCCCCGGCGGAGTGCCGTCGTCCCCCCGCAGGGCGGCGCCGCCGGTCAGGGCGTGCCCGCACCGCAGGAGACCGCGCAGCGGCCCACCGCGCCCACCGGACCGGCGCGGCCCGCCGGACCCGTCCAGCCCCAAGGGCCCGACCAGCCGGCCGGACCCGCGCAGCCCGTGGACCCCGTCCCGTCCACCGTGCCCGCGGCGGGCACCGAGCCCTCCGCCCCCGCGCCCGCCGCACCGGAGGCCGTCGGTCCCCCCGTCGGCACGCAGGCCCCGGCCGCCCCGGCCCCGGCCCCGCAGCCGTGGCCCGCCGCCGCCGAGACCCCGGGCGCGGGAACCCCCGTGCCGCCCGGAGACATGGACGGCGCGACGCCCTCGACCGCCCCGGACACCACCGGCGCGCCCGCCCCGGCGGCCCCCACGGCCCCGGCGGCCCCGCGGGGCCTGCCCGCCGTCACGCCGAGCCGGGGCACCCCGCTGCCGCCGGAGAACACGCCGCGCGTGGCCCAGCCCCTGCCTGCGGAAGCCTCCGCTCCGGTCGATCCGGACTCCACCCAGGGCCGGGCGATCAGCGTGCGCACGCTCGGACAGGGCGTGCCGTTCAACCGGCAGGCGTTCCAGGTGCAGCAGTCGTCGCCCACGCCGCCGCCGCACCAGCCGGGCGGTTCCGGCCGGCGCCGCAAGCTGGGCACCCCGCCCGACCCGGCGGCCACGGCGCGCCCGGAACAGCCGCCCTTGCCCGCACAGTCCAAGGCCCCGTCCTCCCCGGGGCAGGAGCAGCCGTCCCCGGGCGGCGGCCAGCCCCGGCTCGCGCCGACGACCGAGGGCGCGGGACGGTCGTACGCCATAGGGGCGCCGGACCGGAACGCCGCCGAGGGACCCGAACCGCTGGACGGGCCCGGCGGAGCCGTGGAGGTGGCGGACCCGCCGCGTCCGCAGCCCATGGACGACGAGCTGCCCCCGGAGCCGCTGGACAACCCGCGCCGGCTGCTGGTGTGGCCCGCGCCGGACGTCTCCACGCAGCAGGCGCTCAGCGACCGCGGCTACCGGCCGGTGATCGTGCACTCGCGCGAGGAGGTGGACGCGCAGATGGCGGCGTTCCCCGCCGCGCTGTTCGTGGACCCGCTGACCGGACCGATCACGCGTACGGCGCTCCAGTCGCTGCGGCAGGCGGCCGTCGCGGCCGAGGTGCCGGTGCTGGTCACGGCCGGGCTGGGGCAGGCCTCGCGCGACGCCGCCTACGGCGCCGACCCCGCCGTGCTGCTGAAGGCGCTCGCGCCCCGGGACAGCGAGCAGCACCCGCCGCGCGTCCTGCTGATCGAGGAGCACGCGGAGATCGCGCTGGCGCTGACCTCGGCGCTGGAGCGACGGGGGATGCAGGTGGCGCGGGCGGCGAGCGACGCCGACGCGGTGACGCTGGCGGGCCAGTTCCGGCCGAACCTGGTCGTGATGGACCTGATGCGGGTCCACCGGCGCCAGGAGGGATTCGCCGGGATCGTCGACTGGCTGCGTGCGAACGGCCGGCTCAACCGCACCCCGCTCGTCGTCTACACCGCCGCCGTCGACCAGGCCGACCTGCCGCGGCTGGCGTCCGGCGAGACCGTGCTGTTCCTGGCGGAGCGGTCCACCAGCGGTGAGGTGCAGTCCCGGATCGTCGAGCTGCTCGCGCGGATCGGGACCAACTGACGCCGTCGGCCCGGCCCCGCGAGCGGTGGGCGCGGAGGCCGGGCGGTGGGTGCCGCCCGGCCTCCGCGCCTTCGTACCCGGAGGTCAGAGCCGGGTGACGTCCAGCCCGCCCTCGGCGTACTGCCTGCGCAGCACCTTCTTGTCGAACTTGCCGACGCTCGTCTTCGGCACCGCCCCGATGACCGTCCAGCGCTCCGGGAGCTGCCACTTGGCGATCTTGCCGTCCTCCGCGAGGAAGGTGCGCAGCTCCTCGAAGCCGACGCTCGCGCCCTCCTTGAGGACGACGGTGGCCAGGGGACGCTCGCCCCACTTGTCGTCGGGGACGGCGACGACGGCGGCCTCGGCGACGTCCGGGTGGGACATCAGGGCGTTCTCCAGCTCGACGGAGGAGATCCACTCGCCGCCGGACTTGATGACGTCCTTGGCGCGGTCGGTGAGGGTGAGGAAGCCGTCGGGGGAGATGGTGCCGACGTCGCCCGTCTTCAGCCAGCCGTCCTCGCTGAACTTGTCGGCGGGACGCAGCGGTTCGGCCTCCGGGCCGTTGTAGTAGGCGCCGGCGATCCAGTTGCCGCGGACCTCCAGCTCGCCGGCGGACTCGCCGTCCCAGGGCAGGCGCTCGCCGCCGGGCCCGGTGAGGCGGGCCTCGACCCCGGCCGGGAAGCGCCCCTGGGTGAGGCGGTACGCGAACTCCTCCGGGGTGCCGACCGCGTGGGCCGGCGGCCGGGCGACCGTGCCGAGCGGCGAGGTCTCCGTCATGCCCCAGGCGTGGCAGACCCGCATGCCGAGCGCGTCGAACGCCTCCATCAGGGACGGCGGACACGCGGAGCCGCCGATAGTGACCTGGGTGAGCGAGGAGACGTCCCGGGGCCGCGCGGTCAGCTCGGCGAGCAGGCCCTGCCAGATGGTGGGGACGGCGGCGGCGTGCGTCGGCCGCTCGCCCTCGATCATCGCGGCGAGCGGCGCGGGCTGCAGGAACCGGTCCGGCATCAGCATGTTGACGCCGGTCATGAAGGTGGCGTGCGGCAGTCCCCAGGCGTTGACGTGGAACTGGGGGACCACGACCAGCGAGGTGTCCTGGTCGGTCAGGCCCATCGACTGGGCCATGTTGACCTGCATGGAGTGCAGGTAGACGGAGCGGTGGCTGTAGACCACGCCCTTGGGGTCGCCGGTGGTGCCGGAGGTGTAGCACATGGCGGCGGCGGCCCGTTCGTCCAGCTCGGGCCAGTCGTACGCGGTGGGCTTCCCGGCGATCAGGTCCTCGTACTCGTGCACCTGGACGGAGGTCCCGTCCAGCGGGGAGCGGTCACCGGGGCCGGTGACGACGACGTGCTCGACCGTCTTCAGGTGCGGCAGCAGGGGGGCGAGGAGGGGGACGAGCGAACCGTTGGCGATCACGACCCGGTCGGCGGCGTGGTTCACGATCCAGGCCAGCTGCTCGGCCGGGAGGCGGAGGTTGAGGGTGTGGAGGACCGCGCCCATGGAGGGGATCGCGAAGTAGGCCTCGACGTGCTCGGCGTTGTTCCACATGAGGGTCGCCACGCGCTCGTCGTCGCCGACGGCGAGGTCCTCGCGCAGGGCGTGCGCCAGCTGGGCGGCGCGGGCGCCGATCTCGGCGAAGGAGCGGCGGTGCGGCCCCTCCTCACCGGTCCAGGTGGTCACCTGCGAGCTGCCGTGGATCGTCGACCCGTGGGTCAGGATCCTCGATATCAGCAGCGGTACGTCCTGCATCGTGCTCAGCACGGTGTCCTCCCGGGGCGACATTGCCTACGCGGCGGCAAGGGTTGCGCTGATTCTGCGCACATACCGCGCGGTATGTCACTGCTCCCGGGTGATCGATCAGTGCCCGCGGCCCGGCAGGCCCGCCCGCCGCGGTGCCACGGGGCCGCCCGTCACCCGACGAACCCCAGCTCAGGGTCCTCGCGGAGCTTGCCGAGTGCGCGGGACACCGCCGACTTCACCGTGCCCACGGAAACTCCGAGGACCTCGGCCGTCCGGGCTTCACTGAGGTCCTCGTAGTACCTGAGGACGACCATCGCCCGCTGCCGGGCCGGCAGCTTCATGACGGCCCGCCACATCGCGTCGCGCAGCGCCTGCCGTTCCGCCGGGTCGTCCCCGCCGGGCTCGGGCTCCGGCTCGGGCATCTCGTCGCACGCGAACTCGTCGACCTTGCGCTTGCGCCACTGCGACGTCCGCGTGTTCACCAGCGCCCGGCGCACGTAGCCGTCCAGGGCGCGGTGGTCCTCGATGCGCTCCCAGGCCGCGTACGTCTTGGTGAGCGCGGTCTGCAGCAGGTCCTCCGCGTCGCTCGGGTTCGCGGTCAGGGACCGGGCGGTACGCAGCAGCACCGGCCGGCGGTCCTTCACGTACGACGAGAACGACGGGTACGGGAAGGTCTGCGCCACTGCCGTGGCGGCGTTCGAAGCGCTGGTGCAGACGGGTGCGGTCATGACTCAACGCTATGAGCGAAGGGGTGCGCGGCGGATCGGCCGCAGGTCCCGAAGCGGAGTCCGCCTCAGGTTGTAGGGGTGGGGCCGGCTGCACCTCCTCTGGGTGGAGGAGGGGGCGGGGAGTACTGCGGGTTCGCCCCTGGGGGACCCCCGGCTCCCGCGGGGCCCGGCGGGGAGGAACGTCCGGGCGGTGGCACCGGAGCACCACCGCCCGGACGTCGTGCGACCCCGTGAAGCACACCCGTACGGAGACCGGGGGCCGGCGCCGGAGCGCCCGCACCGGCCCCTCAGCTCACCACCACAGCGGGGGGAAGCTGACGGCCACGTTCTCGTTGCCCTGGTTGACGGCGGTGAACGCGGAGCCGTCGACCTGCGCGGTGTTGTTCTGGTTCGAGGCGCCCGGGCCGACCGCCTGCTGCTGCGTGGTGGACGAGTTGCCGCTGTTGTCGTCGCCGACGCCGCTGCCGACGATGCCCGCGAAGGCCTCCGCGGAGGTCGCATTCGATCCGTCGTCCGCGAGGGCGCCGTTGTCCGCCGTCGCCGCGCCGCCGAAGAGGGCGACGGCCAGCGGGAGCGCGGCGACGGCGGCGATGACGCGAGCGGTACGGATGCTTGCCATGTAGTTCCTCCAGAACACGGTGCGCACCGGCTTCCTGCCGACAACGCGAGAAGTACCAGCACTTGTGAACCAGCCTGTGTGCCAAGGCAGTTGGCCGACCGCCCCGACGCTGTGCACGACGTCGCGTGATCAGACTTGCCCACCGCTCCCCGGCGAACCACCCGGGAGGCCCCGATTCGCCCTCAAGCGTGAGGACAAGCCGATAAACCCCTTCGCCACCCTTACGCCGCACCCCGGTCGGTGCGGACGGTTCCGCATCAAGCGCCACAAGAGGTGAAGCGTTCCGCCGCTTTCCCCCTCCGCCCCTCCACCCCCGGCGCGTCGCATGCGGGCACCCTTCCCTTTATCGAACGCGCGTACGAAAATGAAGTCATGGCCACCATCGACCGGCGGGCCACGACGCTGGCCCTCGCCCACGCCCTGTCCGCCGCCGAACGCGGACTGGCGGTCATCCCCCTGTCCCCGACGAAGCTCCCGGCCCTGCGCTCCCCCCACCGCGACGACCCGGCCCCCCTCCGCTGCCACGGCGAGTGCGGCCGCTTCGGCCACGGCGTCCACGACGCCTCCACCGACCCCTCCCGCATCCGCGAACTGTTCGCCGCGGCCCCCTGGGCCACGGGCTACGGCATCGCCTGCGGGCTGCCGCCGCATCACCTCATCGGCGTGGACCTGGACACGAAAGGGGACACGGACTCCACGGCCGCCCTGCGCGAGCTGGCCCTGCGCCACCTGTTCACCATCCCGCCCACGGTGGTCGTCCTGACCCCCAGCGGAGGCCGCCACCTCTGGCTGACCGGCCCGCCCGACGCCGTCGTCCCCAACTCGGCCGGCCGTCTCGCCCCCGGCATCGACATCCGCGGCGCCGGCGGCTACCTCGTCGGTCCCGGCTCCCGCACCCGGCACGGCACCTACGCCGCCGCACCCGGCACGGCCCACCTCGCGCCCGCCGCCTGCCCGCCCGCGCTGCTGCGCCTCCTGCTCCCCCCGCCCCGCGCCCACCAGCACGCCCACGCGACCACCGACGCGCACGGCCGGGGCCTCGTGCAGTTCGTCCTCGCGGCGCACGAGGGCCAGCGCAACACCCGCCTGTTCTGGGCGGCCTGCCGCGCCTACGAGGACGGCATCGGCGCCGCACTGGCGGACCACCTGGTCGAGGCGGCCCGGGAGACCGGGCTCACGGAACGCGAGGCACGCACGACCGTCGCGTCGGCGGCCCGCATGACGGGCCACCACCCCTGACCGGGGCGAGGGAGCCCTTGCGGCGCGCCGGGCGCGCGCGGTGCGCCCTCTCGGGGGCTTCGGGGCGAGGCCGACGCGGCCGAGGACGCCGGCGGTCACCGCGCGCCCCGGCCGTGCGGAGCGTGTCCGCGGGCTCCCCCAGAACGACGGCCCCCGACCGTCATGCCTGGTCGGGGGCCGTTCGCCACCGCGGTGGGTGTGGGATTTGAACCCACGGTGACTTGCGCCACGACGGTTTTCAAGACCGTTCCCTTAGGCCGCTCGGGCAACCCACCTCGTGCCGCCCGTCGGGGCGGAGCGGGTACAGACTACCGGCCCCGGGTCGTCCGGTGGGGGCGTGGTCCACCGAACGCGCGGGCGCGCGGCGGTCGGTGACGGGTACGCGGAGGGATGCACACGTACGGGGTGGCGGCAACCGGAGCATCACCACACGTACGGGTGAGCGTCGGAGTCGGACGACCGGGTACGAGGCCGCCGCCCCGGCGCTCGGCGGAGGCGGGCCCCGGGCGGGCCCTGGGGGCGAAAATGCCCGGTCGCGGGGGTGTTTCCGAAAGGAAGCGGCGGTACGAAAGCGTTTCCGGTCGCCATCGGTCAACAGCGTGCGCGTGTCTACACCGAAGCGGACGACCAAATTGTTCAGAATGTTCCCCACTGCCCCAGTTGAAACTATGAAGTTTCTTTGCCGAGGAGCGTGACATGCAGGTTCGCAGGTGGCTC
The DNA here is from genome assembly GCF_055564355.1 of Streptomyces sp. NPDC029152. NCBI lineage: Bacteria > Bacillati > Actinomycetota > Actinomycetes > Kitasatosporales > Streptomycetaceae > Streptomyces > Streptomyces sp. NPDC029152. The sequence goes on along the minus strand of NZ_JBVHWR010000003.1, from coordinate 491,357 downwards.
CCAGACCAGCCCACCCGTATCGGCCGGCACGACTGGCCGGACGAGGGTGACAACGGAACACATCTGCGACTGCGGGCCGGCTCCATCGTGGTACTCGACCGGCAGGCATGGCGGATCCTGGAGATCAACGCCTACTCGGGCGACCGGTGGCCGGAGTCCTACGAGAAGGCGTGGCGCGACCACGTGGAGCTGTGGTGGCACGCCAACGAACTGCGGCGGGCCAACAACCAGATGGTCAAGCCGGCGCCGGAGCGCTCCGAATTCTACAAGCGTCCGGTGATCCTGGTCCTGCGCAACGAGAACCTGCCCCGGTCCACGCCCAAGCACTGGTGCGCCCCCGCCAGTCACGACTGGCAGGTCCTCCCGGAGCACTACGCCGTCTGCCGCGCCTGCGGCGAGCTGCCGCCCTGCCACCACGGGGAGTACCGCTGGGAGGGCGGCCCCCGCTGGCCCGAGAACAGCGGCGGCATCCCGCTCATCGTGCCGGAGGGCTGCTGCATGGGGTGCGCCGAGCCGATCAAGCCTCGGGGGCGGACCGTGCGCTTCCCGGGGCCGAACCTCTGGTACCCGGACCTGGAGGAGAACACCGCGGTCTTCCACGCCCGCGCCGCCTGCGCCGATCAGGTCGACTGCTACCGCATGCAGTGGCAGGCCGAGTACAACCCGCGCTCTTCCGCCGCCCATCCCGCCACCCCGGCGTTCCCGGGCTTCGAGCACTTCGTGGTGCCCCAGACCCGGCACGCCCCGGACCTGGCCCCGCACGTCCAGCAGGGCCCCCAGAGCCCGCACGCCCCGCAGTTCGGCCAGGCGCGGCCGGCCGAGGAGGAACGCGCCCGCGCGGTGGGCGGCTCCGGCACGTTCCACCCTCCGTTCGACGGGTACCGCGCAGAACCGGAGACCGGTGCGGCACCGGCCTCCTCCGAGCCGGGGCACCGGACGGCACCCGCGGCCCCCGCCGCGCCGGCGGCGGACCCGGCCGGACCGGGTCGGGCCACCGTGCCCGCGCCCGCCGCCGCGGCCGAGACGCCCGCGCCCGCCACCGCCGCCGCCGAGACGCCCGCCGCCGCGGCCTCCTCGGTCGAGAGCGCCGGACAGGCGCTGCGGGCGGCGGAGGAGCTGGGCCTGTCCCTGACCGAGCGCCCGGCCTTCCACAACGCGGAACAGGCCGCCCGGGTGATCGAGGAACTCACCGCCGCGGTCCGGAACATCGCGCTCTGCCTGAACCCGTCGGCCGTCCGCGAGCGCTCCTGACCCGCGGACGGCCGCACGCGGGCGCCGGGGCCGCGGGCCGGCACGCGCGGGCGGGTCAGTCGTCGCCGGTCTTGGAGCCGAGGGTGAGGTCGGTGGTGTGCTGCTTGCCGCCGCGCTCGTAGGTGACCGTGACCTTGTCGCCGGGCTTGTGGGTCCAGATCTCGCCGATCAGGGTCGGGCCGCTGTCGATCACCGTGTCGTCGAGCTTGGTGATGACGTCGCCGGGCTTGAGGCCCGCGGCCGAGGCGGGGCCGCCCGGCTCGACGGGATCGGAGCCGCTGACGCCCTGCTCGGTGATCTTCGCGCCGTTCGTCGTCTCCTCCAGGGAGACGGAGGCGCCGATCTTGGCGTACACCGGCTTGCCGGTCCTGATCAGCTGCTTGGCGACGAACTCCGCCTGGTTGATCGGGATGGCGAAGCCCAGTCCGATCGAGCCCGCCTGACCGCTGCCGCCGAAGCCGCCGTTGCTCGTGGACTGGATCGCGGAGTTGATCCCGATCACGTTGCCCTTCGCGTCCAGCAGCGGGCCGCCGGAGTTGCCCGGGTTGATCGAGGCGTCGGTCTGCAGGGCGCTCATGTAGGACGCCTTGCTGCTCGCGCTGCCGTCGCTGGAGGCCACGGGGCGGTTCTTGGCGCTGATGATGCCCGTGGTCACCGTGTTGGACAGGCCGAAGGGGGCGCCGATGGCGATCGTCGAGTCGCCGACGGCCACCTTGTCCGAGTTGCCGAGGGGCAGCGGGTTCAGGTCCGACGGGGCGTTCTCGAGCTTGATGACCGCCACGTCGTAGCCCTGCGCGTGGCCGACCACCTGGGCGTCGTACTTCTTGCCGTCGGGGAAGGTCGCGCTGAGCTTGCCGCCGTCGACCGCCTCCGCCACCACGTGGTTGTTGGTGACGATGTGGCCCTGCTTGTCGAAGACGAACCCCGTGCCGGTGCCGCCCTCGCCGTTGCTGCCCTCGGCCTGGATGGTGACCGTGCTGGGCAGCGCCTTGGCGGCCACGCCCGCGACCGTGCCCGCGTCGCGCTTGACGGAGCCGCCGGTGTCCGAGGCGGAGACCGTCGTGGAACCGGACTCGTCGTTGTTCTTGGCCAGGGTGTAGCCGATCCCGCCGCCCAGACCGCCCGCGACCAGAGCGGCGATCAGGAACGCGGCGACCGTGCCGCCGCGGCCGCGGCCGGACTTCGGCGCCGGCTGCTGGTACGAGGAGCCCCAGCCGCCGGAACCGTCGCCGCCACCGCCGTAGGACGGACCGGCCGGCGGCGGGGGCGGCGGCCAGGAGGCGTCGGGGGCCGAGGGACCCGGGGACGCGGCCTGGTGGGGGGCGGGTGCGGAAGCCGGGGGTGTCCGGAAACCGCCGTGCGGATCCGCACCCGTGGGCGGCTGGGACGGCGGCCGGTCCGGGTGGGGCGGCGGGGCCGGCTCCGAGGCTGCGGGAGATTCCACCGGCACGGGAGGTGCGGACGGGGCCGGGGGTACCGCGGTGCCCTCGTTCTCGGTGCTCACAGCTTCTCTCCTCGATCCACGACTGCCGCTCGGGCGTACTGATCGCGCTCGGCCACGCTCACGCGCGCCGCTCCACGGCCCGGCGCGAAGCGGCTGCGCATGTGGTGGTGCATGTGTTTGTGTAGGCCATCAGCTTTTCCCACGAGCCGTCAGAGCACCATAAGCGGATGCTGTGGGCCCGCAGTCGTTCCTTATACAGGTCATCCAAGACTAAACGGGCATGCGACCGATGACTCCAGGGCCACGTCTACCCACGCGCGGTGGCACCATGACGCGGTGACCCACGTACGACAGCACCCGATTCAGGTGGTCGCCCACCGCGGGGCCTCCGAGGAGGCCCCCGAGCACACCCTGGCCGCCTACCGGAAGGCGATCGAGGACGGGGCGGACGCCCTGGAGTGCGATGTGCGCCTGACCGCCGACGGCCACCTCGTCTGCGTCCACGACTGGCGCGTCGACCGTACGTCCAACGGCCGCGGCGCGGTCTCGGCGCTGGAGCTCGCCGATCTGGCCGCCCTGGACTTCGGCGCCCGCAGGACCCGGGATTTCTGGCGCACGCGCGACGAGCAGCCCGAATGGGAGCACCGGCCCGAGGACCGGGAGGAGACCTCGGTCCTCACCCTGGAGCGGCTGCTGGAGCTGGTGTCGGACGCGGGACGGCGGGTGGAGCTGGCCATCGAGACCAAGCACCCCACGCGCTGGGCGGGACAGGTGGAGGAGCGGCTGCTGCTGCTCCTGAAGCGGTTCGGTCTCGACGCGCCCGCCTCGGCCGCCGAATCACCGGTGCGCGTGATGAGTTTCTCGGCCCGCTCGCTGCACCGCGTGCGGGCCGCGTCGCCGACGCTGCCGACGGTCTACCTGATGCAGTTCGTCTCCCCCCGGCTGCGCGACGGACGGCTGCCGGCCGGTGTCCGGATCGCGGGCCCCTCGATCCGCGTCGTGCGCAACCACCCCGCCTACGTCGAGCGGCTGAAGGCGGCCGGGCACCAGGTGCACGTGTGGACCGTGAACGAGACCGCCGACGTGGACCTCTGCGCCGGCCTGGGCGTCGACGCGGTCATCACCAACCGGCCGCGGGCGGTCCTGGAGCACCTCGGCCGCTGACGCGTCCGGAAGCCCCGGCCCCGCGGCCCGTCCGCACCCGTTCTCCAGGCTCGACCACCGACGAGATCCAGCCACACGGTCACGGGGAGTGCTCCGGCGCGTTCGGTGCGTGAGCGACCGTGCCGAATGCGTCACCGGGCGGGCACCGGCCGGTTTCCGGTCCAGGCCGGAAGGGCATCCACTCCGTGGCGTGGGGCGAAGGAGGTCTCGGGGGTGGCGTTGGTGGTGGCACAGGAGGTGCCCACGTCGTCGAGCATGGCCGTTCCCCATGGCCCTGCGGGCGTGGGGAGAGCACGGCACCGGATGCGGGAGCAGTTGCGCAGAGGCGGTGTGGCGGAATCGGTCATCGACGACGCGGTACTGGTCCTTTCCGAACTTCTCAGCAATGCGTGCAAGCACGGCCGCCCGCTGGGCGACGCCCTGGCCGGGGACGGTGACGTCCGCGCCGCATGGCAGGTGGACCCGGCGGGCCGGCTCCTCGTGGAGGTGACGGACGGCGGCGGACCGACCCGGCCGGCCCCGGCGACCCCGTCGGTCACCGCGCACGGCGGCCGCGGGCTGAACATCATCACCGCGCTCGCCGACGACTGGGGCGTACGGGACGGCGCGCGCGGAGAGGTCACGGTCTGGGTCGTCGTCCACGACGACGTGCACGACCCGGACGCGGGGCACCGGCGCGACGACTTCGCCACGCGGGTCGCGGCCCCGGCCGTGTCGGAGATGCCCGGCCTGGACTTCGCGGACGCGTTCGACGACCTCGGCTGAGCACCGGTCCGGCCGGGCGGCGCACGGCCCGTGCGGTGCGTGCGGCCCGCTCCCGCGGGAAACGCCCACCGCCCGGCGCCGGGGGAGTCGCCCACACGCGGCTCGTCGTCCACAGGGTCCCGTCGGCCGGGACGCGAACGGCTAGGCTCGCGCCCGTACGAGTAGAGCCGTAACCGGGAGACACCCACGATGGCCAAGAAGCGACCCCAGACGAAGGCCAAGCGGCCCCAGCTCACCGACGGCGAGGTCCCGGTCGTCGGCGCCCGCGAGCCCTGCCCCTGCGGCAGCGGCCGCCGCTACAAGGCCTGCCACGGCCGGGCCGCCGCCCAGGCCACGACCGCGCTGGTGCAGCGTCCGTTCGAAGGACTGCCCGGCGAGTGCGACTGGGTGGCGCTGCGCGAGCTGGTGCCGGCGGCCACGGTCGAGCTGACGCTGAAGGACGGTCTGCCCGAGGACGTTCCGTCGGTCACGCTGGCCACGGTGCTGCCGATGGCCTGGCCGGCCCTGCGCCGCGACGACGGCTCGGTACTGCTCGGCCTGCAGAACGACACGGCGTCGGGCGACATCAGCCGCGACCTGGCGGACACCCTCCGGCGGGCTCTGACCGCCGCGCCGGGCACGCCCGTGCAGGGGCGTCGCGCTCCGGCCGACGGTCCGCGTCTGCAGGACCTGCTCGCGCCCGAGGGGGCTTTCGAGCCGGTGGTGCGCGAGGGCTTCGAGTTCTGGGTCCCGGACGCGGAGAACGCCACGCCGGAGGTGGCCGCCTCCCTGGAGCGGGCCAACGCCGCGGCCATCCCGACCGTCCGGCTCCAGGGCGTGGACGCCGCCTACTGGTGCGAGACGCCGGAGAAGAACCACCTGCGGTGGGTCATGCCGCACGAGGAGGAGCGGCTTCTGGACGCATTGGCCCGGCTGCACGCGGCGGGCCGGTCGAGCCTCGGCGAGGGCACCCGCCTCGTGGGCTCCTTCCGCGCCCACGGGCTCACCGTCCCGGTCTGGGACCTGCCGAGCGGGACCACCGCCGAGGACGTGGAGAAGCCGGCGGCCGAGTTCGCCGAGCGCCTCGCCGAGGCGCTGGCCGCGGACGCGCCGCTCACTCCCGACGAGCGCCGGGCGCGCGGCGGCCTGACCAACCGGCAGGTCACCCTCAGCTGAGCGGCGGCCGGCGCACGGCCCCGGCGTCCGGTCCGGCTGACCGACCGGTCAGCCGGACCACCGGACACGGAACGGGTGACTCCAGTCACAACTCCCGGCAGGGTCACGCCAGTCGGTGACCGGAAAACAGGAGATCGAATTTGCTAACCGCCGATCTCTTGTTACCGTTCGAGTAGCCCGGTTGCTGGTGCATCCCCCGTCGCCAGCAACCGGGTCTTTCCATGCGCCCCGATGCCCACGCGCTCACGACCGGTCCTTCAACGGCCTTTCTCCTCGGACGAGTTGCTGCCGGCGCGCAGCAGCAGCGGTCCGTAGCCGGCCCGGCCCGCGAACTCCGCGACCGCGGTGTAGCCGACCGGTTCGCCCCGCACCCGCGCACGGGGTGTCTCGCACATGCCCGGCGCGTCCTCGGCGCCCACCACGCAGCGCATCCGCACACGGAGGCCGTCGGGCCCCAGCAGGCTCAGCACGGTTTCCAGCGGCCCGCCGGTCGCGTTGCGGTAGTAGGTCCGCGCCCAGGTCCCGGTGCCCTGCGTCAGCACACAGGCCTGCGCCTCGACGCCCTCGGGCGAGGTGAGTTCGGGGCCGCAGCGCACGGCGGTGGCCAGGCCGGGCGGCAGCGTGGTGCGGGCGGGACCGGCGGCGGACGGCGCGGTGCCGTCGGTCCGCCCGGACGCCTTGCCCTCGTCGCCGCGCGGCAGCGGGCGCGCGCCGAGGGACCGGCCGTCCTCCTCCCCGCTGCGCACGGGTCCTGCCGACGCCACGGCGAAGGGCAGCACGACCGCGCACGCCACGACGCCGGCGAGGCCGTACGGACGGAACCCGCGGCCGGCCGGGCGGCGGCGGTGCGGTCTCGCGGCGCGGTGCACCCCGGCTCGAAGCGGCATGGAGCGGACGATAACGACCCCGGTCGGACGCCGGCTTCCGCGCGCGCCCGACACCCCTACAACTCGGGCGCGCTCACACCCGTACGGGTGAGGGCGTCGACCGCCGCGTCCACCACGGCCTCCACGTCGGGCACCCAGGGCGAGGCGGAGCCGGGCAGCGGCGCCCGCTCCCAGCGGACGCCGCCCCGGCCGGTCCCGGACGGGGGCAGGGCGAGGTAGCCGCCCTCGCCGTGGAAGCGCAGCGAGCCGGGGACGAAGTCCTTGGCGTAGAGCAGTTCGCCCAGTTGCTCCATGGAGTACGGCCGGACCAGCAGCGACCAGCGGGTGGGCGAGGCGACGACCGGGCCGAGCCGCATGCCGGCGCGGTCGAGCGCGGCCAGGGCGCGGGCGGCCGGCAGGGCGGGCAGGGAGACGGCGCACGGGGCGCCGCCTCCGGTGGCCAGGACGATCGGCGCCGCCGGACGGTTGGTCCACCACCAGCGCACCATCCGCTCGTCGGTGGTGGCGGCGAGGAGACCGGGGTCGAAGGGATGGGCGCCGGGCACCGCGCACTCGGGATCGGGGCAGGCGCAGCGCGAGCGCGCCTGCGGGTCGGGCGCCGCGCCCGGGACCACGGGCCACCGCCACTGCGTCGCGTAGGTCAGGGCCGTGCCGATCAGCTCAGGCCGCCCGCCGCCCCGCCGGGACAGGAGCCTGCGTCGCCTTCCGAGGATCTCGCGCATGAGCGCTCGTTCCTTTCCGTTGCACGCCTGGCAACACCGTGGTCGTCTCACACCATGTGTCGATCACTTCGCTGTGCGTAGCTGGTGGCGCATCACACCCCTGCCGCGGGCAAGGGGACCCCTGTGGGCCGAGCTCTGACTGCGTCCGCGGCGGCTGCGTCCATACTGCGTCCATCACGAGCATGGGGCTGGCGCGGGGGTGGCGAAGTCTGGCGTTCGCCGTCCCGCGTGTTTCTCTCCGCTTCCGCCACGGGAGGATGGGGCACGGTCGTCGGTGGATAGGACGCCCGGGTCCGCCGCCAGGTTCCGGGTGGCCCACGGCCACCCCTGGCCTTCACCGGGTACGTACCCATCACGACCGCTGTGACGCTCCGTGGAGCGCCCCCAGAAGACCGCAACAAGACATCCTCTGAGGCAGTTTCGAGCCAACTTCGCTTTTCCGCAAGGGGCGAGGAAAGGAGGCCCCTCACATCCCACGGACACCAGTAATCCCCGCAGGACAATGCTGGACATCTCCTTACGAGTGCGTGTACATGTGGAGACACTGCTGCGGCGCAGAAGGACATGGGGGTTTGCGATGCTTTTGAGCAGTAAGCACCGGTCGGAAAGCCGGACACCATGAACGCCCCGCACCCTGCGAAAGTGGCTGGAATCGATTCGACCGTGCCGTCCCCCGCACACACTGTCGCGTCCGCCGCCGCGGGTGCTCCCCCGGCCCTCCCGTCGAGCGGCCCGGGTACTTCGGGTGCGCCGGGCGCCCTGCTCCAGGACCGGCTCGCCGGCTGGGTGTCGGACCTGACGACCCTGCACGAACTCACCGAGCGCCTCGCCCGCACGGACTCCCTCGCCGAAGCGCTCCAGGAACTGCTGCGCGCCGGCGCCGCCCTGGTGGGCGCCCGGCGCGGACTCGTCGTCCTGGAACCGGCCGACGGCCTCGGCCCCGACACCACCATCGGCCTCGGGCTGGCCCGCGCCGACCTCGGCCACATCGAGACGGTGCCGCGCAGCTCGCTGTCGTACGGACGGATCCTGGAGGGGCTGCCCGTCGCCGAGGGGGGCATCGCCGAACCCGACCTGTTCGCCGAGGAGGGCCTCGACCCGCGCCACCGCGAGGTCGCCGCCCGCCTCGGTTACGCCGCCAGCTACGCCCTTCCCCTGTCCACCGAGCGCGCCGGGCGCCTCGGGGCCGCCGTCTGGCTCTACGACGAACCCGCCGAACCGCGCGAGCGGCAGCGGCACCTCGCCGGGCTGTACGCCCGGTACGCCGCCGAGCACCTGGCCCGGCTCCTGGAGACCGAACGCACGCGCGTGTGCATGGCGACCATGGCGGAGGAGCTGCTCCCCTCGCGCCTGCCCCGGGTGCCCGGCGTGCGGCTCGCCGCCCGCCGCCGCACCGGCCCGCGCGGCGGCGGCGACTGGTACGACGCCCTGCCGCTGCCGGACGCCGCGCTCGGCCTGGCCGTCGGCTCCGTCACCGGATCCGGCCCCAGCGCCCTGGCCGCCACCGGGCGGCTGCGCGCGTCCCTGCGGGCGTACGCCGTGATGGAGGGGGAGGACCCGGTCGCGGTCCTGTCCGACCTGGAACTGCTGCTGCGGCTCACCGAGCCCGCCCGCTCGGCCACCGCCCTGTTCGGCTACTGCGAGCCCGCGCTGCGCCGGATCACCCTGGCCGGTGCCGGACACAGCCCGCCCCTGCTGATCGGCGAGCGGCGCACCGAGTTCGTCGAGACCTCCGTCTCCGCGCCGCTGGGCATGCTCGCCTGCTGGGAGGCGCCGAGCGTGGAGGTCCGGGCCGAACCCGGAGAGACGGTTCTGCTGTACACCGACGGGCTGCTGCGCCGCACCGGCGACCCGATGGACCGCGCCTTCGCACGGCTGCACGCCGCGGCGGCCGGCGTGCCGCGCACCAAGCGCCACGACCCGGACGCCGTCGCCGACCACGTGCTGCGCACGGTGCTGCCGGACGGCGCGGACGAGGCGGACTCCGAGGAGGACGTGGTGCTGCTGGCGGTCCGCTTCGACCAGTGACGCGCCGCCGCCCGGTGTAACGGGTCCTTCGGCCCTGGGCCCCCTTCCGTACGACCGTACGATGGGGGTGGTCCAGTGCCGTATCAAGGAGGATGACCGTGGCGGAGGAGCTCACCCCGGAGACCCCGGAAGCCGTGCTTGAGGACGCCGTTGACGCGACGGGCGACGAACCGGTCAAGCAGCGCAAGAACGGCCTGTACCCGGGCGTGTCCGACGAGCTGGCCGAGAACATGAAGTCCGGCTGGGCCGACACGGAGCTGCGCGACCTGGAGCCGATCCCCCAGGCCGCCGAGACCGCCGCCCGCCGGGCCGCGCTGTCCGCGCGCTTCCCCGGCGAGCGCCTGGTGATCCCCGCGGGCAACCTGAAGACCCGCTCGAACGACACGGAGTACGCCTTCCGCGCCTCCGTCGAGTACGCCTACCTCACCGGCAACCAGACCGAGGACGGCGTCCTGGTGCTGGAGCCCGAGGGCGAGGGCCACAAGGCCACGATCTACCTGCTGCCCCGCTCCGACCGCGAGAACGGCGAGTTCTGGCTGAGCGGTCAGGGCGAGCTGTGGGTCGGCCGCCGTCACTCCCTCACCGAGGCGGAGAAGCTGTACGGCATCCCCGCCTCCGACGTGCGCGAGCTGGCCGACAGGCTGCGCGGGGCCACCGGACCGGTGCGCGTCGTGCGCGGCCACGACGCCGGCATCGAGGCGGCGCTGACCGACAAGGTCACCGCCGAGCGCGACGAGGAGCTGCGCGTCTTCCTCTCCGAGGCCCGCCTCGTCAAGGACGAGTTCGAGATCGGCGAGCTGCAGAAGGCCGTCGACTCCACCGTCCGCGGCTTCGAGGACGTCGTGAAGGTCCTCGACAAGGCCGAGGCGACCAGCGAGCGCTACATCGAGGGCACCTTCTTCCTCCGCGCGCGCGTGGAGGGCAACGACGTCGGCTACGGCACCATCGCCGCCGCCGGCCCGCACGCCTGCACCCTGCACTGGGTCCGCAACGACGGCCCGGTCCGCTCCGGCGACCTGCTGCTGCTCGACGCGGGTGTGGAGACGCACACGTACTACACGGCGGACGTCACGCGCACCCTGCCGGTCAACGGCCGCTACAGCGAGCTGCAGAAGAAGATCTACGACGCCGTGTACGACGCCCAGGAGGCCGGCATCGCGGCCGTGAAGCCGGGCGCCAAGTACCGCGACTTCCACGACGCCGCCCAGCGCGTGCTGGCCGAGCGGCTCGTCGAGTGGGGCCTGGTCGAGGGCCCGGTCGAGCGGGTGCTGGAGCTGGGCCTGCAGCGCCGCTGGACGCTGCACGGCACCGGCCACATGCTCGGCCTGGACGTCCACGACTGCGCCGCCGCGCGCGTGGAGTCCTACGTCGACGGCACCCTGGAGCCCGGCATGGTCCTCACCGTCGAGCCCGGCCTGTACTTCCAGGCCGACGACCTGACCGTGCCCGAGGAGTACCGGGGCATCGGCGTCCGCATCGAGGACGACATCCTCGTCACCGAGGACGGCAACCGGAACCTGTCCGCCGGGCTGCCGCGCCGGTCGGACGAGGTCGAGGCGTGGATGGCCTCGCTGAAGGGCTGACCTCCGGACGGACGGCCGGGTACCGCACCGGGTACCCGGCCGTCGTCGTGCCCGGGGGTTCACGCGGCGCCTTCCGGTCCGCCGTCGGCGTGGACCCGCGTCCGGGGACGGCCGCCGGGGAAGGGCGTCGGGGCCCGGCCGCCGGCGGCCGGGCCCGGCGTGCCGCGGAGCACGGCGAGGCGGCGTACGACCACGAGGGACCCGCGCGGGCGGACCGGGCCGCGTACGGCACTGCCGGACCGCCCGGGGCGGGCGCGCGGGGCGATCGCACCGCCGGTGCGGACCGTCGTCGCCTCCGGCCGTGTGCGGGAGGGCTCGCGCTCCTCGCCCGCGTGCCGGACGGCACCACGGCCGTGTCCGTCACACCGCCACCAGGGGGGCGTCCTCCCGCCACTTGAGGATCTTGTCGAAGCTCACCACGGCCCCCGTCCGGCCCGGTGTGCCGCCGATGTGGACGTGGTCGGCGAGCTCCCGGATGAGACACAGGCCGCGCCCGTGCTCGGCGTCGGCGGGCACCGGACGGGCCGGGCCGCTTGGCCGGCCGCAGACACCCGCGTCGAAGCCGGGGCCCGTGTCGGCGACCTCGATGCGGCACCGCTCGCCGTCGAGGTAGGCCGTGACGCGGTACGCGTCCGAGGGGCCGCCGGGCTCGTCGTCCCCGCCGTGCTCCACGGCGTTGGCGCAGGCCTCGCTGAGGGCGACGGAGAGGTCGAAGGAGATGTCGGGGTCGACACCCGCGGTCTCCATCGTGCCGAGCAGCAGGCGGCGGGCCAGGGGCACGCTCGCAGCCTCGCGCCGCAGATGGAGTGACCACCAGATGCTCATGCTCCAGCCTCCCGGCCGCGCCTCGACATACCGTTACGTATTGCCCTTCGTGCACGGCCGTAAGCGCGCTGTCCGCGTCGAACCGCCCGGACGGCGGATGCGACCGCCCCGGTGACCGGTGTATGTGGGACGGCTCGTGGCAAGGGCGACCATCCGGTCGTACGGCATCTTGCGGACCTGCCGTACGGCGCGGGGACCGCCAGTGCGATGATGAGCCCGCCATGACTGCCCCCCACCCGCCTTCGGCGCGCTCCGGGAACGACCTCCGGATCCTGCGGGCCGCGGTGTTCGCCGCGGTCTGCGTCGTGCTGGCCGCGGCGGGGCACACGTTCGCCTCCTGCGCCGCCGTCCCCCTGTGGACGCTGGGCGCGGGATTCCTCGGGGCGGTCGTGGTCGCCGTGCCCCTCGCCGGGCGCGAGCGTTCGCTGCCCGGGATCGCGGTGCTGCTCGCGGTCGGCCAGACCGCTCTGCACACGGTGTTCGGGCTCGGACAGCACGGGGCCGCGGCGGTCACGGCGGTCACGGCGGGGACGTCCCCCGGCGGGGCGGGTCCGCTGTCCGACGCCTCGCTGGTCCAGCAGGCCGCACGCCTGGTCTGCGGGACCACCGCCGCGGCGATCAGCCCCGTCCAGGCCCAGCGGATCCTCACCGACGCGCGGCTCGCACCGGGTTCCGGTGCCCGCACCGGCGCGGCACACCACCCGGCGGACGCCCTGTCCGCCGCCGGCTCCTCCGCATCCCTGCTGCCGTCCCTGCCGATGCTGCTCGGCCACGTCCTCGCGGCGCTCGCCGCCGGCTGGCTGCTGCGGCGCGGGGACCTGGCCGTGGCACGGCTCGTCGCACTGTCGGCGCACTCCGCCCAGTCGATGGCCGAGGGAGCGCTCGTCCGCGCCCTGCGCGCCGCGCTCGCCCTGGTACGCGCCCTGCACCGCGGGCTCGCGGGAGCACCCCGCACGGGGCCGCGTCCACCGCGCACCGCCCTGCTCGCGCCGGCCCGGCCGCACACCACCGCTCTCCAGCACACGGTGATCAGGCGCGGGCCGCCGAGCACCCTCGCCCTCGCCGCCTGACACGACGCGACCACCGACCGCCGACCCGCTTCCACCTTCGGGCCGGAGTGACGGAGGAGGGGCCGCCGTCGTGCGGCACGCGCGCGTGCGCGCACCCCTCCCACCACTTCCGACACCGGCTCCTCGCCGGGTCACCACACGAAGCGGAGTACTCCGTCCATGAAGGTCTCCCGTATCGCCGCCGCCGGCTCCGCGGCCGGCATCGCCGTCCTCGCCCTGTCCGTCCCCGCCTTCGCGCACGTCAGCGTGCAGCCGGAGGGCGCGGCCGCCAAGGGCGGCTACGCGGTCGTCGACTTCAAGGTCCCCAACGAGCGGGACGACTCCTCCACCACCAAGCTGGAGGTCAGCTTCCCCGCCGACCACCCGCTGGCGTCCGTCATGCCGCAGCCGATCCCCGGCTGGAAGGCCGAGGTCACCAAGGCCAAGCCCGCCAAGCCGCTGGAGGCGCACGGCGAGCAGATCACCGAGGTCGTCACCAAGGTGACCTGGACCGCCGACGGCAAGGGCGTCGAGCCCGGCTACTTCCAGAAGTTCCCCCTCTCCATCGGCGCGCTGCCCGAGGACACCGACGAACTGGTCTTCAAGGCGATCCAGACGTACTCCGACAAGGAGGTCGTGCGCTGGATCGAGGTGCCGCAGGAGGGCCAGGAGGAGCCCGACAACCCGGCGCCCGTGCTCACACTGACCGCCGCCGAGGGCGACGCCCACGGCGCCGCGGGCGCGAAGACCGGCACCGGCGCCGGGTCCGCCGCCCAGAACACCGCTGCCGACACCTCCGCCGACTCCGGCGACGGCAGCGACACCACCGCCCGCGTCCTCGGCATCGCCGGCATCGTCGTCGGCGCGGCGGGCGTCGCGTACGGCGTCCTCGCCGGCCGCCGCCGGAACACCGGCGCCTCGGCGTAACCGCACCCCCCGCCGGTGTGCGCCGGGGTCCCGTTCGCGGACCCCGGCGCACACCGGGGCACATCACATCTGGGACATTTCTCCATGCGCAAGAAGACTTTCGCCGCGGCCGCGCTGCTCGCCGCCGCCTCCCTGACCCTCTCCGCCTGCGGCAGCGGCGGAGACAGCGACAAGCCCGTCACCATGGTCTCCGAGGACACCACCCAGCAGGCGGCCACGGTCCTCGACAAGCCGTTCGAGAAGCCTGACCTGGTCCTCACCGACACCCAGGGCAAGCCGTACGACCTCCGCGAGCAGACCGCCGGCAAGCCCACCCTGATCTACTTCGGCTACACCCACTGCCCCGACGTGTGCCCGCTGACCATGAACAACATCGCGGTGGCCAAGAAGCAGCTGCCCCGGGCCGAGCAGGACAAGCTGCGCATCGTGTTCGTCACCACCGACCCCGAGCGGGACACCCCCGCCGCGCTCGGCACGTGGCTCAAGGGCATCGACCCCCAGATCATCGGCCTGACCGGCGACTTCGACACCGTCCAGGCCGGCGCCCGCACCCTCGGCATCTCCATCGACCCGCCGACCAAGGACAAGGACGGCAACGTCGTGTCGACCCACGGCACCCAGGTCATCGCCTTCTCCCCGAAGACCGACGCCGGCTACGTCCTCTACGGCAAGGACGCCACCGTCGACGACTACACCGAGGACCTCCCCAAGCTGGCCGAGGGGGAGAACCCGTGACCCGCCGCCCCGCCCTGGCCGCCGCGGCGGTGATCGGCGCCCTGCTCCTCGCGGGCTGCGGCCACTCCGGCTCCGACGCGGCCGCCGAACTCTCCGTCGAAGCCGCCTACATACCGCAGCCGGTCTCCGACACGATGGCCGCCGGTTTCCTCACCATCGCCAACGAGGGCGACGCCGAGGACGAGCTGACGTCCGTCACCAGCGCGGCCGGCGAGGTCACCGTCCACGAGACCGTCGGCGGCACGATGAAGCGGGTCGACCGCCTGCCCGTCCCCGCGCACGGCGAACTCGTGCTCGAGAGCGGCGGCAACCACCTGATGTTCGAAAAGCTGACGCGCCGGCCCGAACAGGGTGAGACGGTCTCCGTCGAACTCCACTTCGCCCACTCCGACCCCGTCACGGTCGAGATGCCGGTGAAGCCGGCCACGTACCGGCCCGCCGCCGGACACACCGGACACTGAGGGAGGGACCACCTTGACCCGGACCACCGCCCCCCGCGTGCGGACCCTGGTGCTGCTGCTCCTGGCCGCGGCCTGCGCGCTGCTCGCCGCCGCCGGCCCGGCCTCCGCGCACGCCGCGCTGACCGGCAGCGACCCCCGGCAGGGGGCGGTGGTCGACAAGGCCCCGGCCCGGGTGTCGCTCACCTTCTCCGAGACGGTCTTCCTGGACGACGACTCGCTGCGCGTCCTGGACCCCGAGGGCCGGCGCGTCGACGACGGCCGGCCCGCCGGCACGGGCGGCACGACGTACGCCGTCAAGCTGCACGCCGGCCTGCCGGACGGCACCTACACCGTGGCCTACCAGGTCGTCTCCGCCGACAGCCACCCGGTCTCCGGCGCCTACACCTTCTCCGTCGGCGCCCCCTCCAAGACCTCCGTCTCCGTCGACGGCCAGGAAGCGGGCGGCGGCGTCGTCGGCGGGCTGTACGGCCTCGGCCGGTACGTGTCCTACGCCGGGTTCGTCGTCCTGGCCGGCGGCGCCGCCTTCGTCCTCGTCTGCTGGCCGCGCGGCTCCGGGGTACGGCCCCTGCAACGGCTCGTCGTCTCCGGGTGGCTCGCGCTCACCGCCGCCACCCTGCTGCTGCTCCTGCTGCGCGGCTCCTACACCGGCTCCGGGAAGCTCAGCGACGTCTTCGACCTGAGCCTGCTCGGACAGGTCCTGCAGACCAAGAGCGGCGCCTCGCTGGTCTCCCGGCTGCTGCTGCTCGCCGCGGCGGCCCTGTTCGTCGCCGTGCTCTTCGGCGCCTACGACAAGCGCGAGGACGAGGAGAAGAAGGACCTCACCTTCGGGCTCGCGGTCGGCGGGACCGTCGTGGCCGCCGGGCTCGCGGCGACCTGGGCGCTGTCCGAGCACGCCTCCGTCGGCCTCCAGGCCGGCCTCGCCATGCCGGTCGACGTCGTCCACCTGCTGGCCGTCGCCGGCTGGCTCGGCGGGCTCACCGCCCTGATCACCGCCCTGTACCGGGCCCCCGCCGGCACCCCCGTCCCCGCCACCGCCGTACGCCGCTTCTCCCGCATCGCCTTCGGCAGCGTGGTCACGCTCGTGGTGACCGGCGTCTACCAGACCTGGCGCCAGCTCGGCTCCTGGTCCGCCTTCACCGACACCCGCTACGGGCAACTGCTCCTCGTCAAGATCGCCCTCGTCGCGGTGATGACCGGCATCGCCCACCTCTCGCGCCGGTGGACCGCACGGCTGGCCCGGACGACGTCCGCGGTCGTCCCGCGGCGGGAGAAGGACCAGGTCTCCGTGACCGGCGGCCCGGCGACACCGGGGGCGTCGAAGGACTCCGGCGGCTCCGGGACTCCGGAGGACTCCCCCGCCGCCCGGGCGACGGGCGCGTCGAAGGGTTCCGGCGGTTCCCAGCGCGCCGCCCAGCTCGCCCGGCAGCGGGCCGCCATGGATACCGCCCGGCAGAAACGCCTGCGGGACGCCGACCCCCACCGCCTCGGACTGCGCCGCTCCGTCCTCGCCGAGGCGGGCGTCGCCGTCGTCCTGCTCGCCGTCACCACCGTGCTGACCCAGACCGAACCCGGACGCACCGAGCAGGAAGCCCGGGCCGCGGGCCGGTCCGCCGCCTCCTCGTCCTCCACGGCGTCCGCAACCGTGACCCTGGACATGCCCTTCGACACCGGAAGCGCGAACGGCAAGGGTGTCGTACGGGTCGAGCTCGCCCCCGCCCGGACCGGCGACAACGACCTGCACCTCTACGTCGAGGACCCGGACGGACGCGCCGTCGACATCCCCGAGATCAAGGTCGCCTTCACCCTGGAGGCCAAGGACCTCGGGCCCCTGCCCGTCGTCCCCGACCACATCACCACCGGACACTGGTCGGCGAGCGGAGTGCAGCTCCCGATGGCCGGCGACTGGAAGGTCGCCGTCACCGTGCGCACCTCCGACATCGACCAGGTGACCCTCTCCAAGAACGCGCAGATCGGCTGAACCGCACCATGGCTGACCAGTCCCTCCCGGAGGCCCGCCCCCACGGAACGACGCCCGGGGCACCCACCGGGCCCGGCCCGCACGACGCCGTCGACGCCGCCCCGCGCGAGGGCATCTCACGGCGCCGGCTCCTCGGCACCGCCGGTGCCACCGGGCTCGTGCTCGGTGCGGCGGGCGGCGCCGCGGGATACGCCGCCGCCCCCTCCTCCGCGGCCGCACCGCTCACCTCGCTGGGCAGCGAGCGGGTGGTGTTCCACGGGAAACACCAGCCCGGCATCACCACGCCGATGCAGGCCCGCGGGCACCTCGTCGCCTTCGACCTGAGGCCGGGCGCCGGACGCAAGGAGGCCGCCGCCCTGCTGCGCCGCTGGTCCGACACCGCCCGGCGGCTGATGGCGGGCGAACCGGCCGGACCCGGTGACACGGACGTCGCCCGGGACGCGGGCCCCTCCTCCCTGACCGTCACCTTCGGCTTCGGCCACAGCTTCTTCGGCCGGACCGGTCTGGAACGGCAGCGCCCGGCCGCCCTCGACCCCCTGCCCGACTTCTCCTCCGACCACCTCGACAAGGCCCGCAGCAACGGCGACCTGTGGGTGCAGATCGGCGCCGACGACGCCCTGGTCGCCTTCCACGCACTGCGCGCGATCCAGCGGGACGCCGGTTCGGCCGCCCGCGTCCGCTGGCAGATGAACGGTTTCAACCGCTCACCGGGCGCCACCGCCCGCCCCATGACCACCCGCAACCTCATGGGCCAGATCGACGGCACCCGCAACCCGAAGCCGGCCGACCCCGGCTTCGACGAGCGGATCTTCGTGCCCGGTAAGGGCGAGCCCGCATGGATGGCGAACGGCTCCTACGTCGTCGTGCGCCGGATCCGCATGCTCCTCGACGACTGGGAGAAGCTCTCCGTCACGGCCCAGGAGCAGGTCATCGGGCGGCGCAAGTCCGACGGCGCTCCCCTGTCCGGGGGTACCGAGACGACCGAGATGGACCTGGAGAAGACGGACGGGTCCGGAAAGCTGGTCGTCCCGATCAACGCGCACGCCCGCATCACCCGCCCCGACCAGAACGGCGGCGCCACCCTGCTGCGCCGCCCGTTCTCGTACCACGACGGCTTCGACGCCGACGGCGTCCCCGACGCGGGCCTCCTCTTCGTCTGCTGGCAGGCCGACCCGCTGCGCGGCTTCGTACCGGTGCAGCGCAAGCTGGACCGCGGGGACGCGCTGTCGCAGTTCGTCCGGCACGAGGCCAGCGGTCTGTTCGCCGTGCCGGGCGGGGCGGCGGAGGGCGAGTACGTGGGGCAGCGGCTGCTGGAGGGATGACCCGCCGCTCCGGTGCGTCGCCCCATGGGGTGGCGCGCCGGGGAAGCGTGCTCGCCGTCCGGCAGGGCCACTAAGGTGAGGCTCATGCCCGCCAGTTACGCGTATCTCGGTCCCGAAGGCACGTTCACCGAAGTCGCCCTGCGCACCCTTCCCGAGGCGGCGACCCGGGAACTGGTCCCCTACGTGTCCGTCCAGTCCGCGCTCGACGCCGTGCGCGTCGGCGAGGCGGAGGCCGCGTTCGTGCCGATCGAGAACTCCGTCGAGGGCGGCATCACCACCACCCTCGACGAGCTGGTCGCAGGCCAGCCCCTGATGATCTACCGCGAAGTGCTGCTGTCCATCACCTTCGCGCTGCTGGTCCGCCCCGGCACCAGGCTGTCGGACATCAAGACGGTCACCGCCCACCCCGCCGCCCAGCCCCAGGTGCGCAACTGGCTCAAGGCGCACCTGCCCGACGTGGCCTGGGAATCGGCCGCCTCCAACGCCGACGGCGCCCGCCTCGTGCAGGAGGGCCGGTACGACGCCGCCTTCGCCGGCGAGTTCGCCGCCGAGCGGTACGGCCTGGAGGTCCTCGAGTCCGAGATCCACGACGCGGAGAACGCCCAGACGCGGTTCGTGCTCGTGGGCCGTCCCGCCCGGCCCGCGGCGCCCACGGGCGCGGACAAGACGTCCGTCGTGCTCTGGCAGCGCGACGACCACCCCGGCGGGCTGCGCGACCTGCTGGGCGAGTTCGCCACCCGGGGCATCAACCTGATGCTGCTCCAGTCCCGGCCCACCGGCGCCGGCATCGGCAACTACTGCTTCTGCATCGACGCCGAGGGTCACATCTCCGACCGGCGGGTGGCCGAGGCCCTGATGGGTCTGAAGCGGATCTGTCTCCAGGTGCGGTTCCTGGGGTCGTACCCGCGCGCGGAGGTCGATCCGTCGGACGTGGCGCCCCTGCGGCGGGGAACCTCGGACGAGGAGTTCACCGCGGCGGCCGACTGGGTGGCGCGGTGCCAGGACGGCCGCTTCTGACCGGGCGTATCCACTGATCGCCGTTATCCACAGAAGTTATCCACAGGCCTGCTTCTCGACGTGAGGACAAGTCGATAACGAAGTCCCTTTCGGTCGACAAATCCTCCTACGGGCACCGACTTCGTCCACAGGCGCCCAGGCTGCCCCTCGTCCACCCTTTCCCTGCCCTTCATCCTCCGGAGTGGCCTGTTTTCGCTCGAAAGTGAGCATGCAGGGGGTTTGGCGCAAGAATTCCCCACCCGGCATGCCCCGTCATGCCCGTTTAGGAAGGATCACTTCCGGAGTCCACAGATCTTTCTCACAGCCTGTGGATAACTTTTCCCGAGCCACACGGCCTGTGGACAGTCGGCCCCCTACAGCCCGGCCAAGTCCCGCTCCGCGCAAGGAAGTCCGGTCAACCCGGTGCCCGCCGCCTGCATCCTTCCGGGGAAGGGAGCGCCCTTTGTTGACAGGTCCGGCAGGCGGGAACACAAAGTGCCATTTCCCCCACGGCGGAGCATGCGGGAACGCGGCCGGCAATAGTGAGTCGTGAGCCGTCACCGCGCACCGGTAGCCTTGACCGCGTGATTGACCTTCGCCTGCTCCGTGAGGACCCCGACCGTGTGCGCGCGTCGCAGCGTGCCCGTGGAGAGGACGTCGCGCTCGTCGACTCCCTCCTGTCTGCCGACGAGCGGCGCAGGTCGTCCGGCGTCCGCTTCGACGAGCTGCGCGCCGAGCAGAAGGGCCTCGGCAAGCTCATCGGCAAGGCCACCGGTGACGAGAAGGCCGAGCTGCTGAAGCGCGCGAGCCAGCTCGCCGCCGACGTCAAGGCCGCCGACGCCGAGCGTGACGCCGCCGACGCCGAGACCCAGGAACTGCTCCAGCGGCTCGGCAACCTCGTCCACCCCGACGTTCCCGTCGGCGGCGAGGAGGACTTCGTCACGCTGGAGACGCACGGCACGCACCGCGACTTCGCCGCCGAGGGCTTCGAGCCCCGCGACCACCTGGAGCTGGGCCAGCTGCTCGGTGCCATCGACGTCGAGCGCGGCGCCAAGGTCTCCGGCTCGCGCTTCTACTTCCTGACCGGCGTCGGCGCCCTCCTGGAGCTCGCCCTCGTCAACGCGGCGATCGCCCAGGCGACGGCGGCCGGCTTCACGCCGATGCTGACCCCGGCGCTGGTGCGCCCGCAGTCGATGGCCGGCACCGGCTTCCTCGGGCAGGCCGCCCAAGACGTCTACCACCTCGACAAGGACGACCTGTACCTGGTCGGGACGTCCGAGGTGCCGCTCGCCGCGTACCACATGGACGAGATCCTCGACGCCGACCGGCTGCCGCTGCGCTACGCCGGCTTCTCGCCCTGCTTCCGCCGTGAGGCGGGCTCGCACGGCAAGGACACCCGGGGCATCTTCCGCGTGCACCAGTTCGACAAGGTCGAGATGTTCTCCTACGTCCTCCCCGAGGACTCGCAGGCGGAGCACCAGCGCCTGCTGGAGTGGGAGAAGCAGTGGCTGACGTCGCTGGAACTGCCGTTCCGGGTCATCGACGTCGCCTCCGCCGACCTGGGCGCCTCGGCGTCGCGCAAGTTCGACTGCGAGGCGTGGATCCCGACCCAGGGCAAGTACCGCGAGCTGACCTCGACCTCGGACTGCACCGAGTTCCAGTCCCGCCGCCTGTCCATCCGCGTCCGCGAGGACAAGAAGGTGCGCCCGCTGGCGACGCTCAACGGCACGCTGTGCGCGGTGCCGCGCACGATCGTGGCGATCCTGGAGAACCACCAGCAGGCCGACGGCTCGGTGCGCGTGCCCGAGGTGCTGCGCCCGTACCTGGGCGGCCGGGAGGTCCTGGAGCCGGTGGCGAAGTGAGCGACACCGGTTCCGCCGGGGGTTTTCCGTACCGGCTGATCGCCACCGACCTCGACGGCACGCTGCTGCGCGGTGACGACACGATCTCGTCGCGCACCCGTGAGGCGCTCGCCGCGGCCACCGCGGCGGGCGCGGCCCACATCGTGGTCACCGGGCGCGCGGTGCCGTGGACCCGGCACATACTGGACGAACTGGAGTACGACGGCCTCGCCGTCTGCGGTCAGGGCGCGCAGGTGTACCACGCCGGGGAGCACCGGCTGCTGACCTCGGTCACGCTGGACCGCCAGCTGGCCGGGGTGGCACTGGCCAAGATCGAGGCGGAGACCGGTCCGCTGTACCTGGCGGCGAGCCGCGACGGTCTGGACGGCGACGTCCTGGTCGGGCCGGGCTACGCGGTCGGTGGTCACCTCCCGGCGGTTCCGTTCACCGACGCGTCGGACCTGTGGTCCGCTCCGCTGAACAAGATCTACATCCAGCATCCGACGCTGTCGGACGACGAGCTGGCGGAGGCCGCCCGGCAGGCCGCGGGCGGTTTCGTCACGGTCGTCATGTCCGGTGCCGGTGTCGTCGAGCTTCTTCCGCTGGGCCTGTCGAAGGCGACGGGTCTGTCCCTGGCGGCCCGCCGTCTGGGTCTGAAGGCGGCGGACACGATCGCCTTCGGCGACATGCCCAACGACATCCCGATGTTCGGCTGGGCCGCCCGGGGCGTGGCGATGGCCAACGCCCACGAGGAGCTGAAGGCCGTGGCCGACGAGGTGACGTCCTCGAACGACGAGGACGGGATCGCCGTGGTGCTGGAGCGGTTGTCGCTCTGACTGCGGCCGAAACGGTCCGGGCGGCGCCGGCGTCCCCGTCGGTCGGCCCACGCGAGGCGTCTCGCGTGCTCGAAGCGGCCGCCGATTCACCGGCGCCGTCCGGCCTCGTGCATCCACCACAGTGCCGGTACGGCAAGCCGGGTGCCACCGATTAAAGGCGGCCGTACGACGCCTTGCCGCCTGCGTCACCGTCGGGGCCGGGGCCCGTCACCGTCGGGTCCGGGGCCCGTCACCGTCGGGGCCGGGGCCCGTCACCGTCGGGTCCGGTCACTCCTCTCCCGCGAGCGTCAGCGACCGCAGCTTCTGGCCGGCGTACCAGGTCGCGAGCACGGTGACGGCGACCAGCAGCACCGTCGCGGTCGGCAGGCCCACGTCGGAGGTGACCAGGTTGCCGTCGGCCACCTTCTGGGCCACGGCCAGTGACCACTGCTGGACGCTCAGGGTGCGGGCGCCGGGCACGAGGGAGCCGAACAGTGCCTCCCAGACGAGGGCGTAGACGAGTCCGAAGACCACCGCGTGCCGCGACACCGTGCCCAGCAGCAGGAAGAGCGCGGCGTAGGCGATGGAGGCGACCAGCGCGGCGATCGTGTAGGCGACGGCGACCTGCTGGCCGTTGCCGTTGAGGATCAGGCCGGCGAGCAGGGTGGGCACGGCGGAGAAGACCATGGTCACGGCGATGGCGACGATCAGTTTGGTGAAGATGATCGTCGGCCGCTTGATGGGCTTGGACAGCAGGTACACCACCGAGCCGTCGTCGATCTCGGGACCGATGGCGCCGGTGCCCGCGATGACGCCGATGATCGGCACCATGGTGGCGAGCGCGAAGCCGCCGAGCACGTCGGTCGCCGTCTGGTCGTCGGCCCCGGTGAGCGCCCGCACCGCCACGGCGATGACGAGCAGCAGCAGGGGGAGCGCGCCGAGGATGAGGGCCCGGCGGCGGCCGAGCAGGGCCCGGTAGGTGAGCCGGGCGACTGTGGGGTCGTACATTCTTCGGCCTCCTACGCCGCGACGAGATACGAGAAGACGGACTCGAGGGACTCGTCGGACGGCGAGACCGTGAGCAGCCGGATGCCGTGGTCGCGGGCGACCTTGGGCAGCAGGGCCGTGAAACGGCCGAAGTCGACGGCCTGGATGCGCAGCGCTCCCTCGGCGAGGTCCACCTCGATGCCGGACGTCGACGGATCGGCGATCAGCGCCGCCGCGAGGGCGCGGTCGTCGCTGGAACGCACCAGGTAGCGGTGCGGTCGGTCGGTCATCAGGCGGCGGATCTTGCGGAAGTCGCCGCTGGCCGCGTGGCGTCCGGCGACGATGACCTCGATGTGCCAGGCGAGCTGCTCGACCTCTTCGAGGATGTGCGAGGAGAACAGCACCGTGCGGCCCTCGTCGCCCATGCGGCGCAGCAGGTCCATCAGCTGCATGCGCTGGCGCGGGTCCATGCCGTTGAACGGCTCGTCGAGCAGGAGCAGCGAGGGCTGGTGGACGAGGGCGGAGGCCATCTTCACGCGCTGCCGCATGCCCTTGGAGTACGTGGCGATCTTCCGGTCCTGCGCGTACTCCATCTCGACGGTGGCGAGC
The DNA here is from genome assembly GCF_055564355.1 of Streptomyces sp. NPDC029152. NCBI lineage: Bacteria > Bacillati > Actinomycetota > Actinomycetes > Kitasatosporales > Streptomycetaceae > Streptomyces > Streptomyces sp. NPDC029152. Next base: position 467,813 of record NZ_JBVHWR010000003.1, on the reverse strand, counting down.
GCCTCCTGGGCCGCCTTGGCGCCCAGGCCGTGCAGTTCGGCGTTGGCGAGGACGAACTCGCGGCCGGTGAGGAAGTCGTACATCGCCTCCCGTTCGGGGACGACGCCGATGTGCTTGTAGATGGTCTCGTTGCGCCAGACCTGCTGCCCGTCGAGGGTGACGGTGCCGGTGGAGGGGGCGAGGAAGCCGCCCATCATGTTGATGAGGGTGGACTTCCCCGCGCCGTTGGGGCCGAGGAGGCCGGTGACGCCGGGGCCGATCGTCATGGTGATGTCGTTGACGGCGACCACGTTGCCGAACCAGCGGGAGACGTGGTCGATGTTCAGCGTGGTCACAGTCCCACCTTCTTGTAGCGGCGCATCAGGAGCCCGTAGGCGCCGGCGATCAGGCCCAGGGTGACGAGGACGTACACCGCGCCCTCCGCGGTGCCCGGTCCGCTTCCGCCGGGGAAGGAGGACGTGGCGCCCAGGAAGGCGGACTGCACGCCGTCGATGAGGGTGATCGGCGAGAACAGGCCGATCCAGGCGATGGATCCGGAGCTGTCCTGGACGTCCGCGATGGCCTGGAGGGTGGAGACCGCTCCGTAGGTGATGGTCAGGACGGCGATGACGGCGGCGATGCCGAAGCCGCGGCGCGGGGTGACCGAGGCGATGACCAGGCCGAGGCCGGCGAAGAGCAGCGAGAGAAGTGCCACGGAGACGAGTCCCTGTGCGAACCCCTTGGTCTGGTCCGCGAAGTCGAGTTCGGCGAGCAGGGCGCCCGCGTAGAGCACCAGCAGCGGGGCGGCGGTGAGGATGAAGAGCGCCGAGGCCAGTGCCGCGTACTTGGCGCGGACGTAGTCGGACGTCTCGATGGGCCGCGAGAAGTAGAGCGGCACGGTCTTGAAGCGCAGGTCGCGCGAGACGGACTGGGGTGCCTGGGCGGCGACGTAGAGGCTGATGACGGCCTGGAGGACGATCGCGTAGCGCGTGTAGTCCAGGGGCAGGTCGTTCGCCTTGGTGGCGACGGCCACCGCGACCATGATGCCGGCGGGCAGGCACATCACCACGAACAGGAGCATCGGCAGGACCTTGGACTTGGCCGAGCGGCCGAGGCCGTAGGCGCCGCGCAGGGACTGCGAGTACAGGGAGCGGCGGGCGTAGGCGCGGCCGAGGCGGGGGCCGTCGTAGCTGCGGTAGCCGATGTTGTGGATGCGTGTCTGGTCGCCCGGCATCGTGGCCGGTGCCTGCAGGGGCTGTTCAGTCGCCATGGCCGACCGCCTCCTTCCGTGCTGCGTCGCCGTCCTTGAAGACCTCGGAGATGTGGTGCCTGCGCTGCTCCATGCGCACCAGGCCGAGACCGAGGTCCGCGATGACGTCGCGGACGAGGTCGTACGTCTCGTCGCCCAACGCGCTCAGCAGCAGGACGTGGCCGGCGCCGGGCAGCCCGCTGCCGTCCTCGGTGGTCACCCCGCGCGCGTGGAGCGCGTCGCGGACCGCGCGGGTGCCGTCGGGGTGCTCGTCGGTGTCGGTGACCTCGATCGCGAGGGTCGTCGTGGTCTGGGTGAAGTCGGTGGTGGAGCTGGAGCGCAGCAGCTTGCCGCCGTCGACGACGACGACGTGGTCGCAGGTGCGTTCCAGTTCGCCCAGCAGGTGCGAGGTGACGAGGACCGAGATGCCGAAGTCGGTGTGGACGCGGCGGATGAGGCCGAGCATCTCGTCGCGTCCGACCGGGTCGAGGCCGTTGGTCGGCTCGTCCAGGAAGACCAGCTGCGGATCGTGGACGAGGGCCTGCGCGAGCTTCACGCGCTGCTTCATGCCGGTCGAGTAGCCCCCGATGGGGCGGTAGCGCTCCTCGTACAGGCCTACGTGGCGCAGTGTGTCGGCGGTCCGTTCCCGCGCGGCGGTCGGCGGCAGGCCGGACATGCGCGCCATGTGGACGACGAACTCGGTGGCCGAGACGTCGGGCGGCAGGCAGTCGTGTTCCGGCATGTAGCCGACCCGCTCGCGGATGTCGGCGCCCTTGGTGGCGACGTCGAGACCGAGCACTTCGGCCCGGCCCTCGGTGGCGGGGGACAGACCCAGCAGGATCTTGATCAGAGTGGACTTGCCGGCGCCGTTGGCGCCCACGAGTCCGGTCACACCGGGTCCGATGTCCACGGAGAGCCGGTCGAGCGCGGTCACCCGGGGGAACCGCTTGCTCAGGCTTTCGGTCGCGATCACAGTCACATCCACGACAGTAGTGACGTCCGCCACTTCGGTCGTCAGACCGAAGAGCCGTCTTGGGGTCAGACTCGAGTAGTACGGGCCCGTAGGGGATGCCGTACCTGAGGGTCATGGTGCGGGCTCCGGGAGCCATGTCGCGACGCCCTATTGACGCTGGGTCTAACAACTGGGAGATTCGGCGGTGTCGCGTGCCGGACGAGCAGGGCGGTCGGCGGGGGCCGCCGGGACGGGTGGCACGGGGAGCGCCTTCTGGCTGGACGACGGGCTGCCGCGCGTGCGGCAGCCGGGCGGAGGAGAGATGACGGTGCTGGACGGTGCGCGGGAGCGCTGGGTGCGCTCGGGCGATGTGGAGCTGTGCGTGGCCGAGCTGGGCGACCCGCGGCAGCCGACGGTCGTCCTGGTCCACGGCTACCCGGACAGCAAGGAGGTCTGGTCCGAGGTGGCCGCCCGCCTCGCCGGCCGGTTCCACGTGGTGCTCTACGACGTCCGGGGCCACGGCAGGTCCAGCGCGCCGAGCCCGCTGCGCGGCGGGTTCACGCTGGAGAAGCTGACGGACGACTTCCTGGCCGTCGTGGACGCGGTCAGCCCGGACCGGCCCGTGCACCTGGTGGGCCACGACTGGGGCTCGGTGCAGTCCTGGGAGTTCGCCACGGTCGGGCGCACCGAGGGCCGCATCGCGTCCTTCACCTCGATGTCGGGGCCGTCCCTCGACCACTTCGGCCACTGGATCAACCGGCGGATCAAGCGGCCCACGCCCCGCCGGGTGGGCCAGCTCCTCGGCCAGGGCGCCAAGTCCTGGTACGTCTACCTGCTGCATACACCGGTGCTGCCCGAACTGGCCTGGCGCGGCCCGCTCGGCAGGCGCTGGCCGGGGATCCTGCGGCGCGTGGAGCAGGTGCCCGGCGGCGACTACCCGACCGCGTCCCTGCCGGCGGACGCCGCGCACGGAGCCTGGCTGTACCGGGACAACGTCCGGCCCCGGCTGCGGCACCCGCGCGACGACGCCCACGCCCACGTGCCCGTCCAGCTCGTCACGCCCCTCGGTGACGCGTTCCTGTCGGAGCGGCTCTACGACGAGCTGGAGCAGTGGGCGCCGCAACTCACCCGCCGCACCCTTCCCGCCAAGCACTGGGTGCCGCGCACCCGGCCCGACCGGCTGGCGGACTGGATCGCGGAGTTCGTCACCACCGTCGAGGACGGGCGGACCGAGGTGACGGCGAGCGGCAGGCACGCCGACCGCTTCGGCGGTCAGCTGGTCCTCGTCACCGGTGCGGGCAGCGGCATCGGGCGGGCGACGGCGCTCGCGTTCGCGAAGGCCGGCGCGCGCGTGGTGGCCGTCGACCGGGACGCCGGGTCCGCGGCCCGCACCGCGGAGCTGTCCCGGCCGGCCGGTGCCCGGCAGGCATGGGCGGAGACCGCCGACGTCTCCGACGAGCAGTCCATGGAGAAGCTCGCGGCCAGGGTCGCCGCGGAGTACGGCGTGGTGGACGTCCTCGTGAACAATGCCGGGATCGGCCTGTCGGGCTCCTTCCTCGAGACCACACCGGAGGACTGGAAAAAGGTCCTCGACGTCAATCTGTGGGGCGTGATCCACGGTTGCCGCCTCTTCGGCCGTCAGATGGCCGAGCGGGGACAGGGCGGCCACATCGTGAACACCGCCTCGGCGTCCGCCTACCTGCCCTCCAAGGCGCTGCCCGCCTACAGCACCTCCAAGGCGGCCGTGCTGATGCTGAGCGAGTGCCTGCGCGCCGAGCTGGCCGGGCAGGGGATCGGCGTCACGGCGATCTGCCCCGGTCTCGTCAACACCGGCATCACCTCGACGGCACGCTTCACCGGGGTGGACGCGGACGAGGAGAAACGCCGGCAGCGGCGCGCCGCCCGGCTGTACGGGATGCGCAACTACCCGCCGGAGAAGGTCGCCGACGCGATCCTGGAGGCCGTGGTGCACGACCGGGCCGTCGTCCCGGTCACGCCCGAGGCGCGCGGCGCACACCTCATGTCCCGCTTCCTTCCGGGGGCGTTGCGCAGGCTCGCCCGGGTGTCGCCGCCGCTGTAGTTTCCACAGGAACGCCCCTGAGACCTGTGGACAACCTCATGTAGCTGTGGATCAAACATCCGGCGGCAAACCGATCGCGTGATGCGCGTCTCTCCCGGCACCCTGGTCGTATGGACAGAGAGCAGAGGGACGACAGACGCGCCGTGAAGGTGTCCAAGTACCTGTCGAAGCACCTGCGGCACCAGCCGGGCCGCATAGGGCTCACGCTCGACGAGGCCGGCTGGGTCGAGATCGGCACACTGATCGCCGCGGCCGCCGCGCACGGCTTCCACTTCACCCGGCAAGAGCTGGACCACGTGGTCGCCACCAACGACAAACGGCGCTTCGCCGTCGAGGGCACCCGCATCCGGGCCAGTCAGGGCCACAGCATCGACGTGGAACTCGGACTGCCCGCGGCGGATCCGCCTCCGTACCTCTACCACGGGACCGTGGCCCGCTCCCTCGACGCGATCCGCGCCGAGGGGCTGCGCCCCATGAACCGGCACGACGTTCACCTCTCACCGGACCGGGAGACCGCCACCCGGGTCGGCGCCCGCCGCGGCCGGCCGGTCGTGCTGTCGGTGGACGCCGCCGCCATGCACCGTGACGGCCACGTCTTCCACGTCAGCGCGAACGGGGTCTGGCTGACCAAGGCCGTGCCTCCGCGCTATCTCCGCTTCCCCGGCCCGCGCTGACCCCGCATGATCGAAGGCATGGATCATCTGCCCACCACCGAATCCGCCGTGGCCGCCCTCGTCACCGTCGCCGCGGAGTACGCGCGTGAGATCGAGGTGACCCATGACATCGGCGCCGACCAGACCTCCCGCCGCAGCGCCGCGGGCCTGGGCGTGACCACTGACCCCGACGGCTCCCTCCCCCACGAGGCCTTCGTCGAGTTCGGCGGGGTGCCCCGGGTGAGCGTGCGGCTCTTCCCCGAGGACGACGCGCTGATCACCGTCGACACCGTGGAGTGTCCCGACATCCCGCGCGACGACGTGCCCGCATTCCTCCGCTCCGTCTTCGGCGGCCTGGCCCATGTCCGGGCCCGCCGCTTTCCGCCCGGCTACCGCCTGGTCGTGCCGCTGCCCGGCGATCGCGCGCACAAGGAACTCGTACCGATGGTTCTCCTCACCCCATGGCTGAGCAGCCGTGTGCGATGACGGCAGCGGCTGTTTCACGTGAAACCTGGTCGTCCGCATAGGCTCGGCGGCATGAGCCTGCGCCTGAGCACCGTGATCCTCCCGTACCGCCGCTGGCACGAGGGCGGCCGTTCGACCTGGACGCGCGCCGAGCAGCTCGGTTTCCACAGCGCGTACACCTACGACCACCTGTCCTGGCGGAGCTTTCGGGACGGCCCGTGGTTCGGTGCCGTGCCGACGCTGACCGCCGCCGCGGCCGTCACCGAGCGGATGCGCCTGGGCACCCTGGTGACCTCGCCGAACTTCCGGCACCCGGTGACGCTCGCCAAGGAACTGATCTCCCTCGACGACATCTCCGGCGGCCGGGTCACCCTGGGCATAGGAGCGGGCGGGACCGGCTTCGACGCCACCGCGCTCGGTCAGGAGCAGTGGACGCCGCGCGAGCGGGCCGACCGGTTCGCCGAGTTCCTCCAGCTGCTCGACCGGCTGCTCACGGAGGAGGCGGTGTCGTACCGGGGCGACTTCTACTCGGCGCACGAGGCGCGCAACATCCCCGGCTGTGTGCAGCGGCCCCGGCTGCCGTTCGCGGTGGCCGCCACCGGCCCGCGCGGAATGCGGCTCGCGGCGCGGTACGGGCAGGCGTGGGTGACCACCGGTGATCCGAAGCTGTACGAGAGCGGCACTCCGGAGCAGTCGGTCCAGGCCCTGCGGGGGCAGACCGAGAAGCTGGCCGACGCCTGCGACGCGATCGGCCGCGACGTGGACGAGCTCGACAAGGTGCTGCTCACCGGCTTCACACCGGACCGCGGCCGGCCGCTGGAGTCCGTGGACGCGTTCGTGGACTTCGCGGGGCGCCATCGGGACCTGGGCTTCACCGAGATCGTCGTGCACTGGCCGATCCCCGGTTCGGACTTCGCGGCGGACGAGAAGGTCTTCGAGGAGATCGCCCTGGAGGCGCCGGCGCAGCTGGGATGACCCCCGGCGGGTCGGTCCGGCCGGGGCGGACGTGCCGGAGGCGGCCGCCGGGAGGGGTGTGCCTTCCGGGAGGGGGGCTTGCCGGAAGGGAGCGGCGCCGATGAGAGCCGTAGCTCACAGATGTGCGGACTCCCGCACGGGCGTGCGGGCATATGCGTGACAATGGCCGGGTGACCTCAGCGACCCGACAGCCCGAGACCCCGGCCGCCGCCGTGCGCCCGCGACTGATCGCCACCGACCTGGACGGCACGCTGCTGCGCGACGACAAGTCGGTCTCCCCGCGCACGGTCGCCGCGCTGGCGGCCGCCGAGAAGGCGGGGATCGAGGTCTTCTTCGTCACCGGCCGCCCCGCCCGCTGGATGAACGTCGTCAGCGAACACGTCCACGGCCACGGCCTCGCCATCTGCGGCAACGGCGCGGCCGTCGTCGACCTGCACGGCGGACCCGGTGCCCACCGCTTCGTGAAGGTCCGCGAGCTGGCCCGCGAGAACGCGCTGGACACCGTACGGCTGCTGCGCGACGCGGCCCCCGGCACGTTGTACGCGGTGGAGCAGACGTACGGCTTCCACCAGGAGCCTGCGTACCCGAGGATGCACATCGAGGTGCCCGACACCCTCGCGCCCGCCGAGGAACTGCTGGCACCGGACGGACGCGCCGCGGCCGAGCCGGTCCTCAAGATCCTGGCCTTCCACCCCGACCTGGAGCCGGACGCCTTCCTCGCGCTGGCCCGCATCGCCATCGGCGACCGCGCCAACGTCACCCGGTCCAGTCCCAGCGCCCTGCTGGAGATCAGCGGCCCGGAGGTCTCCAAGGCCAGCACGCTGGCCCTGTGCTGCGCCGAACGCGGCATCTCGCACGAGGAGGTCGTCGCCTTCGGCGACATGCCGAACGACGTCGAGATGCTCACCTGGGCGGGGCAGTCCTACGCCATGGGCAACGCGCACCCGGACGTGATCGCCGCCGCGTCGGGGCGGACGGTCGCCAACAACGACGACGGGGTGGCCGTCGTGATCGAGCGCATCCTGGCGGAGATCCCGTGACGACCGGGGCCGGGGCACGTACCGGCCCCGGTCAGAGCGGCGTCCCGCGCCGCTTCAGCCAGGGCACCGGGTCCAGGGCCGAGCCCGCCTCCGGTGTGACCCGCACCTCGAAGTGCAGGTGCGGCCCGGTGGAATTGCCGGTGCTGCCCGACTGTCCGATCCACTGCCCCGGCCGGACCCGCTCCCCCTGGTCGACGGCGACGGCGGCGAGATGGGCGTACTGCGTGTAGTAGCCGTCCGGGTGCCGGAGGACGACCTGGATGCCGAAGGCGCCACCGCACGACACCTTCACCACCCGGCCCGCGCCGACCGACCGCACCGGTGTCCCGACCGGCACCGCGAAGTCCTGCCCGGTGTGACGGTTCGCCCACCGCGTCCCGCCGCTGCCGAAGGACGCCGACAGTTCGTACCTCTCCACGGGGGTGACCCACGCCTGTGAGGGGCGTGGCTCCGGCTGGTCGAGGCGGACCGCGCCGGGGCAGGAACCGGCCGCCACCGAGGCATCCGCCTCCCCTTCCAGCCGGGCTCGCGCCGCCAGCAGCTTTTCCTCGATCTCCGCCCTGAGCTGTGCGAGCTCACCGTTCCGTTCCTCCAGCGCCTGCCAGGCCGCGGTCGCCCGGGCCCCGTCGGCGGCGAGCCGGGCCTCGGCCCGCCGGCTCCGGTCGACGGCTCCGCCGACGGCCCGACCGGCCCGGCGCAGCTCCTGCTGGCCGCGCATCAGCCCGTCCGGGTCGTCGGCGAGGATCATCCCCGCGGTGAGCGGAAGGCCGCCGCCGCTGCGGTACTGGGCGCGGGCGATGCTGCCCAGGTCATCGTGGACCGCGGCGATCTCCTGCCGCTGCTCGTCGAGCAGGTCCTCGTAGTGCTGGGCCTTCGTCCGCTGCGCCTCGGCCTCGCGCCGGCCCTGTTCGTACCGCTGGGTGGCCCTGGCGGCCTCCTCGTACAGCCGTGCCACCCGCGTGCCGGCGGCAGTGGCGGAACCGTCGCCCCCGTCCGTGGCGCGGGTGGGGCGGGCGGCGAGCACGGCGAGTGCGCACAGCACCACCGGAACGAGCAACGAGCGACGGCGAGGTGAGCGCATGCTGGCGATCGTGGCCCGCGGACGGGCCCGCGGTCCTGTCCGCGTCGTTCGGGCGGGTGACCGGTTGCTGCACACGGCCCAGCGCGGTTGCTGCACCCGGGGCGACGCGCCCCCTGACGCCGCCTCAGTACGGTGCCTCCCACAGCACCGTCGTCCCGTTGCCGTCCGTGCCGATGCCGGGTCCGACGCGGCTGCCACCGCCGAGGGTCTCCGCGCGGCGTTCGTGATCGCGCAGGCCACTGCGCCGGCCGCCCTCGGGCACGCCGGCGCCGTCGTCCGCGACGGTCAGCCGGGCCCCGGCCGCCGCCGCGTTCGCGGTCACCGGGCTCCCACCAGCAGCTCCGCCGCCGCCTCCCGCTCGGCCATCGTCCGCAGCGGTCCCTCCACGGCCGTCAGCTCCGCGTACGTGCCCCGCTGCACGACCCGGCCCCCGTCCAGCACGACCACCTCGTCCACCGCGTCCAGACCCGCCAGCCGGTGCGTGATGAGCAGGGTCGTACGGCCCTCGGTCGCGGCCAGCAGGTCGGTGGTGAGCGCGTCGGCGGTCGGCAGGTCGAGGTGCTCGGCCGGCTCGTCGAGCACGAGAACGGGGAAGTCGGCGAGCAGCGCCCGGGCCAGCGCCAGTCGTTGCCGCTGCCCGCCGGACAACCGCGCCCCGTGCTCGCCGACCAGCGTGTCCAGGCCGTCGGGCAGGCTGTCGGCCCAGTCCAGCAGGCGGGCCCGCGCCAGCGCGGCGCGCAGCTCGGACTCCGTGGCGTCCTTCCTGGCCAGGAGCAGGTTCTCGCGCACGGAGCTGTCGAAGAGATGCGCGTCCTGCGCGCACAGCCCGACCAGCCGCCGTACGTCGTCGCCGGTCAGGGCGCCGGCGTCCGTGCCGGCCAGGGTGTAGGAGCCCGCGCCGGGGTCCAGGAACCGCAGCAGGACCTGGGCCAACGTCGTCTTGCCGGAGCCGGACGGTCCGACCACGGCGACGCGGCGGCCCTCCGTCAACGTCAGGTCGAGTCCCACGAGGGCGTCCCGGCCCTGCCCGGGATGGCGCGCGGCCAGTCCGCGGAGGACGACCGGGAACGGTGCCGCGGGCGCCTGCCGTGGCCGCTCGGGTTCGCGTACGGGCTCGGGCGCGTCCAGCACCTCGTACACCCGCTCGGCACTCCTGCGCACGCGCTGGCGGTACTGCACGGCGAGCGGCAGTCCGAGGACCGCCTCGAACGCGGCCAGCGGGGTGAGGAGCACGACGGCCACGGCCACACCGGCGAGCCGGCCGTCGGCTACCGCCCGGACGCCGGTGAGCGCGGTGCCCGCGACGGTCAGGCCGGAGACCAGCGCGACGAGGCCGTCCCCCAGCGCGGTGGCCGTGGCCGCGCGCGAGGCGATCCGGGTGAGCGTGCCGTCGGCCCGTCGCGCCTCGGCGGCCCGCCCGGGCAGGGCCCCGGCGACGGTCAGTTCGGCGGTGCCGGTGAGCAGGTCGGTCACCCGGGTGGCCAGTGCGCCGCGAGCGGGGGCCAGCCGGTGCTCGGCCCGCCGTGCCACGGCCCCGGTGATGAGCGGGACACCGACTCCGGCGGCGAGCAGCCCGGCGGCGAGTACGGCACCGGCCTCCGGAAGGAGCCAGGCCGTGAAGCCGACCGATGCGGCACAGACGGCCACCGCCGTACCCGCGGGCAGCAGCCAGCGCAGCCAGTAGTCCTGCAGCGCGTCGACGTCGGCGACGAGCCGGGACAGCAGGTCGCCCCGCCTGCTGCGGCGCAGACCGGCGGGCGCCAGCCGCTCCAGCCGCCGGTAGACGGCGACCCGGGTGTCGGCCAGCATCCGCAGCACGGCGTCGTGGGAGACGAGCCGCTCGGCGTAGCGGAACACGGCCCGCCCGATCCCGAAGGCGCGGGTCGCCGTCACGGCCACCATCAGGTACAGCACCGGCGGCTGCTGCGAGGCCCGCGAGATGAGCCACCCCGAGGTGGCCATGAGCCCTACGGCGCTGCCGAGGGCGAGGCTGCCGAGGAGCAGTGCGAGGCCCAGCCGACCGCGCCGGGCGGCCGACATCGCGCGGACCCTGGCGAGGAGGCCGGCCGAAGGGCCCGGCGCCGGTTCCGTCGTGCTCCGACCGTCGGTGGAAGCGGTGACGGTGGCACCGGATTCCTCCGCGGACGGCCGGTCGGCCGTGGGCCTCGGGACAGCGGCGGCCGCGGGAGCGGAGACCGGTTCGTCCAGGCGCACCACGCGGTCGGCCACCTCCAGCAGGGCCGGCCGGTGCACCACCAGCAGCACGGTCCGTCCGGCCGCCAGTCTGCGCACGGCGGCCACGACCTCGGCCTCGGTCGCCCCGTCCAGGGCGGCAGTCGGCTCGTCGAGCAGCAGCACCGGCCGGTCCGCGAGGAACGCCCGGGCCAGCGCGATCCGCTGCCGCTGCCCGGCGGACAGACCGGCGCCGTCCTCGCCGAGCACGGTGCCCGTCCCCTCCGGCAGCGCGTCCACGAACTCCAGTGCCCCGGCGTCGCGCAGCGCCCGCCGTACGGCCGCGTCGTCCGCCTCGGGGCGGGCCAGCCGTACGTTCTCGGCGACCGTGCCCGCGAACAGGTGCGGACGCTGCGGCACCCAGGCGACGCGAGCGTGCCACTGCGCCGGGTCGAGGCCGGTGAGGTCGGCACCGCCGATCCTGATCCGCCCCTCGCGTGGCCGGACGAAGCCGAGGAGGGCGTGGAGAAGCGTCGACTTGCCCGCCCCGCTCGGCCCGACGAGCGCGACCGTCTCACCGGGCTCGACGACGAGGTCCACGTCCGACACGGCGTCCGCGGTGCGCCCGGGGTGGCGCACGGTCACGCCCTCGAAGGACAGCGCGCCGTCCGCCGGCACCGGCCCGTTCCCCAAGGCGGGCGCGGGCGTCTCCAGCACCGAGAAGATCTCCTCGGCGGCGGCGAGTCCCTCGGCTGCCGCGTGGTACTGCGCCCCCACCTGCCGCAGCGGCAGATAGGCCTCGGGCGCGAGCACGAGCACGACCAGGCCGTCGTACAGGGCCATGTCGCCGTGGACGAGCCGCATGCCGATGGTCACGGCGACGAGCGCCACCGAGAGCGTGGCGAGCAGTTCCAGGGCGAAGGAGGACAGGAAGGCGATCCGCAGGGTCCGCATGGTCGCCTGCCGGTACTCGCCGGTGATGCGCTTGATCGACTCGGCCTGTGCCTTGGCCCGTCCGAACACCTTCAGCGTCGGCAGCCCCGCGACCACGTCCAGGAAGTGTCCGGACAGCCGGGACAGCAGCCGCCACTGCCGGTCCATCCGCGCCTGCGTGGCCCAGCCGATCAGCATCATGAAGACCGGGATGAGCGGCAGGGTGGCGACGATGACGGCCGCCGAGACCCAGTCCTCGGTGACGATCCGTGCCAGCACCGCCACCGGCACGACCACCGCGAGCCCCAGCTGCGGCAGGTAGCGCGAGAAGTAGTCGTCGAGGGCGTCGACGCCCCGGGTGGCCAGGGTGACGAGCGAACCGGTGCGCTGTCCGCTCAGCCAGCCGGGGCCGAGGGCGGTCGCCCGCTCCAGCAGCCGGCCCCGCAGCTCCGACTTCACGGCCGCGCTCGCCCGGTGCGCGGCCAGTTCGGTGAGCCAGCCGACCAGAGCCCGGCCGCAGGCGACGGCCACCAGCAGCAACAGCGGGGTGCGGAGTTCGGCGGCCGTCATGCCGTGCTGGAAGGCGCCCACCACCGTTTCGGCGATGAGCATCGCCTGGGCGACGACCAGCCCTGCACCGACGGCGCCCAGGGCGACGACCGCCACCAGGAAGAAGCGGGTGGCGCGGGCGTACCGCAGCAGCCGTGGATCGATCGGTTTCACGTGAAACACACCCCGCCGGACTCAGTGCGCGGCTTCGGCGATGTGCTGGGTGCCGATCCGCTTGCGGAACACCCAGTACGTCCACCCCTGGTAGAGCAGGACGACCGGTGTGGCGATCGCGGCCAGCCAGGTCATGATCTTCAGGGTGTACGGGCTGGACGAGGCGTTGGTGACGGTCAGGCTCCAGTCCGCGTCGAGCGTGGACGGCATGACGTTCGGAAAGAGCGTCAGGAAGAGCATCGCCACGGCGGCCACGATGGTGACCCCGGACAGCGCGAAGGCCCATCCTTCGCGTCCCGCCTGATTCGCCGCCAGCGCGACGACCAGGGCGGCGACGGCCACCACCAGCGCGACCAGGCTCGTGCCGTCGCCGCTGTCGGCCTGCGTCCACAGCAGGAAGGCGAGGGCCAGCACGGCGGCGACGAGACCCACCCGCAGCGCCAGTGCCCGCGCCCGCCCGCGGATCTCACCGACGGTCTTGAGCGCGGTGAACACCGTCCCGTGGAAGGTGAACAGGGTCAGCGTGACCAGACCGCCGAGGAGGGCGTACGGGTTCAGCAGGTCCCAGACGGTGCCGACGTACTCCAGGTCCCGGTCGATCTTCACCCCGTGCACGATGTTGCCGAAGGCGACGCCCCACAGGAACGCCGGGATCAGCGAGGTCCAGAAGATCGCGGTCTCCCAGTTGCGCTGCCAGCGCTCCTCGGGCCGCTTCACCCGGTACTCGAAGGCGACGCCCCGGACGATCAGGCAGAGCAGGATGACCAGCAGGGGCAGGTAGAAGCCGGAGAAGAGGGTGGCGTACCACTCGGGGAAGGCGGCGAAGGTCGCACCGCCGGCCGTCAGCAGCCACACCTCGTTGCCGTCCCAGACGGGACCGATCGTGTTGATCAGCACCCGCTTCTCGGCCCGGTCGCGGGCGAGCAGCCTGGTGAGCACGCCGACCCCGAAGTCGAAGCCCTCCAGGAAGAAGTAGCCGGTCCACAGGACGGCGATCAGGACGAACCAGACGTCGTGAAGTTCCATGACTGTGCAGCTCCCTCGGCCTAGTACGAGAAGGCCATCGGCTTGTCGGCGTCACGGGAGTCGCCGCCGATCTTCGTGGGCGGGTTGAGGTCGGCCTCGGTGAGCTCGGGCGGGCCGGCCTTGACGTACTTCACCAGCAGCCTGACCTCGATGACGGCCAGGACGGCGTAGAGCAGGGTGAAGGCGATCATCGAGGTCAGGACCTCGGCCGTCGAGACACCGGGGGAGACCGCGTCGCGGGTCTGGAACAGGCCGTAGACGACCCAGGGCTGGCGGCCCATCTCGGTGAAGATCCAGCCCCAGGAGTTGGCGATCAGCGGGAAGGCCATCGTCCAGACCGCCAGCAGCCAGTACAGCCGGGAGAGCTTCGACCCGAGCGGCTTCTTCAGCAGCACCAGGTGGGGCACCTCGTCGTCACCGGTCCGCCAGGCCGCCGGCAGCATGAACTTCTTGCGGGTCAGCCAGAGCCCCAGCAGGCCGAGCGAGAAGGAGGCCATGCCGAAGCCGATCATCCAGCGGAAGCCCCAGTAGGAGACGGGGACGATGGGCTTGTAGTCACCGGGTCCGAACTTCTGCTGCTCGGCCTTGTTGGTGTCGTTGATGCCGGGCACGTACGAGTCGAAGTCGCTGTGGGCCAGGAAGGAGAGCAGGCCGGGGATCTCGAGCGCGACCTCGTTGTGCCCCTCGTCGACGTCGCCGTAGGCGAAGACGGAGAAGGGAGCCGGCTGCTCGCCGTCCCACAGGGCCTCGGCGGCGGCCATCTTCATCGGCTGCTGCTCGTACATGACCTTGCCGAGGGTGTCTCCGCTGATGGCGGTGAGCAGACCGCCGACGGCCAGGGTGACCAGGCCGAGCCGCAGCGAGGTGCGCATCACGGGGATGTGCTTCTTGCGCAACAGGTGGAAGGCGGCGATGCCCGCCATGAAGGCGCCACCCGTCAAGAAGGCCGCCGAGAAGCTGTGGAAGACCTGGTTGAGGGCGGTGTTCTGGGTGAGGACCTGCCAGAAGTCGGTGAGTTCCGCCCGGCCCTTCTCCTCGTTGATCCGGTAGCCGACGGGGTGCTGCATCCAGGAGTTGGCGGCGAGGATGAAGTACGCCGACAGCAGCGTGCCGATCGAGACCATCCATATGCAGGCCAGGTGCACCTTCTTCGGCAGCTTGTCCCAGCCGAAGATCCACAGGCCGATGAAGGTCGACTCGAAGAAGAAGGCGATCAGCGCCTCGAACGCGAGCGGCGCACCGAAGATGTCACCGACGAAGCGGGAGTAGTCGGACCAGTTCATGCCGAACTGGAACTCCTGCACGATGCCGGTGACGACACCCATGGCGATGTTGATCAGGAAGAGCTTGCCCCAGAACTTCGTCGCCCTGAGGTACTTCTCCTTCTCCGTGCGCACCCAGGCGGTCTGCAGCCCGGCCGTGAGGGCGGCCAGCGAGATCGTCAGTGGCACGAAGAGGAAGTGGTAGACGGTCGTGATGCCGAACTGCCATCGCGCCAGTGTCTCCGGCGCCAGAGCCATGTCCACGTCGTCGGCCTCCTTGCATCGCCGTGGTTCCGGCAGTTTGTGCGTGTATGCGCCACCTATCTCGGGAGCAACCAGACACGCTTGTGAACGCGTTCACATTCACAAGCAATTATGACCTACAGCTTTTCGACACCGGAAGGGGGGTCCCCTGTGACGTCAACCCCTTGGCAAGAACTTCAACATCTTGTTGAATCCGCGGCATGGACACCACGGACACGCAGGAGCAGTACGCACGGATACGCATCTCGTGGCCCGCGGGTCACCTCACCGCGACCCTCGAGGACACCCCCACCACGCAGGCGCTCCTCAAGGCCCTGCCGCTCACCGCCTCCGCCCACACCTGGGGCGAGGAGGTGTACTTCGACACGGGTGTGTCGGTTTCACGTGAAACGGACGCCCGTCAGGTCGTCGAGCCGGGCACCGTCGCCTTCTGGACCGACGGCGACGCACTGGCTCTTCCGTACGGTCCCACGCCGATCTCGCGAGGAGACGAGTGCCGCCTCGCGAGCCCGTGCAACGTCCTCGGCCGCCTCGACGGCGATCCCCGTCGGCTGGCGACGGTGCGCGACGGCGACCCGGTACGCGTGGAGGCGGTGAACGCCTGACGCCCACCGCTCCGGTGAACGCCTGACGCCCACCGCTCCGGTGAACGCCTGACGCTCACCGCCTCGTCAGATCTCCTTGCGGAACGCTTCCGACACCTTCAGGAAGATGTCGTTCGCCTCGCTCTCCCCGACCGTCACCCGCACACCCTCACCCGGGAACGGCCGTACGACCACGCCGGCCCGCTCGCACGCCTCCGCGAAAGCGACCGTGCGCTCCCCCAGCCGCAGCCACACGAAGTTGGCCTGGGTCTCCGGCACCGTCCAGCCCTGCGCGCGCAGGCCGTCGACCACACGGTTGCGCTCGCAGACCAGCGAGCCGACCCTGCCGATCAGCTCGTCCTCGGCCCGCAGCGAGGCGATCGCCGCCTCTTGGGCGATCTGGCTCACGCCGAAGGGAACGGCCGTCTTGCGCAGCGCGGCCGCCACCGGCTCATGGGCGATCGCGAAGCCGACCCGGAGGCCGGCGAGGCCGTACGCCTTGGAGAAGGTCCGCAGCACACAGACGTTGGGACGCTCCCGGTAGATCTCGACGCCGTCCGGCACCTCGGGGTCGCGGATGAACTCGCGGTAGGCCTCGTCGAGGACCACGAGCACGTCGCTCGGCACCCGGTCGAGGAAGCGTTCCAGCTCGGCCCGCCGCACCACCGTGCCCGTCGGGTTGTTGGGGTTGCAGACGAAGATCAGCCGTGTCCGGTCGGTGATCGCGGCGGCCATGGCGTCCAGGTCGTGCACGTCGCCCGGCGTCAGCGGCACCTTCACGGACGTCGCCCCGCTGATCTGCGTGATGATCGGGTACGCCTCGAAGGAGCGCCAGGCGTAGATCACCTCGTCGCCGGGGCCGGAGGTCGCCTGGAGCAGTTGCTGCGCCACGCCGACCGACCCGGTGCCGGTGGCCAGGTGGGAGAGGGGGACGCCGAACCGTTCCGCCAGCTCGGCCATCAGGCCCGTGCAGGCCATGTCCGGGTACCGGTTGAAGGACGAGGCCGCGGCCGTGACCGTCTCCATCACGCCCGGCAGCGGCGGGTACGGGTTCTCGTTGGAGGACAGCTTGTAGGCCACCGGCCCGTCCGCCGCGGCGGGCCTGCCCGGCTTGTAGGTGGGAATACCCTCCAGCTCGGCGCGCAGCTTGGGGCTCGTCTCGCTCACCGCAGTCCTCCTCGTGACCACCACCGGCATCGAATACTCCTCACCCTATGAGGATTCGGCGTCACTGCGTATAGGGACGGCCAGACCTCCTCCGTCACACTGGCATCAGGGGCATCGGCATACGAAAGCGCATGATTCGGGGGCGCGCCGCACATATATCTACGCGCCGGTGGCTCGCGCCGTGGCGCGCATCCCTCGTGCAGGTGAGTTGCAACCTCTTCGCAACATCGGCCAGCCGGCAGGTCCTCGCTCGCCGACACGGCAGATACCAGAGTTCAAGTGGCCAACTACCTTTTCTTTCAAGGATGCTACGGCCTCATGATCATGCAGAAACGTACCTGTCAACGCGTGCATATGCGTCCGCCCTACCCCACCGCATGAGCCCTACTATCGGCTCGCCATGACAGCAGCAGGGAAGCACCAGGTGAGCCGCGCGGAAACCTCACGTCGAGGCAGTCGGCCGGGCCGGGCGGGCATCAGAGACGTGGCCGCCGCCGCCGGAGTATCCATCACGACCGTCTCCGACGCCCTCAACGGCAAGGGCCGACTCCCGGATGCCACCCGGCGCCACGTCCGCGAGGTCGCCGACCGGCTGGGCTACCGGCCGTCGGCCGCCGCCCGTACGCTCCGCACCGGCAAGTCGGGACTCATCGGCCTGACCGTGACGACGTACGGGAATGAACCTTTCACCTTCACCGAGTTCGCGTACTTCGCCGAGATGGCGCGCGCCGCCACCTCCGCCGCGCTCGCCCGCGGATACGCGCTCGTCATCCTCCCGGCGACCTCCCGCCACGACGTGTGGTCCAACGTCGCGCTGGACGGCACGGTCGTCATCGACCCCTCCGACCAGGACCCGGTCGTCGGCGAACTGGTCCGGCAGGGCTTACCGGTCGTCTCCGACGGCCGCCCGGCCGGCGCGCTTCCCGTCACCGCCTGGGTCGACAACGACCACGAGGCCGCCGTACTCGGCATCCTCGATCACCTGGCCGCCGCCGGCGCCCGCCGGATCGGCCTGCTCACCGGCACCACCACCGATACGTACACCCGCCTGTCGACCACCGCCTACCTGCACTGGTGCGAGCGCGTCGGACAGGACCCGGTCTACGAGGCCTACCCGGCACACGACCCGTGCGCGGGGGCGGTGGCCGCCGACCGGCTGCTCGCCCGGCCCGACCGGCCCGACGCCGTGTACGGCCTCTTCGACCCGAACGGCACCGACCTGCTCGCCGCCGCCCGCCGTTACGGCCTGCGCGTCCCGGAGGACCTGCTGCTGGTCTGCTGCAGCGAGTCCACGGTGTACGCCAGCACCGAGCCGCCCATCACCACCCTGTCGCTCAAGCCCCGCCGCATCGGCACCGCGGTGATCCAGCTCCTCATCGACGCCATCGAAGGGCTCGACTCGGAGCAGACCGTCGAGCAGGTGATACCGACGGAACTGATCGTGCGGACGTCGTCGCAGCGCCGCCCGCCCCGGACGACGGTCAGCCCGCCGCGGTCACCCGAGCGCGAGTAGGACCGGGTCGACCGGAACGCGCCCGACCGGAGGAGACCACACCGGACAGGCCCCGACCGGTGAGGATCACGCCGACGTCACGGACGGGCGAAGACCGACCCAATCGGGGCGAAAGCCGCGGTGAGCCGGAGTCCTGCTCCGATTCACCACCCCTGGGTCATCACACAGAGCGATCCGCATTCCTATGATGGGCCCACACACCGCGGGCCGCTGCGACCAGGCAGTCCGAAGCGGTGCAGATGCGGCGCGATGGTGGAGGGGTCGATGACTCAGGGGGCCGGTCAGGGACCCGAGGTGGAGCGGACGGCGACGGTGCGCGACTTCCGGGTACCCGCGTACGTCCACGAAGCCGCTCCGTACGCCACTTCCGGCACGCACCCGGGCGAGGTCGCTCCCCCCTCCGAGGAGGGGTACGGGGAGGCCTATCCGGAGGGGTACACACCCACTCAGCGCGATCTGCCCATCATCCGTAGGGGTGACACGGTCCAGGTGTCCGTCGACCCCGAACCGGCCCCGGCGGCGCAGCCCGCCACGGGCCAGGGACCGCTGTTCGTCGTCGGCGACGTGCACGGCTACCTGGACCAACTGGTGGCCGCCCTCCAGGAGAAGGGCCTCATCGACTCCGCCGGCCAGTGGTGCGCGGGCACCTCTCGCCTGTGGTTCCTCGGCGACTTCACCGATCGCGGCCCGGACGGCATCGGCGTCATCGACCTGGTGATGCGGCTGTCCGCCGAGGCCGCCGCGGCCGGCGGCTACTGCAAGGCGCTGATGGGCAACCACGAGCTGCTGCTGCTCGGCGCCAAGCGGTTCGGCGACACCCCCGTCAACTCCGGCGCCGGCACCGCCACCTTCCATGCCGCCTGGCTGCTCAACGGCGGCCAGAAGACCGACATGGACCGCCTGCAGGACCATCACCTCCAGTGGATGGCCCGCCTCGACGCGCTCGAGGAGGTGGACGGGCACCTCCTCGTCCACTCCGACACCACCACCTACCTCGACTACGGCCGTTCCATCGAGGAGGTCAACGACACCGTCCGCGAGACGCTCACGCGCAACGACGCGGAAGAAGTGTGGGACCTGTTCCGCAAGTTCACCAAGCGGTTCTCCTTCCGCGACGAGGGCGGCGCCGACGCGGTGCGCTCACTGCTGGACACGTACGGCGGCACCCGTATCGTCCACGGGCACAGCCCCATCCCCTACCTCCTGGGCGAGGTCGGCTCCGAGGACGGCGAGGACGACACCCGTACCGCGGTCGAGGGGCCCCACGTCTACGCGGACGGGCTGGCCATCGCGATGGACGGCGGCGTGACGATGGCCGGAAAGCTGCTGGTCCAGCAACTCCCGCTGGACTCCTGACCGTTCGCCGGGCCGTCCTCACCCCGGCGGCGGCCCCGCGGGCCGGCACCCAATTTCTGGAAACCCCCTGTCACCGCGCGCCGTCACCGCTCTACCATCGGCTTATCCGTAGCAGGCTCCCCTCCGTTTCTGCCCGACGGCTCGTTGGCATGCGAGCCCCAAGCCCTACGGAGCATCGGGGGATGCACATGAACAGCGTTCCGCAGCATCTGTCGAACGAGGACCGCCAGGAGTACGAGCGGATCCTCGACGAGGCGCTGCGCTCCGCACCACACCGACCGGAACTGACCGCTGTCGGACAGCGGCTCAACGCCGAACAACTGCGCACCATGGCACTCGACGCCACCGCCCTGATCACGGCGGCGGCCACCACGGAGTACCAGCACTACGTGAAGGTCCGCGAGGAACTGCGTCACCGGGCGCCGGCCCCCTCGTGGTCCGCGCGCGATTCCGGATCCGACGACCCGGACACGGGCGCGGTGGGTCTCGCCGTCACCGTGGGGGAGGCCGCCGAGGCCACCGGTGCGGGCGCGGGCGCGGTCGTCGCCGTCCTGGCGCCCGTCCTGGCCGGCACCGCCGCGGCGATCTTCCTGCTCGTGGGCTACGTCCTGAGGGTGATCGACCCGGGACAGGCGTTCGCGCAGACCATGATCACCACGGGATGGGTGTTCGGTGGTGTGGCCGCCGTCGCCGTCCTCGTCGCGGGGGCGGGGCTGCTGCTCACCGCGCTGCGCAACCGGCCCTCCGCCGAGTCCGGCCGCTACGGCGAACTCGACGGGGAGGTGGCCCGGGCCAGGGAGGCCTGGCACGACGCCCTGCTCGAACGCGGCATCCTGCCGTTCCTGCGAGAGGCACTCGTCGATCCGGACACGGCGGTCGCGCTGCACCCGACGGGACCGGCGGCGCCTGCGAGCCGGATGCCCCACCTCGGCTACGACCGTCCGGGGTTCACGAGTCCCGACGACGGCCGGGAGGGTCCGCGTCCGAGCTACTCGAGCCCGGACTACAGCAGCCCGGACTTCGGCGGCCCGGAGCACCGGTCCGAGTAGCCACCGGCCAGGGCGGGCAGGTCAGAGAATGCCCGCCCGGCCGGCGGCGGTGATCCAGGACGGGAACTCGGACAGCAGGCGGTCGTACAGCTCCTGGTCGGGGACGGTTCCGATGTCGTCGACGGCGAAGAAGCCGACGTTGTCCACACGGCGGCCGGGCAGGGTGTCGAACCGCTCGAGTACCCCGTAGTCGGACCGGCCGAGACCGACGAACTGCCAGAAGACCGGTTCTTCCACCGCCTCCCGCAGCTCCCGCTCGATCTCGTTGTTGCGGTAGACGCCGCCGTCGGAGAAGAACAGCACCAGGGTCGGCACCCGCGCCGGGTTGTCCCGGACGAAGGACCGGACCTCGGCGATCACCTTCTGCTCCTCGTTCTGGATGCCGACCGCCCTCATGTCGACCTGGTCGGCGTGCAGTCCCTTCTTCCTTCCCCGGCGGAAGAGCCCCACCTCCCCCACCCGCACGTGCAGCCGCAGCCACTCGGGCAGCTCGCCCAGCCGCAGGTCGGGCAGTCGCGCCGGATGGGAGGCGAAGGTCCAGGCCTGCATCTCGCCGTCGTCGTCGAGCTGCGCGGCGACGGCGGCCATGCGTTCCACCACGTCGGCCACCACGCCCTTGGAGTAGAGGAAGGACATGGACCCGGAGGCGTCGAGGACCAGGACGACGCGCGCGGTGACACCGGTGGCGCCGTGCTTGCGCAGGCTGACCGCGACCTGCTCCTTGCGCAGGGACAGTCGCTTGCGCATGTCGACGGGGAGGCGCTCCTCTCCCTTGGTGAGCCGGGGGCCGGACGCCGCCGACGACGGGACCGTCGGTGCGGGCGGTACGGGTTGTGCGGAAGGACTCGGCGGCGCCGGGGCGACCGGCTGCGCGGGCCGGGCGTGCGGCGCGGGAGGCGGGGCGGAGGGGACCGCGGCGGCCGGAGCGTCGTCGACCGTGATGCCGAAGTCGGTGGCCAGGCCGGCGAGTCCGGTGGCGTAGCCCTGCCCCACTGCCCGGAACTTCCACTTCCCCTGGCGCAGGTACAGTTCGCCACCGACCAGCGCGGTCTCGGTGCCGGCCGTCATGTCGAAGCGGGCCAGCTCGGCCCGGGTGGCCGCGTCCAGCAACCGCAGGGACAGTCCCGGCACCTGCCCGAACGTCCCGCCGTCGGACGAGGCGCACAGGACGATGCGCTCGACGGCGGCTTCCAGCGCGTGCAGGTCCACCTCGACGGTGTCGGTCGTGACACCGGGAGCGGACCCCGGGCCGTTCTCCTTCCCCAGGTGCCGCACCGCGCCGGACGCGTGCCGGGGCTGGTTGTAGAAGACGAAGTCGCCGTCGTCCCGTACGCGTCCGGCCGAGGTGAGCAGCAGCGCCGAGACGTCGACCCCGGGCACACCCGGCCCGGTGGACCAGCTGAGTGCGACACGCACCGCGGGGGAGTCGACGGCGAGATTGGCGCCCTTGCTCAGGGATGTGGCTGTCATGGGCCCAGCCTGCCGAGGCGGGGACCTCGGGGGGAGAGGGCGGACCCGGTGCTCCGTCCCTCCTCCCGTTCCCCCGGGCTTTCGCCGGACGTCAGGCGCTGCAGCTCGGCACCGGTCGCGTACAACGCGACCAGCAGCGGACGCAGGGACCGGCCCGCCTCCGTCAGGTCGTAGCGGGTCCGTGCGGGAAAGCCCCGCAGCCGTTCGGCTGTCACCAGTCCCCTCTCCCGCAGCGTCGTGAGGCGCTCGCTGAGCACCTTCGGCGACAGTCCGGGCAGCAGCGTCCGCAGCTCCGTGAAGCCGCGGGGCCCGCCCATCAGTTCGCGGAGCACCAGGGTGGTCCACCGGCCGGAGACCGCCGCGAGGGCGGCCTCCACGGGACAGTCGGCTTCGGGACGACGGGTGCGGCCCCGCGCATCGGGCACCAACTCCTCGTCCCAGTCGTGGCTTTCCGTTTGGTGACCTGTACCGGCGGACGGTTCGCTTGCCCCATGACGCATCCCCCCAGTGTGCCGCTGGCCACCAGCGCGGCCGAGCATCCGTACGTCTTCGCGCGAGCCTTCAACACCTTCGACCCGCAGGTGCTGGAACAGGTCTACGAGCCCGGTGCCGGCTTCGTTCCCGAGCCCGGCCGGCTGGTGACCGGGCCGGGCCGGACACGGGCCAACGACGAGTTCCTCCGGCTGCGCGTCCCGATCCGGGTCACGCCCCGGCACACCTACGTCGTCGGCGACCTGGCTCTGCTGATCGTCGACTTCGTCATCGACGGCGTCGCCGCCCACGGCGGCCGTGTGCGCATCGAGGGCACCGCGACGGACGTGGCCCGCCGAGGACCGGACGGATGCTGGCGCTACGCGATCGACAACCCGTTCGGAGTGGCGGCTCCGCCCGGGACGGCCCCGGCGTCCGGCTGACGCCGGGCGGTCCAGGCGGAGGGATCGCCCGGCGTCGAGCGGGGAGCGGGCCTCAGTCGGCCAGCGGCAGGTAGACCCGGTTTCCGCCGGCGGCGAACTCCTTGGACTTCTGCAGCATGCCCTCGGCGACCTCCTCGGGAGACGCCCCCTCGGCGACCGCACCGCCGAACCGCTCGTTGATGTCCTGGCTGATCTTCATCGAGCAGAACTTCGGTCCGCACATCGAGCAGAAGTGGGCCGTCTTGGCGGGCTCGGCCGGCAGCGTCTCGTCGTGGAACTCCCGTGCCGTGTCCGGGTCGAGAGCCAGGTTGAACTGGTCCTCCCACCGGAACTCGAACCGTGCGTCCGACAGCGCGTCGTCCCACTCCTGTGCGCCCGGATGCCCCTTGGCGAGGTCGGCGGCATGGGCGGCGATCTTGTAGGTGATGACACCCGTCTTGACGTCGTCGCGGTTGGGCAGGCCCAGGTGCTCCTTGGGCGTGACGTAACAGAGCATGGCCGTGCCCCACCAGGCGATCATCGCGGCGCCGATGCCGGAGGTGATGTGGTCGTAGGCGGGCGCGATGTCGGTGGTCAGCGGGCCGAGCGTATAGAACGGAGCCTCATCGCAGATCTCCTGCTGAAGGTCGATGTTCTCCTTGATCTTGTGCATCGGGACGTGTCCCGGGCCCTCGATCATGGTCTGTACGTGGTGACGCTTGGCGATCGTGTTGAGTTCCCCGAGCGTGCGCAGCTCCGCGAACTGCGCCTCGTCGTTGGCGTCCGCGATCGACCCGGGCCGCAGGCCGTCACCGAGGGAGTAGGTGACGTCGTAGGCGGCGAGGATCTCGCAGAGCTCCTCGAAGTTCTCGTACAGGAACGACTCCTTGTGGTGGGCCAGGCACCACGCGGCCATGATGGATCCGCCGCGCGAGACGATGCCCGTCTTGCGGTTGGCGGTGAGGGGCACGTACGCCAGGCGCACGCCCGCGTGGACGGTCATGTAGTCCACGCCCTGCTCGGCCTGCTCGATGACCGTGTCCTTGTAGATCTCCCAGGTCAGCTCCTCCGCCTTGCCGTCGACCTTCTCCAGGGCCTGGTAGAGCGGCACGGTGCCGATGGGGACGGGGGAGTTGCGGAGCACCCACTCGCGGGTGGTGTGGATGTTGCGGCCCGTGGACAGGTCCATGACCGTGTCGGCGCCCCACCGGGTCGCCCAGGTCATCTTCTCGACCTCCTCCTCGATGGAGGAGGTCACCGCCGAGTTGCCGATGTTGGCGTTCACCTTCACCAGGAACCGCTTGCCGATGATCATCGGCTCGATCTCCGGGTGATTGACGTTGGCGGGCAGCACGGCACGGCCGGCGGCGATCTCCTCGCGGACCACCTCCGGCGAGACGTTCTCCCGGATGGCGACGTACTCCATCTCGGGGGTGATCTCGCCCCGGCGCGCGTACGCGAGCTGCGTCACCGCCGTGCCGTTCCGGCCCCGGCGCGGCTGACGCGGACGTCCGGGGAAGACCGCGTCCAGATTGCGCAGACCACCGCGCGGTGAGGTGTGCTTGATCCCGTCGTCCTCGGGACGGACGGGACGGCCCGCGTACTCCTCCGTGTCGCCGCGGCCGATGATCCAGTTCTCCCGCAGTGGCGACAGCCCCCTGCGGACGTCGGTGTCGACGAGCGGATCGGTGTACGGGCCCGAGGTGTCGTAGAGCGTGACCGACTGCCCGTTGGTGAGATGCACCTGACGGACCGGCACCCGCAGGTCGGGGCGCGAGCCCTCGACGTACGCCTTGTGCCAGCCGATGGACTTCCCGGCCTCCGCGGTCTCCGCCTCGACGGAGGTGTGGGTGGAGGCAGGCGTGCGTGCGTCCTTGATGGTCATGAGACCTACTCCCTACGCCGGCATTACCCGGTAACAGGTTCAGCGGTCGACGCAGCGGATTCCGTCGAACGACGCCCCGTGGGCAACATCACTCGACTTCGGTGATGTTTCCCGTGAAACATCGCTGGGACGGAGGTCAGCGCCCTCTCAGCCCGGTGCTCCGAGCTCCCGCGTGTACAAAGGTGCCCCCACGCTAGCGTCAATTCGGGCGCGGTGACCAGGGGGCCCCTCTCGTTCTTGCGATGATCGGGCGGTGACCACGACCCAGCACCCTCCCTACCCACCGCACGAACCTCGCCGCGGTCCGGGCGTCCCGGCCGGCGACGGGCCTGCGGAAGGCCACGTCCCCGGCGGCTCGTACGGTGCGGGTGGGAGACCCGAAGCGGGTCACGGGCACGGCGCTCCTGCCGACGGCCATCACTTCGGTCACGGGCCCGGTGACGAGGCAGGACACGGTGGCGGTGGCGAGCACACCGGCAGCGGCGGGCACGGGGGCGGCGGTGGGCACGGGCATTCGCACGGCCACGGGCCGGCGGCACCGGTGTCGCGGCATCTTCGGAAGGTCATCGCGGCGGTCCTCATCCCGTTCGCCGCGGCGGTGGTGGTCGGGCTCGCCGTGCTCTGGCCGGGCGGCGCGCCGCCGCACGAGCGCACCGGGGTCGGCTTCGACCGGCAGACCCAGCAGGCCACGGTCACCGAGGTGGAGAGGCTGAGCTGCAAGTCCGTCAACGCCTCCGGCGTCCCGCCCACCGGTGACACCTCCACCGCCGAGGGCTCCTCCGCGGTGCAGCAGGACACCGGCGACTGCAAGCGGGCGACGATCCGCGTCGACACCGGCAAGGACAAGGGCCGCACCTTCGACGAGATCGTGCAGCCGGACCAGACACGCCAGTTGCACGAGGGCCAGAAGGTGGTGGTCGCCTACGAGCCCTCCGCGCCGAAGGACCTGCAGTACTCGGTGACCGACATCGACCGCGGTTTCCCGATGGCCCTGCTCGCCGGCATCTTCGCGCTGGCCGTCGTGGTCGTCGGCCGGCTGCGCGGTCTCATGGCCCTGGTCTCGCTGGCCATCAGCTTCCTGCTGCTGAACTTCTTCATCCTGCCCGCCATCCTTCAGGGCTCGAATCCCCTGCTCGTCGCGGTGATCGGCTCCAGCGCCATCATGCTGATCGCGCTGTACCTGTGCCACGGGCTGTCGGCGCGGACCTCCGTCGCGGTGCTCGGCACCCTGGTCTCGCTGCTGTTGATCGGTGTCCTGGGATCGCTGTTCATCGGCTGGGCCGCGCTCACCGGCAACACCGACGACAACACCGGCCTGATCCACGGGCTGTACCCGTCGATCGACATGAGCGGCCTGCTGCTCGCCGGGGTCATCATCGGTTCGCTCGGTGTCCTCGACGACGTGACGGTCACCCAGACCTCCGCGGTGTGGGAGTTGCACGAGGCCAACCCGGCGATGGGCTGGCGCGGCCTGTACCGCGCGGGCATCCGCATCGGACGCGACCACATCGCCTCCGTCGTCAACACGCTCGTCCTCGCGTACGCGGGCGCCGCGCTGCCGCTGCTGCTGTTGTTCTCGATCGCGCAGAGCAGCGTGGGGACGGTCGCCAACAGCGAGTTGGTCGCGGAGGAGATCGTGCGCACGCTGGTGGGCTCGATCGGCCTGGTGGCGTCCGTGCCGGTCACCACCGCCCTCGCGGCCCTGGTCGTCTCGGCCGACCGTCCGGCAGTGCGCACGGCCGCGCAGGGAGCCGCGGCGGCGGGTTCCGGACCGGCGCCGGCACGTGGCGGACGGGGCCGCCGCCGCAAGCGCTGAATCACCGGCGAACGGAACACTCCCGGGACCTCGCTCCTCTGAAGAAGCGTTCCTGCAAAGTGGGCAACCCGGCGACGGCGACACGCCACCGCCCTTGGCCGTAACGGCGGTTCAGCCCGCGCTCTGCTCCTCCGCCAGGATGCGGTCCAGTGCCTCGTCGAGGTGTGCGTCGAAGTCCGCGAGGGCGCCCTCCTGCCCCAGCGGCACCAGCTTGTCGGTCCGGTCGAGGAACGCCACGAGCGGCGCCGCCGAGGAACGGAACAGCGCCTGGTCGCTGCCGACCTGAAGCCGGATCAGCACCTCGGCCAGCGGCCCGGGATCGACGGGCGCGATGCGCACGTCACCGTCACCGCACGGCGTGCCCACCCCGTCGACCAGCAACTCCCGGCCGAAGGCCCAGGTCACCGGGGCATCGCCAGGCAGGTGGAAGGTCAGCCGCACCGCATAGGGATCACACGTCTGGTAACGCAGTTCCACCGGGATGCGGAAAGAGAGCTCCTCGGACACGAGAAAGCTCATCATGACCTCTGCCTGTACGGACTCACCCATCGCCTACCCCGTCATTCGCCGTCGACTGGCCGGGAATCAAACCTCTTACACTGGTGGCATCTTGCTCAACGTACACACCAGATCACAAGGAGTGAGTTTTCAGATACTGATAGAGATCGCGAGTGACCCTAGAAGCCGCCCCATTTCGTGCTGCAGTCGCTGCGCGGCGGGCAGCAGCCGGTCGGCCTGGTGGGCGGGCAGGGAGAGGGCCGCCGTCGCGACCGTGGTGCCGACGGTGATCGGGATCGCCGCACAGACCGTTCCCAGGGCGTACTCCTGGCGCTCGGTCACCGGAGCCGTCCGCCGTGTGCGTTCCAACCGCCTCGTCAGGCTGTTCTCGTCACGCACCGTGTACGGCGTCACGGGGCTCACCGGATACCGGTCGAGGTGATCACGGCGGGCGTCCGCGTCCAGCTGCGACAGCAGGCACTGTCCGACGGCGTGCGCGTGCCCGGTCTCGCGGAAGTCCGCCCATTCCTCCACCGCGGGGTTGCCCGGGGTGTCGGAGACGCACATGATCTCGATCTCGCCGTCGCGGTACATGGCGTAGTAGACGGGAGCGCCGATCGCATCGCGCCAGCGCGCCAGCACGTCGACGACCGTGCTGCGACGTTTCTGCTCGGCCCCGCTGCTGCTCAGCCGCTCGGCCGCCTCCCCGAGGAAGAACAGGCCCTTGTCGCGGCGCAGGTATCCCTCGTGCACGAGGGTGCGCAGCAGGTGGTACGCCGTGGGCAGCGCCAGCCGCGCCTCACGGGCCAGCTGCTTGGCGGGTGCTCCGTACCGGTGCTGCGCGACACACTCCAGAAGGCGCATCGCACGCTGCACCGAGCCGATGAGGGTCACCGCGGGCGGGCCCGCGGGCGGCGGCCCGGCGGGGGTGGGGGGCGTCCGGGACGCCGGACGGGGCTGCACGGGCAGTGCGTGCGGCGGTACGAATGCGGTGTCGGCCGTGGCCAAGGATCACTCCCGGAACGCGAGGGGGCAGCCCGTGCGGGAAACACGGGTGGGGCGTACGCCGCCCGCGGGGTCGCCCCCGCGTGGAGTTCCGGACTCTAACCGTCGGTCACCGCGTACCGACGGCCCGTCCGGAAAACTTCCCTCGCGCGAGGGAACCGGTGGTTCCTGTTACCGCCACCGGTGTCCCGCGGCTCTCACCAGTCGCTGCGTGACGAGGAGCTCGACATGAACTTCCGGACGACGTAGATCAGCCCGCCGACGAGGGCCACGAAGACCAGCAGCTTGAACAGCAGTCCGATCACGAAGCCGACCACACTGGCGATCAGCCCGCCGAACACGACCAGGGCGATGACCGGCACCGCGATCCACTTCACCCACCACGGCAGTCCCGTGAAGATCTCTCGCATCGCCCTCGTCCTTACCTCTCCGCCCGTCCGAGTGCCGGGTCCTCGGGTGGCCCGGAACCCCGCTGGGAATCTCCTGATGTCCTGCACTCGATGCTAGGGCCGCGAGGGCCCCGGCAGGGCCCTCGTACCCCTTGTCTCCCCCTGACCGGTCCCCTAGGGAACCCGGGGGACGCTGCTCAGCTCTCGGGCGGAGAGAACACCACGAGCACCCTCAGGTCCTCGCTGATGTGGTGGAACTTGTGGGCGACTCCGGCCGGCACGTAGACCACGCTGCCGCGGGCGACCTGGGTGGTCTCCAGGCCCACGGTGATCGAGGCGCGGCCACTGACCACGAAGTACACCTCGTCCTGCTCGTGCGGTTTCTGCGGATCGGCCGTGCCCGCGTCGAGCGCGTACAGTCCGACCGACATGTTCCGCTCGCGCAGGAACTGCAGGTAGGCACCGTCGTTGGCGGCGCGCTCCGCCTCCAGTTCGTCCAGCCGGAATGCCTTCATCGCCTCGTCCGCCTCTGCCTCGCCGTTCGTTTCCGATCACGTCTGCCACGATCAGACACATGAAGAATTTCCTAGTCAAGACGGTCGCCAACGCGGGCGCCCTGGCGGTCGCCGTGTGGCTGCTCGACAAGATCACCCTGACCGGTGGCAGCACCGGCGAGAAGGCCGCCACGCTGATCGTGGTCGCCCTGGTGTTCGGGCTGGTGAACATGCTGGTGAAGCCGATCGTGCAGGTGCTGACCTTTCCGCTGTTCATCCTCACGCTCGGCCTGTTCACGCTGGTGGTCAACGCGCTCATGCTGTTGCTCACGTCGTGGCTGGCCGACAAGCTCGACCTGAGCTTCCACGTCGAAGGCTTCTGGACCGCGGTCCTGGGCGGCCTGATCGTCTCGGTCGTGTCCTGGGCCCTCAACGCCTTCCTGCCCGACAAGGACTGAGCCCCATGACCTACCGCGTCTGTTTCGTGTGCACGGGGAACATCTGCCGCTCCCCGATGGCCGAGTCCGTCTTCCACGCGCGCGTGGCGGAGGCCGGCCTCGAGGGCCTCGTCGAGGCCGACAGCGCCGGCACCGACGGATGGCACGAGGGCGAGGGCGCCGACCCGCGCACCCTCGCCGTCCTGGAGGAGAACGGATACGTCCTCGACCACACGGCCCGCCGATTCCAGCCGTCCTGGTTCGCGCGCCTCGACCTCGTCGTCGCCCTCGACGCGGGCCACCTCAGGACACTGCGGCGGCTCGCGCCCACGGAGCAGGACGCGGCCAAGGTACGGCTGCTGCGGTCGTACGATCCCGCCGCCGACAGCGGGGACCTCGACGTACCGGACCCCTACTACGGGGGCGTGGACGGCTTCGAGGAATGCCTTGAGATGGTGGAGGCGGCGAGCGACGGACTGCTCGCCGCGGTACGCGAACACATGGAGGGACGGGCGGCATGAACGATTCCGCTGACAATGGGGGAGCGCCGGGCACGGACGGCTCCGCCGGTGACGGCACGCGCGCGGTGCGGGCCGGACTGCCCGAACCGGTCAAGCACGAGCCGACCCTGCCCGGCCCCGTGTTCGCCGCGCACTTCCACCTGCCGGGCGACCCCACCGGCCCGTACACCTACGGCCGCGACGAGAACCCCACCTGGACCCACCTCGAGCGTGCCATCGGCGAGCTGGAGGCTCCCGGGCGGGACGACGCCGAGACACTCGTGTTCGCCTCGGGCATGGCCGCGATCTCCTCGGTGCTCTTCTCCCAGCTGCGCGCCGGGGACGTGGCCGTGCTGCCCGACGACGGCTACCAGGCGCTGCCGCTGGTCCGGGCCCAGTTGGAGACGTACGGCATCGAGGTGCGCACCGCGCCGACCGGCGGGGACGCCCAGCTCGGCCACCTGGACGGGGCGAAGCTGCTGTGGATCGAGACGCCCTCGAACCCCGGCCTCGACGTGTGCGACGTCAGGCGGCTCGTCGAGGCGGCACACGCGCGCGGTGCCCTGGTCGCCGTCGACAACACACTCGCCACACCGCTCGGGCAGCGCCCGTTGGAGCTCGGCGCCGACTTCTCCGTGGCCAGTGGGACCAAGCAGCTGACCGGCCACGGCGACATCCTGCTGGGATACGTCACCGGTCGCGACGCCGAGGCCATGACCGCCGTACGACGCTGGCGCAAGATCGTCGGCGCCGTCCCCGGGCCCATGGAGGCCTGGCTCGCGCACCGTTCGATCGCCACCCTCCAGCTGCGCGTCGACCGGCAGAACGCCACCGCGCTGAAGGTGGCCGAAGCCCTTCGGGAGCGACCCGAGGTGACGGGACTGCGGTACCCGGGCCTGCGCGACGACCCCTCGCACCAGGTCGCCTCTCGGCAGATGCGGCGCTACGGGAGCGTCGTCTCCTTCACGCTGCCCTCGCGCACGCGTGCCGACCGTTTCCTCGAGGCCCTGCGACTCGTGGACGACGCGACGAGCTTCGGCGGGGTGCGGTCCACGGCCGAGCGGCGCGGGCGCTGGGGCGGCGACGCGGTCCCGGAGGGCTTCATCCGCCTCTCGGTCGGTGCGGAGGACCCCGAGGACCTGGTGGCGGACCTGCTGCGCGCGCTGGAGCGGTCGGCGGACTGAGCTCCTCCGCGCGGTCGGCGACCGGTGTCCGGCCGGACACGGCGAACGGTCCGAGCCTCCCCCCTCGTGGCTCGGACCGTCCTTTCGGTTCCGCGCGCGAAGAACCGCGCGACCAAGGCTAGTTGACTCTGTGTCAGTGTCCAATCACGGTAGCGACAGCGACCTATCGACATATTTATAGTTGAGCGCGGCCTCGGGTCGGGAACGGCACCGGGAACGGCGGATAAGGGGGGGTCTTCCGTGGATCTGGCCTTGCTGCGCACGTTCGTGACCGTGCACCGGGCCGGTTCCTTCACCCGCGCCGCCGCCCTGCTCGGCCTCTCCCAGCCTGCCGTCACCTCACAGATCCGCACCCTGGAGAGGCAGCTCGGCCGGCCCCTGTTCCTGCGGCAGGCCCGTGGCGTGACCCCGACGACCATCGGCGACGAACTCGCCCACAAGGCCGCACCGCACCTCGACGCCCTCGTGGAGATCGCCGAGGCCGGGGCCGACGACGACTCCCCGGTACGGACCCTGCATCTCGCCGGGCCACCCGAGTTCACCGCAGAGCGGGCGCTGCCCGCGCTCACCGAGCTCACCGGCAAGGACGGGCAGGGCTTCGCGCTGCGCGCCACCTTCGGGAACGCCGAGGAGGCACTGGAGGGGCTGGCCGCCGGACATCATGATCTGGCCATCGGCACCGCCCGGCCGCGCGGCGCCCTGCTCACGGCGGCTCCGCTCTGCGACGAGGAGCACGTCCTGGTCGCCGCTCCCCGGTGGGCCGCGCAGACCGGCGCCGGGGACCCCCGCAGCACTTCGGCCGCGGACCTGGCGCATGTGCCCGTGGTCGAGGTGCACGAGTCGCTGCCCTTCGTCACCCGGTACTGGGCATCCGTCTTCGACACCTGCCCCGCCGCCCCGGGGGCCGTCGTCGTCCCCGACCTGCGCGCGGTGCTCACCTGCGTGATCGCGGGCGCCGGGCTCGCCGTGCTGCCCCGCTACCTGTGCGCCGACGCTCTGGCACGCGGGGACGTCGTCGCCCTGCACGACCCCGCGGTGCCGCCGCTGCGGACGTACTTCCTGGTGGTGCGCACCGGCACACTGGCGATGCCGCACATCGCCCGGGCCCACGAGTGGCTGCTGCGTGCGGCGGGGGACTGGAGCTGAGGCGGGCGCGAGGCGATGTTTCACGTGGAACCAGCCGGGCCACATTTCTCCCATGACCGTCCGACCCGTGGTCAAGCGCACCGCCCGCGCCGTCCTCCTGGACGGCGACGATCTGGTCCTGATCAAGCGCACCAAGCCCGGCGTCGATCCCTACTGGGTCACTCCCGGAGGCGGGGTCGAACCGGAGGACACGACTGTCGTCGACGCCCTGCACCGCGAGGTGCACGAGGAACTGGGCGCCAAGATCACCGATGTGGTTCCCTGCTTCGTGGACACCGTGGAGCACATCGGCGAGGACGGTGGCGCGACCGGTGTGAAGGTGCAGCACTTCTTCGTCTGCCGTCTGGAGTCCATGGACCCGGCGCTGCGGCACGGTCCCGAGATCGACGAGCCCGCCGGCGAGTACGAGATCGTCCGGGTGCCGTTCACCCGGGTGGGAATCGCCTCCGTCCACCTCGTGCCGCTGTCGCTGCGGCATTACCTGGACGGCAACATCGAGGGCGTGCGCGCGATGCACGCCCCCGACCTCGGCTGACACCGACGGCACCGGATCACCGGGACGGGACGGCCACCAGCCGCCGGATCACCGTACGCACTGCCACGACGTGGCCAAAAGATCACACGTCCCGTCGCAAAGAGGTGGACGCGGACGGCTCCTGTCGGCCAGCCTGACCTGCGTGGTGACTCCTTCCCTCTCCTCTTTGCCGATCCGCCGTCTGACGCTCCGCGACCTCGCCGCCTGCGCCGACTTGTCCGAGGACCGGGGGTGGCCGCGTGAGGAACACAAGTGGGGCTTCCTCCTCACCGCCGGGAAGGGCTACGGCATCGACGACCCCGGGGGCGGCCTCGTCAGTGCCTGCACCGTCACCGCGTACGGGCCCGTCGAGCGGCCGTCCCTGGCGGCCATCGGCATGGTGCTGGTCGCCGGACGACACGCCCGCCAGGGCGTCGGACGCAGGCTGATGCGCCACATCGTCTCGGCGCAGGGCACCACCACCCCCCTGACGCTGCACGCGACCCCGAACGGCCGGCCGCTCTACGAGGAACTCGGGTTCACGTGCACGGGCCGGGTGGAGTCGGTGCGCGGGCGGTTCACCCCGGGCGGGCCCGAGCCGCGGATCGCCACACGGGCGGCCACCGCGGAGGACCTGCCCGCCATCCTCCGGCTCGACGAAGAGGTCTTCGGCGCCGACCGCACCCACGTCATCACGCGCCTGCCCGCCTTCGCCGACCAGCTGCGCGTGGCCGAGGAGGCGGGCCGGCTCATCGGATACGCCGCCGCCTGGCCCAACATGGACACCCACGTCGTGGGCCCGCTGATCGCCCGTGACACCGAGACGGCCAAGGCGCTCGTCGCCTCTCTCGCCGCCCGGACCGAGCGGCCGCTGCGCACCGACATCGACGTACGGCACGAGGAGCTGCTGGCGTGGGTGAAGGAGCGCGGCCTCGCCCCGTTCTCCATGAACGCGGTCATGACGTACGGGATCACGGAGCTGCCAGGGGACCGGACCCGGCGGTTCGCTCCCCTGACCGTGGCGGCGGGCTGACGTCTGCGCCGGGCCGCGGCGTGGGCCGTCAGGCGAGGGCGTCCACTGCGGCCGTGGCGAAGGCGTGGTCCTGCTCCGGTGCTCCGCCGCCGACCCCGATCGCTCCGATCAGCCGGCCGTCCCGGCGCACCGGCACGCCGCCCGCGATGAACAGCAGCGGCCGGTCGAGCGCGGTGGGCAGGGTGTGGAAGAGGCCTCCGGGCTGTACGGCGTCGACGAGTTCGGCGGTGGGGGCGTCCAGCTGGAGCGCCGTGTAGGCCTTGCGGGTGCTGGTCTCACCGGAGATCAGCACGGCGCGGTCGTCCCGCCGGAAGGCGAGCAGATGACCGCCGGCGTCGAGGACGGTGACGCTGACGGTGACCCCGGCGGCCTCTGCGGCGCGGTGGGCCGCTGCGACGAGGCTTTCGGCGTCCCGGATGGACAGCGGGACGACGGCGGTGCTGGTGGTGGTGGTGCTCATGGGGTTCTCCTGATCGTTGCTGGTGCACCGGCGGTGCACCAGTGGTGCTGAAACTCGGTCGGAACGAGGTGGGGCGGGCCCTTCGGCCACGGGGACGGCCCTGTCCCCGCGCCCGGGCGGCTCAGTGGGTGACGGCGGTCCGCTGCTCGGTGGGCACGGAGCCCGCGACGACCGCGCCGGACGTGCCGTCGCGCCGTTCGAGCACGGCCGAGACGAAGGCGAGGACCAGGGCCGCGGCGGCGAGGCCGGCGCCGACCCAGTTGGGCGCGGTGTAGCCGAAGCCCGCGGCGATGACGACACCGCCGAGCCAGGCGGACAGCGCGTTGCCGAGATTGAAGGCGCCGATGTTCACGGCCGAGGCCAGCGTCGGGGCACCGTGCGCATGGTCGAGGACGCGCTTCTGCAGCGGGGGAACGGTGGCGAAGCCCAGAGCGCCGATCAGGACGATCGTCGCCGCCGCCGTGATCTTGTTGTGCGCGGTGAGCGTGAAGAGGGCGAGAACGACGGCCAGGGAACCCAGCGAGACGTACAGCATGGGCATCAGGGCGCGGTCGGCGAACCGGCCGCCGACGAGGTTGCCACCGACCATGCCCAGTCCGAAGAGGACCAGCAGCCAGGTGACCGAGCCGTCGGCGAAGCCCGCGACGTGCGTCATCATCGGCGCGATGTAGGTGATGGCCGCGAAGACGCCGCCGAAACCGAGGACGGTCATCGCCATCGCGAGGAGGACCTGGGCGTTCTTGAAGGCGGCGAGCTCGTGCCGCAGCCGCACGCCCTCCGGCTTGGGCATGTCGGGTACCAGCTTGGCGACGCCGGCCAGGCCGACGACACCGAGCGCGGCGACGAGGGCGAAGGTGACGCGCCAGCCGACCGACTGCCCGACCAGCGTGCCCAGGGGGACTCCCACGACATTGGCGACGG
The DNA here is from genome assembly GCF_055564355.1 of Streptomyces sp. NPDC029152. Classification (NCBI taxonomy): domain Bacteria; kingdom Bacillati; phylum Actinomycetota; class Actinomycetes; order Kitasatosporales; family Streptomycetaceae; genus Streptomyces; species Streptomyces sp. NPDC029152. The sequence continues at coordinate 432,645 of NZ_JBVHWR010000003.1, read as the reverse complement.
TCAGTCCGGTGAACATCATCGCGATCGCCCCGGCCCTCTTGTGCGGAGCGACCAGGTCGGCCGCGACGACCGAGCCGATGCCGAAGAAGGCGCCGTGGGCGAGGGAGGCGACCACGCGCCCGATCAGCATGACGGAGAACGCGGGGGCCAGGGCGGAGAGCAGGTTGCCGATGATGAACAGGCCCATCAGCAGCATCAGCATCCGCTTGCGCGGAACCTTGGTGCCGAGCACGGTCATCAGCGGGGCGCCGAACATCACGCCGAGCGCGTAGCCGGTCACCAGGAAGCCGGCGGTGGGGATGGAGACTCCGTAGTCGCTCGCGACCTCGGGCAGCAATCCCATGATCACGAATTCGGTCGTTCCGATCCCGAAGGCCCCGATCGCCAGGGCCAGAAGCGCGAGAGGCATGGGGGTACACCTTCCCAGGAGATTGCAGGAGCGCTTTGCGTGCGTTCACAATAGTTGCATGCGCGGGCTAAGTGCAAACGCCTTAAATTGCGGCTCTGGTCTACCCTTGTCTCAGCCGCTCCGGGACGGAGGAACCACATGACAGCGACGGACCCCGCGCTCACCGCCCTCTCCCAGGCCTGGTGCGCCCTCTCCCTGCTGCACGGGAGGATCGAGGCTCACATCGAGCGCGCCCTGCAGGCCGGGCACGACCTGAGCGTGCGCGAGTACTCCCTGCTGGACGTGCTCAGCCGGCAGCACGACGGTGACGGAGGCCATCTGCAGATGAAGCAGGTCGCCGACGCCGTCGTCCTCAGCCAGAGCGCCACCACCCGCCTGGTCACCCGACTCGAGGACCGCGGGCTGCTCGAGCGCTATCTGTGCCCCACCGACCGTCGCGGCATCTACACCAACGTCACCGCCGAGGGCCTGAAGCTGCTGGACGCGGCGCGGCCCACCAACGACGCCGCCCTGCGCGAGGCCCTCGACGAGGCGTCCAAGAACCCCGACCTGGCTCCGCTGGTCCGGGCGGTGGAGACGCTCAAGGCGTCGGTGCCCGCATGACAGAAGCGGGGGGGGGGGGGGGGGGGGGGGTTTTTTTTTCACGGGGGGGGGGTCTGGGGAATATTGGAAGCAGGACCACCTACCAGAAAGACACCCCCCCTGTGCTCCCGATGCTCACCACA
>NZ_JBVHWR010000003.1:327404-431501 GCF_055564355.1 Streptomyces sp. NPDC029152 | reverse complement strand
GTCCCTCCGAGGGGTTGCCCAAACCCCCCCCCTTTTCCCCTCTGTTCAGGGTGGGGGAAACGCCAAGGTTGTCGGTACCCGAACAAAAGAGGCGGCGCGGCCCTTCCCCCCCCCGCTTCTGTCTGCATAGGGTGCGGTCATGGAAGATCTTGAAATACGGCGCATCGCCGAGGACGACATCCCCGCGGTCGTCGCGATGCTCGCCGACGACCCGCTGGGCGCCCAGCGCGAGTCACCGGATGACCTGAGTCCCTACTTCGCCGCCTTCGCACGGCTCAGCGCCGACCCTCACCAGCACCTGGTCGTCGCCGTCCGCGAGGGCCGCGTCGTCGGCACGCTCCAGCTGACCGTCGTCCCCGGCCTCTCCCGGCGCGGTGCGACACGATCGATCATCGAAGGCGTGCGCATCCACGCCGACGAGCGGGGCGGCGGTCTGGGCACCCGGCTCATCGAGTGGGCCGTCGCCGAGTCGCGCCGGCAGGGATGCCGCCTGGTCCAACTCACCTCCGACAAGACCCGCGTGGACGCCCACCGCTTCTACGAACGCCTCGGTTTCTCCGCCTCCCACACGGGCTTCAAGCTCGAGCTCTGACGGAGCGCACCCGGGATCCGTGCGCTGTTTCACGTGAAACAGCGCACGCCCCGGCCGTCGGCGACGCCTAGCCGATGCCGCGCCACCCCTCCGGGTCCACCCCTCCCGGCACAAAGGCCCCTTCGTCGTAGGGCCGGCGTGTGAAGACGAACGACCCGAGGTCCAGATGGCTCACGGTCCCGTCCGGGCGCCGCACGGCCCGCAGCAGTTCACCGGCGTAGTAACCCTCCAGCCCCGTCCAGGTGCCGTCGCCGTTCGCCCGGAACCGCGAGCGGCGTCCCTGGCCCGACAGCGGCTCCAGCGAGACCCCTCCCCCGGGTGTCAGTCGCAGCGCGAAGGCATGGGTCCCCCAGTACCACTGCCCGGTCAGCTCCAGCACGGCGGCGTCGACGTCCGGCAGCGGCCGCCACGGCTCCGGGATCCGGGGCTCGGCCTCGGCGACGATCCGTACGAGGTCGGCGCCCACCCCGGCCGTCAGCGGCCCTGAGGTGCAGTTGGTCAGGACGACCGCCGCCACGTCGTCCTCGACGCCGATGGTGAGGTTGGCCAGAAACCCCGGCAGGGAGCCGGAGTGGCCCACGAGCAGCCGTCCGTCCCGGTACTGGATCTGCAGGCCCAGCCCGTACGTCACACCGTCGGCCACATCCGTGGCCTCGGCCGGCGCCGCGGGTGTCCGCATCTCCCGCACCGTCTCGGCGCTCAGCACCTTGTCGTCGCCCTTCAGCAGGAAGGCGGCGAACCGTGCCAGGTCTGCGGTGGTGGACCAGAGCTGCCCGGCCGGGGCCATCCGCCCGAGGTCCTCGACAGGCTCCGCCAGCATCACGTCGGCCCACGGGTGCACCGCCCAGCCTCCGGCATGGGGCGCCCGCGGACGCGTGGTCGTACGGTCCAGGCCCAGCGGCTCCAGCACCTCCCGCCGCAGCACGTCCTCCCACGGCGCGTCACGCAGTCGCTCGACCAGCGCGCCGAGCAGGGCGTAGCCGGGGTTCGAGTAGTGGTGCCGACGGCCCACCGGATGCACAAGGGGCCGTTCACCCAGCACGTCGGCCAGTTCGGGTCGCAGCGAGCCGGGAGTCCGTTCCCACCACGGCCCGGGAGACTCGGCGGCCAGCCCCCCGGTGTGGGCGAGGAGTCCGGCGATCGTGGCCTCCCCCGCTCCCGTGCCCGGCAGGTGCTTCTCCAGCCGGTCCCCGAGGTCGAGCATGCCCTCGTCGCGCAGCCGCAGGACGAGAACGGCGGTGAAGGTCTTGGTGATCGAGCCGATCCGGTACTGCACGTTCTCGTCCGGTCCGTGCCCGTCCACCGACGTCCGCGCCCCGTGCCACACGGTCCGTCCGTCCCGCACCACCGCGGCGACGAGCGACGGCGTGCGCCCCTCGGTCTGGGCGACGGCGATCCTGTGCAGCAGCGCCCGACGGGTGGCGGGAAGCAGCTCTTCCTGAGGTGTCGTCATGCCCTCAGTCCATCGGTCCGTACACCGCGCGTCGAACTGTTTTCCCTGACCGGCCGCAGGGTCACGCATCGCGCGACGTGCCGGTCCCGGCCGACGGGCGATACCGGTCCGGCTTCGGGCCCGCGTCACCCGGCGATGCGGGCCTCGATGCCGTCGAGCAGGAAGTCGAGGCCCGTCCGGAAGGTGCGGTCGGCGTCCAGGTGGGCGGCGTCGCGCACCACGGTGGCCAGCGCGGGGAACCGGCCGGTGGCGAAGGTCCGCTCCAGATAGGGCCCGAGTGAGGCCTGCCAGCGCTTCTCGTCCATCCCGGTGGTCCGCTCCGCACGTCGCTCGGCGATCTCCCGGCGCACCGCGCCGATCACGTACGCGTTGACCGCGGCGACCACCGGCATGACGACGTCCACGTCGACGCCGTCCAGTGCGGCCACCACGGTCTCCCCACCGGCCAGCGCGTGCGGCCCGAGCTGAGGCCGGCCGCCCAGGAGGTCGGCGAGCCATTCGTGCTCGTGAACGGCGTGCCGCGTGGCTTCGGCAAGCGACCGGAGCACCTCACGCCAGCCGTCGCCGACCGGCCGGATCTCGGCGTGGACGGCGTCGACCATCAGGTCGAGCAGCTCCTGCTTGCCGGTGATGTAGCTGTAGAGCCGCATCGGCCCGACACCCAGCGCGGCGGCGACCTTGCGCAGCGACACCGCGTCCAGGCCGTCCGCGTCGGCGAGCCGGATCGCCGCCCGCACGATCCGCTCCCGGCTCAACGGGGCCGGCACGGGGCGATTCGGCGGCTCCGGCCTCTCCCACACCAACATGCCGCTCACCCTACACAGCATCGTTCGATACGCTGTATCAGCCTGTACGGTGTATCGAAGGGGGAGCCATCATGAGCATCGCCATCGTCGGAGCGGGCCTCGGCGGCCTGGCCCTCGCCCGCGTGCTGTACGTGAACGGCATCGACGCGGTCGTGTACGAGCGGGAACCGTCACGCGCCTCGCGCGGGCAGGGCGGCATGCTCGATATCCACACCGGACAGCGGGCGCTGCGCGAAGCCGGCCTGATCGACCGGTTCTTCGCGATCGCCCGTGGTGAGGGCCAGGACATGCGTCTTCTCGAGCCGGACGGCACCCTGCTGTTCCAGGAGGACACGCCCGACGACGCCCCGCTCGACCGGCCCGAGGTCGACCGCGCCGATCTGCGCGACCTGCTGCTGGATTCCCTCCCCGACGACGCGGTGCGCTGGGGGCACGCGTTCATGTCCGCGGCCGACGGCGTGCTGCGCTTCGCCGACGGCAGCAGTGCGGCGTACGGCCTGCTGGTCGGCGCCGACGGCGCGAACTCCCGGGTCCGCGCGCTGCTCACCGACGCCCGCCCGGCGCACATCGGCCAGAACGTCGTCGAGCTCGGCATTCCCGACGTCGACCGCACCCGCCCCGACCTCGCGGCGATGCTCGGGCGCGGCAACTACTGGGTGCTCGGCAACGGCACATCCCTGGCGGCGCAGCGCAACGGCGACGGCCGCGTACGCATCGGCATCAGCTTCTACAACACCGCCGAGGACTGGTTCGCCACCAGCGGGATCCCGTTCGACGACCCCGCCGCCGCCCGGAAGCGGCTGATCGACCTGCTCCCCGGCTGGCACCCACGGTTCACCGCACTGATCGACGCCTGCGACGACACGATCGTGCCGCGGTCGATCACCGCTCTCCCGGTCGGCCTGACCTGGCCTTCGACGCCGGACGTCACCCTGCTCGGCGACGCCGCGCACCTGATGCCGCCGGTGGGACAGGGCGCCAACGCGGCACTGCTCGACGGCGCACTGCTCGGCCTCGCGCTCGCCGCGCACCCGGGCGACTTCCCCGCCGCCGTCGGCGCATACGAACGTGAGATGTTCGAACGCACCAGCGCCGCCGCCCGGATGTCCGCGGACATGCAGGAGCTGCTGACATCGCCGGACGCCGCCCAGAGGATGCTCGCCTTCTTCCAGTCCGGCTGAACGCGGCGCCGAGCCCGCCCTCCCGGACCGGAAGGTCAGGTCTGCGCCATGTCCACGAACCGCGAGTAGTGGCCCTGGAAGGCGACCGTGATGGTCGCCGTCGGGCCGTTTCGGTGCTTGGCCACGATCAGGTCGGCCTCGCCCGCGCGCGGCGACTCCTTCTCGTAGGCGTCCTCACGGTGCAGCAGGATCACCATGTCGGCGTCCTGCTCGATGGAGCCGGACTCACGCAGGTCGGACACCATCGGCTTCTTGTCGGTGCGCTGCTCGGGACCACGGTTCAGCTGGGAGAGCGCGATGACGGGGATCTCCAGCTCCTTGGCCAGGAGCTTGAGGTTGCGGGACATGTCCGAGACCTCCTGCTGGCGGCTCTCGGCACGCTTGGACCCGCCGGACTGCATCAGCTGGAGGTAGTCGATGACCACCAGCTTGAGATCGTTGCGCTGCTTGAGCCGACGGCACTTGGCGCGGATCTCCATCATCGACAGGTTCGGGGAGTCGTCGATGTAGAGCGGCGCGGCCGAGACGTCCGGCATCCGGCGGGCCAGACGCGTCCAGTCGTCGTCCGTCATCGTGCCCGACCGCATGTGGTGCAGCGCGACGCGGGCCTCGGCGGACAGCAGACGCATCGCGATCTCGTTGCGTCCCATTTCGAGCGAGAAGATGACGCTCGGCAGATTGTTCTTGATCGAGGCTGCCCGCGCGAAGTCCAGCGCGAGCGTCGACTTTCCCATGGCGGGACGCGCGGCGATGACGATCATCTGGCCCGGGTGCAGGCCGTTGGTGAGCGAGTCGAAGTCGGTGAACCCGGTGGGCACGCCGGTCATCTCGCCGCTGCGCGACCCGATCGCCTCGATCTCGTCGAGCGCGCCCTCCATGATGTCGCCGAGCGGCAGGTAGTCCTCGCTGGTGCGCTGCTCGGTGACGGCGTAGATCTCGGCCTGGGCACGGTTGACGATCTCGTCCACGTCGTCGTCGGCCGCGTATCCCATCTGCGTGATCCGGGTGCCGGCCTCCACCAGGCGGCGCAGGACGGCACGCTCGTGCACGATCTCCGCGTAGTAGGCGGCGTTCGCGGCCGTGGGCACGGTCTGGACGAGCGTGTGCAGGTACGAGGCACCGCCGACCTTGTTGATCTCACCGCGCTTGGTGAGCTCGGCGGCGATCGTGATGGGGTCGGCCGGCTCACCCTTGGCGTAGATGTCGAGGATCGCCTGGTAGATCGTCTCGTGGGCCGGCTTGTAGAAGTCGTGGCCCTTGAGGATCTCGACGACATCCGCGATGGCGTCCTTGGACAGCAGCATGCCGCCGAGAACGGACTGCTCGGCCTCCAGGTCCTGCGGCGGTACCCGCTCGAACGCGGACGGTCCGGCGCCGTCCCACGCGCCGCTGTCCCGGCCGCGCTCGTGCTGGTCGTCGCGGCTTTTGACGCTGCCGCCGTGACGGCGGGAAGCGGGCAGACGATCGCTGGGGCCGCTGTCGGCCCACGGGTCGTCCAAGGGCTCGGAAATGCTCACCGAGCCACCTCCTCCCGTCCGCCGCGCGGACCTCGCCGTGCTCCACATTCCTACGCCACGGCACTGACAAATAAGACGCCCGACTCCGGTTCTGACGCGTCGGGTTCGTGGTGGTCCACAGGCCGTCGGGCGGAGCAGGCGCCGGACCACCGTAGGCCCGCGGGCACCGACAGCCAATCTGGTTATCCACAGGCCATGTGGACGACTGGCCAGATGCTGTGGACAACTCCTCGAAAGCTGTGCACGACCCGGTGGACAGCCCTGTGAACAAGCCCTCTCCACAGCCATGAGCACCCACGTGACCTGCGGTTTCACCATCCACGGGCTGTGCAGAAGAAAAACTTTCCCCATCGGATCAAGATCACTTCGAACCGTACACAAGAGCACACCGGACGCGAGGGCGAGTAAGGGTTTCAGACGCATTGCATCCCTTACCTGTGGACGATTAGATTGGTGCTCATGACACAGGCCCCCGCGCGCCCCCGCGCCGTCCGGCGCCGGCACGACCGAGAGATCGTCGCGCTGGCCGTCCCCGCCTTCGGCGCGCTCGTCGCCGAGCCCCTCTTCGTCATGGCCGACAGCGCCATCGTCGGCCACCTCGGTACGGCACAACTCGCCGGACTCGGCATCGCCTCGGCCCTGCTGACCACAGCCGTCAGCGTCTTCGTCTTCCTCGCCTACGCCACCACGGCGGCCGTCGCCCGGCGCGTCGGGGCAGGCGATCTGCAGTCCGCCATCCGGCAGGGCATGGACGGCATCTGGCTGGCACTGCTGCTCGGCGCCGCCGTCATAGCCGTCGTCCTGCCCACGGCCCCGTCACTGGTGGACCTCTTCGGCGCCTCCGACACCGCCGCCCCGTACGCCGTCACCTATCTGCGGATCTCCTCGCTCGGCATCCCGGCCATGCTCGTCGTGCTCGCCTCGACGGGTGTCCTGCGGGGCCTGCAGGACACCCGGACCCCGCTCTACGTGGCCGTCGCGGGATTCGTCGCCAACGGCATGCTCAATGTCGGACTCGTCTACGGCGCCGGCCTCGGCATCGCGGGCTCCGCCTGGGGAACCGTCGTCGCCCAGCTCGGCATGGCCGCGGTGTACCTCGGGGTAGTCGTCCGCGGGGCGCGCAGACACGGCGCGTCCCTGCGCCCGGACGCCGCCGGTATCAGGGCCTCCGCACAGGCCGGGGTGCCGCTGCTCGTACGCACCCTCTCCCTGCGGGCGATCCTCATGATCGCCACGGCCGTGGCGGCTCGCCTCGGGGACGCCGACATCGCGGCCCACCAGATCATCCTGTCCTTGTGGAGCCTGCTCGCCTTCGCCCTCGACGCGATCGCCATCGCCGGACAGGCCATCATCGGGCGCTACCTGGGGGCCGGTGACACTCGGGGCGCCCGGGACGCCTGTCGCAGGATGGTCGAGTGGGGCATCGCGGTCGGAGTGCTCCTGGGCCTGCTCGTGGTGCTGACCCGGCCGGTGTTCCTGCCCCTGTTCACCGGTGACTCCTCCGTCAAGGACACCGCACTGCCCGCTCTGGTGATCGTGGCCCTCTCCCAGCCGATCTGCGGCGTGGTCTTCGTCCTGGACGGCGTTCTGATGGGCGCGGGAGACGGCCCGTACCTCGCCTGGGCGATGCTGCTCACCCTGGCGGTCTTCACTCCCGCCGCGCTTCTCGTCCCGACGCTCGGCGGTGGGCTCACCGCACTGTGGGGGGCCATGACGTTGATGATGACGATGCGCATGCTGACGCTGTGGTGGCGTACGCGCTCGGGCCGCTGGATCGTCACCGGCGCGACACGCTGACCGTTCCAGGCGGAACGCGCTGTTTCACGTGGAACACCGGCCGGCCTCGACCAGCCCGATGCTTCGCCCGTCATGACAACGGGGCCGCACCCCCGACCGGGGAGTGCGGCCCCATCTCATCGCTTCGGCGAGAGCCAGGCTCAGGCGGAAACAACCTCGATGTTGACCGTGGCGGCAACCTCGGGGTGCAGACGCACGGACGTCTCGTGGGCGCCCAGGGTCTTGATCGGCGAGCCCAGCTCGATGCGGCGCTTGTCGACCTCGGGGCCACCGGCAGCCTTGATCGCCGAGGCGACGTCGGCCGGGGTGACGGAACCGAAGAGACGACCGGCGTCGCCGGAGCGGACGGCCAGACGGACCTTCACACCCTCGAGCTGGGCCTTCACCTGGTTGGCCTGCTCGATGGTCTGGATCTCGTGGATCTTGCGAGCACGACGGATCTGCTCGACGTCCTTCTCGCCACCCTTGGTCCAGCGGATAGCGAACTTCCGCGGGATCAGGTAGTTGCGAGCGTAGCCGTCCTTGACGTCGACGACGTCGCCCGCAGCGCCGAGGCCGGAGACCTCGTGGGTGAGGATGATCTTCATGAGTCGGTCACCCTTCCCTTATCGCGCGGTGGACGTGTAGGGCAGCAGCGCCATCTCACGGCTGTTCTTGACGGCCGTGGCGACGTCACGCTGGTGCTGCGTGCAGTTGCCGGTCACGCGGCGGGCACGGATCTTGCCGCGGTCGGAAATGAACTTCCGCAGCATGTTCGTGTCCTTGTAGTCCACGTACGTGACCTTGTCCTTGCAGAATGCGCAGACCTTCTTCTTCGGCTTGCGCACAGGCGGCTTAGCCATGATGTTTCTCCTGTGTGATCAAGAAGTGTGGGTGGAGCCCGCCTAGAAGGGGGGCTCGTCCGAGTAGCCGCCGCCGCTGCCGGAGCCACCGCCCCAGCCACCGCCGCCGCCCTGGTTTCCACCGGCGGGAGCGCCCGTGGCCCACGGGTCGTCGGCGGGAGCGCCGCCGCCCTGCTGGCCGCCGCCGGGGCCGCCGCCCCAGCCGCCGCCGCCCTGGCCGCCACCGCCGCCGTAACCGCCCTGGCCGCCGCGGCCCTGGCCCGAGGTCTTGGTGACCTTGGCCGTGGCGCTGCGCAGGCTGGCACCGACCTCGTCGACGTCCAGCTCGTAGACCGTGCGCTTGACGCCCTCACGGTCCTCGTAGGACCGCTGCTTCAGCCGGCCCTGCACGATGACGCGCATGCCTCGCTGGAGCGACTCGGCGACGTTCTCCGCCGCCTGACGCCAGACCGAGCAGGTCAGGAAGAGGCTCTCGCCGTCCTTCCACTCGTTCGTCTGGCGGTCGAAGGTGCGGGGGGTCGACGCGACACGGAACTTCGCGACGGCCGCACCGGACGGGGTGAAGCGCAGCTCGGGGTCGTCGACAAGATTGCCGACGACCGTGATGACGGTCTCGCCTGCCATGGGGGAACCTCTCGGCGGGTTTGCTGCTGGCTGCTTGTGCTGCTACTCGAATCCCGGGATTCAGCTGAGCGGGAGCGCTCAGTGCATCTCGGGACGGAGGACCTTGGTCCGGAGGACCGACTCGTTCAGGTTCATCTGGCGGTCGAGCTCCTTGACGACCGCAGGCTCGGCCTGCAGGTCGATGACCGAGTAGATGCCCTCGGGCTTCTTCTTGATCTCGTACGAGAGACGACGACGGCCCCAGGTGTCGACCTTCTCGACCTTTCCGCCGCCGTCACGGACGACAGAGAGGAAGTTCTCGATCAGCGGGGAGACAGCGCGCTCCTCGAGATCGGGGTCGAGGATGACCATCACCTCGTAGTGACGCATGTGGAACCCACCTCCTTTGGACTCAGCGGCCACGGTCGTTCCGTGGCAGGAGGGTTGCGATGCGTTGTGCACCGGCATCAGCGAGTAAAGCAGGACCCACTGACAATCGGGCCTCCGAGGAGGGACCCGGCCGGGCCGACAGCAGACACCAGTGCAGAAGGTACAGAGTACCCGGCCGTCGGCTTGCGGTTGAAATCCGTCCGCGAGGGGACGCAATCTGTACACAACGGACGTGCAGGGCGAAGACAGACTGCCTTCGGCTGGAGGTTCTCCATGGCACAGATCATGCGACCCGCCAAACCCAGGACCGGCCTGCTGGCCACCGACGGCAAACCGCACCCGCTCCAGGACACGCTGATGGCCGCGACCCTGGTGCTCGGAGTGCTCTCCCTCGTGACCGCGGGCTTCCCAGGACTTCACCTCCTGACGTCCTGGGCCGGGCTGGCCGGTGTCCTGCTCGGTGGATACGGCCAGTTCATCTCCGAGACGACGCGACAGCGCTTCGGCCTGGTGCTGGGTATCGGAGCCTCCGCGATCGGCCTCTACTTCGGCATGGCCCACGGCGGGCTGTTCGGCACCTTCGGCGGTTTCGTCGGCGGCTGACCCGCGGACCGCGCCGGCCCTCGGGGCGGCGCGGTCCCCCGTACGCCGGACGGGGCGCTCACAGGGCGCAGTAGGCTTCGCGCGAGAGCCGGAGCCCCTGAACCCATGGGGACACACCAGCCCGAGGAGCGCCCCGAATGAGCCTGACCCTGAGGTCCATCAGCCGCGAGCAGCATCTGGCATTCATCCAGAGCCTGCCGGCGGCGAGTCACATGCAGGTGCCGGCATGGGCGGACGTCAAGGCCGAATGGCGCTCGGAGAACCTCGGGTGGTTCGACGACCGGACCGGTCACCTGGTCGGTGTGGGCCTCGTGCTGTACCGGCAGCTGCCCAAGATCAAGCGTTACCTCGCCTACCTCCCCGAGGGTCCGGTCATCAACTGGTTCGCGCCGAATCTCCAGGACTGGATCGAGCCCATGCTGGCGCACCTGAAGCAGCAGGGCGCCTTCTCGGTGAAGATGGGCCCGCCGGTGATCATCCGGCGCTGGGACGCCGCATCGATCAAGAAGGGCATCCAGGACCCCGACGTCAAGCGGCTGCGCGACATAGAGGCCGACCACATCGAGCCGCGCGCCTTCGAGGTGGCCGACAAGCTGCGTCGCATGGGCTGGCAGCAGGGCGAGGACGGCGGTGCCGGCTTCGGTGACGTACAGCCCCGCTACGTCTTCCAGGTGCCGCTGGCCAACCGGTCCCTGGAAGAGGTCCACAAGAACTTCAACCAGCTGTGGCGCCGCAACATCAAGAAGGCCGAGAAGGCCGGCGTCGAGGTCGTCCAGGGCGGCTACCACGACCTCGAGGAGTGGCAGCGCCTGTACGAGATCACCGCCGTGCGCGACCGCTTCCGGCCGCGGCCGCTGTCGTACTTCCAGCGCATGTGGGCGGCCCTCAACAACGAGGACCCCAACCGTATGCGCCTGTACTTCGCCCGGCACAACGGGGTGAACCTGTCGGCGGCGACGATGCTGGTCGTCGGCGGGCACGTCTGGTACTCCTACGGCGCCTCCGACAACATCGGCCGCGAGGTTCGGCCCTCGAACGCGATGCAGTGGGCGATGCTGCGCGACGCCTACGCTCTCGGGGCCACCGTCTACGACCTGCGCGGCATCTCCGACTCCCTGGACGAGAACGACCACCTCTTCGGCCTGATCCAGTTCAAGGTCGGCACGGGCGGGCAGGCGGCCGAGTACCTCGGGGAGTGGGACTTCCCACTGAACAAACTGCTGCACAAGGCGCTCGACATCTACATGTCGCGCCGCTGACCCACGCCCCCCGCTCCAGTAGCGTCGGGGGAGGCTTCCCCGGCTCCGACGATTTTCCTCACCACTGACACACCGCAGCCACGAGAAAGGTTCCAGGTCCGGCCATGGCGCTCACGCTCTACGTCGACACCGCGCGCTGGCGGGCGCACCACAAGCACGTGCAGGAGCAGTTCCCCGGGCTGGTCCCGGTCTGCAAGGGCAACGGCTACGGCTTCGGACACGAGCGGCTGGCGGAGGAGGCCACGCGCCTGGGTTCCGACATCCTCGCCGTGGGCACGACCTACGAGGCCGCCCGGATCAAGGACTTCTTCGGCGGAGACCTGCTGGTGCTGACGCCGTACCGGCGCGGCGAGGAACCGGTGCCGCTGCCCGACCGCGTCGTACGTTCCGTGTCCTCCATCGACGGCGTGTACGGCCTGGTGGGCGCGCGGGTGGTCATCGAGGTGATGTCCTCGATGAAGCGGCACGGCATCGGCGAGCAGGACCTGCCACAGCTGCACGCCGCCATAGAGAACGTCCGGCTGGAAGGCTTCGCCATCCACCTGCCGCTGGACCGCGCCGACGGCTCGGACGCCGTCGAGGAGGTCATCGGGTGGATGGACCGGCTGCGTGCGGCCCGACTGCCGCTGCACACGATGTTCGTCAGTCACCTCAAGGCCGACGAACTCGCCCGTCTCCAGCAGCAGTTCCCGCAGACCCGGTTCCGCGCGCGCATCGGGACGCGGCTGTGGCTGGGGGACCACGAGGCCACCGAGTACCGCGGCGCCGTGCTGGACGTCACCCGTGTGGCCAAGGGGGAGCGCTTCGGCTACCGGCAGCAGAAGGCGGCCTCCGACGGTTTCCTGGTGGTCGTGGCGGGCGGTACGTCCCACGGCGTGGGTCTGGAGGCGCCGAAGGCGCTGCACGGTGTCATGCCGCGCGCCAAGGGCGTCGCCCGGGCGGGTCTGGCCACGGTCAACCGGAACCTGTCGCCGTTCGTCTGGGGCGGCAAGCAGCGCTGGTTCGCGGAACCTCCGCACATGCAGGTGTCGATCCTGTTCGTGCCCTCCGACGCCCCGGAGCCGAAGGTCGGTGACGAACTGGTGGCACATCTTCGGCACACCACCACGCAGTTCGACCGCATCGTCGACCGCTGAGGTCCGAGCCCGCGGCGAGAGCCCGGGACCGGCGAAAGGGCCGTACACGGGAAACCGTGTACGGCCCTTTCCGCGGTCCGGCGTCCGGAGGGCTGTCGGCGCTGCGCCCACCGGTGCCGTTTCGCTCAGAGCGAACCGCCGGGCTGCCGACCGGCGCCCCATTCCACCCGGGGTCCTTCGACGCGGGCCGTGTGGTGCGCGGGACGAGCGGCGGGACCGAGGACGAAGACGTCTTCGGCGCCGTCGAGCACACCGCCCGAAGGGTCGTCGTCGCCGGTCCGCCGGACCGGGTCACGGTCCGGCATGAGGATGTCGCGGACGACCATGCCGCACAGGTACAGCGTGCCCAGCAGGTGGACGCCGATGACCCAGTGATAGCCGTCCGTCGGCAGGCCCTTGTGGGCGTCTCCGCTGGTGGTGTAGGCGAGGTACATCCAGATGCCCAGGAAGTAGGCCACCTCGCACACTTGCCAGATCAGGAAGTCCCGCCATTTCGGCCGGGCCAGCGCGGCCAGCGGCACCAGCCAGAGGACGTACTGCGGCGAGTAGACCTTGTTGGTGAGGATGAACGCCGCGACGACGAGGAAGGCGAGCTGGACGAATCGCGGACGTCGCGGGGCGGTCAGCACGAGCGCCGCGATGGCACCGCAGCACAGCAGCAGCAGGAGCATCGCGAGCGTGTTGACGGTCTCGGTGCTGGGCGGGGCGTCGGAGTTCTGGACGATGATCAGCCAGAAGGACCCGAAGTCGACGCCGCGTTCCTGGCTGAACGTGTAGAACTTCGACCAGCCGTCGAAGGCGAAGAGCATCACCGGCAGGTTCACCACGAGCCAGGCGCCGGCCGCGCCTCCCAGGGCCTTGCCGAACTCCCGCCATTTGCCCGCACGCCAGCACAGCACGAGCAGCGGGCCGAGGATGAGGAAGGGGTAGAGCTTGGCGGCCGTGGCCAGCCCCAGCAGCACACCGAAGGCGAGCGCACGCCCCCGTGACCACATCAGGATCGCCGCGGCCGTCAGGGCGACCGCCAACAGGTCCCAGTTGACGGTCGCGGTCAGCGCGAAGGCCGGCGCCAGCGCGACCAGCAGGCCGTCCCAGGGGCGTCGGGGGTGCACGCGGGTGACGCAGACGGCGATGACGACCGCGCACACCATGAGCATCCCGGCGTTGACCATCCAGTACCACTGCTCCTGGTCCTGGATCGTGCCGCTTCCCGGGGTGAGCCAGGACGCCACCTCCATGAACACACCCGTCAGCACCGGATACTCGAGGTACTCCATGTCGCCGGGAAGCTTGTCGAAGTAGGGCACGAGCCCGTCGACGAACCCACGGCCCTGGTAGAGATGCGGGATGTCCGAGTAGCAGGCGTGCGTGTACTGGGAGCTGGCGCCGAAGAACCACGCCCCGTTGTAACAGGGGGCCTTCTGGACCAGGCCGAGTGCGAACACGCCGATCGCCACGAGCGTGATCACCCGCACCGGGGTCCACCAGGAGGTCCCGAGCAGGGCACGGTGGCCGAGGGGGCCGCCGATCAGCTCGCTGCCTGCCGCCGCGACCGCGTCCTCCCTGGTCGGCGGTACCCGCTCCGGTTCGTGCACGCGCGCTGGCGTCGATTCTGCACTGGGCATGGGGCACATCCTGCCGTACGCGTCTGGGAATACGACGGGGCCGCCGCGCCCTGACGGGTGCGGCGGCCCCTGTTTCACGTGAAACAAGCGGGTGTTTCACGTGAAACACGCACTCCGGGCATGTGGGTGCCTACCCGCTCGAACCCAAGATGGTGCCCCCTGGTCCGTTGCCGTTGCCGTTGCCGTTGCCGGGGCCCTCGCTGTCGCCCTCCGTCGCACTGTCCGAGGGCGAGGGCGACGGACTGCCGCCACCGCCGGCGGTGTCATTGCCGCCGCTCTCGTTGCCGTTGTTGTCCCCGTTCTTGCATTCCCAGTCGAACACACCGCAGGTCTCGGTCGGGGTGGGCGACGGACTGGTCGAGGTCTGGCTGGGCGACGGGCTCGGCGACGGGCTCGACTCCTCCGTCCGGGAAGGCGTGGGCGTCGGGCTCGGCGGCGGGGTGTCGTTGAGGACCTCTCCGATAGGTTCCGGGGTCGGGAACTTCTTCGCCGGCTCGCCCTTCAGGGCCTGCTCCATGTAGTCGTGCCAGATCTCCGACGGGAACGACGCACCGTGGATCTTGTCCTGGTTGCCCGTGCCGTACATCTCCAGGAACGTACGGTTCTTGATGGACTCGTCGTCCGGGTAGCGGAACATGCTGATCGCGGTCGACAGCTGCGGGGTGTACCCGACGAACCAGGCGGACTTGTTTCCGTCCGTGGTACCGGTCTTGCCCGCCACCTCGCGGCCCGGCAGCTGGGCGTTGGAACCCGTGCCCTCCTCGACGACGGTCTTCAGGACGTCCGTGACGTTGTCCGCGACCTTCGCGGTGAACGCCTGGTCGGGTTCCTGGTTCTTGTGCGTGTGGATCGTCTCGCCCTCGCGCACCACCTTCGTGACGGAGAAGGGGTCACGCTGCTTGCCGCTGGCCGCGAAGGTGGCGTAGGAGCTCGCCATGCGGATCGCGCTGGGATCCGAGACGCCGATGGAGAACGACGGGTAGTTGGTGCCCGCCAGGCTGTTCTCCAGGAGGCCGGCGTCGACCGCGGCCTCCTTCACCTTGTCCAGACCGACGTCCATGCCGAGCTGCACATAGGCGGAGTTCACCGACTCCCGCATGGCCTCACGCAGGTCGATCTTGTAGTCCGGCGGATCGCCGACCGAGTCCTTGCCGTCGTTCTCCTGCCGCCACTGCTCGCCCTCCTCGTTCGTCCAGATCGACCCGTCGTAGTTCTTGATCTTGAGGTCGTTCTGGCCGCTGTAGAGGCTCTTCGGGGAGACCACGGTGCGCGCGTCCTGCGGCTGGTCCTCGGGGCCGTCGGGATCGCGCACGCCCCACTTCATCGCCGCCGCGAGCACGAACGGCTTGAACGTCGAACCGACCTGGGCCCCGGTCACGTCGGCGTTATTGGTGAAGTGCTTGGTCGCGTCGGCGCCGCCGTAGATGGCTTCGATGGCTCCCGTCCCAGGGTTCACGGAAGCCCCGCCGAACTGGACGTGGGTGTCGGTCTTGGGACGTTCCTCGGGCTTGATGTTCGCCTTGTAGACCTTCGTGACCGCGGTTTCGAGCTCCTGGACCTTCTTCTTGTCGAAGGTCGTGTGGATCTCGTACCCCCCTTGGTCCAGCTGGTCCTGTGTCGCGATGCCGTCCTTGATCAGGGACGCCTTGGCGAGATCGACGAGGTAGCCGATCTGGCCGCCCAGCTGGGTGTTCGACCGCGGGTTCTGCACCGTGGGGAGCTCGGTGTACTTGGCCCGCTCCGCCTGGTCCAGGTGCTTGTACTCGACCATCTTGTCGAGCGTGTCCTGCATCTGCCGGAGCGCACGCCTCTTGTTCTCCGCCGGGGTGGCGGCCGGGTCGATCGACGTGGCACCCGCGGGGTCGTAGTAGGTGGCGCCCTTGAGGACGGCCGAGAGGAGGGCGCACTCGCCCGGGTTGAGGTTCTCGGCGTCCTTGTTGAAGTACGCCCGCGCCGCCGCCTGGATGCCGTAGGCCCCGCGGCCGTAGTACGCGGAGTTCAGGTAACCCTCGAGGATCACGTCCTTGTCGACCTCGGCACCCACCTTGACCGAGACGAGGATCTCCTTGACCTTGCGGGAGATCGTCTGGGACTGGTCCTCCAGCATCGCGTTCTTGACGTACTGCTGGGTGATGGTCGAGCCGCCCTGCGTCTCGCCGCCCCGGGCCATGTTGAACACGGCGCGGGCGATGCCCTTGGGGTCGATGCCGCTGTCGGAGTAGAACGTCTTGTTCTCCTGGGAGATGACGGCGTTCTGCATCGCCTTGGGGATCTGGGGAAGCTTGATCACCTGACGGTTGCGCTCGCCACCCGTGGCGACCATCACCTCGCCGTCGGACCAGTAGTACACGTTGTTCTGGGCGGTCGCCGTCTTGGCGAGGTCGGGGATGCCGACCATGGCGTACGCGATGCCGGCGGCGGCCACCAGGCCGCCGAAGAAAGCGATGCAAAGGCCCGAGACGAGCTTCCAGGAGGGCATCCAGCGCTGCCATCCGTCCCGGTCACGCCGCGGGTAGTCGATCAGCCGCTTCTTGCCGGAGGCCACCGCCCGGTCCCGCCCGGGACCGCTCGCGGCGCCACCTGCCCGCCGGCCGCCGCGGGCCGGCTCGGCCGTCCTGCGGCGACCGCCTCCACTCCGTTGTGCCGCGCGCCGGGCCTCGGCACGGCCCCCGTGGGGGCGTTCCTCGTCCTCCGGACCGTACGAGCCGGACGGAGACCCTGTGGCGCCTCGCGGTGCCGCACGGCGGCCGGAGGACGAGCCGGACTGACCGCGTCGGGCCGCGGCACGTCCGCCTCCCTGCGGCTGCGGCGGTTTGCGACGGTGCTCGCTCATCGAACGACTACTCCTCGGGCAGGCGCACCTTTGCGCGCCTGGAAAAGGCGGCTGGTTTCCGGTCCCCCCGAAGTACGGATGCGGCCCCTACCGCATTCACCCGTACGGCACCGGGGACGAGGACGCTCCCACGCGTCACTCGGTTCCCGGCAGTCTGCATGGCGCACAGACTACGCACCGCCGAAACCCCCGAGTCCCGAAGTTCACCTCAAATCAGGCAACTTGCTCACGAGGAATCGTCGATGTGATCCCGTTCACCAGTGCGCCCCTTGTCGCACGAGGAAGGTCGTTCTATCGTCTTGATGTATCGAGCCGATACATCAGCGCGGCATAAGGACGAGAGGAGGCGACGATGAGCCGACGTTCCGGCATCCTCGAGTTCGCCGTACTCGGCCTGCTCCGCGAATCCCCGATGCACGGCTACGAGCTGCGCAAGCGGCTCAACACGTCACTCGGTGTGTTCCGTGCGTTCAGCTACGGGACGCTGTATCCCTGCCTCAAGACGCTGGTCGCCAACGGCTGGTTGATCGAGGAGCCGGGGAACGTCGGCGAGGCCGCCGCCTCCCTCACCGGGCGTCGCGCCAAGATCGTCTACCGGTTGACGGCCGACGGTAAGGACCACTTCGAGCAGCTCCTCTCACAGACCGGACCCGACGCGTACGAGGACGAGACCTTCGCCGCTCGCTTCGCGTTCTTCGGGCAGACGTCGCGTGACGTGCGCATGCGCGTGCTCGAGGGCCGACGCAGCCGGCTGGAGGAGCGCCTGGAGAAGATGCGGGCCTCCCTGGCCCGCACCCGGGAACGCCTCGACGACTACACGCTTGAGCTCCAGCGCCACGGAATGGAGTCCGTGGAGCGCGAAGTGCGCTGGCTGAACGAGCTCATCGAGAGCGAGCGGGCGGGGCGGGACCTGCGGGGTTCCGCCGCCGAGGGGACCGCTCGACAGGACACGACATCTGGAACGACGGGCGGCCTGCCCCGGTCCGGGGACGAGCCCCGGCCGGATACGCCCGGCGACACCGCCACGTGAGCGCCCAGTCAGGGCCTCACTCGTACACACAGGGAGCAACCGGAATGGGTTCGGTTCGCGTAGCCATCGTCGGTGTGGGCAACTGCGCCGCATCGCTGGTGCAGGGCGTCGAGTACTACAAGGACGCCGATCCGGCGGCCAAGGTCCCGGGCCTGATGCACGTCCAGTTCGGCGACTACCACGTCCGTGACATCGAGTTCGTCGCCGCCTTCGACGTGGACGCCAAGAAGGTCGGCCTCGACCTCGCGGACGCCATCGGCGCCTCCGAGAACAACACCATCAAGATCTGCGACGTGCCGAACAGCGGCGTCCAGGTCCAGCGCGGCCACACCCTCGACGGACTCGGCAAGTACTACCGCGAGACCATCGAGGAGTCCGCCGAGGCCCCGGTCGACGTCGTCCAGGTCCTCAAGGACAAGCAGGTCGACGTCCTCGTCTGCTACCTGCCCGTCGGCTCCGAGGACGCGGCGAAGTACTACGCCCAGTGCGCCATCGACGCCAAGGTCGCCTTCGTCAACGCCCTCCCGGTCTTCATCGCCGGTACCAAGGAGTGGGCGGACAAGTTCACCGAAGCCGGTGTCCCGATCGTCGGTGACGACATCAAGTCGCAGGTCGGCGCCACCATCACGCACCGTGTCATGGCGAAGCTGTTCGAGGACCGGGGTGTCATCCTGGACCGCACGATGCAGCTGAACGTCGGCGGCAACATGGACTTCAAGAACATGCTCGAGCGCGACCGCCTCGAGTCCAAGAAGATCTCCAAGACGCAGGCCGTCACCTCCCAGATCCCCGACCGGGACCTCGGCGAGAAGAACGTCCACATCGGCCCGTCCGACTACGTGGCCTGGCTGGACGACCGCAAGTGGGCCTACGTCCGCCTCGAGGGCCGTGCGTTCGGCGACGTCCCGCTGAACCTGGAGTACAAGCTCGAGGTCTGGGACTCCCCGAACTCGGCCGGTGTCATCATCGACGCCCTGCGCGCCGCGAAGATCGCCAAGGACCGCGGCATCGGCGGCCCGATCCTGTCGGCGTCGAGCTACTTCATGAAGTCCCCGCCGGTCCAGTACTTCGACGACGAGGCCCGCGAGAACGTCGAGAAGTTCATCAAGGGCGAGGTCGAGCGCTGAGCACGCCCGACTGAAGTCCGCTGAAGGTCCCTGGGTCGCATGATCCGGGGACCTTCGCGTATGTGAGGCTGTGCCCCATGGCCGTCGTCCGTGACCTGCGCGTCCTGCTGCGTCTGAAGGGGTTCCGGCGCCTGCTCGCCGTACGTCTGCTCTCCCAGGGAGCCGACGGCGTCTACCAGATCGCACTCGCCACCTACGTGGTCTTCTCGCCGGAGAAGCAGGCCTCGGCCGCCGCGATCGCCTCCGCGATGGCGGTCCTGTTGCTCCCGTACTCGCTGGTGGGCCCCTTCGCCGGCGTCCTGCTGGACCGCTGGCGCCGCCGCCAGGTCTTCCTGTACGGCAATCTGCTGCGCGCCCTGCTCGCCTCGGTGACCGCGGTGCTGATGGTCGCCTCCGTCCCGGACTGGCTCTTCTACGTCTCCGCCCTGTGCGTCACCGCCGTCAACCGCTTCGTCCTCGCGGGACTGTCCGCCGCGCTGCCGCGCGTGGTCGACGCGGAGCGCCTGGTGATCGCGAACTCCGTCTCGCCGACGGCGGGCACCCTGGCGGCGACGGCCGGTGGCGGTCTGGCCTTCGCCGTGCGCCTCGTGGTCGCGGACTCCGACGCCGCCGTGGTGCTGCTCGGGGCGGTCCTGTACCTGTGCGGCGCACTGGTGTCGCTGCGCATGGCGGTGGAGTCGCTGGGGCCCGACCGCGCACCGGCCCGGCCGCGTCTGGCGTCGTCGCTCGCGGACACGGCCCGGGAACTGGTGGCCGGAGTACGCCATCTCCTCGCGCCGGACCGCCGGAGCGCCGCCTGGTCGCTCGCCGCCATGACGCTGATGCGCTTCTGCTACGGCGCCCTGCTCGTCCTCCTGCTGATGCTGTGCCGGTACGCCCTGACGTCGGACGCGGACAAGGGGCTCGCGCTGCTGGGGCTGGCCCTGGGTGTCTCCGGCGCCGGCTTCTTCGCCGCGGCGGTGATCACACCCTGGGCGGCCGGGCGCTTCGGTCCCGGCCGCTGGATGGCTCTGTGCGCGGGCGCCGCCGCGGTGCTGGTCCCTGCCCTCGGACTGCCGTTCGCCGCCGTGCCCCTGCTCGCCGCGGCGTTCGTCCTGGGGGTGACGACGCAGAGTTCGAAGATCGCGACCGACACGATCGTGCAGTCGTCGGTCGACGACGCCTTCCGTGGCCGGATCTTCTCCGTTTACGACGTGCTCTTCAACGTGGCCTTCGTCGCCGCCGCAGCGGTGGCCGCGCTGATGCTGCCGCCGGACGGCCGGTCGGTGCCACTGGTCCTCACCGTCGCCACCGCCTACGGAGCAGTTGCAGTCACTATGGCCCGTTTTGGCAGCCAGTAAGTGTCACATCAGTGCCACAGAGCCTCATCGGGCTACAGAGATGTCGGTGGGGGCCGGTACCTTACGTGCGTCTTATTCGCGCCATGCACGCGTCATGCACCCATGTTTAGGGGGACCCCCAGTGACCACTCCGCCGCCCCAAGGCAACCCGTTCGCACAGGGCCAGCCGCAGGCCCCGCAGCAGCTCCAGGGGCAGAACCCCTACGCGCAGGGTCAGGCGGGCTTCCCTCAGCAGCCCGGTCAGCCCGGCTTCCCCCAGCAGGGCGTCCCGTACGCTCCGGTCCCCCCGCAGCAGCCGCGGCGCAAGGTCAGCTTCAAGCTGATCAAGAACATCGTCATCGTCGTGGCCGTCATCAGCGCGGTCGTCGGCGGCTACATCGCCAGCCGCGACGACGCCGACACGGC
Organism: Streptomyces sp. NPDC029152; assembly: GCF_055564355.1. Taxonomy (NCBI): domain Bacteria; kingdom Bacillati; phylum Actinomycetota; class Actinomycetes; order Kitasatosporales; family Streptomycetaceae; genus Streptomyces; species Streptomyces sp. NPDC029152. Next base: position 410,962 of record NZ_JBVHWR010000003.1, on the reverse strand, counting down.
TTCGGTCGGCGACTGCATGCACCGCGGCAGCACCGACGACAGCGACCCGGACCTCGAGGTCGTCGACTGCTCGGACGCGAAGGCCCAGTACGAGGTGCTGGCGAAGGTCGAGGGCGCGTTCCTCACCGACACGATGGCCCAGAGCAAGTGCGCGGCCGAGGCCAAGGACTTCCAGTACGTCTACACCGAGAGCGGCGACGGCAAGGACTTCCTGCTCTGCCTGAAGGACTACAAGAAGTAGGGCAGGCGTCTCATATGCCGCGAGGGGCGGTGTTTCACGTGAAACACCGCCCCTTCGCCTGCTCGGATCGTGTTTCACGTGAAACGCGACCCGGTTCCACAGCTCACGCCTCCCGCCCGGCCCACCACTCCTTGAGGGCCGCCACCGCGGCGTCATGACCCATCGGCCCGTTCTCCAGGCGAAGCTCCAGCAGGTACTTGTACGCCTGACCGACGACCGGTCCCGGCTTCACACCCAGGATCTCCATGACCTGGTTGCCGTCCAGGTCCGGGCGGATGGCGTCCAGCTCCTCCTGCTCCTGGAGCTTCGCGATCCGCTCCTCCAGCCCGTCGTACGCCCGCGAGAGCGCGGCAGCCTTGCGCTTGTTGCGGGTCGTGCAGTCCGAGCGCGTCAGCTTGTGGAGACGGTCGAGCAGCGGGCCGGCGTCCCGGACATAGCGGCGGACCGCCGAGTCCGTCCACTCGCCCGTGCCGTATCCGTGGAAGCGCAGGTGCAGCTCGACCAGGCGCGAGACGTCCTTCACCAGGTCGTTGGAGTACTTGAGCGCGGTCATGCGCTTCTTCGTCATCTTGGCTCCGACCACCTCGTGGTGGTGGAACGAGACCCGGCCGTCCTTCTCGAACCGGCGCGTGCGCGGCTTGCCGATGTCGTGCAGCAGGGCGGCCAGCCGGAGAACCAGGTCGGGGCCCTCGGTCTCCAGAGCCATCGCCTGCTCCAGCACGATGAGCGTGTGGTCGTAGACGTCCTTGTGCCGGTGGTGCTCGTCCCGCTCCAGACGCAGGGCGGGCAGCTCGGGCAGGACGCGCTCGGCGAGGCCGGTGTCCACGAGCAGCGTCAGCCCCTTGCGCGGGTGAGCGGAGAGGACGAGCTTGTTCAGCTCGTCCCGGACCCGCTCGGCGGAGACGATCTCGATCCGCCCGGCCATGTCCTTCATGGCCGTGACGACCTCGGGGGCCACCGTGAAATCGAGCTGGGCGGCAAAGCGCGCGGCCCGCATCATCCGGAGCGGGTCGTCGGAGAACGACTCCTCCGGAGTGCCGGGAGTACGCAGCACCCGGGCCGCGAGGTCGTCGAGTCCGCCGTGCGGGTCGATGAACTCCTTCTCCGGGAGCGCGACGGCCATGGCGTTCACGGTGAAGTCCCGCCGGACGAGATCCTCCTCGATGGAGTCGCCGTACGACACCTCCGGCTTGCGCGAGGTGCGGTCGTACGCCTCCGACCGGTAGGTGGTCACCTCGATCTGGTAGCCGTCCTTCTGCGCCCCGACCGTGCCGAACGCGATCCCGACCTCCCAGACGGCGTCCGCCCACGGCCGCACGATCTTCAGCACGTCCTGCGGGCGGGCATCGGTCGTGAAGTCCAGGTCGTTGCCGAGCCTGCCGAGCAACGCGTCCCGGACCGAGCCGCCGACCAGGGCGAGAGAGAACCCGGCCTCCTGGAAACGGCGGGCGAGGTCGTCGGCGACAGGCGCTACCCGCAACAGTTCGCTCACCGCGCGAGGCTGCGCCTGACTCATGGCACTGGGGTTGTCTTCGTTGGCGTTCGGCACAACAGAACAGGGTACGTGGCCCGGGCGGAGCCGGTCGCCTCCCTTTGTCCGCGTACCGGGCCGCTCCCCTCACCGGAGCGCTCCTCTATATAGAGGCATATACGGGACAGCCCGCTGCGCGGCGGATCTCGGGGCGCACTCCGCGGCACTTCCCCTCGGCGCACCTCGTTACCATGCGTGGACGCACATACCGACGACCACTGACACGACGAGGGACGGGCGAGCGCGTGGCCGAGGCGGCAGACTTCCAGGGGACCAGTCCCTCACCTGCCCGCCGGTGGCTCCGGCGCACCGCGGCACTGCTCGCCGGCGCGCCCTTGCTGGCCGGCCTGGTCCAGCTTCCCGCCAGTCCCGCGTACGCCGACGGGCAGGCGATCGCCAAGGCCGACTCGGACTCCGGCGCGGTGGCCGTCGCCGTCGACTCGCTCACCCCGTCCGCCCCGACCGAGGGGGACACGGTGACCGTGTCCGGCACCGTGACCAACAACGGCAAGCAGACGGTCACCAAGGCCCATGTCGGACTGCGTGTGGGCCCCGAGGTCAACACCCGCTCGTCCGTCGACGCGATCGCCGAGGACGGTACCGACCTGTCGGGGTCCGTTCCTCCGGAGATCGACGACAAGTACACGGCGAAGTTCTCCGCGCTCGCCCCCGGCGTCGCCGAGCACTTCAACATCTCCGTCCCGGTCGACGAGCTGGACCTCGGCGAGGACGGCGTCTACGAGTTCGCCGTCTCGCTCTCCGGGCAGACCTCCGCGCAGCCGTGGGAGCGGCTCCTCGGCATCCAGCGCACTTTCCTGCCCTGGAAGTCCGACGCGGCCGACCCGAAGACGAAGACGACGTATCTCTGGCCCCTCGTCTCCACCACGCACATGGCCGCCGAGACGGGCCCGAACGAAGAACAGACCCCGGTCTTCCTCAACGACGACCTGGCCGAGGAGATCTCTCCCGGAGGCCGCCTGAACCAGATGGTCACGCTGGGCAAGGACCTCGACGTCACCTGGGTGGTCGACCCCGACCTGCTCGCCTCCGTCGACGCGATGACGGGCAGCTACCGGGTCCGCAGCGGGGACGACACCGTTCGCGGCACCCACCAGGACGTCGCCAAGCAGTGGCTCGCCGATCTGCAGGACGCGGTGGCCGACAAGGAAGTCGTCGCACTGCCCTTCGCCGACCCCGACCTGGCCTCCCTCGCCCACAACGGCACGGACATCGCCGGTTCGCTGAGCCAGCTGAAGGAAGCCACGGACGTCGTCGGCAACACGGTCCCGCCGATCCTCCACGTGAAACCGAACACGGACTTCGCCTGGCCCGTGGAGGGCGCGGTCGACCGGTCGATCGTCAAGGTCGCCACCTCGGCGGGCGCCGACAAGGTGATCGCCCGCAGCGACAGCCTCCAGGAGACCAGCGGCCTGCCGTACACCCCCTCGGCCGCCCGGCCCATCGGCGGCGGGACCACCGCCGTCGTCGCGGACGCCCGGTTGTCCACGGCGTTCGAGGGCGACCTCACGAAGGCGTCCGCGTCCACGCTCGCGGTGCAGCGGTTCCTCGCCCAGAGCCTGGCTCTGCATCTCCAGACCGGCAAGCAGCGCAGCATCGTCGTCGCCCCGCAGCGCACGCCCTCCGGCAGCCAGGCCCGTGCGATGGCCGAGGCACTGAGAGCGCTCCAGGACGGCACCTGGTCCGCCTCCCAGAAGCTGACGGAGGCCGCCGCGGCCAAGCCCGACCCCGACGCCACCACCAAGGTGCCAGGATCCTCCTCGTATCCCTCGAAGCTGCGCAAGAAGGAGCTGCCCCGGTCGGCGTTCACGCAGATCGCGCAGACGCAGGGCAGGCTCGACGACTTCAAGGTCGTCCTGTCGGACCCGTCCCGGGTGGCGACGCCCTTCGGTCGAGCCCTGAACCGGGAGATGTCCGCGTCCTGGCGGGGCCGGGCCGCCGAGGCGGAGTCGTTCCGCGTCGGCGTGAGGTCGTACCTCGACGGGCTGACCGACCGGGTCAGGCTGATCGACAAGTCGGAGACGAAGCTGTCCGGCCGCAGCGCCACGATTCCCGTGACGGTGCAAAACAACCTGGTGCAGGACGTCGGCCCCCTGGTGCTGCGGCTCACCTCGACGAACCCGACACGTCTCGAGATCGACGGCGCCGCCTACCAGGAGCAGCCGGTGTCCGTCTCCGGGGGCCACAGCCAGTCGGTGAAGTTCACCACGTCCGCCAACGCCAACGGCCGGGCCACGGTGATCGCCCAGCTGTACACGATGGACGGGCGGCCGTACGGGAAGGCCGTCACGTTCGACGTGAAGGTCACCGAGATCACGGCCACGGTGATGCTGGTCATCGGCGGCGGTGTCCTGCTCCTCGTCCTCGCCGGCTTCCGGATGTACACCCAGCGCAAGCGGGCCGCCGCCCGTGCGGCCGACAAGAACGGTTCCGGCGAGGAGCGGGAAGCCGGGAGCGACGAGGAAAGCCCCCAGAACCCCGATGACCCCGAGGCGCGTCCCGAGGAGGCCGGGGCACGATCCCGGGCAGATGACCCGCAGCAGCCGAGTGACCCGGCACCGGACACCGCGACGGAAAACGGTGGCCCGTCCGGCACGGGTGAGAGAGTGGACCGTTGAGGATGTCGTGGCCGGTCGGCCCGGGACGATGAGGTGGGGTAACCATGAACGCGCCGTACGACGGTGACCGCGGTCAGGCCGTGGACGGCTCGGGCCACCCCGAGGGTCCGGTGCCCGACCACGGCCGGACGCCGCAGCCGCCCGCGGACATGTACCTCCAGGACGCCTACGACCAGGATCCCTACCGGGCCCAGGACCTCTCCGCCCAGGACCCGGTCTCCGAGGCGCTCTACGACCGCGCCGCGCACCCCCCGCCGCCCCCGGGCACCTACCCGCAGCAGCCGCTGTACGGTCGGCCGTCCCAGTCCCCGTACGCGCCCGACCCGCGCGTCTGGGCCCAGACCCCGGCCCCCGAGCCGGAGGGCCCCACCCAGTACCTGCCGTACGGCGACGACCCGCGTACCACCCAGTTCGTCGGTGTGGACGACCTGGTCACCCAGGCCGGCGAGCAGCGCCACGAGCCCGACGCCTTCGCCCACCTGTTCCGGGACCAGCAGCAGGGTGGCGGCCACCCCTCCTACGACGACCAGGCACCGGTTCCCTCCCCCGCACCCGCTCCCGGCCAGTACGGCGCGGCTCCGGGCCCGTACGGCGCCCAGGGACCCGGCCCGCACGCGAACGCCCCGTCCCCCGGCCAGTACGGGGGCACCGCTCCGGCACCGGGTCCGTACGCGGCTCCCCCGCCGGGCCAGTACGCGGTGGCCCCCACCCCGGAAGCGGCCGAGGCGCCCGTCCAGGAGGCCGAACCCGCCGCCGCGCCGACCGCCACCGTCCCCAAGAAGGGCGGCCGCGCCGGAGGACTGCTGAAGTCCAGCGCCGTGATGGCGGCCGGCACGATGGTGTCCCGCCTGACCGGGTTCATCCGCTCGGCGCTGATCGTCTCGGCGCTCGGCGTGGGCCTGCTCGGCGACACGTTCCAGGTCGCCTACCAGCTGCCGACCATGATCTACATCCTGACCGTCGGCGGCGGCCTCAACTCGGTCTTCGTGCCGCAGCTGGTGCGGGCCATGAAGGACGACGACGACGGCGGCGAGGCCTTCGCCAACCGCCTGCTGACGCTGGTCATGGTGGCGCTCGGCGCACTCACCGCGATCACCGTCTTCGCCGCCCCCCTCCTCATCCGCGTCCTGTCCAACCCCGTCGCCAGCAACCCGGCCGCGAACGAGGTCGGCGTCACCTTCGTCCGCTACTTCCTGCCCTCGATCTTCTTCATGGGCCTGCACGTGGTGATGGGACAGATCCTCAACGCCCGCGGCAGGTTCGGCGCGATGATGTGGACGCCGGTCCTGAACAACATCGTCATCATCGTCACCCTGGGGATGTTCATCTGGGTCTACGGGACCGCGGAGACCTCCGGCATGAAGGTCACCAGCATCCCGCCGGAGGGCCAGCGCCTGCTCGGCATCGGCGTGCTGCTGGGCCTCGTCGTGCAGTCCCTGGCGATGATCCCGTACCTGCGCGAGACGGGCTTCCGGCTGCGCCTGCGCTTCGACTGGCGGGGCCACGGCCTCGGCAAGGCCGTCACCCTCGCCAAGTGGACGGTCCTGTTCGTCCTCGCCAACCAGGCGGGCGCCATGATCGTCATCCAGCTCTCCACGGCCGCCGGCACCGCGTCCCCCGTCGACGGCACCGGTTTCGCCGCCTACGCCAACGCCCAGCTGATCTGGGGCCTGCCCCAGGCCATCATCACGGTCTCCCTGATGGCCGCCCTGCTGCCGCGCATCTCGCGCTCGGCGTCCGAGGACGACGGTGGTGCGGTCCGCGACGACATCTCCCAGGGCCTGCGCACGACGGCCGTCGCCATCGTGCCCGTCTCCTTCGGATTCGTCTCGCTCGGCATCCCGATGTGCACGCTCATGTTCGGCTCCTCGGGCACCAGCGAAGCCACCAACATGGGCTACATGCTGATGGCCTTCGGTCTCGGCCTCATCCCCTACTCCGTGCAGTACGTCGTCCTGCGCGCCTTCTACGCCTACGAGGACACCCGGACGCCCTTCTACAACACGGTCATCGTGGCGGCGGTCAACGCCGCCGCGTCCGCCCTGTGTTACTTCCTGATGCCCGCCCGCTGGGCCGTGGTCGGCATGGCCGCCGCCTACGGCCTGGCCTACGCCATCGGCGTGGGCGTCGCCTGGCGCAGGCTGCGCAAGCGGCTCGGCGGGGACCTGGACGGGGCCCGGGTGCTGCGGACGTACGCCCGGCTGTGCATCGCGTCCGTCCCGGCCGCCCTGCTCAGCGGCGCCGCCTGCTACGGGATCGCCCACGCCCTCGGCCAGGGCGTCGTGGGGTCCCTCGCCGCCCTGCTGGCCGGCGCGGCGGTCCTGTTCGGCGTCTTCTTCGTCGCCGCCCGCCGGATGCGCATCGAGGAGGTCAACTCACTGGTCGGTATGGTGCGCGGACGCCTGGGACGCTGAGACCGGGGGTAGGCGCACAACCATCGTCCGCCGTCATGTGTCGTGCACAGTGGCGGACTGTGGGCACAATTGGGTTCGGCGTCGGGCTGCGCGCATCGGAGTCGGCCGGCGTGCATCGAATGGGGAGGCAGGAACGACGGTGGCGGAACGGAGCACAGCTGCCGTCGACGTGGCAGACGACAGCGGCGAGAAGTCGCTGACCGCACAGGCGGACCAGTCCACGGCCGACGGGGTGGCCAACAACCGGGAGCGGGACACGGACAGCGACGAGGCACAGGGGAGCCCCACGAGCGAGGACGCCGGCAAGACCTCGACTCCCGAACTGCACAGCGGGCACAAGCTCGCCAGGCGCTACCGCCTCGAGGAATGCGTCACCCGTCTGGACGGCTTCAGCAGTTGGCGGGCCGTCGACGAGAAGCTCCGCCGCGCCGTCGGGGTCCACGTCCTGCCCGCGAACCACACGCGGGCCCGCTCCGTGCTGGCCGCCGCACGCTCCGCCGCGCTCCTCGGCGATCCGCGTTTCGTCCAGGTACTGGACGCCGTCGAGGACAACGACCTCGTCTACGTCGTCCACGAATGGCTCCCCGACGCGACCGAACTGACCGCGCTCCTCGCCGCCGGCCCGCTCGACGCCTACGACGCCTACCAGATGGTCAGCCAGGTGGCCTCCGCGATGGCCGCCGCCCACCGCGAGGGCCTCGCCCACCTGCGTCTGAACCCCAACGCCGTGCTGCGCACCTCGACGGGTCAGTGGAGGATCCGCGGACTGGCCGTCAGCGCCGCCCTGCGCGGCATCAGTTCCGACACCCCGCAACGCACCGACACCGAGGCCATCGGCGCCCTGCTGTACGCCACGCTCACCCAGCGCTGGCCGTACGAGAGCGACGCCTACGGCATGGCGGGCCTGCCCAAGGACATCGGTCTGATCCCGCCGGACCAGGTACGCGCCGGTATCCACCGCGGCCTGTCCGAGCTCGCCATGCGGGCGCTCGTCAACGACGGCGCCACCGCTTCGCGCCACGAGTCCCCGTGCACCACGCCGGAGGAACTGGTCAAGGCGATCGGTGAGATGCCCCGCATCCGGCCGCCGGAGCCGACGTTCACCGCCCCACCGCCTTATCAGCGCACCTCGTACCAGAAGGGCACGCACGGCCACCCGGCGCCGCACCCCGGGATCACCCAGCCGGTGGCCGCCCCGCCGCCCCCGCTGCAGAGCCGCACCGGCAAGGCGCTGAAGTGGACCGTCTCCGCCCTGCTGATCGCCGCACTCGGCCTCGGCAGCTGGCAGCTGGCGGACGCCCTCATGGAGCGGGGCGGCAAGGCCGACGACCAGAACCGGACCCAGACGACGAACGGGAACGACAAGAACGACGTCGTGCCGAAACCCGCCAGGCCGATAGCGGTGCAGGGCGCCCAGGAGTTCGTCACCAAGGGCTCCGCACAGCACCCCGCCGATGTCGGCAAGACGTACGACGGCGACAAGAGCACGATCTGGCGGACTGCCAGCTTCTACGACGGACCCGTCATCGGGCCGTTCAAACCGGGCGTCGGCATCGTCTACGACCTCGGTTCCGCCCAGGAGGTCTCCACCGCGGACGTGGGGCTGTCCTACGGTGGTGACCACACGACGGCGGAACTGTACGCCGCGGACTCCCTGCAGCCGTCGTCGCTCGAAACGATGCAGAAGATCGGCACCGTCACCACCACCGGGACCACCGCGACGATCAAGGTCGCCGAGCCGGTCAAGACGCAGTACGTACTCGTGTGGCTCACGGCACTGCCCTACGCCCCCGGTGACGAGTTCAGCGACGCCGGTTACAAGCAGGCCATCACCGACGTGACGTTCAAGGGCTGAGCCCGCCGACGGAGGGAGGGGTCCGATGGCAGATGGCACCGCCTACGGCGACATCGGCGATCAGGACCTCCTCGCCCGCCACGTCGAGGGTGACCCCGGCGCCTTCGGTGAACTCGTCCGCCGTCACCGCGACCGGCTCTGGGCAGTCGCCCTGCGCACCCTGGGAGACCGCGAGGAGGCCGCTGACGCCGTCCAGGACGCGCTCGTATCCGCCTACCGGGCCGCACACACCTTCCGGGGGCAGGCGGCCGTCACGACGTGGCTCCACAGGATCACCGTGAACGCCTGCCTGGACCGTGCCCGCAAGGCCGCCTCCCGCAAGACCGCTCCCGTCGACGACGCCGAACGCCTGGAGCAACTGCTGGAGCCGCACGAGTCGGCCTCGGCCCCCGCCGAGCGCAACGACCTGCACCGCCAGCTCGTCGAAGCGCTGGGGACTCTGCCGGCCGACCAGCGGGCGGCTCTCGTCCTCGTCGACATGCAGGGCTACCCCGTCGCCGAGGCGGCACGGATCCTCGACGTGCCGGTCGGCACGGTCAAGAGCCGCTGCGCCCGTGGCAGGGCCAGGCTGCTGCCGCTGCTCACCCACCTGCGTCCGGACGGCGACGGTGACGACGGAAAGGCCGGCCCCGAGCGGAACCGGACGCGGAGCGCGTCCGTCCCACCCGCAGCGGGACCGCACAGGACGGGCCCGCCGGACGTGGACCAGAGCGATTCAGCCGCAGTGAAGGGCGGAGGTGGACGAGCGTGACGTCGTCGACGACAGACATGGCCGGGCACCCGGACGTCACGGAGATCTCCGACCTCGCCGAGGGTCTGCTCCCGCCTTCACGGACCACGGACGTACGACGGCACCTGGAATCCTGTGAGCCCTGCGCGGACGTCCACGCATCGCTGGAGGAGATCCAGGGGCTGCTCGGCACACTGCCCGGACCGCAGCGGATGCCCGACGACGTGGCCGGTCGCATCGATGCGGCCCTTGCCGCCGAAGCACTGCTGAGTGCGACAGCACCGGAAGTGCCGCCGGCCGACAAGGACGAGGACGAGAGCCGCGACGGTGCGCATGTTTCACGTGAAACATCGGCAGACCGCCCCTCCGGACACGCCCGCACCTCCACCACGGGACCGGGCCGCAAGGACCGCAGGCGAGACGGACGGCGCAGGGCCGTCGTCCTGGGTGCCGTGGCCGCGGCGGCCGCTCTGGGAATCGGCTCCGTGATCGTGTCGTCCGTCACGGGGGGCAGTCCCTCCGACGACACGGCCCACGGGCAGCCGACCGCGCCCGTGGACACCTTCTCCGAGGGAGCGCTGCAGAAGCAGGTCACCGAACTCATCGGTGACGGACAGAGCACACGAAGCGGCTCCCGGACGCCACGCAGCTTCGGCACGGAGTCCGGGACCGAGAACCACGTCCTCACCCGGCCCACGGTCGTTCCCGAGTGCGTCCAGAAGGCCATCGGCCGCGACGACACGGCGCTCGCCACGGAAGAGGGTGTCTACAAGGGCGAGGAGGCACTGCTCGTGGTGCTGCCCGACACTCTCAACGACAGCCGGGTCACCGCCTACATCGTCGGCTCGGCCTGTGTGGAGCAGCCCGCCGTCGGCAAGGCCACAGTCCTCCTGAAGCACTCCTACGCGCGGCCCTGAGCCCGCGCGTTCTCCTCGCCCGCCGTGTGCCCGGGCACAGCGGGAATGCGCGCCCCTTAGGATCCGTTGGGTGGGGTGAGAGCTCCGACAGAAGCTCCACCCGGACCTGAAGACGCAGTCCAGAGACGAGGAATGAAGCCGTGAGCGACGTCCGAAACGTGATCATCATCGGCTCCGGGCCCGCCGGCTACACGGCGGCGCTCTACACCGCGCGCGCGTCGCTGAAGCCGCTGGTGTTCGAGGGCGCCGTCACCGCGGGCGGTGCGCTGATGAACACCACCGAGGTGGAGAACTTCCCGGGCTTCCAGGACGGCATCATGGGTCCCGAGCTCATGGACAACATGCGCGCCCAGGCCGAGCGCTTCGGTGCCGAGCTCATCCCGGACGATGTCGTCGCCGTCGACCTCACCGGCGAGATCAAGACCGTCACCGACACCGCGGGTACGGTCCACCGGGCGAAGGCCGTCATCGTCACCACCGGTTCCCAGCACCGCAAGCTCGGCCTGCCGAACGAGGACGCCCTGTCCGGTCGTGGCGTCTCCTGGTGCGCGACCTGCGACGGCTTCTTCTTCAAGGACCAGGACATCGCCGTGATCGGCGGCGGTGACACCGCGATGGAGGAAGCCACGTTCCTCTCCCGGTTCGCCAAGTCCGTGACGATCGTCCACCGCCGCGACACCCTGCGCGCCTCCAAGGCGATGCAGGAGCGTGCCTTCGCCGACCCGAAGATCTCGTTCGTCTGGGACAGTGAGGTCGCCGAGATCCAGGGCGACCAGAAGCTGTCGGGACTGAAGCTGCGCAACATCAAGACCGGCGAGCTCTCGGACCTGGCGGTGACCGGCCTGTTCATCGCCATCGGTCACGACCCGCGCACCGAGCTCTTCAAGGGCCAGCTCGACCTGGACCCGGAGGGCTACCTGAAGGTCGAGGCCCCCTCGACCCGCACCAACCTGACCGGTGTCTTCGGCGCCGGTGACGTGGTCGACCACACCTACCGGCAGGCGATCACCGCCGCCGGCACCGGTTGCTCTGCCGCCCTCGACGCCGAGCGCTTCCTCGCCGCGCTCACCGACGAGGACAAGGCCGAGCCCGAGAAGACCGCTGCCTGACCCCCATCCGCCCCGCACCAACCCTTAAGGAGCCCGCTGTGGCCGGCACCCTGAAGCAAGTGACCGATGCCTCCTTCGAGCAGGACGTCATCAAGAGCGACAAGCCCGTCCTGGTGGATTTCTGGGCCGCCTGGTGCGGACCGTGCCGCCAGATCGCACCGTCCCTCGAAGCGATCGCCGCCGAGTACGGCGACAAGATCGAGATCGTCAAGCTGAACATCGACGAGAACCCGGGTACGGCCGCCAAGTACGGCGTCATGTCCATCCCGACGCTGAACGTCTACCAGGGCGGCGAGGTCGTCAAGACCATCGTCGGTGCCAAGCCCAAGGCCGCGATCGTCCGCGACCTCGAGACCTTCATCGCCGACTGACGTTTCACGTGAAACACGAAGGGGCCGACCCGGTAGGGTCGGCCCCTTCGTGTTGCGCCCCCTGCGGGAACGAGATCTCACAGCGGACGCAGCGCCGGCTCCTTCTGGACGGCGCCGAGCAGCCGGTCCAGGGCCATCTCCACGTCTTCCTTCCACGACAGGGTGGAGCGCAGCTCCAGCCTCAGCCGCGGATGGCAGGGATGCGGCCGGACCGTCTTGAAGCCCACGGCCAGCAGGTGATCCGCCGGCAGCACGCAGGCGGGCTCCTTCCAGCGGGCATCCCCGAAGGCTTCGATCGCCTTGAAGCCCCGCCGCAGCAGGTCCTTGGCGACCGTCTGCACCATCACCCGCCCCAGCCCCTGTCCCTGGTAGCCAGGCATCACGAAGGCCGTCATCAACTGCACCGCATCGGGGGAGACGGGGCTGGTGGGAAACGCCGTCGACCGCGGTACGTAGGCGGGAGGGGCGTACATCACGAAGCCCACCGGTACGTCGTCGACGTAGACCACCCGACCGCAGGAGCCCCAGTCCAGCAGGACGGAGGAGATCCAGGCTTCCTTCTCCGTGGCGGACGTCCCCGCTGTCACCGCGGCTTCGCCGCTGACGGGGTCGAGCTCCCAGAAGACGCACGAGCGACAGCGCTGGGGAAGGTCCTGAAGATTGTCCAGCGTGAGCGGTACGAGCCGACGCCCCATGAAGGCTGTTCCTCGCTTCCTTCGCCCGCCGCATCACGGGCGGCTGTGAGAGCACTCCGTTCCCTGAGCAGGCTGCCGATGAATCCACCGACCGCGCCCAGCCCCAGTCCGGCGCTCACCAGACCGGTGCGGCTCATCGTTCGCATGTCCCCTGCCTGCCTCTCAGAGGTGCTGCCGGTGAATGCGCCATCTCCAACGCATCGTATCCACGATGCGAGGCAGGGGCACCGGCGAAAGGCAAAGGGCGGACCGTGTTCCGGTAAGCACCGGCCACAGCCCGCCCATCGACGACCAGAGCACCGCCGAGTGATCGGCTCGCCCGAAGATCAGGAGCCGGTCTCCTCGGCGTCCCCGGCCGCGAGGCCCTTCTGGAGCACGGGGCCCTCCCCGGGAGCCAGGCTCCCAAGAATCCGTTCGAGATCTTCCATGGAGGCGAACTCCACGGTGATCTTCCCCTTCTTCTGCCCCAGATCGACCTTCACCCGCGTCTCGAAGCGGTCCGAGAGCCGGGTCGCCAGCTCGGACAGCGCCGGAGAGACGAGAGCGCCGGCCCGCGGCCCCTTGGCCCGATGCGGCTTCTGCGGCCTGGAGCCCATCAAGGTCACGATCTCCTCGACCGCCCGTACCGAGAGTCCTTCGGCCACGATCCGGTGAGCCAGCCGCTCCTGCTCCTCCGAGTCCTCGACGGAGAGCAACGCCCGGGCATGCCCGGCGGAGAGCACTCCGGCGGCCACGCGGTTCTGCACCTTCGGAGAGAGCTTCAGCAGACGCAACGTGTTGGACACCTGCGGACGGGACCGGCCGATGCGGTCCGCCAGCTGGTCGTGCGTGCAGTTGAAGTCCTTCAGCAGCTGGTCGTAGGCGAAGGCCTCCTCCAGCGGATTCAGCTGGGCGCGGTGCAGGTTCTCCAGCAGCGCGTCCAGGAGGAGCTGCTCGTCCTCCGTGGCCCGCACGATCGCCGGGATGGCCTCCAGCCCCGCTTCTCGACTGGCCCGCAGACGGCGTTCACCCATGATGAGCTCGTAACGCCCGGGGCCCGTCTGCCGGACGACGACCGGCTGGAGAAGACCGACCTCCTTGATGGAGGTCACCAGCTCGGCGAGGGCATCCTCGTCGAACACCTTGCGAGGCTGCCGCGGGTTCGGAGTGATCGAGTCCAGGGGCACTTCCGCGAAGTGAGCTCCCAGAGGAGGCGCGGGCATACCCGCCGCGGCCGACTGCGCCGACTCCTCTGTTTCACGTGAAACAGAGGACAGCGTCGCCACCTTCGCCGCCGCCACCCCCCGGTCACCGGGCAGCACGGGAACCGCCGAGGAAGGCACGGACGCCGCACCCCCCAGGGCGGCCGAGGCCACCGACTTCTCGGTCGGCGCTGCGGGAATCAGTGCGCCGAGACCGCGGCCCAACCCTCTTCGTCGCTCACTCACTGGATCCCCTCCACCATGCTCGAGTCGTTCTGTGCGCCGACGTGTGCCTGGGCCGGGTCGTAATTGACCCCCACGCCCCTCAGCGCGATCTCGCGTGCCGCCTCCAGGTAGGAAAGGGCTCCGCTCGAACCTGGATCGTAGGTCAGCACTGTCTGCCCGTAACTGGGGGCCTCCGAGATACGGACCGAGCGCGGAATGCTCGTCCGCAGGACCTCTTCGCCGAAGTGGCTTCGTACCTCGTCCGCGACCTGTGACGCCAGGCGCGTCCGCCCGTCGTACATGGTGAGCAGGATGGTCGACACATGCAGGGTGGGGTTGAGATGCCCCCGCACCAGGTCGACGTTCCGCAGCAGCTGGCCCAGACCCTCCAGCGCGTAGTACTCGCACTGGATCGGGATCAGCACCTCCTGGCCCGCGACGAGCGCGTTGACCGTCAGCAGACCGAGGGAGGGAGGGCAGTCGATGAGGATGTAGTCCAGCGGCTGCTCGTACGCCTGGATGGCCCGTTCCAGGCGGCTCTCCCGTGCCACCAGGGAGACCAGCTCGATCTCCGCTCCGGCGAGGTCGATGGTGGCGGGCGCGCAGAAGAGGCCCTCGACGTCGGGAACCGGCTGGACGACCTCGGAGAGCGGCCGGCTCTCGACCAGCACGTCGTAGATGGACGGAACCTCGGCGTGGTGGTCGATTCCCAGCGCCGTGGACGCGTTGCCCTGCGGGTCCAGGTCGACGACCAGCACACGAGCCCCGTGCAGCGCCAGCGACGCGGCGAGATTGACGGTGGTCGTCGTCTTGCCGACGCCGCCCTTCTGATTGGCGACCACGATCACGCGGGTCTGCTCGGGTCGCGGCAGGCCTTCACCGGCTCGGCCCAGAGCCTCCACTGCCAGCTGGGCAGCTCGACCGATCGGAGTGTCGTCCATCGGAGGCGGTGTTTCACGTGAAACATCCGCCCCCGTCGACTCGGTACGGGGACCGGGGACCGGATCGGTCATCGGTCCCGCGATGTTGGCGTCGGACCGCAAGGATTCACTCTCCTCGACTTCAGGCTCGCAATGAACAGAGCCTCCCATGCCTTCGGGGTCGTGAACCAGTGAGGTCTGGCGTTCTGTGGAGAAATCCACCTCTGTGGACAACTCCGCATCCCTCAGGAGATCCGAATCACCGGGGGAGCCCGGTTCCTCGGCAAGAGAACCGAGGGGCCTCCGGTCGCGGGGTTCGGCCGCGGCGCGACCGCGACTGATGATGCCGTGCAGCAGTGAGCGACGTTTCACGTGAAACACGATGCACAGCACCCGAGGGCGAACTGCCGCGACACTCCGGCATGCGCAGAGCGGGAGGCTTGTGTGGAGTACGCCGGGTCGTCACGACGGCGCCGTCAGGACAGAGCGGCGCCGTCGCACGCTCATCCGCGCCGTCGGCGTGCCCGGCCCGTCCGGGCCGCCTTGGCCCGTTTGGCGGCAAACCGCACACCACCGGGGCTCTCCCCGACCTCGACGCGGACCACAGTGGACCGGGGGTCCACGACGCCTTCACCCACATGCAGGATCGACGTCTCCACCGCGCCCAGCTTGCTCAGCGCCGCCGCCGCGGCCTTGAGCTCCTCCTCGGCCGCATCACCCTTGAGAGCGAGCATCTCACCGTACGGGCGCAGCAGCGGGATGCCCCAGGTGGCCAGGCGGTCCAGCGGCGCGACGGCACGGGCCGTCACCACGTGCACCGGCGGGACCTTGCCCATGACCTCCTCGGCCCGGCCACGCACGACGGTCACATGGTCCAGGCCCAGCAGCTCCACCACCTCGGTCAGGAAGTTGGTGCGCCGCAGCAACGGCTCCAGAAGAGTGATCTTCAGGTCCTCCCGGACCAGCGCCAGCGGAATCCCGGGCAGGCCGGCACCCGAGCCGACGTCGCACACCGTCACCCCCTCGGGCACGACTTCCGAGAGCACCGCACAGTTCAACAGGTGCCGCTCCCACAGGCGCGGGACCTCACGGGGACCGATCAGGCCACGCTGCACTCCCGCCTCGGCGAGCAGCTCGGCATAGCGGACCGCATCCGCATAGCGATCACCGAACACCTCGCGTGCCTGCTCGGGCGCAGGGGGAAGCTCCGCTGCCTCCGTCACGGGGGACCGTCCTTCCGTACCGCACCGGCGCGCCGAGCGCCGATGCCAGAACCACCAGAACTATCAGGCTGACAAAATTCGGCCCCGTCTGCGCAACAGACGGGGCCGGAGAACGTGGGGACCGATCAGGCGGGAAGCACGACGACGAAGCGCTGCGGCTCCTCGCCCTCGGACTCGCTGCGCAGTCCTGCGGCCTTGACCGCGTCGTGCACGACCTTGCGCTCGAACGGCGTCATCGGCTTCAGCCGCACGGCCTCGCCACTGCTCTTGGCCTCTGCCGCGGCCTTCGCTCCCAGCTCGGAGAGCTCGGTGCGCTTCCTGGCCCGGTAATCGGCGATGTCGAGCATCAGCCGGCTGCGGTCCCCGGTTTCCCGGTGCACGGCCAGACGCGTGAGCTCCTGCAGAGCCTCCAGCACCTCACCGTCCCGGCCGACCAGCTTCTGCAGATCACGGCTGTTCGTGTCGCTGATGATCGAGACAGAGGCACGGTCGGCCTCGACGTCCATGTCGATGTCGCCGTCCAGGTCGGCGATGTCGAGCAGACCCTCCAGGTAGTCCGCGGCGATCTCGCCCTCCTGCTCGAGGCGAGTCAGGGTGTCTGCACCCTCGGCAGCGGCGGAGGTGGTGCCTTCCGTCACGGGATGGACTCCTTCTTACTTCTTCGACGGGGACTTGGGCCGCTGCGGGCCCTTGCGCTGTCCGGACTGGGCCTTGCTGCGGCCACCGCCGCCGGGCTTCTGAGCGGACTTCTTGGCGGCGGCGGGCGAGGTGCCCGGCTCGGCTTCCTCCGGCTCGCCGGACTTGCTGAGCGAGGTCTTCGGCTCGGCCTCGCCGGCCGCCTTCGTGGTCTGCCGCTGGGACTTGCTCTGCCGCTTGGGCTGCTGGCGCTTCGGCGTTCCCGTCGCCACGGGCGCGCCGTCCTCGGACTGTGCGGCGACAGCGGCCTCGCTCTTCACCACGGTGCCGTCGGGCTGGGCCGCCAGGCCCGCCTTGTTCAGACCGTTGATGAACTTGCGCTCGAACTCGTTGCGGTCCCGGCCCTTGGCGACGATCGCCTTCACGATGGCCCTCTCACCGCGACCACGCGTCTTGCCGTGCTCGGTGACGTGCTTGTGCAGACGCTCCAGATAGGCGGCCTGGGCCTTGGAACCCGGAGTCGGGTTGTTGCGGATGACGTACATCTGCTGGCCCATGGTCCACACGTTGGTGGTCAGCCAGTAAACGAGGACACCGACCGGGAAGTTGATACCGAAGACGGCGAACATGACCGGGAAGACGTACATCAGCATCTTCTGCTGCTGCATGAACGGCGTCTTCACCGTCGTGTCGACGTTCTTGGTCATCAGCTGGCGCTGGGTGAAGAACTGCGACGCCGACATCAGGATGATCATGACGGCGGTGACGACGCGGACGTCGGTGATCGAGGACCCGAGAGCCTCCACCTTCGACGCGCTGTCGGTGAACTTCGCCGCGAGCGGCGCACCGAAGATGTGGGCCTTCTGCGCGCTCTCCAGCAGGCGATCGTTGATCACACCGATGGTGTCGCCCGTCGCGATGCCGTTGAGCACGTGGTACAGGGCGAAGAAGAACGGGGACTGCGCCAGGATGGGAAGGCACGAGGAGAGCGGGTTGGTGCCCGTCTCCTTGTACAGCTTCATCATCTCTTCGGACTGACGCTGCTTGTCGTTCTTGTAGCGCTCCTGGATCTTCTTCATCTCCGGCTGGAGCGTCTGCATCGCGCGCGTCGACTTGATCTGCTTCACGAAGAGCGGGATCAGGCAGATGCGGATCAGAATCACCAGGGACACGATGGACAGGCCCCAGGCCCATCCCGTGTCAGGGCCGAAAATGGCGCCGTACACGCTGTGGAACTGGACGATGACCCAGGAGACAGGTGTCGTGATGAAGCTGAAGAGGCTGGCAATCGTGTCCACTAATCATGCTCCTTGGGCATGGGACTGGGTCTCTGCGGCCGGGCTCGAAGGACTGGACGGTCTCGTCGGAGAAGCCTGTCCCTCGGTGGCCGGTTCGGCGGCGGAGGGCCCGCCCCTGCGTGCACGCCAGGCGTCACGCAGCATTTCGTGCCACCGCGGGCGCTTGCGCGGCGGAACATGGTCCACCCCGCCCAGCGACCACGGATTGCACCGCAGGATGCGCCAGGCGGTGAGTGCCGTTCCCTTGATGGCACCGTGCCGGTCGATGGCCGTGTAGCCGTAGTGGGAGCACGACGGGTAGTACTTGCAGACCGGCCCCAGCAACGGACTGATCGTCCACTGGTACAGCTTGATCAGAGCCAGCAGCGGGTACTTCATCGCGCGCCCCCTCCCAGCAGCCGCTTCAGGGCGGCATCCAGGTCTCGGGCCAGCTGTGCATGGTCGGCGTCACCCGCACCGGGCAGCGCTCGTACGACTACCAGGCTACCGGGGGGAAACAGGTCGATCCGGTCCCGCATCAGATGACGAAGCCTGCGCTTCACCTTGTTGCGGACCACCGCACCGCCCACGGCCTTGCTCACGACGAAACCCGCACGTGTCGGGGGAGCGCTCTCCCCAGGCGCGTGCGGGTCCGTGGCACCGCTTCGAAGGTGGACGACGAGAGCCGGGCGGCCGGCCCGGCGCCCTCGTCGTACCGCGGTCGCGAAGTCCTCGCGCCGCCTCAGCCGGTTCTCGGTGGGCAGCACGATGTCATGACCTGACCGGGATCAGGCGGACAGACGGGCGCGACCCTTGCTGCGGCGGGACGCGAGGATCGCGCGGCCGGCACGGGTGCGCATACGCAGCCGGAAGCCGTGGGTCTTCGCGCGACGACGGTTGTTCGGCTGGAAGGTGCGCTTGCTCACTCGGGGGCTCCAGAAAGAATCGGGGTTGGCGGGGTGCCGTCCTGGCTGTCACCGTGCGCCCACGAGTAGCTCTCGTCACGCCCGAGTGCACCGCTTTTTCGATCACCTTGGACGTGACCTGTGCCCATCGGAGGCAGGCGGCAGCAGCCATCGACAACTCGACCTGGTTACGGTACGTGAGACTGCGCCATTCGGTCAAACCAGAGGTGACCGAGGCACACTTGTCCACAGGCTGGGGACAACAACTTGAACCCTACCGGTCGCGCTGACTACCGTGGCTGAACTCCGATTCGTTCCCTTATCCCTGCCCGCCCGAGTTTCATCCCGACCCGTCCCCGAAGCACACCTTCGAGGGACTCGTGAGAGAGCGTGCCCTGTGGCTGACGTACCTGCCGATCTTGCCGCAGTGTGGCCACGCGTACTGGAGCAGCTCCTCGGAGAAGGCCGCGGTCAAGGGGTCGAATCGAAGGACGAGCACTGGATCCGCCGCTGCCAGCCCCTGGCACTGGTCGCCGACACCGCCCTCCTCGCCGTGCCCAACGAATTCGCGAAGGGCGTCCTCGAGGGCCGGCTCGCCCCTGTCGTCAGCGAAACGCTGAGCCGGGAGTGCGGCCGCCCCATCCGCATCGCGATCACCGTCGACGACACCGCGGGCGAGTCCCCCGCCCCGCCGGCTCCGCCCGCCCGCCCCCAGCCGCGCTACGAGGAGCCCGAACTCCCGCCCTCCGGCCAGGGAGGAGGCGGAGCGGGCCAGAGCGGCCAGGGAGCCCACAACCGCGACGACTACGAGGCCTACGGCCGCCACCGGTCCGACCAGCTCCCCACCGCCCGTCCCGCCTACCCGCAGGAATACCAGCGCCCCGAGCCCGGCTCCTGGCCCCGCCCGTCCCAGCAGGACGACTACGGCTGGCAGCAGCAGCGCCTCGGCTTCCCGGAGCGTGACCCGTACGCCTCCTCCCAGCAGGACTCGTACGGCCCGTCCGCCCAGGACAACTACTCCGCGTCCCCGCAGGACGGCTACCCGCAGGGCGTCTACTCCCAGGACTCCTACGGCCAGGAGCCGTACCCCCAGGACTCCTACCCCCAGGACCGCCGTCCTCAGGACCGCCGCCCGCAGCCGCCGGAGCGCCCCCCGTACGACGCCCAGCGCGCCGACTACGACCAGCCCCGCGGCGACTACGACCAGCGCGGCACTCGGCGCGAGCTCCCCGAGCCGCCGCCCGGCTCCGGCCACGTCCACCGCGGCGGACCCGTCGGCCCCGGGCCGGCCACCGGCGCCCCCGGCCCGCTGGCCGCCCAGCCCGCACCGGCGACCGGCCCCGGCGAGCCCACCGCACGCCTGAACCCGAAGTACCTCTTCGACACCTTCGTCATCGGCGCCTCCAACCGCTTCGCCCACGCGGCGGCCGTAGCCGTCGCCGAAGCGCCCGCCAAGGCCTACAACCCCCTCTTCATCTACGGGGAGTCCGGCCTCGGCAAGACCCACCTGCTCCACGCGATCGGGCACTACGCGCGCAGCCTCTACCCCGGCACGCGCGT
This sequence comes from Streptomyces sp. NPDC029152, assembly GCF_055564355.1. Taxonomy (NCBI): domain Bacteria; kingdom Bacillati; phylum Actinomycetota; class Actinomycetes; order Kitasatosporales; family Streptomycetaceae; genus Streptomyces; species Streptomyces sp. NPDC029152. The sequence goes on along the minus strand of NZ_JBVHWR010000003.1, from coordinate 390,536 downwards.
GCGGTACGTGAGCTCCGAGGAGTTCACCAACGAGTTCATCAACTCCATCCGCGACGGCAAGGGCGACAGCTTCCGCAAGCGCTACCGCGAGATGGACATCCTGCTCGTGGACGACATCCAGTTCCTGGCGGACAAGGAGTCGACGCAGGAGGAGTTCTTCCACACCTTCAACACGCTCCACAACGCCAACAAGCAGATCGTCCTGTCCTCCGACCGGCCGCCCAGGCAGCTGGTCACACTCGAGGACCGGTTGCGGAACCGTTTCGAGTGGGGCCTGACCACCGACGTCCAGCCGCCCGAGCTGGAGACGCGCATCGCGATCCTGCGCAAGAAGGCGGTACAGGAACAGCTCAACGCCCCGCCGGAGGTGCTGGAGTTCATCGCCTCCCGCATCTCGCGCAACATCCGTGAGCTGGAGGGCGCGCTGATCCGGGTGACCGCGTTCGCGTCGCTTAACCGGCAGCCGGTCGACCTGGGCCTGACCGAGATCGTCCTGAAGGACCTGATCCCCGGCGGCGAGGACTCGGCCCCCGAGATCACGTCCACGGCCATCATGGGCGCCACCGCCGACTACTTCGGCCTCACCGTCGAGGACCTGTGCGGCACCTCCCGAGGGCGTGCCCTGGTCACGGCCCGTCAGATCGCCATGTACCTCTGCCGCGAGCTGACGGACCTCTCTCTGCCGAAGATCGGTGCGCTGTTCGGGGGCCGGGACCACACCACGGTGATGCACGCCGACCGCAAGATCCGCAATCTGATGGCGGAGCGGCGCTCCATCTACAACCAGGTGACGGAGCTGACCAACCGCATCAAGAACGGCTGACGGCCGCCGGCACGGGCCGGAACGCGCCTGGAGGCGCCCCTGGAGAGCTCTGGGGGCGCCTTTTCCATGCCTGACGGCTGGACGGGGCCGGCTGGGCGGTCCGGACGCGCTGACGGGGAGCTTCCCGGACGCGGCTGCGGGGAGCTCCGGTCATGGCCGCAGGGGCCGGCGGACGCAGGGCGGGGACCAACGGGCACGGTGCGGGGCCCGGACGCGGCTCGGAGAGCCCGAATCCTGCCGGGGAGCCCTCGGCGCCGACCGGGCCTCGCCCCTCCGCTGTTCGAATGCCTGCCGGGTTACGGCCTCTCTCCACAGATTCGGCGACTTTTTCCCCTCCACACCTTGGGGATCGGGAAGTTGTCCCGATCTTGTCCACAGGCTGGGGTGGTGAGGAATGATCAGGGCAGGTCAGCCCCCTGTGGATCCGTGGACAAAAGTTATCCACAAGCTGTGGACGGCGGAGAGGCCTCCAGCTCGCGCGTCAAGTTGTCCACCGTCGACCCACAGGCTGATGCCAGTTGTCCCCAGTGATCACCAGCTTCTCCACACCTCTGTCCACTGTTCGGCAACTCGGCGCGGCTTCTCACTCCACCGAGTGAAAGGCGTCACATCAACGTGCAGGAGTGGGCTGTGGGAAAGGTGGGTAAACCTGGGGACGGCGTTGGGGAGAAGTCGCCCTTCCCTGTGCACGGCGTGTGCAGAACTTTCTGTTCTCCACAGAGACCCCTGGTTGTCCACCGGCTCCGCCCACAGGACCCGTGGACAAAATTCCTGCTCTGACCTGTGCAAACGCGGTTATCCACGGTATCCACAGGCCCTACTACTACTCCCGACCAGAGAGAGAGCGGCATTCGTTTCGAAGCGGGGCCTGTGCACAACTCGCTCTCCCGAGCCCGACCGCCCCTCGTCGCGACTTGACCCCGGAGGGCACCTACTGTCAGTGCGGTGCGTCAGACTGGTCCCCGGTGTTCTGCCCTGACCGGGGCCGGCGACACCGGGTCAGACGACGAAGGCGAAGCAGGGCGAGAAGCGCCGGCAACAGCAGGAGGCGGCAACAGTGAAGATCCGGGTGGAACGCGACGTACTCGCGGAGGCAGTGGCCTGGGCGGCACGCAGCCTCCCGGCCCGTCCGCCGGCGCCGGTCCTCGCGGGCCTGCTGCTGAAGGCCGAGGAGGGACAGCTGAGCCTGTCCAGCTTCGACTACGAGGTCTCCGCGCGGGTGTCGGTGGAGGCGGAGGTCGAGGAGGAGGGCACGGTCCTCGTCTCCGGCCGGCTGCTCGCCGACATCTCCCGCGCCCTGCCCAACCGGCCGGTGGAGATTTCCACAGACGGTGTACGGGCGACGGTGGTCTGCGGTTCCTCGCGCTTCACCCTCCACACCCTGCCTGTGGAGGAGTACCCGGCCCTGCCGCAGATGCCGAACGCCACGGGCACCGTCCCCGGCGAGGTCTTCTCCGCGGCCGTGCAGCAGGTCGCCATCGCCGCCGGCCGTGACGACACGCTGCCCGTCCTCACCGGTGTGCGCATCGAGATCGAGGGCGACACGGTGACGCTGGCCTCCACCGACCGCTACCGCTTCGCGGTCCGCGAGTTCCTGTGGAAGCCGGAGAACCCGGAGACCTCCGCGGTCGCCCTGGTGCCCGCCAAGACGCTTCTGGACACCGCCAAGGCGCTGACCAGCGGCGACCAGGTGATCCTGGCGCTGTCCGGTTCGGGCGCGGGCGAGGGCCTGATCGGTTTCGAGGGCGCGGGCCGCCGGACGACGACCCGTCTGCTGGAGGGTGACCTCCCGAAGTACAAGACGCTCTTCCCGACGGAGTTCAACAGCGTCGCCGTGATCGAGACCGCCCCCTTCGTGGAGGCCGTCAAGCGTGTGGCGCTGGTCGCCGAGCGCAACACCCCGGTGCGGCTCAGCTTCGAGCAGGGCGTGCTTGTCCTGGAGGCCGGCTCCAGCGACGACGCACAGGCTGTGGAGAGGGTGGACGCCCAGCTGGAGGGCGACGACATCTCGATCGCCTTCAACCCGACATTCCTGCTGGACGGTCTGAGCGCGATCGACTCGCCGGTGGCCCAGCTGTCCTTCACGACGTCCACGAAGCCGGCGCTGCTCAGCGGCAGGCCCGCCGTGGACGCCGAGGCGGACGAGGCCTACAAGTACCTGATCATGCCGGTGCGGCTGAGCGGCTGAGGCCGCCCGACCGTCCACAGGGTGAGGACAAAGCCCCAGGTGAGGGCGTACGCATGAGCGCGTATGCCCACAGCTGTGCACGGAGTTGCGGGTTTAGGCTCGTACGCGGGTACGAAAGTGCCGCGGCACGCATCCGCCAGGTGCGGGCGTGCCGTCACGCCACCTCGCAGACCTAAGGAACGCAACTGATGGAGCTCGGTCTCGTCGGCCTCGGCAAGATGGGCGGCAACATGCGCGAGCGGATCCGCCGCGCGGGCCACACCGTCGTCGGATACGACCGCAATCCGGATCTCGCGGACGTCCACAGCCTGGAAGAGCTTGTGGGCAAGCTCAGCGCCCCCCGTGTGGTCTGGGTGATGGTCCCGGCCGGTGAGCCCACCCAGGCCACCGTCGACCGGCTGGGGGAGCTGCTGGAGCCCGGCGACGTCGTCGTGGACGGCGGGAACTCCCGCTGGACGGACGACGAGAAGCACGCCGAGGAGCTGGCGGCCAAGGGCATCGGCTTCGTGGACTGCGGTGTCTCCGGCGGTGTGTGGGGCCTGGAGAACGGCTACGCGCTGATGTACGGCGGCGACGCGGAGAACGTCGCCAAGGTGCAGCCGGTCTTCGACGCCCTGAAGCCCGAGGGCGACTTCGGCGCCGTGCACGCCGGCAAGGTGGGCGCGGGCCACTTCGCGAAGATGGTCCACAACGGCATCGAGTACGCGATGATGCAGGCCTACGCCGAGGGCTGGGAGCTGCTGGAGAAGGTCGACTCCGTGGAGAACGTCCGCGAGGTCTTCCGCTCCTGGCAGGAGGGCACGGTCATCCGTTCCTGGCTGCTGGACCTGGCCGTCAACGCCCTCGACGAGGACGAGCACCTGGACGGGCTGCGCGGTTACGCACAGGACTCCGGTGAGGGACGCTGGACGGTGGAGGCCGCGATCGACAACGCGGTGCCGCTGCCGGCTATCACCGCGTCGCTGTTCGCGCGGTTCGCGTCCCGGCAGGACGACTCGCCGCAGATGAAGATGATCGCCGCGCTGCGCAACCAGTTCGGTGGTCACGCGGTGGAGAAGAAGTAGGCAATACCCGAAGGTTGGGGAGGTCGGCGAACGACCATGCACGTCACGCATCTGTCGCTGGCCGACTTCCGCTCGTACGCCCGGGTCGAGGTCCCGCTGGACCCGGGCGTCACCGCCTTCGTCGGCCCCAACGGGCAGGGGAAGACGAACCTCGTCGAGGCGGTCGGCTACCTGGCCACCCTCGGCAGCCACCGGGTCTCCTCGGACGCGCCCCTGGTGCGCATGGGCGCGGACCGGGCGGTGATCCGGGCACAGGTGCGGCAGGGCGAACGGCAGCAGCTGGTCGAGCTGGAGCTGAACCCGGGCAAGGCGAACCGGGCGCGGATCAACAGGTCGTCGCAGGTCAGGCCGCGTGATGTGCTGGGCATCGTGCGGACCGTGCTGTTCGCGCCCGAGGATCTCGCCCTGGTCAAGGGGGACCCGGGCGAGCGGCGTCGTTTCCTCGACGAGCTGATCACCGCCCGCTCCCCGCGCATGGCCGGGGTGCGCTCGGACTACGACCGGGTCCTCAAGCAGCGCAACACCCTGCTGAAGTCGGCCGCGCTCGCCCGCCGGCACGGTGGCCGCACGATGGACCTGTCCACGCTCGACGTGTGGGACCAGCACCTGGCGCGGGCGGGCGCCGAGCTGCTGGCGCAGCGCCTGGACCTGATCGCCGCGGTGCAGCCGCTGGCCGACAAGGCGTACGAGCAGCTGGCTCCGGGGGGCGGTCCGGTCCTGCTGGAGTACAAGCCGTCGGCGCCCGGTGAGGCGCACACGCGCGAGGATCTCTACGAGCAGCTGACGGCCGCGCTGGGCGAGGCCCGGAAGCAGGAGATCGAGCGGGGGGTCACGCTGGTCGGTCCCCACCGGGACGACCTGCTGCTGAAGCTCGGGCAGCTGCCCGCCAAGGGATACGCCTCCCACGGCGAGTCGTGGTCGTACGCGCTGGCGTTGCGTCTGGCGTCGTTCGACCTGCTGCGGGCGGAGGGCAACGAGCCGGTGCTGGTGCTCGACGACGTCTTCGCCGAGCTGGACGCGCGGCGCCGGGAACGGCTGGCCGAGCTGGTGGCGCCCGGCGAGCAGGTGCTGGTGACCGCCGCGGTGGACGACGACGTGCCGCACGTGCTGGCGGGGGCGCGGTTCGCCGTGGCGGAGGGGACGGTGGAGCGCGTATGAGCGCGGACGGGCCGGTTCCCGGGAACTCCGGGGGCGATCGAGGCAAGGGAGGCGGGGCACCCGAGCCGTCCGGTGTGGACCTGGCGCGGGTGGCGCTGAGGGCCGCGCGGGAGGCGGCACGCGCGCGGGGGGACGCGGTGCAGCAGAAGCGGCAGGCGCGGCGGGGCGGGCTGCGTTCCGGCGCGCGCGCCGACGGCCGTGATCCGATGGCGCTGGGTTCGGCGATCAACCGGCTGATCACGGAGCGCGGGTGGGAGACGCCGGCGGCGGTGGGCGGTGTGATGGGCCGCTGGCCGCAGATCGTGGGCGAGGACGTGGCCAAGCACTGCGTGCCGGAGCGGTACGACGAGGACGAGCGGGTGCTGGTCGTCCGGTGCGACTCGACGGCCTGGGCGACGAATCTGCGGCTGCTGGCCCCGACGCTGGTGGCCCGGCTCAACGAGGACCTCGGGCACGGTTCGGTGCGGGTGATCAAGGTGCTCGGTCCGGGGGGCCCGGGGGGTGGTGCACGGCGCTACGGACCGTTGCGCGCGCCGGGCAGCAAGGGGCCGGGGGACACCTACGGGTGACCTGCCCGTCCGCGCTGCGGGTTGGTGAGGTACATCACATCTTCGGGCTTCGGCGGGCGGTGCGGACCGGCGGGGTCCGTTCCGTCGTACCACCGCACACGGTTGCGAATCCCGTCCTGACTCCCAAGTAGCCAAGGGTTGACGCCTCGAAGCGCTGAGTGCCGTCGTGAGCCTCTTGAGGCCCCCTTCCGTATATCGGGAGTAGGACGAGCCTCGTTCAGGGCGGCACATGCGAACTCAGGCACCGGCAAACCCCCATCAGTGTCAGTGCTACCGGTAGAATGGAAGACAATCCCGCCCCGAACGTGGGGACCGTCCGGGACAAGCTGAGCAACGCTGATCAAGGCTTACCAACGCAACATGCCGCAGCCGCTCCGGCAACCCGCCGACGAGCCCGGCTCGTGCTGTGCCAGAAAGGGCGCTTCGTGGCCGATTCCGGCAACCCCAACGAGAACAACCCGTCCACCGACACCGGCGTGAACGACCCGGTGAGCACCGCCGACGGCGAAGCTCCCGCCTCGTACGACGCCAGTGCCATCACCGTCCTCGAGGGTCTGGACGCGGTCCGCAAGCGACCCGGTATGTACATCGGCTCGACCGGTGAGCGCGGTCTGCACCACCTGGTGCAGGAGGTCGTGGACAACTCCGTCGACGAGGCGCTGGCCGGGTACGCGGACACGATCGACGTGACGATCCTCGCCGACGGCGGTGTCCGCGTCGTCGACAACGGCCGCGGCATCCCGGTGGGCATCGTCCCCTCCGAGGGCAAGCCGGCCGTCGAGGTCGTGCTGACCGTGCTGCACGCGGGCGGCAAGTTCGGCGGCGGCGGTTACGCGGTCTCCGGCGGTCTGCACGGCGTGGGCGTCTCCGTCGTCAACGCCCTCTCCACGAGGGTCGCCGTCGAGGTCAAGACCGACGGTCACCGCTGGACGCAGGAGTACAAGCTGGGCGTCCCCACGGCACCGCTCGCCCGGCACGAGGCCACCGAGGAGACCGGCACGTCGGTCACCTTCTGGGCCGACGGCGACATCTTCGAGACCACCGACTACTCCTTCGAGACGCTCTCCCGGCGCTTCCAGGAGATGGCCTTCCTCAACAAGGGCCTGAAGATCAACCTCACCGACGAGCGCGAGTCGGCGAAGGCCACGGCCGGTGCGGACGAGGCGGGCGAGGACGAGAAGCACGAGGTCAAGAGCGTCTCGTACCACTACGAGGGCGGCATCGTCGACTTCGTGAAGTACCTCAACTCCCGCAAGGGAGACCTGGTGCACCCCACCGTGATCGACCTCGAGGCCGAGGACAAGGACAAGAACCTGTCCCTCGAGGTCGCGATGCAGTGGAACGGCGGCTACACCGAGGGCGTGTACTCCTTCGCCAACATCATCCACACGCACGAGGGCGGTACGCACGAGGAGGGCTTCCGCGCGGCGCTCACCTCGCTGATCAACAAGTACGCGCGCGACAAGAAGCTGCTGCGGGAGAAGGACGACAACCTCACGGGTGACGACATCCGCGAGGGTCTGACCGCGATCATCTCGGTGAAGCTGAGCGAGCCCCAGTTCGAGGGCCAGACCAAGACGAAGCTGGGCAACACCGAGGTGAAGACCTTCGTCCAGAAGGTCGTCTACGAGCACCTGACCGACTGGCTGGACCGCAATCCGAACGAGGCGGCGGACATCGTCCGCAAGGGCATCCAGGCGGCCACCGCACGCGTGGCGGCGCGCAAGGCGCGCGACCTGACGCGCCGCAAGGGCCTGCTGGAGTCGGCGTCCCTGCCGGGCAAGCTGTCGGACTGCCAGTCGAACGACCCGACCAAGTGCGAGATCTTCATCGTCGAGGGCGACTCCGCCGGCGGTTCGGCCAAGTCCGGCCGCAACCCTCAGTACCAGGCGATCCTCCCGATCCGCGGCAAGATCCTCAACGTGGAGAAGGCGCGCATCGACCGGATCCTGCAGAACCAGGAGATCCAGGCGATGATCTCCGCGTTCGGCACCGGGGTGCACGAGGACTTCGACATCGAGAAGCTCCGCTACCACAAGATCATCCTGATGGCGGACGCCGACGTCGACGGCCAGCACATCAACACCCTGCTGCTGACCTTCCTGTTCCGCTTCATGCGGCCGCTGGTCGAGGCCGGGCACGTGTACCTGTCGCGTCCGCCGCTCTACAAGATCAAGTGGGGCCGGGACGACTTCGAGTACGCGTACTCGGACCGCGAGCGCGACGCGCTGATCGAGATGGGCCGCCAGGCCGGCAAGCGCATCCGCGAGGACTCCGTGCAGCGCTTCAAGGGTCTCGGTGAGATGAACGCCGAGGAACTGCGCATCACGACCATGGACCAGGAGCACCGCGTGCTCGGCCAGGTCACGCTCGACGACGCCGCGCAGGCCGACGACCTGTTCTCGGTGCTGATGGGCGAGGACGTCGAGGCCCGGCGCGCGTTCATCCAGCGCAACGCCAAGGACGTCCGCTTCCTCGACATCTGAGTCGGTCTCAGCTGACCGCACCAGGAAGGACCTTCACCAGCAATGACCGACGAGAACACCCCTGTGACGACGCCCGAGGGCGACGCCCTGGCGATGCGTGTCGAGCCCGTCGGGCTCGAGACGGAGATGCAGCGCTCGTACCTCGACTACGCGATGTCCGTCATCGTCTCGCGTGCGCTGCCCGACGTCCGTGACGGCCTCAAGCCCGTCCACCGCCGCGTGCTGTACGCCATGTACGACGGCGGCTACCGGCCCGAGCGCGGCTTCTACAAGTGCGCCCGCGTCGTCGGCGACGTCATGGGCAACTACCACCCCCACGGCGACAGCTCCATCTACGACGCCCTGGTCCGCCTCGCCCAGCCCTGGTCGATGCGCATGCCGCTCGTCGACTCCAACGGCAACTTCGGCTCGCCGGGCAACGACCCGGCGGCGGCCATGCGCTACACCGAGTGCAAGATGGCGCCGCTGTCGATGGAGATGGTCCGCGACATCGACGAGGAGACCGTCGACTTCACGGACAACTACGACGGCCGCTCCCAGGAGCCGACCGTCCTGCCGGCCCGCTTCCCGAACCTGCTGATCAACGGTTCGGCCGGTATCGCGGTCGGCATGGCGACCAACATCCCGCCGCACAACCTGCGCGAGGTCGCGGCCGGCGCCCAGTGGTACCTGGAGAACTACGAGGCCTCGCACGAGGAGCTGCTGGACGCGCTCATCGAGCGCATCAAGGGCCCCGACTTCCCGACCGGCGCCCTGGTGGTGGGCCGCAAGGGCATCGAGGAGGCCTACCGCACCGGACGCGGCTCGATCACCATGCGCGCGGTCGTCGAGGTCGAGGAGATCCAGAACCGCCAGTGCCTGGTGGTCACGGAGCTGCCGTACCAGACCAACCCGGACAACCTCGCGCAGAAGATCGCCGACCTGGTGAAGGACGGCAAGATCGGCGGCATCGCGGACGTCCGCGACGAGACGAGCTCGCGCACCGGCCAGCGCCTGGTCATCGTGCTGAAGCGGGACGCGGTCGCCAAGGTCGTCCTGAACAACCTGTACAAGCACACCGACCTGCAGACCAACTTCGGCGCCAACATGCTGGCCCTGGTCGACGGCGTGCCGCGCACCCTCTCCCTGGACGCGTTCATCCGGCACTGGGTGAACCACCAGATCGAGGTCATCGTCCGGCGCACGAAGTTCCGCCTGCGCAAGGCCGAGGAGCGCGCCCACATCCTGCGTGGTCTGCTCAAGGCCCTGGACGCCATCGACGAGGTCATCGCCCTGATCCGGCGCAGCGACACCGTCGAGATCGCGCGCGGGGGCCTGATGGACCTCCTCACGATCGACGAGATCCAGGCCAACGCCATCCTCGAGATGCAGCTGCGGCGACTGGCGGCCCTGGAGCGGCAGAAGATCGTCCAGGAGCACGACGAGCTCCAGGCGAAGATCAACGAGTACAACGAGATCCTGGCCTCGCCGGTCCGTCAGCGGGAGATCGTCAGCGCGGAGCTGGCCGCGCTGGTCGAGAAGTACGGCGACGACCGCAAGACCAAGCTGATCCCGTACGAGGGCGACATGTCCATCGAGGACCTGATCGCCGAAGAGGACATCGTCGTCACGGTCACGCGCGGTGGCTACATCAAGCGCACCAAGACCGACGACTACCGGGCGCAGAAGCGCGGCGGAAAGGGGGTGCGCGGCGCGAAGCTCAAGGAAGACGACATCGTCAACCACTTCTTCGTGTCCACCACGCACCACTGGCTGCTGTTCTTCACCAACAAGGGCCGGGTCTACCGCGCGAAGGCGTACGAGCTGCCCGACGCCGGCCGGGACGCGCGCGGCCAGCACGTGGCGAACCTGCTGGCCTTCCAGCCGGACGAGTCCATCGCCGAGATCCTCGCGATCCGCGACTACGAGGCGGCGCCCTACCTGGTCCTGGCCACCAAGGCGGGTCTGGTGAAGAAGACGTCGCTGAAGGACTACGACTCCCCGCGTTCGGGCGGCGTGATCGCCATCAACCTGCGCGAGCAGGAGGACGGTTCCGACGACGAACTGATCGGTGCCGAACTCGTCTCCGCCGACGACGATCTGCTGCTGATCAGCAAGAAGGCACAGTCGATCAGGTTCACCGCTTCGGACGACACGCTGCGTCCCATGGGGCGTGCCACCTCGGGCGTCAAGGGCATGAGTTTCCGCGAGGGGGACGAGCTGCTCTCGATGAATGTTGTTCGAGCCGGTACGTTCGTGTTCACTGCCACCGACGGCGGTTACGCGAAGCGGACCTCCGTCGACGAGTACCGCGTCCAGGGCCGTGGCGGCCTCGGCATCAAGGCTGCCAAGATCGTCGAGGACCGCGGAACGCTCGTGGGCGCGCTGGTGGTCGAGGAGAGCGACGAGATCCTCGCCATCACACTCTCGGGCGGTGTGATTCGTACGCGAGTCAGCGAAGTCAGGGAGACGGGCCGTGACACCATGGGCGTCCAACTGATCAATCTGGGCAAGCGCGATGCCGTCGTGGGCATCGCGCGCAACGCCGAGGCGGGACGCGAGGCGGAGGAGGTCGACGGCGATGTCGTCGTCGACGAGACCGCCGAGGGTGCCGAGACCACCGGCACGGACGAGGGTGAGGCGCCCTCGTCCGAGTAGCACGAGGAGAGAGTCATCGTGAGCGGAGCCACGGGCGCCGGATCGGCCAGTACCCCGAGGGGTACGGAGACGGACGGCGGCCGTGGCTCCGCCGCGCGTGCGACGGATCCGCACACGACTCAGCTGCGCAAGATCGACGACGGCGCGACCGGTTCGCACGCGTCTGACACTCATGGATCCCAGGGGGGAACTGTGACGGACACCAGAGGCCCGCAGACCCGGCAGTCGGCCTCGCCGCTGCCCGGGGAGCGGCAGACCCAGCAGCCCGGCGGGCCGTACCACCCGCCGCAGGCCTACCAGACCCAGGGCGGCAACCCGTCCGCGGCCGCCGAGCGCCGGCCGCGCACCGGCGCGCGCACCACGCCCCGCGTCCGCAAGGCGCGGCTGCGCGTGGCCAAGGCCGACCCGTGGTCGGTGATGAAGGTCAGCTTCCTGCTCTCCATCGCGCTCGGCGTCTGCACGATCGTGGCCTCCGCCGTGCTGTGGATGGTCATGGACGCCATGGGCGTCTTCTCGACGGTCGGCGGCACGATCTCCGAGGCCACCGGATCGAACGAGTCCAACGGCTTCGACCTGCAGTCGTTCCTGTCGCTGCCCAACGTGCTGATGTTCACGACGATCATCGCGGTGATCGACGTCGTCCTCGCGACGGCTCTCGCCACGCTCGGCGCGTTCATCTACAACCTGTCCGCCGGCTTCGTCGGCGGCGTGGAGCTGACGCTCGCCGAGGACGAGTGACCGGCGCGGGCGGTCCCGGGCCAACCGATTTTGGGACTGCCCGCCTCGTGCGCTAATCTTCAGGAGTCAGCGCGCGGGACACACACCGCAAAGCGCGGCGGGGCTATAGCTCAGTTGGTTAGAGCGCATCCCTGATAAGGATGAGGCCACAGGTTCAAATCCTGTTAGCCCCACCAGCGAGAAGACCCCCAGCCAATACCGGCTGGGGGTCTTTGACATCCATGGCTGACATCAGTCGATGAGCGGATCTTCCAGAAGCTCCGCGAGCATGCCCACTGCTTCGCGCTCACTGTCGCCGACGACGTGCGTGTAGACGTCCAGGGTCATGTTGGTCCGGCTGTGCCGGAAGATCGCCTGGGCGACCTTGGGGTGCACCTTCAGGAAGGCGAGCAGGGTCCCGCAGGTGTGCCGGGTCGGCCGGGCCGTGATCCGACGCACACCGGCCCGTTTGACGAGTCGGTCGAGGGTACGGGGGAGGCCCACCGGGTCGATCATGCCGCCGTGCCCGGAAGAGAAGATCAGGTCCTGGTCGGGTGCCTGCGCCCAGTGCTCACCGGCGATCTTCCGCTCCAGCTCCTGAAGCTCCCGGCGCTCCTCGAGGACGCGAGCGCAGAACCCCGGAAGAGGGAGCACGGCCTGTGAAGATTCCGTCTTGAGGTCCTTGAGGTCCTTGAGGGCCAGACCCACGCCCTTGACCCGCTGCACCTGCCTGACCGGAGTGGAGCGGCCGGCATGGAAGCCGATGTCCTGCCAACGCAGACCAAGCACCTCGCTGCGACGCAGGCCGAGCGCCAGGACCAAGTCACGCGTTTCTCTACCCCATCAAGCCCCGGCTGCGCTCCGCTCCGCCGGGCGCGCTTCCCGGCTCCGCCCCGGGCGCCGCTCCCGCCTTCGGCCCGCTCCGCCCGCGGTGCGCCGACGCGCGCCCACACGGGGACAGGGCCGAAGGCCATGAGTCGATCACCGCACAGGGCGGCCCGCGGTCGAAGACGATGCCTCCGGCGGGGGATCGGCCGGCACCGGGACGGAGGGGGCGCCGTCGCCGACCGCGGGCCCGTAGTGGCATGCGCGGGGAGCCCCCGTCCCGTCCACCGTCGCCCCAGGCAGAGCCGAGCAGACGCGGCCCAGGGCGTCCAGCTCGTTCGTACAGGGGCGCGCTCCACCTGGACGCCCTGAACCACGCCCGCTCCCCGGTGCGTGGGTCGACGGCGGACGGGACGGGAGTTGGGGCGAGCGGTGGGCGGGGACGTTCCGCCCGGTCACCCATTCGGCCGAATGGCCCTACTGGGCGCAGGGCCCGGGAAATGGGCTCCACCGCGCCATGGAAGGAGCTGTGGTGTCTGCCGGGGTTGCACGCCTCTCCAGAACCACCCGATATGGGGGTAAGGCCCAGTCCCTGGGTCGTTCAAGGAGGAACTATGCGTCGCATGACTATCGGTGCTCTCCTGACCGCCGCTCTCCTTGCGGGACCCGTTGCGGTCACCGCGGAAGCGCAGACGCCGGTGGCGGCCCAGGCGACCACCGTGCAGGCCGCCCAGAGCCAAGCGCAGGATGATGACAACAAGGACGATGACGATGACGGTGGGGGATGGGGTCTTTGGGGTCTCGTCGGCCTTCTGGGTCTGCTCGGTCTCGTTCCTCGTCGGCGTAAGACGCACGACACGGGAACCCGTCGCGGCACAGGGGCCGGTGGCGCGTACCCGAATGATCGCCTCTGAGTCGGAAGCCCGTCAGGACTGTCCCTCTGGCTGACATCAGTGTCTGACAGCAACAGGGGCGAACGGAGCCGGTCGAGGACGTACCTCTGTGCACCGCCCTTACCGGCGTGACTCAGGCCGAGCGGCGTCGCTCCGCCCCCGGTCCTTCCGGATCTTGAAGTCCATCGCATCCCCTGAGCTGGGGTGTTGCAACGACCACTAGAACGGAAGACCAGGACCGGGGGCCTTCGACGTGCAGGGGCATCAGCCGGAACGAAGCCCGCCCGCACGCGACCGCGGGACGAGGACGGATTCCCGTGGGCGCGCGGGACGACGGCCCCCGCCGGTCCCCCGCCCGGCCCCCGGAAGCGGCAGGGCGCCGGTCCCCGTGGCTCAGGGGTGACGGCGCACGCGGCGACGGCCCGGCTGCTCTGTCGAGCGGCCGGGCCGTTTCTCGCGTGCGGTGCGTACGCAATACGCCGTGACGTCAGGGTCGGGTGGCGGGGGCGCGGCGCGCCGGGCCGCTCAGCGCTGGAGCGGAACGGTACGCTGCTGGGCCGAGGAGTCGACGGTGTCGCACGGGGCGCCGGTGGCCGGCAGGGTCGTGAGGGCCGGCGCCGCGTCCGCGAGCGGACGGTGCCGGCAACTGGGGGCCTTGCCGTGGGCCTCGGCGTGGATGCGCTGCTTCATCGTGGGGGGCAGGACCCCGGCTCGGGACCACGACCAGGGTGCTGCCGCCGCCGGTTGCGCCGGCTCGGGCGCGGTCTCGGTGTTGCTGCGCGCCTCGGTGTGCGGTACGGCCGCCGAGGCGGTCGTCGTGACGAATCCGAGCGCCGTGCACAGCGCGAGGAAGGCGGTGACGATGGCGGTCCACAGCTTCATGACCTTGTTCCGGGCCATGGCCCCTCACTTTCGGGTCGGGCGATTTGCGTACTTTCCTCATGATGTGTATGAGGGTCGCGAAGTGGTGGACCGATGCCGCGTGGCGCGGCGTTGTTCAGATGAACACCACCCGTATGGCCGCAAAGGAGCCGAAAAAGTGCGAAAGCGGGAGAAGTCCGAGCGAAAGTCACCGTCCGTGGAGGCGTGGTCACCCTCCGACCGGAACGGCTCGGTCCGTACCTAATCGGTTCCGTCGGCGGGCAGTTGAGGGCCGACTCAGGTCACCGATCGGTATCGGCCGGTGTGTATAGTCGGGCGCCAGAGGTCCCCTACGTCAAGGAAAGACGAGGTAGCGCGGTGAAGAAGCTTCTCCTGGTCGCACTGGCCGCCATCGGCGGGCTCCTCGTGTACCGCCAGATCCAGGCGGATCGCGCCGAGCAGGATCTGTGGACGGAGGCGACTGACTCCGTGCCCACGGGTTCGTGAGTACGACCGACAACCGGTCCTGAGCAGACCCCGGCCGTCAGCACGGTCGGGGTTTTGTGTTGCCCGGACGGGGCGCGGAGGCCACGGCCGCGCGGCAGGATGGGCCACGGTCCGTGCGGCGGCGAGCGCGAGGGGTGGCGGCTGATGGTGCGGTGGTGTAGGGCTCGGGGGCGAGCCGGGGCAGGACATGCCCGCCCGCCGGTGCCGGCGCGTCCGGCCGTGGTGGCGGCGGTGCTGGCCGTCACCGCGGTCCTGCCGGGCGGGACGGCCCTGGCGGCCGGTACGCCGGGCGGCTACGCCTTCGCCGAGGACGCCCGGCGGGTCGACGGCGCGAGCGGCACCGCGGACGCCCCGGTCCTCGAACCCGGCACGACGTACCGCAGCTCCCTGCCGAGGACCGGCACGCTCCACTACCGGCTCGAACTCGACGCGGCCTCGGACACGTACGTCTCCGCCACCGCCGTCCCCGGCGAGGACGGCGAGCTCACCGCCGTCGACGGCGTCCGGTTGTCCGTGCAGGACGCCGAGGGCGGCACCTGCTCGTCGGACAGCGCGAGTTTCGGCGCCGCCCGCAGCCCCCGCCCGGTCACGGCCTGGGTCGTGCACGCGGTCTCCACCGGCGGGACGCGCTGCCAGGACCCCGGCACCTACTACGTCACCGTCGAGCGGTCACGGCCGCAGGACTCCCCACCGGACCCCTGGGGCCTGGAGCTCACCACCGTCACCGAGCCGCGCCCGGCACGCACCGGCTCGACGCGGGCACCCGGGGCCTGGGACTCCGCCTCGCCCGCGCCCCTCACGGGCGAGCCCGAACGCCGCCGGGGCGGCAGCGGCTTCGCCCGGGCCACCCGCATCGGCCAGGGGGCCTGGCGCGACGACATCCGGCCCGGACAGACCCTCTTCTACCAGGTGCCCGTCGGCTGGGGCCGGCAACTGTACGCGGCCGCCGAACTCGGCAGCACCGACAGCGGTTCCGGCTACGTCACCGGCGCGCTGCGCCTGGCCCTGCACAACCCCGTGCGCGGTGAGGTCGTCGACGCCGCCAAGGGGTACACCGGCCGTCAGGTCACGGCCGCCCTCGCTCCCGTCCCACCGGTGGCGTACGCCAACCGGTACGCCGTCGAGGACCGGGTCACGGGCATGCGGTTCGCCGGTGACCACTACCTCGTGGTGCACCTCGCGGCCCAGGTGGCCGACGACTTCGGCGAGGGCCCGTTCCCGCTGGTCCTGCGCCTGCGGTTCGGGGGGACGACGCGGGCCGGTCCCGGGTACGCGGGGAGGTCCGTGCCCGACGGCGTCTTCGAGGTCCCGGCCCACGACCGGCAGGCGGCGGCGGGCGCAGCGGCACGGGACGACGGCGCCGCCATGACGGTGCTCGCGGTGGGCGGGATCGGCGCCGGCAGCGCCCTGCTGGCGGGGCTCGGCGTGTGGACGGCGGTGGCCCGGCGCCGGGCCGTCTGACGAGCTCCGGCGGGCACGTGCCTCAGACACGGGCCAGCGCCCAGAACCCCACGGCGTAACAGGCCAGCGCGAGCAGCAGCAGCGGAACCGCCACCCGGGCCGGGGGGCCGGGGCGGCGGCGCACCGCGCGGTGCTGGGGGGACGCCGAAGGGGGCGGGGGAGCCTTCGGGGACTGTGCGGGCAGGGGGGACCGCGCGGCCTGGGCGGTGTACGCGGCGGTGGGCACGTCGGCGCGCTGCCACGACTGCCGGACGGGGTCCTGCGAGGGGGGCGGGGGCGCGTACGGGGAGTGGTGCCGCGGGTCCGGGGAACCAGGCCGCGGCGGTGCCGGTGGGCGGGCCGGCGGTGCGTGCGCGGGCCGCTGCGGGGGGCCGGGCGCCGGGGTGGGAGCGGGGGACGAGGCGGCGGCGGTCTGCGGGGGCGGCAGGGGGAAGCTCCCGGTGTCCGACATGACGGGCGGCCGGGCGGTCCCGGGGGCCGGCTCGGTCTCGTACGGCGTCGGTGGCGGCGGCGTCCACGTACTGTCCGGCGCCCGTGCCGTGACGGTGGGCCGCCGCGGATCCGTCGGTACGTCGTCCGCTCCCGCGGCCGTCCGCAGCGGTCCGTCGGGGCCGAACCCCGGTGGCAGCGGGCCCACCTGGTCGAAGACCTCGATCAGCTCGTCGTCGGGACCCGGCTCCGGCAGCAGCTCCACGGCCGCGGCCAGCGCCTTGCGCGCCCCCGTGGCCGTACGGAACCTCGCCTCCGGGTCCGGCTGCAGCAACGCGGCCACGACCTGCCACAACGGCTCGGGGACCCCCTGCGGAGCGGGTGGCGTGCCGTGCTCCGTGAAGTACCGCACGAGTGCCTTGGCGTCCGGCTTGGCGCCCTCCAGCAGGTACAGGGCGACCAGTCCCGCGGCGAACAGGTCCGCGGTGAAGGCCGGTTCCGCGCCCGCCATCTGCTCCGGCGCGAGGTAACCGGGCGTCCCCACCACCAGGTCGGTCTCCGTCAGCCGGGGGTCGCCCAGCCGCATGGCGATGCCGAAGTCGGACAGCCGGAGCCGGGGCCGCCCCGTGCCGGTGGCTTCGAGCAGCACGTTGGCGGGCTTGACGTCGCGGTGCACGACGTCCTCCGCGTGCACCGCCGCCAGGCCCGCCAGGAGCTGGTCCAGCAGGGTGCAGACGAAAACCGGCGGCAACGGGCCGTAGTCCCCGACCAGGTGGACGAGCGAGCCGCCCGTGACCAGGTCCATGGTGAACAGGACCTGGTCGTCGTCGGCGGCCCAGCTGGCCGGGGCGAGCACATGGGGATGGTCGATCCGCAGCGCCTGCTCACGCACGAAGCGCAGCAGCGAGTGGGCGTCCCTCTGCCGCAGCACCTTGGCGGCCACATAGCGCCGGCGGCGGTGGTCCCAGGCACGCCAGACGGCACCCGCCCCGCCACGGCCGATCGGATCGACCAGTTCGTACCGGCCGGCGAAGACCTCACCCATGACCGTGTGCCGCTCCTCCCCCTCGCGCCGTGCCCCGCAAGGCCGTCCGCCGAGCCCTTCGACGGCCGGGCCCCGGAGGTCAGTTCTGGTGCGACTGGTAGTGCGCGACCGCGTCGGAGGTGCGGCCCGCTCCGTACACCCGCAGGAACTCCGCCAGCTCCGGGTGGGACGGGGAGAGGGCGTCCGCGGCGTCGATTATGTCGCCGGCGGCCGCCACCGAACGCAGCAGCGACTGGATCTCGCGGACCACCCGCTTGACCGTGGGCGCCCCCGAACCGCTCGTCGTCTGCGTGGTGTTGCTGAGCACCGAGCCTCCCTGGGACTTCTTGATCTCGTCCATGCGCTCGGTGGCCTCGGCCGCGCTCACACTGCCGTCCGCCACCTGCCCCGCCAGCTCCTGCAGCAACTGCACCCGCTGCACCACCGCCGGGTTGCCGATCTTCGCCCGCTGGCCGCTCATGAGCTGCGACAGCATCGGCGCGGACAGCCCCAGCACCCCCGCCAGACGCGCCTGGTTGAGACCGAGGTCGTCGATAAGCCTGCGGAAGAGCGCCCCCAGCGGCTCCCCGTACCAGTTCCGCTGCAGTTCCCGCGCTTTCGCGGTGGCTTCCTGCTGTGCGGCGTCCATTGCGTCTCCCCATCGCTTCCCCAAAAACCGCAGTTCGCTCCAGCGAACCACGCCGAGCATCTTACGGAGCGTGGTTGTTCCCCGGGAGCCCCAATCATTTGTGAGATACGGGGGGCGACCCGGTACTCTTGTCTGCGGCGCCCGCCGGTACGCGGATCCTCCGGCCGGACGTCTTCTCCGGGGCCTTAGCTCAGTTGGTAGAGCGCTGTCTTTGCATGGCAGATGTCAGGGGTTCGACTCCCCTAGGCTCCACCCCCGAGAGCCCGTCCGACCTGCGTGAACTCCAGGCCGGGCGGGCTCTTCGCGTCGGCGTCGTCACCCATCGTGCGCAGCGGATCGCCGGCCGGCGCACAGCGCGGCCCGATGCCCCGCTCGCGTGCTCGCGACCGCCTCCCGCCGGCAGCTCCGCACACAGCACCCGCCCTCGGTCCCGGCACGCGGGGTCCGCCAACGCCTGCCGGAGCATGGCCGGTTGGCGCTCCGGTGGCGATCACGGACCCCTGTGAGGCGGCGGGAACGCGTGTGCGCGGGGCCACCGATCGGAGCCGGAGTGGCGCTGTCTGCTCTTGATATCGTCACCCCAGAGGGCACCAGCGCCACACCCCTGCGGGGCGGTGCCAAGCGGCGCACCGCCGCCGGAGCCGTCCGGTCGCTGCCGACGAGGTGAAAGGGGTAGAGCATGCGGGCCAAAGTACGAGCCGCTCTCGACGCGCTGTACATGAAGCGGCTGCTCAGGGAGCTGGAGGGACGCCCACGCCCCCAGCACATCGGCATCATGCTGGACGGCAACCGCCGATGGGCCAAGGAATCAGGCATCGTGGACCCCCGCGAGGGCTACCGGGCCGGCGGCGCGAAGGTGCTGGACTTCCTGCGCTGGTGCGACTCCGCCGAGATCGAGCACGTCACCCTCTACATGCTCTCCGACGACAACCTGCACCGGCCCGAGGACCAGCTCACCCCCCTGATCGACATCATCGCCGAGGTGGTGGAGCGGCTGGCCGCGCCCGGCAACCCCTGGCGCGTCGAGGTCGTCGGAGCTCTCGACCTCCTCCCGGCCGAGTCCGCGAGCCGGCTGAAGACCGCCACCGCGGCCACCCAGGGGCGCCAGGGCGGGACCAAGGTGGACGTCGCCGTGGGGTACGGAGGCCGCCGGGAGATCGTCGACGCCGTCCGCTCCGCCCTGACGGAGCACAGCGCCCGGGGCGGGGACATCGACGAGTTCATCGAGACCTTCACCATGGAGCACATCTCCAAGCACCTGTACTCCAAGGGGCGGTCCGAGTCCGACCTCATCATCCGCACCTCCGGAGAGCAGAGACTGTCCGGCTTCCTCCTGTGGCAGTCCGCGTACGCCGAGATGTACTTCTGCGAGACCTACTGGCCGGACTTCCGCGAGATCGACTTCCTGCGAGCCCTGCGCTCCTACTCCCTGCGCGAACGCCGCTACGGCCGCTGAGGAGGACGGCGGAGCGCCGGGGAGACCGACGGGCCGCCCGATGTTCCACGTGAAACATCGCCGTGGGGCGGGAGACCCGGAAGTCTCCCGCCCCACGGCGATGTACAGAGGTGGCGTACCCGCACGCCCCGGAAGCGGTCAGCGCGGCTCGTCACCGCCGTCGGCGGCCTCGTCCTCGGCCTGCTTGGCCTGGACCTCGGGGTCCAGGACCGCGCCGCCGGTACCGTCCACCGACGTCAGCCGGCTGTTCTCGGGAACCTCCGTCGCCTCGGGCGGCTCCACCAGCCAGTCCGGGTTGGCCTGCTTGTCCCACCACTTCCAGGCCGCGAAGGCGCCGCCCGCGACGGCGCCCGCCACCATCAGGATCTTGGCGACACGCCCGGCCTTCGCCCGCCGCTCGTGCCTGCGGGCCAGCTTCTGGATCTCCTTGGCCGAGACCTGACCCCGCAGCGCGGCCAGCGCGGCGGCACCACGCGCGGCGGCCTCGTCCTTGACGGGCCCGGCCGCGGCCACCGCCTGCTCGATCACCGGCCGGGAGTAGTCGGCCGCCTGCCGGGCGGCCATACGCGTACGGACCGCGGCCTCGTGAGCGGCCTGGTCCACCTTCGGCGGCACATGCGTACGGGCCTGCTCCAGACGAGGCGCGACATGCGTGCCGTACTGAAGCCGGGCCTGGCACGCGGCCTGCGACACCTTGGGCGCCAGTCGTACGCGCGCCTCCTGTGCGTAGTGGGCGGCCCTGTCCTTGGCCGTGTCGGCGTAGGGCGCCACCACTTCCGCGGCGTGCAGCACGCTGTCCTTCGCCGAACCGGTCGCGGCGCGCACGCTGTCGATGCGGGTCACGGGTTCCTCCTCCTCGGTGGCGTACGGTAATTCGACTTTCCACCCTTTTACGGATCATGCCTGCCGACGCACAGCCAGGCATGTGAGGGCGAGCATCCGGGTCACGGGTGATGACGTCGGGCCCTCCGGGGCACGTGGTACCGAAGATGCGATCAAAAGACGATCAACGGCGATAACGGATGAATACGGGGCAACGAGAGCCTGTCGTCGACAATGCCACGGATCGGCCCCCCGCGCTCGCAACCCAGGGACACCCGCCCGGATTCCCCCCGAGCGCCCACCCGGTCACAGCCCGGACCGACAGCCGGGCGACGCACGCCACGGGCCGTGCGAGGATCGGGGAGCACGACAAGACGACGGAAGGCACATCGTGGCCGAGCAGCTCTACGCCACCCTGAAGACCAGCCACGGCGACATCGAAGTCCGGCTCCTGCCGAACCACGCCCCCAAGACGGTCAGGAACTTCGTCGAGCTCGCCCGGGGCGAGCGTGAGTGGACCAACCCCGAGACCGGGGAGAGGACCACGGACAAGCTCTACGACGGCACCGTCTTCCACCGGGTGATCAGCAGCTTCATGATCCAGGGCGGAGACCCGCTGGGCAACGGCACCGGTGGCCCCGGCTACAAGTTCGAGGACGAGTTCCACCCCGATCTCGCCTTCGACAGGCCCTACCTGCTGGCCATGGCCAACGCCGGTCCGGGAACCAACGGTTCGCAGTTCTTCATCACCGTCTCCCCGACCACGTGGCTGACCCGCAAGCACACGATCTTCGGCGAGGTCACCGACCGGGCCAGCCAGAAGGTCGTCGACGCCATCGCGGACACGGAGACCAACCCCCGCACCGACCGCCCCCTGAACGACGTCGTCATCGAGTCGGTCGTCGTCGAGACCCGCGAGGGCTGACCACCGCGACTCCGCGGCCGCCCCCATCGGCGCGCCCGGAGGGAACCAAACGCCCCGCTCGTCCGTAGGGAAGGGCGGGGCCGCGCGCCTCTCGGACACGGACGGACAAGGGAGGGGTCCCCATGGACCAGTCACCCAACGGCCCACAGGGCCCGGACGGCCAGGCACCCCCGCCCGCCCACAGCCTGCCCGGCTGTTACCGCCATCCCGACCGCGAGACCGGCATCCGCTGCACCCGCTGCGAACGTCCCATCTGCCCCGACTGCATGGTGAACGCCTCCGTCGGCTTCCACTGCCCCGACTGCGCCCGCGGCGGCGCCGGCACCGGACCCGCCCCCGCGGCCTCCCGGCCCCGCACCCTCGCCGGCGGCAGCGTCGCCGCGGACCCCCGGCTCGTCACCAAGATCCTCATCGGCATCAACCTGGCCGTGTTCATCGCCGTCCGCGCCAGGTCCTCGCTCCTCGGCGACCTCGTCCTGATCGGGCAGTGGCCGCCCGCCCCCTTCACACCGACCGAAGGAGTGGCGGAGGGCGAGTGGTACCGCATGGTGACCTCCGTCTTCACCCACCAGGAGTTCTGGCACATCGGCTTCAACATGCTCGGGCTCTGGTGGCTCGGCGGACCCCTCGAAGCGGCCCTCGGCAGAGTCCGCTACCTCGCGCTCTACCTCGCCTCCGGCCTGGCCGGCAGCGCCCTCACTTACCTGCTCGCCGCACCGACCACCGCCTCGCTCGGCGCCTCCGGCGCCATCTTCGGCCTCTTCGGGGCGACCGGCGCCCTGGTCCGCCGGCTCAACGCCGACATGCGACCGGTCATCGCCCTGCTGGTGATCAACCTGATCTTCACCTTCGGCTGGAGCAACATCGCCTGGCAGGCCCACATCGGCGGCCTCGTCGCCGGCGCCGTCATCGGCTACGCCATGCTCCACGCCCCGCGTGAACGGCGCACGCTCGTGCAGTACGGCACCTGTGCGCTGGTCCTCGTGGCCGTCGTCGGCGTGACCCTGTTGAGAACCGCTCAGCTCACCTGAGCGGTTCGTTGTCCACAGGCGGTGTCAGTCCCTGTGCACAGCGTGCGGGAACAGGTGTGCCCCCTGTCACTGTTCTGTGTTTCCGCAGGTCAGGCAGGGGGCGAACGTGCTTTTGGTTTCTGGTGTTTCTGTCACACCGGTAGCAGGATCCGGCGGTTATCCACAGATCGTCGTTTCTTTGTCCCCATCGTGTGGACAAGACCTGTGGATAACTCGGTGGATAGCCCTGGGGAGAACTACTTCCACTGCGTGGAGACACCGAATCCGGCGGCGATGAAACCGAAGCCCACCACGATGTTCCAGTTGCCCAGCTCATCGAGGGGCAGCGACCCGTCGGTGACGTAGAAGACGACGATCCAGGCGAGACCGATGATGAACATGGCCAGCATGACCGGCGCGACCCAGCCGCGGTTGGTCAGCTTGACGGCGGTCGCCTGCTTCGCGGGCGGCGGCGTGTAGTCGGCCTTCTTGCGGATACGTGACTTCGGCACGAGGGTCTCTCCTGTCGATGCGCTGCGTGGCCGCGCAGGGAACGGTTCGGGGCTCGGGGGCGGCGTGCGAGGGGACTCTGAGCGCTCCCCCGGGCGTCCGTTAGCGTAGTGCTTCCGCGGCGCCGAAGGAGATAAGGGTACGTTGAGCAATTCTGCCGACTCCCCCGGGACCGGATCCAGTCCTGCCCGCAGGCGCCGGTTCCGGCCCGTGCGGGTGCTCACGGCAGCCGTCTTCGCTCTCGCGGGCCTCATTTTCTTCACCAGCTTCAACACTGCCAAAGGCACCAATATCCGCACGGACACCTCTTTGCTGAAATTGTCCGATCTCATCCAGGAGCGCAGCCGGAAGAACGGCGAACTGGACGAGTCCAACGCGGCCCTGCGGGACGACGTCGAAGCCCTCGCCGAGCGCGACGACGGAAGCACGAAGGCGGAGGACGACAAGCTCGCGGAGCTGGAGAAGAGGACGGGCACGCAGGAGCTGAGGGGCGAGGCGATCTCGGTCACGCTCGACGACGCACCGCCGGACGCCACCGCGAAGCTCCCCGGGTATCCCGAGCCGCAGCCCGACTACCTGGTGATCCACCAGCAGGACCTGCAGGCGGTGGTGAACGCGCTGTGGCAGGGCGGCGCCGAGGGCATCAAGGTGATGGACCAGCGGCTGATCTCCACCAGCGCGGTGCGGTGCGTGGGCAACACGCTGATCCTCCAGGGGCGCGTCTACTCGCCGCCCTACCGGATCCAGGCGGTCGGGGACCCGGAACGGCTGAAGAAGGCGCTGGCCGAGTCGCCGGCGATCCAGAACTACATGGTGTACGTGAACGTGTACGGGCTCGGCTGGAAGGTCGAGGACCAGGGGACGGTGACGCTGCCGGGTTACTCGGGCACCGTGGACCTGCACCATGCCCGGCCTGTGGAGTGACGCCGTTCCCGGGGGCTCCGCGCCGCTAGTCTGGTTCCGTGCGGCGTGAGTCCGGTGCCGTGGCGCGACGGAAGGGACGGCATGTACGGCTGGATCTGGCGGCATCTGCCGGGGAACACGTGGGTGAGGGCGCTGATCTCGCTCGTGCTCGTGGTGGCCGTGGTCTACGTCCTGTTCCAGTACGTCTTCCCGTGGGCCGAGCCGCTGATTCCCTTCAACGATGTGACGGTGGACAACCAGTGAGTGCGCGCATCCTCGTCGTCGACAACTACGACAGCTTCGTCTTCAACCTGGTCCAGTACCTGTATCAGCTGGGTGCCGAGTGCGAGGTGGTGCGCAACGACGAGGTGTCCACGGGGCACGCCCAGGACGGTTTCGACGGAGTGCTGCTGTCGCCGGGGCCGGGCGCGCCGGAGCAGGCGGGTGTGTGCGTCGAGATGGTGCGGCACTGCGCGACGACCGGGGTGCCGGTCTTCGGCGTCTGCCTCGGCATGCAGTCGATGCAGGTGGCGTACGGCGGTGTGGTGGGCCGGGCGCCCGAGTTGCTGCACGGGAAGACGTCGGCGGTGGAGCACGGGGGCAAGGGCGTCTTCGCCGGCCTCCCGTCGCCGTTCACGGCGACGCGGTACCACTCGCTGGCCGCCGAGCCGGAGACCGTGCCGGCCGAGCTGGAGGTGACGGCCCGCACGCGAGACGGGATCGTGATGGGGCTGCGGCACCGGGAACTGCCCGTCGAGGGCGTGCAGTTCCATCCGGAGTCGGTGCTGACCGAGCACGGGCACCGGATACTGGCCAACTGGCTGGTGGAGTGCGGGGACCAGGGTGCGGTGGCGAGGTCGGCGGGGCTCGCCCCGGTGGTGGGCAGGGCCACGGCGTGACCGCGCTGCGCCCCGAACGCGAGTCCGGTGCGGCCGGTGACCAGGGAGCCAGGTACGGGCATTCGTACGGGAGTTCCGGTGGGTTCGGGGACAGTGGGTTCGGGGACGGTGGGCTCGGGGGGCGTTCCTCGGGCGAGGGGGCGTACGAGGAGACCCACGCGCCGGTCCTCGACGACGAGACCGTGGCGTTGCGGGTTCCAAGTCCGCCTCCGGTGCGTACGACGGGCGCTTTCCCCGCCGTGACGGACGGGCCGTCGCCCGGCGGACGCGCGGCCCGCAGGAAGGCCGCCAGGCGGCGTCACGGGCGTCGCGGGGGCGCTCGGCGGCCGCCGGGGGCCCAGGAGTCCGCCGAGGCGCCGAAGGCGCCGCTGACGCGTGTGGAGGCCCGCCGTCAGGCCCGGGCACGCAAGCCGAGCGCCGCGGTGATCGCCAGCCGTGCGATGGGCGAACTCTTCATCACGACCGGCGTGCTGATGCTGCTGTTCGTCACCTACCAGTTGTGGTGGACGAACGTGCGGGCGCACGCGCAGGCCGACAAGGCGGCGAGCAGCCTTCAGGACGACTGGGCGAGCGGCAAGCGGAATCCGGGGACCTTCGAGCCGGGCCAGGGCTTCGCGATCCTGCACATCCCGAAGCTGGACGTGGTCGTGCCGATCGCCGAGGGCGTCAGCAGCAAGAGGGTGCTGGACCGGGGCATGGTGGGGCACTACGCCGAGGACCCGCTCAGGACGGCGATGCCGGAGGCGAAGAGCGGCAACTTCGGGCTGGCGGGCCACCGCAACACCCACGGTGAGCCGTTCCGGTACATCAACAGGCTGGAGCCCGGCGATCCGATCGTCGTCGAGACGCAGGACCGGTACTTCGTCTACAAGATGGCGTCGATCCTGCCGGTGACGTCGCCGAGCAACACCGGTGTCCTCGACCCGGTGCCCAGGCAGTCGGGGTTCACGGGGCCCGGACGCTACATCACGCTGACCACGTGCACCCCGGAGTTCACGAGCAAGTACCGGATGATCGTCTGGGGCAAGATGGTCGAGGAACGGCCGCGCAGCAAGGGCAAGCCGGATGCGCTCGTCAATTAAGGGCAGATGACCAGTGGCAGCGACCACCGACACGGATCACGAAGAGCACACCGGAGCGCCCGGCCGGCAGCCGTCCGCGGCACGCCGCCGCCGCGGCCCGCGGCGGGCGGTGGCGCTGGTCGTCAGTGTCCTCGGCGAACTCCTCATCACGGCGGGCCTGGTGCTGGGCCTGTTCGTCGTCTACTCGCTGTGGTGGACGAACGTCGTCGCCGACCGCGCGGCCGACAAGCAGGCCGACAAGGTCCGTGACGACTGGGCCCAGCAGAGGGTCGGTCAGGACGGCCCGGGGGCGCTGGACACCAAGGCGGGCATCGGCTTCCTGCACGTGCCCGCGATGGGCAAGGGCGACATCCTGGTGGAGAAGGGCACGTCGATGAAGGTCCTCAACGACGGCGTGGCCGGCTACTACACCGACCCGGTGAAGTCGGAGCTTCCGACGTCGGGCAAGAAGGGCAACTTCGCGCTGGCGGCCCACCGGGACGGGCACGGTGCGAAGTTCCACAACATCGACAAGATCGAGAAGGGCGACCCGATCGTCTTCGAGACGAAGGACACCTGGTACGTGTACAAGGTCTACGGCATCCTCCCGGAGACCTCGAAGTACAACGTGAAGGTGCTCGGGGCGGTGCCCGAGGTGTCCGGGAGGACGAAGGCGGGGCACTACATCACGCTGACGACCTGCACGCCGGTGTACACGAGCCGGTACCGGTACGTGGTGTGGGGCGAGCTGGTCCGTACGGAGAAGGTGGACGGGGAGCGGACTCCTCCGGAAGAACTGCGCTGACCGCCCCCTCGTGGGAGGCCGGTCACCTGACCCGGGGAGGCCCGGGGCCGCGACTTCTCCTCGCGGCCCCGGGCCTCTTTCCCCGGCGTCCACGGCGGCGCCTTAAGGCGCACCCCGGTGCCCCGGGCTTCCGGTGAGCTCGGCGACCGCCTCGGATGCGTGGCCGAAGTCGCGGATGGCGACGGAGAGGGCGTTGTCCACCGGGTGGGGACATCTCCTTCGAGGACGGGCAGACGCCGCTGGACGCAGGGTTGTCCACAGGCTGTGTGCGCCCGCACTCCATGCCGAGCAGGTGCGCGGCCTGTGGACGACTGGCCGCCGAGCGTGACATGCCGACGTTTTCGAATCACCGCGGGACAACCAGGGGACAAACGACGGGACAACAAGGACGGAGCCCCGGCCCTCGGTGGAGGGACGGGGCTCCGTGCGTTCGGTGACGTCAGTCGTCGTGGCGGCCCAGGCCGCCGAAGAGGCCTCCGTTGTCACCGTTGTCACCGTTGTTGCCGTTGTCGCCGCCCACGGTCGTCAGGACGATCTGTGTGTTCGCGGGGTCGTCGACCTCGGAGTCGCCCGGCGGGGTCTGCTGCACGACCAGTGCGTTGTCGTCGCCCGAACCCTTCACCTGGACATTCGTGAAGCCCTGCGCGGCGAGGGTCTGCTTGGCCTGGCCCAGGGGCGTGCCGGGGTTGATGACCGGCACCTTGGTCTTCTTCGGGGCCCTGGCGATCTTCACGTCGACCGTGCTGCCGCGGTCGACGTCGGTGCCCGGGGTGAAGGTCTGCTCGAAGATGGTGCCCTCCGCCTGCGCGGTGGACTCCCCCTCCGTCTGCGTGCCGAGGACGAGGCCCTTCGCCTCCAGGCGCTGCTTGGCCTCCGCCGGGCTCAGTCCCAGCAGGCTGGGCACGGTCACCTGGGAGGTCTCGCGGGCGACGGTGAGGGTGACGGTCGAGCCCTTCTCGCGCGACTCACCGCCCTCGGGGTCCTGGGAGAGCACCGTGTCCGGCGTATCCGTCGACTCCCGGGTCTCCTTCTCGACCTCGAAGCCCTTGTCCTTCAGGGCCTGCTCGGCGTCGGCGAAGGTCTGGCCCTCGACGTCCGGGACCTCGACCTTCGGTGCGCCGGTCGAGACGACGAGGTTGATGACGGAGTTCTTCTTGACCTGGGTGTCCGGCTTCTGGTCCTGCGAGCAGATGTGGTCCTTGGCCTGGTCCTCGCAGGGCTTCTGGGTGAACGCCAGTTCCAGGTCGGCGTTGGTCGCCCGGTTGCCGGCCTCCTGCTTGGTGAGGCCGACGAAGTTCGGTACGGGGACGTTGTCGTTGCCCACGCCTCCGCCGCCGATGGCGTACCTGCCGATCAGGATGGCGCCGACGAGGACGAGGACGCCGGCCAGGACCAGGAAGACCGTGGAGGTGTGGGACTTCTTCTGCTGACGGCGCCGGCCGGGCCGGTCGTCGTAGCCGTAGCCGCCGTCGTCGGGGTTCACCGGCGGCAGCATGGTCGTTGCCCCCGCGCCCGGGCCGGAGTCCGAGCGCAGGGCGGTGGTCGCCTGGTCGTCGGGGTAGCCGCCGTAGCCACCTGCGGCCATCGCGCCCATCGCGGCGGTGGCGGCGACCGGCTGGCCGTCGAGGCAGGCCTCGATGTCGACGCGCATCTCGTCGGCCGACTGGTAGCGGTAGTCGGGGTCCTTGACCAGGGCCTTCATGACGATCGCGTCCATCTCGGGCGTGATCTCGGGATCGAAGACGCTGGGTGTCTGCGGTTCCTCGCGGACGTGCTGGTAGGCGACCGCCACCGGGGAGTCGCCGACGAAGGGCGGCCGGACGGTGAGGAGCTCGTAGAGCAGGCAGCCGGTGGAGTACAGGTCGGAGCGGGCGTCGACCTGTTCGCCCTTGGCCTGCTCCGGGGAGAGGTACTGGGCGGTGCCGATGACGGCGGAGGTCTGGGTCATCGTCATGCCGGAGTCGCCCATGGCGCGGGCGATGCCGAAGTCCATGACCTTGACCTGGCCGTTGCGGGTGAGCATCACGTTGGCCGGCTTGATGTCGCGGTGGACGATGCCGGCGCGGTGGGAGTACTCCAGGGCCTGGAGGATGCCGATCGTCATCTCCATGGCCCGCTCGGGCAGCAGCTTGCGGCCGGAGTGGAGGAGCTCACGGAGTGTGGAGCCGTCGACGTACTCCATGACGATGTACGGGATGGAGACCCCGTCGATGTAGTCCTCGCCCGTGTCGTAGACCGCGACGATCGCGGGATGGTTGAGCGAGGCGGCCGACTGGGCCTCCCGGCGGAACCGGGCCTGGAAGGACGGGTCGCGCGCGAGGTCCGCGCGGAGCGTCTTCACTGCCACGGTGCGGCCGAGCCGGCTGTCGTGCGCGAGGTAGACCTCCGCCATGCCACCACGGCCGAGCACCTGGCCCAGCTCGTACCGGCCGCCGAGGCGACGCGGCTCTTCCATGGTTACCTACCAGCCCTCTCCGTCGGTCCCGACCGGCATGCTTGTACGGTCGGAGGCTGCCGTCCGGCCTACCGTACCCGGCTCGCTCTGTGCGACCTGGCCAAGCCCGGTACCCGATACAGGACCGGTATCGCAACGTGCGTCGATGTGAAGGGGACGTGAGCGGAGTCACGTCCCTCCCGGCGTCTGGTCACTTCTTGCTGTTGATGACGGCCTCCATCACGCTCTTCGCGATCGGGGCCGCGAGGCCGCCGCCGGAGATGTCGTCACGGCTGGCGTTCTCGTCCTCGATCACCACGGCGACGGCGACCGGCGAGCTGCCGTCGTCGGTCTTGGCGTACGAGATGAACCAGGCGTACGGGTTCTCGCTGTTGTCGACACCGTGCTGCGCGGTACCGGTCTTGCCGCCCACCTTGACGCCGTCGATCTGCGCGTTGGTTCCCGTGCCGTCCTCGACGACGGTCTCCATCATCGACTGCAGGATCTGGGCGTTCTCCGCGGAGAGCGGCTTGCTCATCTCCTGCGGGTCCGTCTTCTCGATGGTGTCGAGGCTGGGGGCCTGGAGTTCGTCGACCATGTACGGCTTCATCAGGGTGCCGTTGTTGGCGATGGCGGAGGTGACCATGGCCATCTGCAGCGGGGTGGCGGCGGTGTTGAACTGGCCGATGGAGGAGAGCGCGACCTGCGAGTCGTTCATGTCGTCGGAGAAGACCGAGGCGCTGGAGCGGACCGGGACGAACTGCTCCTCGGTGAAGCCGAACTTCTTGGCCGTCTCGAGCATCTTGTCGTTGCCGAGCTGGTAGCCGACCTTGCCGAAGACGGTGTTGCAGGAGACGCGCAGTGCCTCGCGGAGGGTGGCGTTCTCGCAGGGGATGTTGCCCTCGTTCTTCAGCGGGGTGGTGGTGCCGGGCATGATCCACGGCAGGGGGGAGTCGGTCTTCTCGTCCGCCGACTTGTACAAGCCGTGCTCGAGCGCCGCCGCGGCGGTGACCACCTTGAAGGTGGAGCCGGGCGGGTAGACCTCGCGCAGGGCGCGGTTGAGCATGGGCTTGTCGGGGTTGTTCTTCTCGATGATCTTGTTCCAGGCCTCGCCGTCCGCCTTGCTGCCGCCGGCGATCGTGGAGGGGTCGTACGAGGGGAACGAGGCCAGGGCGAGGATCTTGCCGGTGGAGGGTTCGATGGCGGCGACGGCGCCCTTGCCGCCCTGCTTCTTCAGGCCCTCGTAGGCGGCCTTCTGCGCGGCGCCGTTGAGGGTGGTGACGACGTTGCCGCCCTCGCGCTTCTTGCCGGTGAGCATGTCGAGGGTGTTGCGGAAGAAGAGCCGGTCGTCGTTGCCGGTGAGGATGCCGTCGTCGATGTTCTCGAGCTGGGTGGCGCCGTAGGCCTGGGAGACGTAGCCGGTGACGGGCGCCCACATGGCGCCGTCCTTGTAGGTGCGCTTGTACTTGAAGTCGCCCTTGGTGGTGGCGTGTCCGGTGATGGCCTTGCCGTCGACGATGATGTCGCCGCGGGGGCTGGCGTAGCGCTCGATGGCGACGCGGCGGTTGTCCTCGTGGGTCTTCAGTTCGTCGGCCTTGACGTACTGGAGCCAGTTGTCGCGGATGAGCAGGGTGAGGACCAGGAGGCCGCAGAAGATCGCGATGCGGCGCAGGGGCTTGTTCACGGTCGGACCACCTGGGTCATCTCGGCGTCGGGGTTGGCGGTGGGCGCGGGGGCCGGACGGCGTGCGGTGTCGCTGATGCGCAGCAGGATGCCGATCAGGACCCAGTTCGCGATGACGGAGGAGCCTCCGTAGGCGAGGAAGGGCATGGTCATGCCGGTGAGCGGGATGAGACCCATCACGCCGCCGGCGACGATGAAGACCTGGAGGGCGAAGGCGCCGGACAGGCCGACGGCGAGGAGCTTGCCGAAGGGGTCGCGGGCGGCGAGTGCGGTGCGGATGCCGCGCTCGACGATGAGGCCGTAGAGCAGGAAGAGGGCCATGAGGCCGGCCAGGCCGAGTTCCTCGCCGAAGGTGGCGAGGATGAAGTCGGAGTTGGCGGCGAAGCGGATCAGCTCGGAGTGGCCCTGGCCCCAGCCGCTGCCGAGGGTGCCGCCGGAGCCGAACGCCCACAGGGCCTGCATGGCCTGCTCGGAGTGGAGGATGCCGTCGCTGCTCCCCAGCCGACTGAGCTGGTACTCGTGGAAGGGATCGAGCCAGGCCTGCACACGGGTCTGGATGTGGGGTTCGAAGCTGGCCACGCCGACGGCGCCGACGGCGGACATCAGCAGGCCGAAGACGATCCAGCTGGTCCGCTCGGTGGCGACGTACAGCATGATCACGAACATGCCGAAGAACAGCAGCGAGGTGCCGAGGTCGGTCTCGAAGACGAGGATCAGGATGGAGATGACCCAGACGACGAGGATGGGCCCGAGGTCGCGGCCGCGGGGCAGGTAGAGGCCCATGAAGCGGCGGCTGGCGAGGGCGAGGGCGTCGCGCTTCACCATCAGGTAGCCGGCGAAGAAGACCGCGAGGACGATCTTGGCGAACTCGCCGGGCTGGATGGAGAAGGAACCGACCTGGATCCAGATCTTGGCGCCGTAGATGTTCTTGCCGAGGCCCGGGACCAGCGGGAGCAGCAGCAGGAACAGGGCGCCGACCATGGAGATGTAGGTGTAGCGCTGCAGGACGCGGTGGTCCTTGAGGAAGATCAGCACGGCGACGAACAGGGCGATGCCCATCGCGGTGTAGATCAGCTGGCGGGGTGCGGCGGTGCCGGCCTGGTCGATGCTCTGGAGCAGTTCGGACTGGTCCAGGCGCCAGATGGCGACGAGGCCGAGACCGTTGAGCAGGGTGGCCAGTGGCAGCAGCAGGGGGTCCGCGTAGGGCGCGAACTTGCGGACGACCAGGTGGCCGACGCCGGCCAGCAGGCCGAGTCCGAGGCCGTAGCTCAGCAGTCCGGCGGGTACCTCGTCGTTGAGGGCCAGGCCCACGTTGGCGTAGGCGAAGACCGGGATGACGACGGCGAACACCAGCAGGGCCAGCTCGGTGTTGCGGCGGCTGGGCGCGCCGATGGAACCGATCGTGGACGTGTGGTGCGTCGGCGAGTTGGAAGTACTGCTCATCGTGTGACGGGGCCTCTCACGGCTTGCCTACTGCTTACCGCACAGCGAGACGACCTTCTGCTCTTCCTCCGAGAGGCTGGGGCCGGGGCTGGTAGTGGGTGCGGTCGTGGACGGGGACGGGGAGGATTCGGGCGTCTTCGGTGACTCCGACGCGGTCGGTGTCGGTGTGGCCTTGGACGTGAAGGAGGCGGGAGTGGTTCCCGTGGTGCCTCCGGCCTCGCCTTCGCCCGTCTTCGCGTTCTCGCTGTCCGCGGCACGCCGCTCGGCCTGCTTCCGGCAGGCGGAGGCCTGTACCGACAGCTCTTCGATCTTCGCCCGGGCGTCGTTCAGGTCGCCTTCGGCGATCGTCGACTCGACGAGCTTCTGCTGGTAGGGCGGCAGGTACTTGAGTTCGATCTCGGGGTGGTCCTTCTGGACCTTGGACAGCGAGACCCAGGCCAGGTCCTGGCTGATGCCCCGGTACAGGGCGACGTGGTCGTCGTTGGTGCCGACGTAGTACTGGGTCTGGGTCCAGCGCCAGCCGCCGTAGAGGCCGCCGCCGATGACGGCGAGGGCGAGCACGGTGTAGAGGGACCGCTTGAGCCACCTGTGGTTCTTGCGGGGCTTGACGAAGTCGCCGTCGCCGTAGTCCCCGAAGCCGTCGGCGGGGATGTAGCCGGTGGTGTCGCCGCTGCCGGGCGGTCCGAACTCGCCGCCCGCGCCGTGCCGGCCGCCGCCCTGGCGGCCGAGGCCGGCGGCGCGTCCGGCCGGGGTCTGCATGATGCCGTTGTCGCCGAACTGGGCCTGGTTCTCGGCGACGGCGCCGACGACGACGGGCGTGTCGGAGAGCTGGCCGGCGAGGGTGTCACCGGTGTCGAGGTCGAGGACGTCGGCGACGATGACGGTGATGTTGTCGGGGCCGCCGCCGCGCAGGGCGAGCTGGATCAGCTCCTGCACGGTCTCCTGGGGGCCCTGGTAGCTGGCGAGGGTGTCCTCGAGCGTCTGGTGGGAGACGACGCCGGAGAGTCCGTCGGAGCAGATGAGGTAGCGGTCGCCGGCCCGTACCTCGCGGATGGACAGGTCGGGCTCGACGTGGTCGCCGCTGCCGAGGGCGCGCATCAGCAGGGAGCGCTGCGGGTGGGTGCCGGCCTCCTCCTCGGTGATGCGCCCCTCGTCGACGAGGCGCTGCACCCAGGTGTGGTCCTGGGTGATCTGCGTGAGGACGCCGTCGCGCAGGAGGTAGGCGCGGGAGTCGCCGACGTGGACGAGGCCGAGGCGCTGACCGGTCCAGAGCAGGGCGGTGAGGGTGGTGCCCATGCCTTCGAGGGCCGGGTCCTCCTCGACCATGTGCCGCAGCTGGTCGTTGGCGCGCTGCACGGCGGTGCCGAGCGAGGTGAGGATGTCGGAACCGGGCACGTCGTCGTCGAGGGCGACGATGGTGGAGATCACCTCGGAGGAGGCGACCTCTCCGGCGGCCTGGCCGCCCATGCCGTCGGCGATGGCGAGCAGGCGGGGGCCGGCGTAACCGGAGTCCTCGTTGCCCTCCCGGATCATGCCCTTGTGCGATCCGGCGGCGAAACGCAGTGACAGACTCATGCGCACCTCGCCCGTCGGCTCCGAATGCAGCCGGTCGTGTCGAGCCACACTGCCCACCCTCCGGTCGGGAGCGCGCCGTGGCCCGGGGTGCCGGCCGCCGCTGCGTGCTCGCTCCGCTCGCGCTCATTCATTGGTGTAGCACTACTTCCGCAGCTCGATGACGGTCTTGCCGATGCGGATCGGCGCCCCCGGGCCGATGGGTGTGGGGGACGTCAGCCGGGACCGGTCCAGGTAGGTGCCGTTGGTGGAGCCCAGGTCCTCGACGATCCACTGTCCGTCGCGGTCCGGGTAGATCCTGGCATGGCGGCTGGAGGCGTAGTCGTCGTCCAGCACGATCGTCGAGTCGTGCGCCCGGCCGAGCGTGATGGTCTGGCCCTGGAGGGCGACGGTGGTGCCGGTGAGGGTGCCCTCCGTCACGACGAGTTTGGTGGGAGCGCCCCGGCGGCCCCGGCCGCCGCTCGGCTGCTGGCGCTGCGGTGGAGGCGCCTGGCCCTGGCGCGCGGCCTGCTGCGGTCGTGCGGCGTCGCGCCGCGCCCCGCGCTGGGTGACCCGCGTACCGAACAGGTCGCTGCGGATGACCTGCACGGCCACGATCACGAACAGCCACAGTACGGCCAGGAAACCCAGCCGCATGACCGTGAGGGTCAGCTCTGACATTGCCCCCGGATCACCCTTCGGCTTGCCTATAGATAACGGTGGTGCTGCCCACGACGATCCGCGAGCCGTCGCGGAGCGTAGCGCGGGTGGTGTGCTGCCCGTCCACCACGATGCCGTTGGTGGACCCGAGGTCCTGGATCGTCGAGGGCGTTCCGGTCCGGATCTCGCAGTGCCGGCGGGAGACGCCGGGGTCGTCGATCCGCACGTCGGCCTCGGTGCTGCGCCCGAGGACGAGGGTCGCGCGGGAGATCTGGTGGCGGGTGCCGTTGATCTCGATCCAGTGGCGGGTGCGGGCGCCGGGCGCGGGTGCGGCCGGGGGCTGCTGGGCGCCCGCGGGCTGCGGGTAGCCGTAACCGCCGGGGCGTCCGCCGGGCGGCGGAGCGGCGGGCATGGGCGGGGCGCCGGCGGGCGGGTAGCCGTAGCCGCCGCCCGGTGCGCCGGGCCGTCCGGAGGGAGCGGGGGGCGCGGCGGGTCCCGAGGGCCCCGGGCCGCCCTGCTGACTGCTGGAGGAGGCGAGCGTACGGCTGCGGACCCGGTACAGGCCGGTGTCGAGGTCGTCCGCCTTCTCCAGGTGGACCTTGATCGGTCCCATGAAGGTGTAGCGCTGCTGCTTGGCGTAGTCGCGCACCATTCCGGCGAGCTCGTCGCCGAGCTGGCCGGAGTAGGGGCTGAGGCGCTCGAAGTCGGGCGTGCTCAGCTCGACGATGAAGTCATTGGGCACGACGGTGCGGTCGCGGTTCCAGATGGTCGCGTTGTTGTCGCATTCGCGCTGGAGCGCTCCCGCGATCTCCACGGGCTGCACCTCGGACTTGAACACCTTCGCGAAGGTGCCGTTGACCAGACCTTCGAGACGCTGCTCGAACTTCTTCAGGACTCCCATGGGGCACCTCCTCCGTCGCTGCCGTCCTGTCCACTGCCTTGCGTACTGCCTGTCGTGCGGCGTGTGCGCGCACTGTCCACCTGGTACTGCTTACTGATCGTATCCACGCACCGGTCGATCGGCTGGTTCCCCCTGTCGGCCCCGTCGACGGGTGTCGACGCCTCTCGGAGTTCCCGCTGGAGCTCCCTTCCGAACTCCCCGGGCCGTTCGGAACGTGCTCCCGCCCGCCCGTATTCATGCCCAGGATCGTAGAGGCGGCCGTGGACCAGTGTCCCGCACCCGGCTGCGGTCCCCTACCGGCTCCTGGGGAGACGGGCGGGACCGGTACGAGGTTGATACGTGAACGGACACGGACCGGTGCGAGTGCCCGGCCGGCGCGGGAGGCCGGTCCGCCCGCTGACAAGGGATGTGAACCGACCCCGGACAGCGTGCTAATGTTCTGGATGTCGGAAGGCGCCGGGCCGAAAGGAACGGAGCCCGAAGACACACCCAATGCGCGGGTGGCGGAATAGGCAGACGCGCTGGATTCAGGTTCCAGTGCCCGCAAGGGCGTGGGGGTTCAACTCCCCCCTCGCGCACCAGACGGAAGCCCCCAGGTCTCGGACCTGGGGGCTTCCGCGTTGTCGGGGAGGACCTCCTGTGAGGAAGGTCTCACCGGCGAGGTGTCACTCGCGTCGCCACAGGGCGGGGACGTTGGGCGGCTCCCAGCCGGGCATCGAGGTGTGGGCCTGCAGGCAGCGGTAGGCGGCGGAGCCGTACGTGACCCGGTCGTCGGCCTTGTAGGCGCGGCCAGCGGCCCAGGTGCCGCCCGGGGGATCGGTCGGCGGGTCGGTGGGCGGGTCCGTCGGGCCCGGGGTGCCGTCCACGTTCAGCACGAAGTCGAACGTGGCCTCCTTGCCGCCGCCGGCGTCGCGGACGTTCATCAGCAGTGCCGGGTCGAAGATGGTGTCCGTGCTGTTGCGCGGTTCGCCCGGGAAGTAGAGCTGGGTCGTCAGCACCGGCCTGCCGGGGGCCTGGGCCTTGACGTGGATGTGCCGGGTGCGGCCCGGGTAGAGGCCGGGGACGATCGTGCGCAGGACGAACGCGCCGGTCGAGTCGGTGAACTGGTGGCCGCGGAACCTGTACCCGGCCATGTCGTAGGCGCCCGCGTTGTCGGCCTGCCAGAAGTCGAGCAGGACGCCGGGCAGGGGCACGCAGTTGCGGCCGAAGACGTAGCCGCTGACCGTCAGCCGGGTGCCGGCGGTGCCCGAGGCGGCCAGGTCGGTGCGCAGCGGGGAGTTCGGCTTGAAGTAGGGCCCCTCCATCTGGTCGGGCGTGGGGTCGTCGCCGTCGTCGCAGAAGGGTGTCGGTGTCAGGGTCGTGCCCGGTGCGCGGGCGGAGTCCCGGGCGAGGGCGACGGCGCCGGTGGCGAGCAGCGGGACGGCGGCGCCGGCGGCGACGGCCGCCCGGAGCAGGGTCTTGCGGCTGATGCCGGGATCGGCGCCGGGATCGTCGGGGGTGGGGGGTGTCATGGCGGGCTCCTGGGTCTCCTCGGTGGGGGCAGCCCCTGGGGAAGAGGGCGGACGGGACGTGCACGACACGGAGCGCGTCCCCCGGGCGCGGGGCAGGCTGGGTGCTTCGGAGGACGCGCTCCCGTGGTGATCGCCGAAACCGTAAGCCGCGCCGGGGGGCCGGGGGGACCTCCCGTTCCGCCCCCTTCCCGGCGTTATGGGGAGGTGAGGCGGAGCCCGTGCACGGGCGGGGCGGCCGGCTGTACCGTCGTGCCGCGTCAGCGGTG
Organism: Streptomyces sp. NPDC029152; assembly: GCF_055564355.1. Classification (NCBI taxonomy): domain Bacteria; kingdom Bacillati; phylum Actinomycetota; class Actinomycetes; order Kitasatosporales; family Streptomycetaceae; genus Streptomyces; species Streptomyces sp. NPDC029152. The sequence continues at coordinate 353,405 of NZ_JBVHWR010000003.1, read as the reverse complement.
GCGCGCCGGGTGCGCCCGGGGAGCGCGGGCCGCGGGGAGCGCGGGACGGGTCCGCCGTGGTGCGCCGGGGCGGGCGCGTGGGCCGGTACAGGAGTCGGGGAGGACGGTCGGATGGCCGGAACGAGGGCGGGGACGCACACCGGGGCGGCGGCGGACGGGGCCGGCGCGGGGACCAGCGCGGTGCGGGCGGGGCGGATCCCCCGGGTGCCGGGGTTCGCGCGGTGGCCCGCCGACGGGTCGCCGAGGGCGGAGGGCAAGGCGCTGCGCGGACGCGTCCCGCGGTCCGCGCACGCCGCCTTCGCCCCGGACGGGGCCCGGCCGGACGCCGTGAGCGCGGTCGAGGAGTCCCACCGGGGCCGGATACCCGGGCTCACCCCGATACGGACCGGACGGATGGCGGCCACGCCGTTCGCCTTCCTGCGCGGGTCGGCGGGCCTGATGGCGTACGACCTGGCGCGCACGCCGGTGACGGGCATCGGCGCCCAGATCTGCGGCGACGCCCACGCGGCCAACTTCGGTCTCTACGGGGACGCCCGCGGCGGTCTGGTCATCGACCTGAACGACTTCGACGAGACGGTCCACGGCCCCTGGGAGTGGGACCTCAAGCGGCTCGCCGCCTCGCTGGTGCTCGCGGGCCGGGAGGCCGGCGCCGACGAGGACACCTGCCGGGAAGCGGCCCACGACGCGGCCGGCGCCTACCGGCGCACCATGCGCCTGCTGGCCCGGCTGCCCGCGCTGGACGCCTGGAACGCCATCGCCGACGAGGAACTCGTCTCCCACACCGACGCCCACGACCTGCTCGGCACGCTGGAGCGGGTGAGCGAGAAGGCGCGGGCCAACACCAGCGGCCGGTTCGCGGCCAGGGCGACCGAGGCCACCGAGGACGGCGGGCGCCGCTTCGTCGACGCGCCACCGGTGCTGCGCCGGGTGCCGGACCGGGAGGCGGCGGCGGTCGCGGCCTGCCTGGAGCCCTACCTGGCGACCCTGCCCGAGGACCGGCTGCCGCTGCTGGCCCGGTACGCGGTGCACGACGTCGCCTTCCGCGTCGTCGGCACGGGCAGCGTGGGCACGCGGTCGTACGTCGTGCTGCTCCTGGACCACCGGGGCGAGCCGCTGGTGCTCCAGGTGAAGGAGGCCCGGCCCTCCGCGCTGGAACCCCATCTGGTGACCGCCGGTTTCGACGTGCCCGAGGTCGCGCACGAGGGCCGCCGGGTGGTGCTCGGGCAGAAGCGCATGCAGGTGGTCAGCGACATGCTGCTCGGCTGGACCTCGATCGACGGGCGGCCCTTCCAGGTGCGGCAGTTCCGCAACCGCAAGGGCAGCGTCGACCCCGCCGCCCTGGCCGCCGACCAGCTCGACGACTACGGCCGGATGACCGGTGCCCTGCTGGCCCGCGCCCACGCCCACAGCGCCGACCCGCGCCTGGTCGCCGGCTACTGCGGCAAGAACGAGGAGCTGGACGAGGCGGTGGCCGCCTTCGCCCTGGCCTACGCCGACCGCACCGAGGCGGACCACGCCGAACTGCTCGCCGCGGTGCGCTCGGGCCGGGTCGCGGCCGAGACGGGGGTGTGAGGGAGCTTCGGCGGCGGGCGGACGGTGCCCTAGGCTGGTCGGGTGACGACCCCGGAAGCTGCTGAGCCCGAGCAGGGTGGCGCGCCGCGGCCCGAGGAGCGGCTGGAGCGGGCCGTACGGGCCGCCGAGCAGGCGCTCATCGAGTACGAGATCGCGCTGGAGACCTTCCGCGTGGAGGTGGAGAACTTCTCGCGGCTGCACGAACAGCGGCTCGGCCCGGTGTACGCGCGGCTCGAGGAGCTGGAGGCGCAGATCCTGGAGGCCAGGGCGGCCCGCAGCGGCGACCCCGAGGACCGCCGCCGGGCCGACGAGGCACGGGCCCGGCTGATGCCGATCCCCGGGGTCGAGGAGCTGCTGCACGGCTGGATGGACGGGGACGGGCTGTTCCCGGAGGCCACCGCGATGCTCACGGGCCAGGCGGTACGGCCCCCCCAGCGGGTCCGGCCGAGCGAGGAGGCCCGCCGGCTCTACCGCGAGCTGGCCCGCAAGGCCCATCCCGACCTGGCCCAGGAGGACGACGAGCGGGTCCGGCGCGAGGAGTTCATCACCCGGGTCAACGCCGCCTACGCCCGCGGCGACGAGGCGGAACTGCGGACGCTGGCCGAGGAGTGGGCCGCGGGCCCGGCGCCCGAGCGGCGGCCGAGCCGCGGCGAGGAGCTGTACGCGCGCCTCGAGTGGCTCGACCGGCGCAAGGAACTGCTCACCGTGCTCGCCAGGGAACTGGAGGAGAGCGCGATCGGCGCCATGCTCAGGCTGGCCCCGGACGACCCCGACCGGCTGCTGGAGGAGATCGCCGGGCAGCTGGCGGCCCAGGTGGGCGAGCGGGAGGCCGAGCTGGCGGGGCTGCTGGGGCGGTAGCCCCGCCGCCGTGGGGCACCGGCACCGGCCCGGTGCCCCACGGCCGCTCCGATCCGTCTCAGAGCCAGCCGCGTTCACGGGCGAGCAGGGCGGCCTGGAAGCGGTTGGCGGCCTGCAGGCGGGTCATGAGGGACGCCACGTGCTTGCGGTAGGTCCGTACCGAGATGCCGAGGTCGCGGGCGCCGCTCTCGTCCTTGTCCGCGGTGCGGAGCGACGTGAGGATCCGGCGCTCGATCCCGGTGGGCGGCTCGTCGTCCGGCGCCGGCAGCTCCTGCGCCACGGCCCACATGCGGTCGAACAGGGTGACGAGGGTGGCCACGAGGCCGGGCTCCCGGGTCAGCAGGGCGCCCTTGGCGGTGTGCGCCGGGTCGAGGGGGGTGAGCGCCGCGGCCCTGTCGCAGATGATCATGCGTTCCAGGGGCTGATGCGAGATCCGGATCTCCGCGCCCCTGCCGGCCAGTTCGCGCAGGTACGCCATGGTGGCCCGGTCGTCCAGGGCGGGGGCGGCCATCAGGGTGCGCATGCGTACGCCGCGGCGCAGGACGCGCAGGTCGATGGGGCGTGAGAAGTCGGCCGACTCCCGGCTGATGAGGCCGGTGGGATTGGTGGTGAGGCTCTCGCTGCGGGCGAAGAAGGTCAGCTCGTCGATGACGGCGCGCACGGCCTCCATGCCCTCGATCTGCTGGACGGCCGGGACGTCCTCCGGCGGCCGCGGTGCCGGGGCGCTCGCGCGTTCCCGCTGGAGCGACGCGACCACGCCACCCGTGCGGGCGGCCTGTTCCAGTTCCTCCCGCAGGGCGTCGAGCCGGCCGGCGATGAGGTGCTCGACCGCCTGCGCGGGGGCGACCGGGCGCAGCACGCCGGTGTGGGTGCGGACGGCCAGACCCAGTCCGACCAGACGGCCGGCGGTCCCGGTCCCGGCGTCGGCCCGGTCACGGTCGTCGTCCACGTCCTGGCGCAGCAGCCGGCGGTAGAGGGATTCCTCGGCCTCGGTGACGCCGAGGAATCCCAGACATGGCTGCGACACGGTCCCTCCATGTGTGCACGACCTGTTGATCTTCCCCCAAGGCATACATCGGGTGGCGCCCGCGGCACCATGCCGGCGGACGGCGTCCGCGGGGGCCCGGGGGGACGTCCGGGCGGCCGCCGGTGCAGGAAGCGGCACGAAGGCGGTGCAGCAAGCTGCGCGCCGGCCGTCTCGTCCGGAGGCGGCCGCACCGCCAGAGTTGTTCCAGGTCCGTCCCGAGGAGAGAGCATCATGAGCGACACCGACCGCACGAACAGCACCGTCCTGACCGCCGCCCTCGTCGCGGTCCTCTGCGGCGCCGAGGCCGCCGTGGCCGGCAGCGACATGGGCGACGGGGCCCGCTACGGCCTGGGCGCCGTCATCCTGGCCGCCCTGCTGGCGGCCGTCTTCCGGCTGAGCCGGTCCCGGCGTTCCTCCCGCTGACCGCACGGGACGGGTCCGGCCCGGCGCCGCCGTGCGGTGGGTCCGGGCCTGACGTGCGGCGACGCCTCCGGCTGCCGTGCACGGTGGTCCGTCCGGCCGGACCACCGCGTCGGGTAGCGTCGGGGACATGAGTTTTGGAGCTGGTGTGCCCACGGTCCGGGTCACGGACCTCGAGGACGGCGACTTCCTGCTGGACGTCCGCGAGGACGACGAGTGGCAGGCGGGCCACGCCGCCGGGGCCCTGCACATCCCCATCAGCGAGTTCGTCGCCCGCTACGGCGAGCTGACCGAGGCGGCGCCCGAGGACGGCCGGGTCCACGTGATCTGCCGCTCCGGCGGGCGCTCGGCCCAGGTCACCATGTACCTGGTCCGGCAGGGCATCGACGCCGTGAACGTCGACGGCGGCATGCAGGTGTGGGCCGCCGCCGGCCGGCCCGTCGTGGACGACAAGGGCGAGCCGGGGCACGTCCTCTAGCGGTCGCAGCGGTCCCGGCTGTCCCGGCGGTCCGCGCGCCGGTCACGGTCCGCGGTACCGGCGCGGGTGTGGCGACGGCCACCCCGCGGCCGGTCCGCCGGGGGCTGTGCCGGCGGTCCGTCCTGAGTACCGTTCCGGTTCGAGCGTCGCGGAGCACCCGCACCAGCGGTGTCGCGCGGCGCCCCGCGGCAGGGCGGGCGGGAAGACGGACCGGGGAACGGGGCGGAATGGACGCGCAGGACACAGGCTCGGACGCCCGGCGGGGGCCGGACGGGCCGGGCGGACCCGCCGGACCGCCCGGGGCGCGTACCGGACCGTCCGGCGCCGCCGCGTCCGCCGGGGAGCCCGTGCCGCCGGCCGCCGCCCCCGCGGCGGACACCGGTCCTCTCCGCACCGGGGTCGCCGCGCTCTCCCCGCGCTACCAGGCCGGCGCCGTGCTCGCGCTCGCCGTCGTCGCGGCCGCCGTCTGCGTCCACGTCGGGCTGACGTTCCTGCACGTCGCCCCGGCGAACACCCTGTCCAAGCAGCACGCCTCCGTGGTCGACGCGTGGGTCTACCCGGAGTTCGAGCAGAACTGGAAGCTCTTCGCGCCCAATCCGCTCCAGCAGAACATCTCCGTCCAGGTCCGCGCCGAGGTGAGCACGGCGGACGGCGGCGTACGGACCACCGGCTGGTACGACCTGTCCGCCGAGGACGGCCGGGCCATCGACGGCAATCCGCTGCCGAGCCACACCCAGCAGAACGAGCTGCGCCGGGCCTGGGACTTCTTCGTCGCCACCCACGACTCCGACAACCGTCCGGTGGGCCTGCGGGGCACCCTGTCCGAGGCCTATCTGCGCCGTGTCGCGGTCCTGCGGCTGGGCCGCGGCGACGCCGCGGGACCGGGCGACGCCGTCCGGCGCGTCCAGTACCGCTCCCGGACGACCGCTGTGCCGCCGCCCGACTGGAGCGGTGAGAAGGTCTCCGACCGGCCGGTCTACCGGGAGCTGCCCTGGTGGCAGGTGCCCGCCGGCGAGGCGGAGGGAGGCGTCGCGTGAACGGTCTCGCCCTGTCGGTCTCGCGCGCCGTCGCCCGCGTCACCGGATCCGCGCTCGGCCCGTACCAGACCGCCGTGATCCGCATCGGCTTCAGCGCGACCTGGCTGCTCTTCCTGCTCCGCGAGTTCCCCCACCGCCACGAGCTGTACGGCCCGGACGGCCCCTGGAGCCACGACCTCGCCGAGCAGCTGATCTCGGCCAACGGCGCGTTCACGGCGTTGATGTGGGGGGACGGCACGGCCTGGTTCGAGGCCGTCTACGCGCTGTCCGTGCTGAGCAGCCTGCTGTTGCTGCTGGGGTGGCGGACGCGCACCGCGTCGGTGCTCTTCATGGTCGGCGTGCTCTCGCTGCAGAACCGCAGCATCTTCATGGGGGACGGCGGCGACAACGTCCTGCACCTGATGAGCATCTACCTGGTCCTCACCCGCTGCGGCCTGGTGTGGTCGCTGGACGCGCGCCGGGCACGGCTCGCGGGCGAGGCACGCGCGCGGGGGGAGCGCGTCGTGGACCGGACCGGGCCCGCCCTGTGGGCGGTGCTCGGGTTCGCGCTGCTCACGGCGACGCTGGCGGGACGGCTCGACGGCGACCCGCTCGTCCCGGTGCTGCTGTGGGCGGTGTGGTCGGCGCAGGGCCTGTGGTGGTGTGTGGGGCGGTGGGCCAGGAGCGGTGAGCCGCGGATCCTGCTCGACGTCGTCGCCGACATCGTGCACAACGGCGCCCTGCTGGTGATCATGGCGGAGGCCTGCCTGATCTACGCGACCGCCGGCTGGTACAAGATCCAGGGCTCGCGCTGGCAGGACGGCACCGCGGTCCACTACCCCCTCCACCTGGACTACTTCTCGCCCTGGCCCGGTCTCTCCGAGGCGCTGGCCGCCAACGGCACGATGGTCATGCTCGTCACGTACGGCACGGTCGCCGTCCAGGTCGCCTTCCCGTTCACGCTCTTCAACCGGCGGATCAAGAACGTCCTGCTGGTCGCCATGATCACCGAGCACGTGGTGATCGCCGTGGTGCTCGGGCTGCCGTTCTTCTCGCTGGCGATGATCGCCGCCGACACGGTCTTCCTGCCGACCTCGTTCCTGCGCCGCCTGGGCGGGTGGGCGGCACGCGCGCGGGGCCGCCTGGCGGGGGGCGGGGCCGGCCGGGGGAAGGTGCCGGCGCCCCGTGCCGCCCGGGAGGACGCCGAGCGGGCGCACGTAGGCTTCACGGCATGACCGACCCCGCCCCCGGGCCCCGCCCCGGCGCCCTTTCCGTCTGGCGCGGGCACGCCGACACGTGTGTGCTGCTCGACGGCTTCCACGCCCTCAAGCACGCGCTGCGTTTCGGCGCCGTCGTCCCGGTGGCCGTCACCAGCGACCGCGCGGGCGTCCTCGCCCTCGCCGACGAACTGGCCCCGGACGTCCGCCGGGCGCTGGACGGTCTGCTGGCCGAGGTGCCGCACGCGGCGTACACGTCCCTCGTGCCGCGCCCGCACCCCACCGCGGTGGCCGCCCTGGCCGTACGTCCCTCGCGCGAGGCCGCGCTGCGGACGCTGGCGCACACGCCCCGCACCAGCCCCGTCGTGGTCCTCGACCAGCCGCGCAACCTCGGCAACGCGGGTGCGGTGATCCGGCTGGCCGCCGGTTTCGGGGCGACCGGCGTGGTCACCACGGGCCCGCTCGACCCCTGGCACCCCACGGTGGTGCGCGGCGGGGCGGGGCTGCACTTCGCGACCGCCGTGGAGCGGCTGGACGCGGCACGGCTGCCGCCCGGGCCGGTGTTCGCGCTGGACCCGGAGGGCGAGGACATCCGTGGGATGAGGCTGCCCGACGACGCGCTGCTCGCCTTCGGCTCCGAGCGCAGCGGGCTGTCGGGGGAGCTGCGCGCGCGGGCCGACCACCTGGTGGCGCTGCCGATGCGCCCCCAGGTATCCAGCTACAACCTCGCGACCAGCGTGGCCATGACGCTGTACCACTGGAGTGCCGCCGGGGGCGCGTCGCCCGCGTCCGACTAGGTCAGGCCTGGCGCCGGACCTCCACCACCCGGAAGCGGTTCGCGACGAACGCCCCGTCGCACAGGGCCGCGTTGGCGGCCGGGTTGCCGCCCGAACCGTGGAAGTCGGAGAAGGCGGCCGTCTGGTTGACGTACACCCCGCCGGTGAGGTTGAGGGAGAGCTGGGCCGCCTCCTCCAGACAGACCTCCTGCACGGCCTGCTCGACCTCCGGATCGGTCGTGTACGCGCCGACGGTCATCGCGCCCTTCTCCCGGATGCTGCGGCGCAGCAGGTCCACCGCGTGCGCGGCGGAGTCGACGGCGACGGCGAAGGAGACGGGGCCGAAGCACTCGCTGGTCCAGGCGGCCTCGTCGTCGGGCTTGGCGCCGTCCAGCTTGACGATCACCGGGGTGCGCACGACCGCGTCCGGGAAGTCCGGGTTGGCCACCTCGCGGGAGGCGAGGGCGACCTCGCCGAGGCCGGCGGCGGCCTCCAGGCGGGCCTTCACGTCCGGGTTGACGATCGCGCCGAGCAGGGCGTTGGCGCGGGCGTCGTCGCCGAGGAGGCCGTCGACGGCGCGGGCCAGGTCGGCGGTGACCTCGTCGTAGGACTTGTCGCCCTGGTCGGTGCGGAGGCCGTCGCGGGGGATCAGCAGGTTCTGCGGGGTGGTGCACATCTGGCCGCTGTAGAGGGACAGCGAGAAGGCCAGGTTGGAGAGCATCCCCTTGTAGTCGTCGGTCGACTCCACGATCACCGTGTTGACGCCGGCCTTCTCCGTGTAGACCTGTGCCTGGCGGGCGTTGGCCTCCAGCCAGTCGCCGAAGGCGGTGGAGCCGGTGTAGTCGATGATCCGGATCTCGGGGCGGGTCGCCAGCGTCTTGGCGATGCCCTCGCCGGGGCGCTCGGCGGCCAGCGCGACCAGGTTCGGGTCGAAGCCCGCCTCGGCGAGGACGTCGCGGGCGATCCGGACGGTGAGGGCGAGCGGCAGCACCGCGCGCGGGTGGGGCTTGACCAGGACCGCGTTGCCGGTGGCGAGGGAGGCGAACAGGCCCGGGTAGCCGTTCCAGGTCGGGAAGGTGTTGCAGCCGATGACCAGGCCGATGCCGCGCGGGACCGGCGTGAACCGCTTGGTCAGCTCCAGCGGATCGCGCTTGCCCTGCGGCTTGCTCCACCGAGCCGTGCCGGGGGTGCGGACCTGCTCGGCGTACGCGTAGGCCACCGCCTCCAGGCCGCGGTCCTGCGCGTGGGGGCCGCCCGCCTGGAAGGCCATCATGAAGGCCTGTCCGGAGGTGTGCATGACGGCCTGCGCGAACTCCGTCGTCCGGTCGGCGATCCGCCCGAGGATCTCCAGGCAGACCATCGCGCGCAGCTCCGCGCCCGCGTCCCGCCAGGCCCCCTGGCCGGCCCGCATCGCGGGCAGCAGCACGTCGGGGTCCGCGTGCGGGTACTCCACGCCCAGCTCGATGCCGTACGGGGAGACCTCGCCGCCGACCCAGTCGTCGGTGCCGGGCTGGCCGAGGTCGAGGCGGGTGCCGAGCAGGGCGTCGAAGGCGGCCTTGCCCGCGGCCATGTCCAGGCTGCCGTTCTCCCCGTAGGCCTTGGGGTGCTCGGGGTGGGGGGACCAGTACGCGCGCGTGCGGATCGTCTCCAGCGCCTGGTCCAGCGTCGGCCGGTGCCGGTCGATCAGCTGGGGCGCGGTGAGTTCGGCGGCCATGCGGGACCAACTCCTCGTCTCACGAGCTCTCCGTCGAGTCGTGACCTGGGGGAAACCTGGGCAGAAACAAGCGGACACGGCTAGAGTAACCGAACGATCGGTCGGGACAAGGGGGACCGCCGCATCCGTGGAAAACCTCGTGCGGGAGGATCGCGCACATGACAGCACTCGACCCCAGCAGCCCCGTGGCCGTCGTCGGCACCGGCACCATGGGCCAGGGCATCGCCCAGGTGGCGCTGGTCGCGGGCCACCCCGTACGGCTGTACGACGCCGCACCCGGGCGGGCCCGGGACGCGGCCGACGCGATCGGCGCCCGGCTCGACCGGCTCGTCGAGAAGGAACGCCTCACCGCCGCCGACCGCGACGCGGCCCGCGCCCGGCTGAAACCCGTCGAGGCCCTCGACGGGCTCGCCGGCTGCGCGCTGGTCGTCGAGGCGGTCGTGGAGCGGCTGGACGTCAAGCAGGAGCTGTTCCGCGCCCTGGAGGACGTCGTCGCCGACGACTGCCTGCTCGCCACCAACACCTCCTCCCTGTCCGTCACCGCCGTCGGCGGCGCGCTGCGCGTCCCCGGCCGCTTCGTCGGACTGCACTTCTTCAATCCCGCCCCGCTGCTGCCGCTGGTGGAGGTGGTCTCCGGGTTCGCCACCGACGTCACGTCGGCCACGCGCGCGTACGAGACGGCCCGCGCCTGGGGCAAGACCCCGGTGGCCTGCGCGGACACCCCCGGCTTCATCGTCAACCGCATCGCCCGCCCCTTCTACGCCGAGGCCTTCGCGGTCTACGAGGACCAGGGCGCGGACCCGGCCACCGTCGACGCCGTGCTGCGCGAGTCGGGCGGCTTCAGGATGGGCGCCTTCGAGCTGACCGACCTCATCGGGCAGGACGTCAACGAGTCCGTCACGCACTCCGTGTGGCAGGCGTTCTTCCAGGACGTGCGCTTCACGCCGTCGCTCGCCCAGCGCCGCCTGGTCGAGTCCGGCCGCCTCGGACGCAAGAGCGGACAGGGCTGGTACGACTACCGCGACGGCGCCGAGCGGCCCGGACCGCACACCGCCGAGCCGGCCGATGCGCCCGCGCACGTCGTGGTCGAGGGTGACCTGGGGCCGGCCTCCGAGCTGGTGGCGATGATCCGCGAGGCGGGCATCGAGGTCCGCGAGGAGGACGAGGACGACGGCCCGCGGCTGGTGCTGCCCGGCGGCGGCCGGCTGGTGCTCGCCGACGGCCAGACCTCGGTGGAGTACCGGGACGTCGTCCACTTCGACCTGGCGCTGGACTACCGCACGGCCACGCGCGTCGCCCTGTCCCACTCCCAGGACACGGCACCGCGCACCGTCGCCGAGGCCACCGGCCTGTTCCAGGCGCTGGGCAAGAAGGTCAGCGTCATCGGCGACGTCCCCGGCATGATCGTCGCGCGCACGGTGGCGCGGATCATCGACCTGGCCGTGGAGGCGGTCGCCAAGGGCGTGGCCACCGAGGAGGACGTCGACACCGCGATGCGGCTCGGCGTCAACTACCCGCTCGGGCCCTTCGAGTGGTGCCGCCGTCTCGGCCGGGGCTGGGCCGGATCCCTCCTCGACTACCTGCACGAGCGCGATCAGTCCGGCCGCTACGCGCCGTCCCTCGCGCTCCACCGGTACGCGTGCGCCACCGTGCAGCGGGAGGACACCCCATGACCACCCCCAGGCGCGACACCTACACGCCCGAGACGCTGCTCTCCGTCGCCGTGCAGGTCTTCATCGAGCGCGGTTACGACGGCACCTCCATGGAGCACCTCTCCAAGGCGGCCGGCATCTCCAAGTCGTCGATCTACCACCACGTCACGGGCAAGGAGGAACTCCTGCGCCGGGCCGTGAGCCGGGCCCTGGACGAGCTGTTCGGCATCCTCGACGAGGAGCCCGCGCGCGTGGGGCCGGCCGCGGGCCGGCTGGAGTACGTCGTGCGGCGCACGGTCGAGGTGCTCATGGCCGAACTGCCGTACGTGACGCTGCTGCTGCGGGTGCGCGGCAACACCGTCACCGAGCGCTGGGCGCTGGAGCGGCGGCGCGAGTTCGACCACCGGGTCGCCGAGCTGCTCAAGGCCGCGGCGGCCGAGGGCGACGTGCGCGCGGACGTGGAGGGGCGGCTCGCGACGCGGCTGGTCTTCGGCATGATCAACTCGATCGTCGAGTGGTACCGCCCCGACGGGCCCGACGGCCGGGGCGGCGCGGGCGAGCGCGAAGTGGTCGACGCGGTGGCGCGGTTGGTGTTCGCAGGGCTGCGCGGGACCTCCTGAGCCGGAGCCGGCGGCCGGGCGCGGGCCCCGTGCTCAGCCCTGCGGCTCCAGGTCCTCCGTCTCGAACACCAGCAGCGTGCGCGTGCTGAGCACCTCCGGGATGGCCTGGAGACGGGTGAGGACCAGCTCCCGCAGGGCCCGGTTGTCGGGCGTGTGCACCAGGAGCAGCACGTCGAAGTCGCCGCCCAGCAGGGCGATGTGGGAGGCGCCGGGGAGCTTCCTGAGCTGCGCGCGGACCGTGCGCCAGGAGTTCTGGACGATCTTCAGCGTGATGTACGCCGAGGTGCCGTGCCCCGCGCGCTCGTGGTCGACGCGGGCGCCGAAGCCGCGTATGACGCCGTCCTCGACGAGCCGGTTGATGCGCGCGTAGGCGTTCGCGCGCGAGACGTGCACCCGCTCGGCGACCGACCGTACCGAGGCGCGGCCGTCCGCCTGGAGCATGCGCAGGATGTCCTGGTCGATCGCGTCCAGCGGGCGCGGGGGCGGCGGGGCGCCGGCATCGGCCGCGCCGCCGGCTTCGCCCGGGCGCTCGGCCATTTGTTCAGATGCCATGTGCCCCCGCTTTCCTACCATGGACGTACTGCGTCCATCTCAGGCTGTGGAGAACCGTTTGTCCACAGCCTGAGGGTGCCTGTAGCCAAAATGTGCCGACGACCGAACAATCGGTAGGTGAGGCCCGTCACACCCGTGCCGGGCCCCGAGCCGCTCCCACGAGGAGGTGCCGTCATGACGGTCATGGAGCAGCGGGGCGCGTACCGGCCCACACCGCCGCCCGCCTGGCAGCCCCGTACCGATCCCGCGCCGCTGCTGCCCGACACGGAGCCGTACCGCGTGCTCGGCACGAAGGCCGCCGAGCGGACGGACCCCGAGCTGCTGCGCACGCTGTACGCCCGGCTGGTGAGCGGCCGCCGGTACAACGCGCAGGCCACCGCCCTGACCAAGCAGGGCAGGCTCGCCGTCTACCCGTCCAGCACCGGTCAGGAGGCCTGCGAGGTCGCCGCCGCGCTGGTGCTCGAGGAGCGCGACTGGCTCTTCCCCAGCTACCGCGACACGCTCGCCGTCGTCGCCCGCGGGGTCGACCCCGTCGAGGCCCTCACCCTGCTGCGCGGTGACTGGCACACCGGCTACGACCCCTACGAGCACCGGGTCGCCCCCCTGTCCACGCCGCTCGCCACCCAGCTGCCGCACGCCGTCGGCCTCGCGCACGCCGCCCGCCTCAAGGGCGACGACGTGGTCGCGCTGGCCATGGTCGGCGACGGCGGCACCAGCGAGGGCGACTTCCACGAGGCGCTCAACTTCGCCGCCGTCTGGCAGGCCCCGGTCGTCTTCCTCGTGCAGAACAACGGCTTCGCGATCTCCGTGCCGCTCGCCAAGCAGACCGCCGCCCCGTCGCTGGCCCACAAGGCCGTCGGCTACGGGATGCCCGGCCGCCTGGTCGACGGCAACGACGCCGCCGCCGTCCACGAGGTCCTGTCCGAGGCCGTGCGCCGCGCGCGCGGGGGCGGCGGGCCCACGCTGGTGGAGGCGGTGACGTACCGCGTCGACGCGCACACCAACGCCGACGACGCGACGCGCTACCGGGGCGACGCCGAGGTCGAGGCCTGGCGCCGGCACGACCCCGTCGAACTGCTGGAGCGGGAGCTGACCGAACGCGGGCTCCTCGACGAGCAGGGCGTCTCGGCCGCCCGCGAGGACGCCGAGGCCATGGCCGCCGACCTGCGCGCACGCATGAACCAGGACGCGGAGCTCGACCCGATGGACCTCTTCGCGCACGTCTACGCCGAGCCCACCGGGCAGCTGCGCGAGCAGCGGGACCTGCTGCGGGCGGAGCTGGCGGCGGAGGCCGAGGCGGGAACCGGGCCGGAAGGGACGCACCGATGACCACCGTCGCCGTCAAGCCGGCCACCATGGCGCAGGCCCTCACGCGCGCGCTGCGCGACGCCATGGCCGCCGACCCGGCCGTGCACGTCCTGGGCGAGGACGTGGGCACCCTCGGCGGGGTCTTCCGGGTCACCGACGGACTCGCCGCCGAGTTCGGCGAGGACCGCTGCACCGACACCCCGCTGGCGGAGGCCGGCATCCTCGGCACCGCGGTCGGCATGGCGATGTACGGGCTGCGCCCGGTCGTGGAGATGCAGTTCGACGCCTTCGCCTACCCGGCGTTCGAGCAGGTCGTCAGCCACGTCGCCAAGATGCGCAACCGAACCCGCGGCAGGATGCCCCTGCCGCTGACCATCCGCGTCCCCTACGGCGGCGGCATCGGCGGCGTCGAGCACCACAGCGACTCGTCCGAGGCGTACTACATGGCGACTCCGGGGCTCCATGTCGTCACGCCCGCGACCGTCGCCGACGCCTATGGGCTGCTGCGCGCCGCCATCGCCTCCGACGACCCGGTGGTCTTCCTCGAACCCAAGCGGCTGTACTGGTCGAAGGACTCCTGGAACCCCGAGGAACCGGCGCCCGTCGAGCCCATAGGCCGCGCGGTGGTGCGGCGCTCCGGGCGGAGCGCCACGCTCATCACGTACGGGCCGTCGGTGGTCGTCTGCATGGAGGCCGCCGAGGCGGCCCGGGCCGAGGGCTGGGACCTCGAGGTCGTCGACCTGCGCTCCCTGGTGCCGTTCGACGACGAGACGGTGTGCGCCTCGGTGCGGCGGACGGGGCGCGCGGTCGTCGTCCACGAGTCGGGCTCCTTCGGGGGGCCGGGCGGGGAGATCGCGGCCCGGGTCACGGAGCGCTGCTTCCACCACCTGGAGGCGCCGGTGCTGCGTGTGGCAGGGTTCGACATCCCGTATCCGCCGCCGATGCTGGAGCGTCACCACCTGCCCGGTGTGGACCGGATCCTGGACGCCGTGGGGCGCCTGCAGTGGGAGGCCGAAAGCTGATGGCACAGGTGCTGGAGTTCAAGCTCCCCGATCTCGGTGAGGGGCTCACCGAGGCGGAGATCGTGCGCTGGATGGTCGAGGTCGGCGACGTGGTCGCCGTCGACCAGCCGGTCGTCGAGGTCGAGACGGCCAAGGCGATGGTCGAGGTGCCCTGCCCCTACGGCGGTGTGGTCACCGCCCGCTTCGGCGAGGAGGGGGCGGAGCTGCCCGTCGGCGCGCCGCTGCTGACGGTGGCGGTGGGCGAGGGCGCCGAGGGCGCCGGAGCCGCCCGCCCCGCCGGCGGACAGCCGGCGCGGGACCCGGGCACCGACGAGGGCGCCGGGGAGGCGAAGGGCTCGGGCAACGTCCTGGTGGGGTACGGCACGTCCGAGGCGCCCGCGCGGCGGCGCAGGGTGCGCCCGCAGCGGGCGGTGTCCGCCGCTTCGGCGGATTCCGGACGGATGAACGGCCGGGTGCGCACCGCCGCGCCGGCGGACGGCCCCGTCCCCGTCATCTCCCCGCTGGTGCGCAGGCTGGCCCGGCAGAACGGCCTGGACCTGCGCGAGCTCACCGGCTCCGGCCCCGAAGGGCTGATCCTGCGCGCGGACGTGGAGTACGCGCTGCGCGCCGCCGCGGCGCGGGGCGGCCGTCCGGCGGCCCCGCAGACCGGCACCGCCCCGCGCCCGGCCGACGGGCCCCGGGCGTCCGCGTCCGCCCTCGCGGGAGGGCCGCCGGCCGAGGTCCGCACCCCCCTCAAGGGCGTCCGGGGAGCCGTCGCCGACAAGCTCTCCCGCAGCCGGCGCGAGATACCGGACGCGACCTGCTGGGTGGACGCGGACGCGACGGAGCTGATGCGGGCCCGCGCCGCGATGAACGCGGCGGGCGGCCCGAAGATCTCCCTCGTCGCCCTGCTGGCCCGGATCTGCACCGCCGCGCTCGCCCGTTTCCCCGAGCTGAACTCCACGGTCGACACGGAGGCCAGGGAGGTCGTCCGGTTCGGCCACGTCCACCTCGGCTTCGCCGCCCAGACGGACCGGGGCCTGGTCGTGCCGGTCGTACGGGACGCGCACGCGCGCGACGCCGAGGGCCTCACCGCCGAGTTCGCCCGGCTGACCGAGGCGGCCCGGGCCGGCCGGCTGACCCCGGGGGAGCTGACCGGCGGCACCTTCACGCTGAACAACTACGGCGTGTTCGGCGTCGACGGCTCCACGCCGATCATCAACCACCCCGAGGCGGCCATGCTCGGCGTCGGCCGCATCGTCGCCAGGCCCTGGGTGCACGAGGGAGAGCTGGCGGTCCGTCAGGTCGTCCAGCTGTCGCTCACCTTCGACCACCGGGTGTGCGACGGCGGCACGGCGGGCGGTTTCCTGCGGTACGTGGCGGACTGCGTGGAACAGCCGGCGGTGCTGCTGCGCACGCTGTGACGGGAGTGCCCGCGCGTCCCCTCTGACCGCGGGCTCCCCCGCGTTCCCTGTGATCGCGCGGACACGCATACTCGGGGGGTGACCGCGTACGAACTCCAGGGCGAGCCCGACGCAGGCACCGGCCCCCCGCCGGGGCCGGCCCCCGCCGTGTACGACGCCGTCGTGCTCGCCGGCGGCGCCGCCCGCAGGCTCGGCGGCGCGGACAAGCCCGGTCTGCGCGTGGGCGGACGTGCCCTGCTGGACCGGGTGCTCGCCGCCTGCGCCGGGGCCCGCACCACCGTCGTCGTCGCCGACCCCCGGCCCACCGCGCGGCCGGTGACCTGGGCCCGCGAGGAACCGCCCGGCGGCGGGCCCCTCGCCGCGCTCGCCGCCGGGCTGCGGCACACCACGGCGGAGCACGTCGTGGTGGTCTCGGCCGACCTGCCGTTCCTCGCCGGGCCGGTCGTCGGAAGGCTGACGGCGGCCCTCGCCGCGAGCGACGCCGACGGCGTGCTGCTCACCGACGCCGACGGCCGCGACCAGCCCCTCGTCGCCGCGTACCGCGCGCCGGCGCTGCGCCGTGGACTCGCCGCGCTCACCGGTGACGACGGGACGGATCTCTCCGGGCTGCCGCTGCGCCGTCTGACCGCAGGTCTGCGTCTCACCCGCGTCCCCGACGCCGTCGCCTCGTTCGACTGCGACACCTGGGACGACATCGCCACCGCCAGGGCACGCATCAGGGAGCATGGGCACGTGTTGGATGAATGGATCTCCGCAGCCAAGGACGAACTGGGCATCGACCTGGACGTCGACACCCTCGTCCTGCTCGACCTCGCCCGGGACGCCGCCCACGGGGTGGCCAGGCCCGCGGCTCCTCTGACCACCTTCCTCGTCGGCTACGCCGCCGCACGGGCCGGAGGAGGCACCGAGGCGGTCGCCGAGGCCGCCCGCAAGGCCGCCGCCCTCGCCCAGCGCTGGGCGCAGGAGGCGGCCGGCGACGGATCCGCCCCCGCGGCGGGCGGGCCGGACGCCGCCCCCGACGCCACCCCCGACCCCCGACCGGACGCCTGATGACCTCCCCCGGCACACGCGCCGGCGGGGAGGCGGAGGACCTGGGCGTCGAGGAGGCGCTCGCCCTCGTGCGGGAGAACCCCGGGCCCCCGCCCGGCGACCGGCCCCACGCGCCGGGCGACCGGGCCCCCGCGCCCGGCGCGCACCCCGGCCCCGGACCGCGCGCAGGACGCCGGGCGGACCCCGCCGGCGACGCCCGACCCGGTCACCGCGCCGCCCCGCACCCACCGGCAGAGTCCCCGCACCGTGCGACCCCGTGGCCCGAGGCCCGGTCGGCCGCCGAGCGGGCCGGCCGGTCCGGTGCCCGCACGGGCCGCCGCGCGCCGGTCTCCGTGCCGCTCGACGCCGCGCTCGGCCTCACCCTGGCCGCACCCCTCACCGCCCTCACCGACCTGCCCTCCTTCGACACCTCCGCGATGGACGGCTGGGCGGTCGCCGGACCGGGCCCCTGGACCGTGCGCGACGGGGGCGTCCTGGCCGGGCACGCCGGGCCCGCGCCCCTCACCGACGGCGAGGCCGTCCGCATCGCCACCGGTGCCCGCGTCCCCCCGGGTGCCACCGCGGTGCTGCGCACCGAGCACGGCCGCACCGACGAACGAGGCCGCCTGCACCCCACCCGCGAGGCCGCCCACGGCCAGGACATCCGGCCGCGCGGCCAGGAGTGCCGCAGCGGCGACCGGCTGCTGGCCGCCGGCAGCCTCGTGACCCCGGCCGTCCTGGGCCTCGCGGCGGCCGCCGGGTACGACACGCTGACCGCCGTTCCCCGCCCCCGCGTCGACGTCCTGGTCCTCGGCGACGAGCTGCTCACCGAGGGCCTGCCGCACGACGGTCTCATCCGGGACGCGCTCGGTCCCATGCTGCCGCCCTGGCTGCGGGCCCTGGGCGCCGAGACCGGCGCGGTCCGGCGGATCGGCGACGACGCCGACGCGCTGCACCGGGCCGTCACGGAGTCCGGCGCCGACCTGATCGTGACGACCGGCGGCACCGCCGCGGGCCCCGTCGACCACGTCCACCCGACCCTGCGCCGCATCGGCGCCGAACTGCTCGTGGACGGCGTGAAGGTCCGCCCCGGCCACCCCATGCTGCTGGCCCGCATCGCGGAGGGACGGCACCTCGTCGGCCTGCCCGGCAACCCCCTCGCCGCGGTCTCCGGACTGCTCACGCTCGCCGAGCCGCTGCTGCGCACCCTCGCGGCCCGCCCGGCGCCGGAGCCGTACACCCTGCCGCTGCGCGACGCGGTGCACGGGCACCCGTACGACACCCGGCTGGCCCCCGTCGTCCTGCGCGGCGAGGGGGCCGTGCCGCTGCACTACAACGGTCCGGCCATGCTGCGCGGCATCGCGGCGGCCGACGCCCTGGCCGTCGTACCCCCCGGCGGTGTGCGGCCGGGGGAGGAGGCCGAGCTGCTCGACCTTCCTTGGACCACCGGCGGAATCGGAGTGTGTTTCACGTGAAACTCCCGGGCCAGGACGCAATCGCCCGCCAGGCGGACGAGCACCTCGTGACCCATCGGGTGAAGCTCCCGAGGAAGATGGTGGAACACCCGATCCGCCAGGTCGGCAAGCGGCTGTCCCTGGCGCTGGTGGTCCTCCTGATGACCGCGCTGATCGTCTACGCCGACCACGACGGTTACAACGACAACTCGGACGGCTCGGTCGATCTCCTCGACGCCTTCTACTACGCCACCGTCACCCTCTCCACCACCGGGTACGGCGACATCACCCCGGTCAGCGACGCCGCCCGGCTGACCAACATCTTCGTCATCACGCCCCTGCGCGTGCTGTTCCTGATCATCCTGGTCGGCACCACGCTGGAAGCCCTCACCGAGCGCACTCGGGAGGAGTGGCGCCTGACCCGCTGGAGGTCCACCTTGCGCGATCACACCGTTGTCGTCGGCTTCGGCACGAAGGGGCGGTCGGCGATCTCGACCGTGTGCGCGACGGGCCTGCGCAAGGAGCAGGTCGTCGTGGTCGACCCCAGCGGCAAGGCGATCGACGCGGCGACGGCCCACGGCTTCGCGGGGGTGGTCGGCGACGCGACGCGCAGCGACGTGCTGAACCGGGCCGAGGTCTACCGGGCGAAGCAGATCATCATCGCCACCCAGCGCGACGACACGGCGGTCCTGGTGACGCTGACGGCCCGCCAGCTCAACCGCTCCGCGAAGATCGTGGTCGCGGTGCGGGAGGAGGAGAACGCCCCACTGCTGAAGCAGTCCGGCGCGGACGCCGTGATCACCAGTGCCAGCGCCGCGGGCCGCCTGCTCGGGCTCTCCGTGCTCAGCCCCGCCGCCGGCATGGTGATGGAGGACCTGATCAGCCAGGGCAGCGGGCTAGACCTCGTCGAACGGCCCGTCATAAAGGCGGAGGTGGGCAGGAGTCCGCGCGAGACGGACGACCTGGTGGTGAGCGTCCTGCGCGGGCACCGGGTGCTCGGGTACGACGACCCCGCCGTCGGCAGACTGGAACTGACGGACCGCCTGATCACCATCGTCCGCGCGACACCGGGCACCCAGGTGGCCCCCGACACCCGCCCCCTGCCCCGCGACTGACGACGGCACCGGGCCGGCCGACGGGATCGCTCCGTGTGCCGCGCCGGCCCGGGAGGCCGCCTGCGTGCGGTTGTGCAGCCGCACGGTGACCGGCCCGAGGACGAGCAGGAACAGGGCCGCCCGGCCCCGCGTCCAGCCGATCTCGCCGCCCGGCCACCCTCTCCTGCCACCGGCCCCCGCACGGCGGACGCGAGACGCGTGACGGGGCCGTTGCCGACGAACGCCTGGAGCCGGTCCGGCATGGCCCTCGGGTCGACGAAGCCGTCGGACGGGAAGGTGAGCGGGAAGACCACCGTCATGCTGACGCTCATCGCCGGCTTCCCGGTCCGCGGCATCGGCCCGGACACCGTCCGGATCCACGGGAAGGCGAACGAGAACACCGGCAGCAGCGCGATCCCGGCGACGACGCCGGCGAAGCCGCCGTCCGGCCGGCGGCCGAGGCGCGGGCCCACGGCGAGCATGACGGCCGACGCGGTCGTGCGGCGCAGCGCGGGGAAGCGGTTCCGGCCGCGGGCGCGGTCCGAGGGGCCCGGCCGGGGGCCGAGGAGTAGCGTCACCCCCATGCACGCGATCACGATTTCCGAACCCGGAGGCCCCGAGACACTCGTCTGGACCGAGGTCCCCGACCCGGTGCCCGGCGAGGGCGAAGTCCTGGTCGAGGTGACGGCCGGCGCCGTCAACCGGGCCGACATCATGCAGCGCCAGGGCTTCTACGACCCGCCGCCCGGCGCCTCCCCCTACCCCGGCCTGGAGTGTTCCGGGCGCATCGCCGCGCTCGGGCCGGGGGTGTCGGGCTGGTCCGTCGGCGACGAGGTGTGCGCGCTGCTCGCCGGCGGCGGCTACGCCGAGAAGGTCGTCGTCCCGGCCGGTCAGCTGCTGCCGGTCCCCGAGGGCGTCGGCCTCAAGCAGGCGGCGGCCCTGCCCGAGGTGGTCTGCACGGTCTGGTCGAACGTCTTCATGGTCGCCCACCTCCGCCCCGGCGAGACGCTCCTCGTGCACGGCGGCTCCAGCGGCATCGGCACCATGGCGATCCAGCTCGGCAAGGCCGTCGGCGCGAAGGTCGCGGTGACGGCGGGCACCGAGGAGAAGCTGGAGCGCTGCGCCGAGCTGGGCGCCGACATCCTGATCAACTACCGGGAGCAGGACTTCGTCGCCGAGGTGAAGGAGGCCACCGGCGGAGCGGGCGCCGACGTCATCCTGGACAACATGGGCGCCAAGTACCTGGACCGCAACGTGCAGGCGCTGGCCGTCAACGGGCGGCTCGCGATCATCGGCATGCAGGGCGGGCGGAAGGGCGAGCTGAACATCGGCATGCTCCTCGCCAAGCGCGCCGCCGTCAGCGCGACCTCGCTGCGGGCCCGCCCGGCGGAGGAGAAGGCGGCCATCGTGGCGGCCGTGCGCGAACACGTCTGGCCGCTGCTCGCCAAGGGCCACGTCCGCCCGATCGTCGACCGCGAGCTCCCGATGAGCGACGCGGCCGCCGCGCACCGCGTCGTGGAGGAGAGCGGTCACATCGGCAAGGTGCTGCTGGTCGCGGCGCCGTAGTCGTACGGACCACCCCCCGTACCGCCCTACGCCCCGCTCCGTCGCAGGCGCAGGCCGACGAAGGCCAGGGCCAGCCCGAGGCCGACGAGGACCAGCCCGCTGCCCAGGGGCAGGACCCTCAGGACGGGCCCGGCGGCTCCCTCGGTCCGCGTGCCGGACACCGGTTCGGACCGGGTCGGGGCCGCCGAGGACGGCAGGACGGCTTCCCCGGACGACACGACACCGGCCGGGTGGTCGGGGTGGCCGGGGCGGTCGTGAAGGCGCCTGCCGCCGATGCCCTCCTGATCGGCCCCGGTCTTCGTGCGCTTCTCCACCGCCGTCCCCGCCTCCGGCCGCCCCGGCCGCTGCCGGCCCTCGCCCGCCGCGCTCCCCGCCCGGGACGGCCCGCCGTCCGGTGCGGAGGCGGGCGGGAGCGCCTCCGAGGAGGCGGGGGAGCGCGTCGCCGGCCCACGGTCGGCACCGGACGTCGGGCGGCCGTCCTCGGCGCGGGACGCGCCGGCGGTCGCGGAGGCGGCGGCCGGTGGACTGGCGCCGGGGCCGCCCGGACGGCGCGGTCCGTCGGAGGGGCCGGGCCCGGCCGGGTGCTCGAGGTGCTCGGGACGGCCGGGGCGGTCGGGGTCGCCGGGGGCGTCCGGACCGGATCCCGCCTGTCCCCCGGCGGGCGCCGACACCGGGGCGGAGGGGGGCGCGAAGGCCCCCGGCACCGAGGGGCCCGGCACCGAAGCCTCCGACACCGCGGACCCGGCGCCCTGTGCCGCCCCCGCCGCGCACGGTGACAGCAGCACGCCCGCCCCCAGAACTCCCGCCAGCCCCGTCATGCGCATGGTGCGCAGCCATGGAGTCATGTCGGTGACCCCCTCCCGGTGAGCAGTCGTCAGAATCGGCGGCCGTCGATTCCGGCGGCGCCGGCACCGGGGTGCCGGCACGTCCGCGATCGACGGCACAAGCCTCACGCCTGCCCGCCGTCCCGGCATTCCGAACTGCTCCGTACGTGGTGGATCACGGTTGCCCGGGGGCACCACACGGATGCGGCGTACGGGTGCGAGAGAATGGCGGGCATGGAGATGCCGAGGAACGACAGGTCGTCGGAGAACCCCCAGATCCTGGTCGTCGGCCAGGACGGAATGGCCCTGAGCGGGGGCGGTGAAGGGGACGGGGAGTCCCGTGAGATCCCGGTGACGGAACAGGTGGAGCAGCCTGCGAAGGTCATGAGGATCGGCAGCATGATCAAGCAGCTGCTGGAGGAGGTGCGCGTCGCTCCCCTGGACGAGGCGAGCCGCGTCCGGCTCAAGGAGATCCACGCCAGTTCGGTGAAGGAACTCGAGGACGGCCTCGCCCCGGAGCTGGTCGAGGAGCTGGAGCGCCTCTCCCTGCCCTTCACGGACGACGCGACGCCCACCGACGCGGAACTGCGCATCGCCCAGGCCCAGCTGGTCGGCTGGCTGGAGGGCCTGTTCCACGGGATCCAGACCACGCTGTTCGCCCAGCAGATGGCCGCGCGGGCGCAGCTGGAGCAGATGCGCCGCGCCCTCCCGCCGGGCGCGGGCCACGACGGCGAGGAACCGCACCCGGGCGGCCGCTCGGGCGGCCCCTACCTGTAGGCCCTCCGGGGCACCGAGCCGGCGAAGGGCCCGGCAGCAGCGGCTGCCGGGCCCTTCGCCGTGCGCGCGGGGTCAGGAGGACGCGGGCTTGCCCGTCGACACCTTGAGCTGGATCTGCGGCATGTTCTCCGGGTCGACGTCCGTACCGGCCGTGGGGAACTGCTCCCTGACCGATCCCTCGCCGTACGTGTTCTCGTCGACCTCCACGATCTTCATCGTCCAGCCGGCGGCCTGGAAGCACTCCTTGACCGAGTCGATGTGCTTGAAGGTGAAGTCGGGCACCTCGATCATGTCGGGGTCGTTGTACGACTCCTCGGGCTCCGTGCACTTGTCCTTGTCGATCGTCTTCGTCTTGTCCGGCCCGCGGTAGCCCTCCGGCTTGACCGACGCGGAGGCGCCGGCACCGCCGCCGCCCTCGGGGTCCTTGTCGCCGCCGCTCATCGTCAGCGCCGCGATCAGTCCGCCCACCGCCAGGACGGCGACCACCGCCGAACCGATGATCACGAGCTTGTTGCTCCTGCCGCCGCCCGAGGGGCCGGACCCCTGGGCCTGGGGCGTGATGGTGTACGGCGGCGTCGGTGCCCCCTGCTGCGGCGCGTACGCCGCCGGGTAGCCGCCCTGCTGCGGATAGCCGTACGCCGGGGAGGGCGCCGCCGGCGCCGGGGTGCCGTACGGGTTGGGCGCGGGCGTCGGCTGGTACGGGGTCTGGACGGGGCCCGTGGGCGCCCGGCCGGCCTGGTCGACCGGGGGGAACACGGCGGAGCCGACACCCGCGCCGCTCGGCGTGTGCGTGCCCGGGACGATGCTCGGCGGGGCGGCCTGGAAGGAGGCCGCCACCCGCAGGCACTCGTCGCGCATGGCCTCGGCGCTGGGGAAGCGCTCGTTGGGGTTCTTCTTCAGCGCGCGGGCCACCAGCGCGTCCACGGCCGGCGGCAGGGCGCGGTTCACCGACGAAGGAGCCACCGGCTCCTCCTGCACGTGCGCGTAGGCGATGGCCAGCGGCGAGTCCGCGTCGAACGGCAGCCGCCCGGTGACCAGTTGGAACAGCATGATGCCGACCGAGTACAGGTCGGAGCGGGCGTCCACGCCGCGGCCGAGGGCCTGTTCCGGCGAGAGGTACTGCGGGGTGCCGACGACCATGCCGGTCTGCGTCATCGACGTCACACCGGACTGCATGGCGCGGGCGATGCCGAAGTCCATCACCTTGACCACGCCGCGCTTGGTCATCATCACGTTGCCCGGCTTGATGTCCCGGTGGACCAGGCCCATCTCGTGGCTGATCTCCAGCGCCGCCAGCACGTCCGCGGTGATCTTCAGGGCCTTGTCGGCGGGCATGGCGCCGTACTGCCGGACGTCCTCGTCGAGCACCGAGCCGAGCGGCCGGCCCTCGACGTACTCCATGACGATGTACGGCATCGTCGCGCCGTCGAGATCGTCCTCGCCGGTGTCGAAGACCGAGACGATGTTGGTGTGCGTGAGCTTGGCCACGGCCTGGGCCTCGCGGCGGAAGCGCTCGCGGAAGGCCTGCTCCCGGCCCAGCTCGGTGTGGAGCGTCTTGACCGCGACCTGACGGTCCAGCACCGCGTCGTACGCCAGGTGCACCGAGGCCATGCCGCCCTCGCCGAGCAAGTCGCGCAGCTGGTAGCGGCCGCCGGCGAGCGCGCGTCCCGCGTACCGGCCTTGTCCGGCGTCCTGGCTCATGTCTCTGCTTCCCCCGTAGGCGCCGGCGGCAGCGGCCCGGGCGCGTTGATCGAAAGTGCTATTCCCGGCCAAGTCTGCCCCAGGGCAGTGACACGTCAAGCGCGGTGCCCGTTCCGTGACCGTACGCGAAAG
This sequence comes from Streptomyces sp. NPDC029152, assembly GCF_055564355.1. Classification (NCBI taxonomy): domain Bacteria; kingdom Bacillati; phylum Actinomycetota; class Actinomycetes; order Kitasatosporales; family Streptomycetaceae; genus Streptomyces; species Streptomyces sp. NPDC029152. Next base: position 329,193 of record NZ_JBVHWR010000003.1, on the reverse strand, counting down.
AAGCGTCGCGCAAGCGTTACCGCGGGCGTACGGCTGGTACACGGAACTTGCACGACAGCACGGACCCAGGGTTTCATGGCCGGTCCGTCTCGATGCCGGCCCCGGGGTCCATCTCGGACCGGAGGCTTGCGCGGAGGCTGTAGCGTGGCCGACGGAGACCGTAACAACACCGCGCGCACCGCGGGCAGAAACGACGGCGAGGACTGATGGCACAGCAGCAGCGCGCCCAGGGCCCGTCCGAACCCGAGGCTACTGGCGGCGGTATGGCTGACGCACCGGAGACCTGGGGCAACGGCGGACTGGTCGGCGACGGCCGGTACCGGCTGACCCGCAGACTCGGGCGGGGCGGCATGGCCGAGGTGTTCGCCGCCGAGGACGTCCGCCTCGGCCGCACCGTGGCGGTCAAGCTGCTGCGCGCCGATCTGGCCGAGGACCCGGTCTCCAAGGCGCGCTTCACACGCGAGGCACAGTCGGTGGCCGGGCTCAACCACCATGCCATCGTGGCCGTGTACGACTCCGGCGAGGACTTCGTCGGCGGCCAGTCCGTGCCCTACATCGTGATGGAGATCGTCGAGGGCCGTACCATCCGCGACCTCCTCCTCAACGCGGAGGCACCCGGCCCCGAGCAGGCCCTGATCATCGTCTCGGGCGTCCTGGAGGCGCTCGCCTACTCGCACCAGCACGGCATCGTGCACCGCGACATCAAGCCGGCCAACGTCATCATCACGCACAACGGCGCGGTGAAGGTGATGGACTTCGGCATCGCCCGCGCCCTGCACGGCGCGTCCACGACGATGACGCAGACCGGCATGGTCATGGGCACCCCGCAGTACCTCTCCCCGGAGCAGGCCCTCGGCAAGGCCGTCGACCACCGCTCCGACCTGTACGCGACGGGCTGCCTGCTGTACGAGCTCCTGGCGCTGCGCCCGCCGTTCACCGGCGAGACCCCGCTGTCGGTGGTCTACCAGCACGTCCAGGACATCCCGACGCCCCCCTCCGAGGCGTCCGACGCCTGCCCGCCGGAGCTCGACGGCCTGGTGATGCGCTCCCTGGCCAAGGACCCCGACGACCGTTTCCAGACCGCCGAGGAGATGCGCGGACTGGTCCAGTACGGACTGCAGATGCTCTACGAGCAGGGCGGTCACACCGGCACCTGGAACACCGGCCCCGTCGGCGTGCACGACGGCCGGCACACGCCGGCGGCCGGGATGGCGGGCACGACGGTGCTGCCGCACCCGGACCACGGCCCGGGCACCACGCAGATCCCCCAGCAGATCCTGCCGGGCGGCTACGGAGCCGGCGACGACGGAGGCTTCGAGGGGCACGGCAACAAGGGCAGCGGCCGGGGCAAGCTGTGGATCCTGGCCGTCCTCGCGGTGATCGCCGTCGTCGCGGGCGTCGCGCTGGCGCTGAACAGCGGCGGCGACGGCAAGGGCGGCGGCACGGACACCTCCCCGTCGCCCACCACCTCGCAGAGCACCGGCAGCGAGTCCCCCTCCTCGTCGCCCAGCGACGAGGCGACCGAGGAGACCTCCGACCCGGGCACGGGCGAGGACCACGGGGGCGGCGGCACCGGCGGCGGGGACTGGGAGCGGCCCTACACGCCGTCCTACACGCCGTCGCAGACCGTGACGGAGGAGCCGACCGGCGAGCCGACCGACGGCCAGACGGCACCGTCCACCCCGGCGGACGGCGGCGGTGAGCCGACGGACGGTGGCGGTGAGCCGACGGACGGCGGTGGTGAGCCGACGGTCGGCACCGGCGGCGGCGAGGGCGGCGCGACCGGCGT